>DATLFB010000127.1:0-24539 GCA_035525285.1 Thermoanaerobaculia bacterium
TCCTTGGAAGTTGAGCTGTTCCCCGTTACACTCTGTCTGTTCCACGCCGCCGCCTCCCATGCTTCGAAGTTGTTGTTCACACTCAACTTAATAGCATGGAACGGCGGCTTTCTCTTCTGCAGCGTGAGAAATGCGGGCTAGGTGCTTTCTTCATGTGCGTGACGTTCCGCGGCATCCACCCTTCGGACATGGATGATCCGAAGGGATTGCCCTCGTTCCGTGAAGGATACCAAGAGTAGCCTTCCTGATGTCGAGTAACCGACGATGATCTCTCGGTATTCGCCGATAAAATGATCAGGATCGTGGTGAATGCGTGCGAGCGGGAGTCAGGCCGCCAGTCGGTAGATCAGCGCGTCTTCGATAAACTGTCCGTTGATCGTGTTCTTCGAGAAACGCACGGGCGGCGTGATAACGCGATCCGTCTTGATCGCACGTCGGAGTAACTGAATAAACGGGTCTTGAGAATCAATGACAGCCAGATTGTCCAGCGACACGCCGTGAACATTCGCGTTGCGGATAGCGTGAAACAGACGTGTATAAGCTCTCCGCGGACCATCGATGTGAACTTCGGGTGAGGCAAGCATGAGCCGCCACCGATTCGTATCTGCCAGGTACAGCCAGAGCGCCGCGTCGACGATCAAGTTCTGCCGATCCAGTGCCTCGATGATCGATGCGCCGGTCCTGATCATGTCCTCGGTGAGAACTTCCTTTACCAGTGTTTCTTCAGCCATGTCAGTATTCCATGTGTCCGCGCGGTGACCGCAGCGTAGAGATCTCTCGCTTCGGCGCGAGAGATGCCAACAACATATCGGTCCTGCTCGGACCAGTCTCTCACGACTGCCCAGTTGACGGCGAACTGCGGATCGCTCTGCGTTTCATTTTGGTGAAGCTGCTTGAGCCCGGAGACGCTCAGCAATTGCTCGAGGTTGTGGCTGTGGCTATCGAGAACCAGCTTCTTGTCGGGAAAGTCGAACTTCCTGATCTGCCTGGCGATACAGGCCTTTAGGGCACATTCAACAGCATACCCTGCGAGGTAGTAGGCGCCCTCATATCTCCCGCCACGGAGCAGGATTCGTGCCTCGGCGAGTCGAATTCTGACGAGTTGGTGAAGGTCGTTCCGATTCACGCGTGCTGCATTCTACCGTGCGCCCGGTCGGCCTGACGTCTATCGCCTGAGCTGCGCGGCCAGGGCCCGCGTGCCGAAGCCGGAGCGGCGCGGCGGTTGCCGCGAGCAACGTGCGAAGTACCGCGCCGCGAACTGCAACCGCCGTGACGCCGTCACGCTGGCGAAAAAGCAGCCGGCTCGGCCGGCGGACCGAAACGGGCCGCGACAGCTCCAGCAGTTAGGCGGTTGCGAGACTGCGGCCGCCAAATGCCGACACGAACGTGCCCGGAAGTTGCGTCGTCGCGTGGGGATTCAAGTAGAGAAGCATCTCGTACCACGTACGTTGCGAAGTCTCTTTCTTAACAGCAAAGCCCACGCC
Source organism: Thermoanaerobaculia bacterium (assembly GCA_035525285.1). Taxonomy (GTDB): domain Bacteria; phylum Acidobacteriota; class Thermoanaerobaculia; order Gp7-AA8; family Gp7-AA8; genus QHVT01. Next base: position 1,485 of record DATLFB010000127.1, read on the forward strand.
GCCGAGAAGTTCGTGGTCGGCGTTCGTGAACTTTCCATCGTCCCAATAAAGAGCCTGACGGGCCCAAAGATCGCTCTCTACGCCGAGTGGAAACATAAGATCATCCACGATGACGAGCAAATTACAGTTCTCTGGAGCAAACTTCGGATACGCCTTCTCGATGGCGCCGGTGACCGCGCCGGTGCTGTCGCCCCAGAAAACCTCCGTCCAGCGGTACTTCGGCTGTTCCAACCGACCAGCCAGACGTTCCTCTTCGGATACTTCTCCTTCCCACCCTCTCCGCTTAACCTCGACGAACACTGGGCGCGCGTCGAGCCCCGCGACTAGGAATTCACCCCTCTTCGGCGCCAGTCCGACAGGTCTCCACTCGACCACGCCAAACCCTTTCTCGGCTAGCAAGTAGGCGACTCGGAGTTCTGCAACCGCGGCATCACGCTGGCCAGGCTTCGCTAGAAGTTCAGTGACATACATCGACAACACGCCGTTGCTCTGCGCGAACTGGAGAAGCGTCTCGAGCTCGTCAGCGTAAATCTGATGAGCAGGATAGCCGTCCCCCGCCCACTTCGCTCGCTGATAGACACTTTCCGACAGAGGACCAAGCGTCACGATGTGTGCACCGTATTTGATGTTCATAGCTTCGATGCGGATTATAACGTCATCTCCCTTTGCACCCGTGCTCAATCCGCCTAACGCTCGTCGCTTCAGCTGCGAGCCGCTTCACGCTCGCAGAGGCGATGGGGCACGCCAGTTGCCGCGCCCAACGAAGCTTCGGCGGAAGCGGCCTGCAACTGGCGTGACGCCGTGCAGGTTTGAAGTTCCGGAGCCGGCTCGGCCGGCGGGCCTCGGAGCAGCGGCTCGTCGGCTCCTGTGTGAGTTAGGCGCCGCGCGTTCTAGCGGCGCTCTGGTGCAACCGCTGGTGCAACAGCCACAGCGTGTGGAGGCCGACGTGCATCGACAATGCGCATTAGATGGCTTGCAAGGTTGATCATTTCGGCAGCTTCGTCTGGTTCGATCTGGACACGGCGATGACTGTTGGGGTTCTTGTACGACCCGATCGCACCAGCGAAGAGATGCGCGAGCGCTTCTCGCTCAGCCGGGGGCTGATTCGGATCCCTCAGCGGCCCATTGCCTTCGTGAAATGCGCGTCGCATAAGATCGCTTCCTACAAGTTGTTCTGCGAGCTGCGACGCGGATCTGACCGCAATCTCAACTTCTTTAAAGGCGGCGAAGACGGCCGTCTCGTAGTCTCCGCGCAGGAATGGCGGGAATGATTTCTCCGAGATCGCAGGATGCAATGACTCGCGCGGAAGTAAGCGAACATGTCGGAACGCGATCGGATTATTTGATTCGAGCGCTCGTTTGCCGCGTCGCGAGATGTAGAACCATCCGGAGGAGGTGCTCTCCACAACGAATCCTTCACGGACAAGCCACCACCACGCTTCGGTTAGCACCTCTTCGACCGTCGGTGGGATTCGATGCGAATGCTTCAAGTCGTTGATGAAGTTGTGAAGACTCTGCCTCGTTTCAGCCGACGTGTTCCTGAACCGCTCCAGCAGATGAACGGCCAGCTCCTCGGGCTCAAGCGCGAGCAAAGTCGTTTGATCATGGAGGAGGTCTTCGATCGGCATCTCGCGAATAATCGTAGCGCGTCTATCGATCCACGGCTACTTTTTGCGTGCGCCTAACGTTGAATTTCGTACCGCTACGGCCATCTACATCTTGCTACTTCGTGGATACCTACGCTATCCCGTGGATATCTACATATAGAACCTTCGCGCCGAGCTCCGATCTCTGGCCGCCAGACGTTCGCAACACCACTGATCACACGCGGATCGTCGGTTCTCACTGCCGCGACGATCGAGAGAGCTCGATCGGAGCGCAAAAGCCGTGCTCGACTGCTTACTCGCCCGGCGCGTCTTTGCCCTTCAGGGCGCCGTCGCGCAGAACACCGCTCTCCTCGAGCGAACGCAGCTCGCGCAGCACGCCGCTCTCATCGAGGGACTTCAGCAAGTCTCGCCGCGCGCGTGCCTCTCTTGCACGCGCCCACAGCGTTCCCGCCGCGGCGAGCGCGCCGAGGATGGCGAAGATGGAGTAGGTCTCGTCGGACATTTCGTCGGGTCAGGATGACACATCAACCGCCGGAACGCCGACTGGAAGTCGGCGGACCGGCCGACTGGAAGCCGGCGTTCCGCTCAGACGCCGATGTCTTCGTTCCAGACTTCGGGGCGTTCGTGGATGAAGCGGGACATCAACTCGAAGCACGTTGGGTCGTCGACGACCTCGAGCTGCACGCCGCGCGCACGGAGGAGCTCTTCTTCTCCCATGAACGTGCGGTTCTCGCCGATGATCACGCGAGGAATCCCGTACAACAGAATCGCGCCGCTGCACATCGCGCAGGGCGACAGCGTCGTGTACAGCGTGCTCGCGCGATAGACGGCGGCGGGCTGGCGGCCTGCGTTTTCGAGAGCGTCCATTTCGCCGTGCAGCGTCGGACTGCCGCGCTGCAGGCGGCGATTGTGGCCGCGGCCGATGATCGCTCCGCCGTGAACGAGCACCGATCCGATCGGGATGCCGCCTTCGTCGTAACCCTGCCGGGCCTCGGCGATCGCGGCAGCCAGAAACGAATCACTCATAGACCTCGTAGACCTGATCCTTCACCGCGAATCGTACATTTCGTCCAAGCGCGAGGAACGGCGCGGCCTGCGGCTCCTTCGCGAGCAGATCGAAGTACGCGGCGCTCGCGAAGCGGACGCGTTGCACGTTCTGATTGCGCGCGGATTGTACATTCGAGTCGACCCACTGTTCGCCGGCCTGATACACCGCGCGTCCCTGGATGTTCTTCGTCTGCGCGGCGAGATTGCGCGTCGTCCCGTCCTTGTCGACGTACGTCATCCGCGCGGCGCCCTGATTGATCTGCGCGCGGTTCGTCGCGTTCTTGAGCGACTCCACCTCGCGGCTCGCCTGCACGCTCGGCGCTCCGGCCTTCTGCTGCATCGCGCCGTATTCCTCCTTCATCCGCGCGCTGAGCGGCGGCGGCGCGGCGGCGTTGAGCGTCTGATGTTCGGCCGGCAGCAGATTCGCGGCGACGCGCCGCCGCTCGTCCTCCATGATCAGATAGCTCGTGTACGGCGTCACGACGCCGAATCGGCGCGCGAGCCGCGTCACTTCATCGACGAGCTCCTTCTCCTCGCCGTGCAGGCGGATCTCGTCGAGCAGATAGCCGATGCGCTGCGCGGCCCACAACGGCGGAATCAGATCATTCGCCTCGCCGCGCGACGGAAAGCTCGCACTGTACGGCAGCGAGACGCGCTTGCCGTCCACTGTGCCGGTGAGCGTCACGGACATGCCCGCGCCGCGGTAGCGGCCGAGGACGACGAGCTGCGAGCCCTTGAACAGATCGGGAAGATCGCGCGGATAGGTCTGCGCGGCCCTGATGCCATTGCCGTACTCGATCCCCACATCGACGAGCACGGGCGACTTGATCTTCTCGAAGAAGCTCGACACCGGCAGCTCGAGATCCTCCTTCTCGCCGACGTACGTCCGCGCCGCGCGCGTCGCCTCGGTGAGCTTGTCGAGGAAATGCGTATTGAGGTCGTCGCCGACGCCGAACGTGAAAATGCGCATGCGCTGCCCGTTCGCGTCCTTCACCTTCTTCACCAGCCGCTCTTCATCCGTCTCGCCGATGGTCGGCTTCCCATCGGTGATGAAGATGACGACCTTCGGCCGGCTCGACGCCCCCGCATTCGATCTCAACGCGAGCGTCAGCGCCTCCTCGGAATTCGTGCCGCCGATCGGGTCGAGATCGTCGACGTACTGCTCGGCGAACAGGACGTTTTCTCTCCCCGCCATCCGGAGCTCGCCGAACATCGCCTCCGCCTCGGTCGAGAAGCGGATGATCTCGAAGCGGTCCTCGCGATGCAGATTCGCAAGGCAGAAGCGCAGCGCGCGCTTCGCCTGACGCATCTTGTCGCCGGCCATGCTCCCCGAGGTGTCGAGCACGAAGGTGATGTCCTTCGGCTGCGGCTTTGTCGCGGTGTCATACGCGGGCGTCACGGTGAGCAGGAAATAGCCGTCCTCGTCGGAAGGACGATGGGCGAGCACCGAGAGTCCGACGCCGCGATCATCGGTGCTGTAGTAGAGCGTGAAATCCTTGTCCGGCTTCGTGCGCCGTTCCTCGAAGCCGACCACCGCCGCCTTGTCTCCCCTGCGGCGGATCTCGACGTCGTGCGTCGGACAGAAAATCGTTTTCAATCCGCGCTCGGACTCGATGTTCACGCGAATGGCGACGTCTTCCACCGGCGTCGACGAGAACTTCTCCGTGTTCAGCGGATAGGTGTACGCGTGCACGCCGCCCTCCGCGCGGATCACCTCGGAGTACGACAGCTTCACCCGCTTCGTCGAGCGCGGCTCGATCGGAAAGATCCGCACTTTGAACGCGCCCTTGCCGATGTACTCGAGCAGCGCGGGATCGCGCATGCTGCGCACGATGTCCTCGTAAATCGCGCGCGCCTTCGCGGCGTCGAGCAGCTCCGCGCGCGTCAGCTTCCCATCGATCTCCATCGCGAAGTTGCTGATCACAGCGCCGCCGGGCAGCGGAAAGATGTAGAAGCCCTCGAGCCGCGCGTTGGTCGGGTTGTAGAACTCCTGATCGACGCTCGTGCGCGCGACCGCGTCTTTGATCGTGACCTCGACGCGGTGGTACCGCACCGACAGCGGAAACGGCGTCGGCACCGGCGGGTGCGGCCGCGGCAGCACGATCATTCCGTCGGCGAGCGCCGCCGGCGCAATGAGCATGAGAAGCACGAGAACCAACCATCGATTCGACATCCTGCCTCCTTGTCATCCCGAGCGTGAGCGAGGGACCTGGGTGTGCGGGTGGCGCGAGGACTGCGCCTCCCGCCCGCACAGGTCCCTCGCTCCCGCTCGGGATGACAGAGGTTTTGTCACTGGAACTTGTAGCCCTTCCTCGATCCCGTATCGCGAACGGCCGTGATCACCGCGGCATCGAGCGTCGTCGCCGCGGGCGGCAGCTTCTTCATCTCCGCCGCGACGAACTTCTTCCGCTCTTCATCGAGCTTCCTGATCTTCGTCTGGATCTCCGCACGCTTCTTCTCCGCCTGGGCGACGTACGCTTTTCGTTCGGCGGGCGTCATCTTCTGCATCTCCGGCGGAAGGTCTTTCGCATCGATCTTGTCGAGATCGACCACGCCCTCTTTCTTCGCGTCGACGAGATCCCAGCTCGTATTCGAATACGCCGCGGACGCCTTCGCGACCTGCCGCTGCACGCTCGCCGCGGGCGCGGCGGCGAGGTTCTCGTCCTGGGTCTTCTGCCGTGCGGCGCCCACCGCTCCCGCGCGGCCGTAGGCGATGTACGTCTTGTTGAGCTGCTCGCCGAGGAGGGCGATCTCTTTGTCCTGCGGCGCGGGAATGTCGGCGACGCGCGTGTTCTGATCGATGGTGAGGAAGCTGCCGTCGGCGAGACTCGCGCCGTTCTTCCAATCGCCCGCGATCGGATCGGACTTCGCGCCGCAGTAGATCGTGTTGACCGCGATTCCCTTCGCGATCGCCCGGCGGCAGGCCTCGCGGAAGTCGACGCGTCCCTGCGTGAACTCCTCGTTGCCGGCGATGAAGATCAGCTTCAGATCGCTGCTCGACCCGCTCCACTCGAGGTGTTTCGTCGCCTCATCGATCACGTGGCCGCAATACTCGCTGCCGCCGTTCGTCTTCAGCGCAAACAACTCCTCGGACACTTTGTCGAGGTCGGACGTGAGTGGCAGCACGCGCCGGATGTGTCCCGTCGACGAGGGCAGCGAGTCGTTGCCGTACTCGTAGAGCGCGACGCGCAGATCGGGCGTGACGCCGTTCTTCTTCGAGGCCGCGAGCTCGTTCACGACGCGCCACAACTGCTTGCGCGCCTGATCGATCAGGCCGTCCATGCTGTTGCTGGTGTCGAGGAGAACCGCGAGCTGGATGACCGGCTTCGCGGGTTTGGTAACGCTCGCGGCCGAGGCGGTGTGCGCGAGGAGCAAGACAACGAGGAAAGTTCGCATGACGCCCTCCTGTGTGGAGTGCGGCGACGCCAGTCGCCGCTTTCCTACGACAGCGGCGACTCGGTGTCGCCGCACTCCACACTTAGACGGGGTGCGCCGCGAGAAAGTAACCTCAGTTGTCAGATGATGCGCACATGAACGACGATCAGGCACTCCGCGACCAACTGGCCGGACTCCTCGACTCCGGCCATGCGCATCTGAAGTTCGAAGATGCCGTGAACAATTTTCCCGCCGAACGCCGCGGCCAGCGTCCCGCCGGCGCAGCGCATTCGGCGTGGGAGCTGCTCGAGCATCTCCGCCTCGCGCAGTGGGACATCCTCGAGTTCACGCGCAACCCGAAGCATGTCTCGCCGGAGTGGCCCACGGGCTACTGGCCCGCCAGCGCGGAGCCGCCGACAGAAACCGCGTGGGACGAAAGCATCGCCGCGTTCCGCACCGACCAGCGCGCGCTCGCAGCACTCGCCGAGTCAGCGGATCTCTTCGCGCGCATTCCGCACGGCGACGGCCAGACGGTCCTCCGCGAGATCCTCCTCGCCGTGGACCACAACGCGTATCACCTCGGACAGCTGGTCATGGTGCGGCGAATTCTCGAGACGCTCTAGTGGACATTCAACCTTGAAAGCATGCGTTGCCAGCCTTGTCATCCCGAGCGTGAGCGAGGGACCCGGGCGGGCGGCGGCGCGACGCGCGGGCTTCGTGCCACCCTACCCCCCGGGTCCCTCGCTCACGCGCTCGGGATGACAAGCCTTGGTACCTACGCTTTCAATGTTGAATGTCCACTAGGCCACGATCCCCCTCCGCGGATGCTTCTCCGTGATCCGCATCTTCAGCGCCGCGTCCGCGACGTGCGTGTAGATCTCCGTCGTCGAGATGCTGCGGTGGCCGAGGAGGCGTTGGACGTAGCGGATGTCGACGCCTTCTTCGAGCAGGTAGGTCGCCACGGAGTGGCGGAACATGTGGGGCGTGATGCGGTCGCGGACGGAGCTGCGTTCGCCGTGGATGCGGATCAGGCGGCGGATCATCTGCGGGCTCGCGGCGTCGCCGCGGGAGTTCACGAGGAACGTTTCTGCGGATGAGGGAGTTCGGTCGCGGGCGGTGCGGTAGTCGCGGAGGAGCGACTTCAGCTCGTCGGGCACGAAGACGCGGCGCTGGCGATTGCCCTTGCCGATGATCGTGATCGTGCCTTCGTCGACTTCGACCGCCGCGTCGAGGAGGCTCGCGAGCTCGCTCACGCGCATGCCGGTCGCGAACAGAAGCTCCGTGGCGATGTACGCGGTGAGATCGGCGAACGTCTGCGGGCCGTCGTGGCGCAGCAGCCGCCGCAGATCGGAGCGAGCGATCACGCGTGGCAGGCGCTTCGGCATTCGGATGCGGATGCGCGCGCCGCGGAACGGATCCTCGACGCCCTCTCCCTCCTCTTCCAGCCAGCGGAACAGCGAGCGCAGCGTGGCGAGATGGCGCTTCACGCTCGACTCCTTCAGCGCGCGCACGTCGAAGAGATGCCGCACGTAGTTGTGAATCACCGCCTTGTCGCAGGCGACGACTTTGGCCCGGCGGCCGAAGAACTGCGAGAAGCGGGCGAGGTCGAGCTGGTACGCGCGGATCGTGTGCGGCGAGAGTTTCCGGATCGACTCGCAGTGGCGGATGAAGGCATGCGCCGCGTCTCGGAACTGCACGCGGCGGACGTTACCCGAGACGAAGAGGCGTGGCGACCGGATTTCCGGAGGGACGGCGGTAGCGATTCGGAAACCTTTTCCCCCGGCGCCCGTTCGATAATGTCGTCATGAGCGAGAGCCCTCTGTCCACCTACCAGCGCCCGAAGAAAAAATCGCGGCGCAAGCTGTACATCATCCTCGGCATCGTCCTGCTCCTGGCCGTCGCCGTCGGCGCGAGCGTGGCATCGAAGAAACGCGAGAAGCCGATTCTCGTGACGACCGACCAGGCCTTCCGCAAGACGATCACCCAGGTCGTCACCGCGACCGGGAAGATTCAGCCCGAAAACGAAGTGAAGATCGCGCCCGAAGTGTCGGGCGAGATCATCGAGATCCCGGTGAAGGAAGGCGAAGTCGTGCGCCGCGGGCAGCTGCTTCTCCGCATCAAGCCCGACAGCTACCGCGCGCAGGTCGAGTCGCAGCAGGCCGCGCTGAGCGCCGCGCGCTCGGACGCCGTTCGCAATCGCGCGCAGGTCTCGAAGGCGGAGAGCGACTACAGGCGCGCGCGCAAATTGTTCGAGGACGGGCTCCTCTCCGACGCCGAGCGCAACAACGCGCAGACCTCGTACGACGTCGCCAGGGCGGCCCTCGAGGCATCGCAATTCGAGATCCAGCGCTCCGAGGGGGCGTTGAAGCAGATCGGAGAAGCGCTGTCGAAGACGACCATCTTCTCGCCGGCCGGCGGCACGATCAGCTCGCTCACCAGCCGCGTCGGCGAGCGCGTCGTCGGCACGAGCCAGTTCGCCGGCACGGAAGTGATGCGCATCGCCGACCTCGATCACATGGAGGCGCGCGTCAACGTCAACGAGAACGACATCGTGAACGTGAAGGCCGGCGACCGCGTGCGCATCCACGTCGACGCGTATCCCGATCGCGACATCGAAGGGGTCGTGCGCGAGATCGCCTCGACCGCGCTCACCCGCAACCTCGGCACGCAGGAAGAGGTCACGAACTTCGAGGTGAAGATCCGCATCCGCGACGCCTCGCTGCGCCTGCGGCCGGGGATGAGCGCAACCGCCGACATCGAGACCGACACGGTGCAGAACGCGATCGCGGTCCCGATTCAGAGCGTGACCGTGCGCCGCACGGACAGCGATCTCTCGCCCGAGGAGCTCGAGAAACAGAAAGTGCAGCGCGAGTCGCGCGAGAAGAGCGACAACCGCGCCGACGTCACCAACGAGCAGCTCGATCAGAAACGCGAGCGCGACCTCCGCGCGAAACTCCAGCGCGTCGTGTTCATCAAGACCGGCGATACGGTGAAGATGCAGAAAGTCGACACCGGAATCGCCGACAACACCTACATCGAGATCAAAAGCGGCGTGAAGCCGGGCGACGAAGTCGTATCCGGCTCCTACACGGCCATCTCGCGGCGTTTGAAGAATGGAGCGAAGGTGGCGTTGGAGAAGGAGTTGGAGAAGAAGGGGTAGGACGGGCTGCCCGGTTGCCCGGTTGCCCGGTTGCCCGGCAGAAGCGGAGCACCGGGAAACCGGGAAACCGGGAAACCGGGCAACCCCAACCACCATGCTCACCGACATCCACTACGAGCTCACCGAATCCTTCCGGATCGCCTTCTCCACGATCCGCGCGCACAAGATGCGCTCCGTGCTCACGGCCCTCGGCGTGATCATCGGCATCATCGCCGTCACGCTCATGGGCTCCGCGATCGCGGGGATCGAGACGGGATTCGAGCGCTCGCTGGCCGTCATCGGCGACGACATCCTCTATGTCGAGAAGTGGCCGTGGCGGCACGTCGATGACTGGTGGAACTATCGCAATCGCCGGCGGATGGAAGCGCACTACGCGCAGGACCTGAATCGCATCATCGCCGCGACGCCAAATACCGAGCTGCTCGTCGCGGTGCCGACGATGAACACGGTGCGCGGCATCCGCTTCGGCGACACGAACGTGCGCGGCGTGTTCACGCAGGGAACGACCTACGACTTTCTCGTCACGTCGACCGCGGGGTTCAAGGAGGGGCGTTTCTTTTCCGAGACCGAGTCGCACAACGGCCGCTACGTGACCGTTCTCGGATACGACGTCGCCGAGGCGCTCTTTCCCGGCGCGTCGGCCCTCGGGCAGACGGTGCTCATCGACGGCCATCCTTTCAACGTCGTCGGTGTCTACACGAAGCAGGGCACGTTCCTCGGCCTCTTCAGCTTCGACACGTACGCCGTCGTCCCCCTCGGCGCGTTCACGCGCAACTTCAGCTCGCGCCTCGAGACGTCGATCCGCGTGAAAGTGAACGACAAGAACCGCATGCAGGCCGCGACCGACGAGCTCACCGGCGCGATGCGCCGCGTACGCCAGTTGAAGCCGGAGCAGAAGGACGACTTCTCGATCAATGAACAGGCCGCCCTGCGCTCCACGCTCGGCCCGGTGAAGGCGGGAATCGCGACGGCGGGACTCTTCGTCACCGGACTCGCGCTCTTCGTCGGTGCGATCGGGATCATGAACATCACCTACGTCAGCGTGAAGGAGCGCACGCGCGAGATCGGCACGCGCAAGGCCCTCGGCGCGCGCCGCCGCACGATCCTGCTGCAGTTCCTCGTCGAGGCGATCGCGATCTGCCTCGTCGGCGGCGTCGTCGGGCTCGCGCTCTCGTTCGCGCTTTGCCGCGCCGTGATGATCGCCTTCCCATCGTTCCCGCTGCAGTTCTCGGTGTCGCTCGTGATCGTCGGACTGATCGTGTCGACACTCACCGGGATTTTCTCAGGCTTCGCGCCGGCGCTGTCGGCGTCGCGGCTCGATCCGATCGAGGCGTTGCGTTATGAATGAGGTGTGGAGTGGAGGACAGGCAATCCTGCCTGTCCCATCGAATCAGGACAGGCAGGATTGCCTGTCCTCCACGTGACCCATGGCCTTCTCTGAAATCATCCGCATGGCACTCGGCGCGTTGCGCGTGAACAAGCTGCGCTCCGTGCTGACGATGCTCGGCGTGACCATCGGCGTGTTCTCGGTGATCGGCGTGATGACGGCGCTGAGCGTGATTCAGGGCTCGATCGAGTCGGGGCTCAGCTTCCTCGGCAGCAACATCTTCCAGTTCGCGAAGTATCCGGTCATGAGCACGAGCGATCCGGAAGAGCGGATGGCCAACCGGCGCGACATCTCGCTCGCCGAGGGGAACGAGTTCATTCGTCTGATGGGCGGGCAGGCGAACGCGATCTGCCTCAAGGTCTTCGACGGCGGAAAGACCGCGTCGTACCAGCGGACGAAAGTGCAGGGTCGGACGATCGTCGGCTCGAACGAGCACTTCATCACCGCGAACTCGTACACGATCGCGTTCGGGCGGAACATCTCGCCCGAGGACGTCGCGCTCGGGCGGCCGGTGACGATCGTCGGTGCGGAGCTGCCGAAGAAACTCTTTCCGAACGAGACGCCGCTGCAGAAGACGATCAAGGTCAACGAGCGGCCGTACCAGATCATCGGCGTGATGACCGAGAAGGGCTCGTCGTTCGGGCAGAGCCAGGACGATCTGATCATCGTCCCGATCACGAAATTCTTTTCCGACTTCGGCCATGCGAACCGCACGGTCAACATCGCCATCCAGTCGACCTCGCAGGCGACGTACAACACGACGCTCGACAAGGCCATCGGCGCGATGCGCAACGCGCGCGGGCTGAAGCTCTCCGAGCCGAACGACTTCGAGATCTACTCGAACGACACGCTGGTGACGGCGTTCGCGCAGATCGCAGGAACGATCCGCGCCGGCGCGTTCGTGGTGAGCGCGATCGCGCTGCTCGCGGCGGGCATCGGCATCATGAACATCATGCTCGTGAGCGTGACCGAGCGGACGCGCGAGATCGGGGTGCGCAAGGCGATCGGCGCGCGGCGCAACGACATCGTGCGGCAGTTCCTGATCGAAGCGATCGTGCTCTCCGAGGCGGGCGGCCTGATCGGCATCCTCCTCGGCGTCGGCGGCGGCAACGGCATCGCCCTCTTCTTCGACATCGCCATGGTCTTCCCGTGGGGCTGGGCGATCACCGGCCTCGTGGTCTGCTCGCTGATCGGCATCGGATTCGGGTGGTATCCCGCGTGGAAAGCGGCCTCGCTGCATCCGATCGAAGCGCTGCGGTTCGAATAGTCAGCGCGCCGCGAGCGCGGCGGTGCAGCTCCGGCACCGCCGCGCCGCTTCCGGAATCATGTCCAGGCACTCGGGACACTGCCTCATCGGCTCGGCGGCGGCGGCCGGAGCCGGCTTGATGAGCGTTCGGACGATCAGGAACACCACGAACGCGACGAGCACGAAGTCGACCACGGAGCCGAGAAAGCGGCCGTAGTAGATCGCGTTCTCCGTCACCTTGCCGGCGGCATCCGTCGCCGTCTCGAGCACGATCTTCGCCGCCCGCCAATCCCCCGCCGGAAGCGCGAGAGCAATCACCGGCATGAGCACATCGGCGACGAGCGAGGAAACGACGCTCCCCACCGCCGCGCCGATGATGACGCCGACGGCGAGCGCGAGGGCGTTGGTCTTCGTGAGGAATCCGCGGAACTCGGAGAGCATGAGAACCTCCTCGCGAATGATACTTACAATTCACCCATGACTTTTACGGTGCGCCTGGATGAAAAGACGAAGAAACTGCTCGAGCGCCTCTCGCGTTCGGAAGGTGTATCCCGCTCCGAGATCGTGCGGCGCAGCATCCGTCTGTTCGCCGAACAACGAATGGCCCGCGGAGAAACCAATCCTTACGAAACGATCAAACATCTGATCGGAGCGTATGGAGGGCCAGGGGATCTCTCCGAGAACACAGGAGCGAAGTTCTCTGCGCTCCTCGAGCGCCAGGCCCGGCGACGACGGTGATTTCTCGCCGATACTGGACCTGGTGGACCTTCAGCATTGAAAGCGTAGGTACCAAGGCTTGTCATCCCGAGCGTAAGCGAGGGACCCGGGGGAAGGGTGGCACGAAGCCCGCGGGTCGCGCCGCCGCCCACCCAGGTCCCTCGCTCGCGCTCGGGATGACAAGGCTGGCCACGCATGCTGTTCAAGGTTGAAGGTCCACCAGCGACCTCAGCGTCAAACGTTATGATGCCATCATGGCGACACTCAGGCGCTCCACGATTTACTTCGACCCTGACATCCATCGAGCTCTGCGCATGAAGGCTGCCGCTGCGGAAACGTCCATTTCCGACGTGGTCAACGAGGCGGTGCGCCGGACCTTGTCCGAAGACGCGTCAGACCTGGAGACATTCGCCAGGAGACGCAACGAGCCGAGTCTCGACTTCGAGGAGGTCGTGGCGAGCCTGAGGCGTCGTGGCAGGATATAGGCTCCTCATCAAGGCGATTTCCGCATTCTCTATGAGATTCGAGACGATGCCCTCGTCGTTTACGTCGTTCGGATCGCTGATCGGAAGGACGTGTACCGAACGGGCTCATGAAGGGTCCGGCCTCGTCTCATCCGACATCGCGAACCGCGATTCACAGGCAGTCTCGAGCGAATCGTCTTGTCCTTTCTTGAGCTTCGCGTAAGTTGCTCAAAAACTTGTGCATAGGGCTGTGGAAGCGTGTGGAAAACCGCTGAAAATGTAACAGCCAAAACCATTGCGCGAACGCTTGACTGAGCCTACATTGACGATCGCTTCAGCACGGATGCTCTATCGCAGATGTCAACGTGCTGAGGCGGCCGAGAAGGACGCGATAGGTCATCGAGGCAACGGGTTCGGCACGAATGCTTCATCGCAGATGTCAACGTGCCGGGCTCGGTCGAAGTGGCGCGATGGGCCACTGAGACAGCGGGTTCAGCACGGACGCTTCATCGCAGATAGTAACGTGCTGGATTCGGTGGTCGCGCGGCGCGATGAGCCGCGAGGCAGGCGGGTCCGGCACGGATGCTTCATCGCAGATGTCAATGTGCCGGATTCGATGGTCGCACGGCGCGATGAGCCGCGAGACAACGGGTTCAGCACGAATGCTTCATCGCAGATATTAACGTGCTGGAACCGGCCGAAGTGGCGCGATGGGCCACCAGGCAGCGGATTCAGCACGGATGCTTCATCGCAGATATCAACGTGCTGGAACCGAGCGGCAGCGGCGCGATGGGCCGCTACCGCAACCGGGTTCGGCGCGAACGCTCTATCGCAGTGAACGTGCTTGAAGCCGGGCCGAGGTGGCGCGATGGGCTACCAAGGCATTTGGCGCGGATGCCCCTTTGTGGCTGTCAACGCGCTGAGAATGGCCCCGGGGGACAAAGGATCCCGGGGTCACTTTGTTTTTGCGCGCTGTGCGCGCAGGTAAAAGGTAAAAGGTAAAAGGTAAAAGCGGGCTCGCGCAGGTTGGCGAAGCTACTTTTTCCTTTTTCCTTTTTCCTTTTTCCTTTTTCCTTTTACCTTTTACCTCTTCAGCGCCACGTACTGCGACAACTCCGGCAGCGCCACGGCGGCATGATCGCGAGCAACACTCCGATCACGCCGATCATCAGGAGAAACAGCTCGCGCTCGCGCGCGATCGCGCCCGCGGCGAGCAGCACGATCGCCGCGACGAGGAAGAGGCGCAGGCGCCGCAGGCGGTACACGTCCGTCGAACCGCACTCCGGACAACGCACGAGCGGCCGCGCACTCTCCGGCTCATCGGGCCAGAGGCGCTGCAGAAACGCGATGGCCGAGTCGGCATCCGCCTCGCCGACCACGACGTCGAACCCGTCCGCGAACGCATCGACGCAGAGTCGCGGCAGTTCGTCGGATCGCTCGCGCACCTCGCCCGCGATCCCCGCCGCCTCGAGCGCGCGCTGCGCGCCGATGGCATCCGGCTTTTCCCGGAACGCGGCGATGACGACAAGGTTCATAGGAAGTTGCGCGGTCACGCGGTCGCGCGGTTACGCGGCGAGCACCCGCACGCCGCGAAACCGCGAAACCGCGTAACCCACTTCGCGCATCAGGATGACACGGTTCACATTACGATGGCTTCCGCGTGCCCGCTGCAAAACGACACCGCCGCTTCGATTGGGCGACGCTCCCCGACAAGGAGCTCCTCGACGTCCGCCTGCGCGATCTTCGCGTCGGCATCGAGGGAACGTGGATCGAGGAGTGCCTCGATGAGCTCTACGAAGAGCTCGCGCGCCGTGAGCTGCGCTTCCGGCCGCACGCGTGGCTCTCGACGGACTGGTTCGTCCCCGACGGGATTCCCGGCATCGCCATCCCGTTCTATCTCGCCCATCCGCGGCTCATGGCGCTCGAGCGCAAGCAGATGCTCGAGGTCGAAGGAGGCACGCGGCCGGAGATGATGAAGATCCTCCGCCACGAATGCGGACACGCGGTCGATCACGCGTACGGACTCGGGCGCGATCGCCGGCGCCGCGAGCTGTTCGGCAGTCCGTCGCAGCGTTATCCCGAACAGTACCGCCCCAATCCCGCGAGCCGCCGCTACGTGCTCCACCTCCGGCTCTACTACGCGCAAAGCCATCCCGTCGAAGACTTCGCGGAAACGTTCGCGGTCGTCATCGCCTCGCGCAGCAACGGATGGCGCAAGCGCTACGAGGGCTGGCCCGCGCTGCACAAGCTCGAGTACGTCGACGAGCTGCTCGACCGGCTCCAGCGCGTCGCGCCGCAGCATCGCGATCGCCGCCGCCCCGACTCCCTCCCCACCCTCGGCATGACGCTGCGCGAGTACTACGCCGACAAGCGGGAGCGCTATCTCGTCAGCTATCCCGACATCTACGACCGCGATCTGCGCCGGCTGTTCTCCGACGATCCGAAGCACCGCGAGCGCGAGCTCGCGTCGCACTTCATCCGCCGCAGCGCGACCGAGATCCGCCGCCTCGTCGCGAACTGGACCGGCGAATACCAGTTCACCCTCGAGCAGGTGCTGAAGGACATGATCGGCCGCAGCCGCGAGCTCAAGCTCCGCGCCGCCGGTCCGGAGCGGAGACTGAAGATCGAGTTCGCGGTGTTGCTCACCGTGAAGACGATGGACTTTCATTACAGCCGGCGGAACTGGTTCGCGTTATGAAGCGGAAGTTGCGAGTCATCGTGCTCATGCATCCGTCGATGGTGCCGCCCGAGAGCATGGACGGCTTCACCGAGCAGGAGATCTACGAGTGGAAAACGGAGTACGACGTCGTGTCCACTCTGCGCCAGCTCGGCCACGAGGTGCAGCCCCTCGGCGTCGCCGACGAGCTCACGCCGATCCGCTCGCTGATCGAGGAGTGGAAGCCCGACATCGTCTTCAATCTCCTCGAAGAGTTTCTCGGGCGTCAGGACTTCGATCATCACGTCGTCAGCTTTCTCGAGCTGATGCAGGTGCCGTACACCGGCTGCCATCCGCGCGGCCTCATGCTCGCGCGCGACAAGGCGCTCTCGAAGAAGCTCCTCGCCTATCACCACCTCACCGTCCCGAAGTTCGCCGTGTACCCGCGCGGGCGGCGCGTGCAGCGTCCGCGCGGACTCGAGTTTCCGCTGATCGTGAAGAGCCAGGTGCACGAGGCCTCGCTCGGCATCTCGCAGGCCTCGATCGTCGACAGCGACGAGAAACTGCGCGAGCGCGTCGCCTTCATCCATCAACGCAACCCCTCCGATGCGATCGCGGAGCAGTACGTCGACGGCCGCGAGTTCTACGTCGGCATCCTCGGAAACGTGCGCCTCATGGTGCTCCCCGTCTGGGAACTGCTCTTCGAGAACCTCCCGCCCGGCGCGGTGCCGATCGCGACCGCGCACGTGAAGCACAACACCGAGTACCAGAAGCGGCGCGGCATCTATCAGCAGCACGCCGAGAACGTGCCGGACACGCTGCGCGAGCACATCGTCAAGACCAGCCGGCGCATCGCGCGCATCCTCGATCTCGACGGCTACAACCGCATCGATTATCGCCTCGGCCCCGACGGAAAGCTGTACTTCCTCGAAGCGAATCCGAATCCCGACATCGCGAAGAGCGAAGAGCTCGCGTCATCGGCTGACGAAGCGGGCATCCCCTATCCCGAGCTGATCCAGCGCATCCTCGATCTCGGATTGAAACGCGCGGGGCGGTGAAGGAGGGCGGACGTCCCGTCCGCCCATCGAAGCGGCGGACGGGACGTCCGCCCTCCTCGTGCTAGCGCTAGCATTTCCCCCGTCCGGAGGGTCCAAAACAATGAAATCCTTCAAGCAGTGGATGCTGGTGTGTGCAGTTGCGTTCATGGCAGTTTCGGCAGGGGCGCAGGAAGCGATCACGCTCCCCGATCTGAATCCGTCGGAGTGGTTCGACGGAAAGATGGGCGGGACGTTCGGCGCGAAGACAGTCACCGCGTTCGCGAAGAGCAACCGCGTCGCGGTCGCCGGCTTCCGCGTGGTGTTCGTCACGCACAACGAAGCCCGCGCGTTCGTTCGCGCCAGCTACATGCCCGGCCGCGACACCGGCTCGGCGCGCGCGAAGATGGAAGTCGATCTGCAGGGCGTCGATGACGCGACCCTGCAGGCGATCACCGACCAAGGCGCTCGACACCGACATCGAGTTCGCCGAGATGTTCCTCGTCGACAAGAAGAAAGGAACGGTCCTCGGCTGGACCGGCGCCGACTCGAAGAGCAGCAAGTGGAACAAGGTCGCGAAAACGACGAACGAGGCCTACACGACCGCCGCCCACGCGGTGATCTCGCAGGCCACGGGCGCGTTCGCGAAACTCTTCGCGGCGAATCCGGCGGCCCCGGCACCGTAAACGTTCCGGCGCCCTCGCGCATCCAATGCGCGACGAAATGTGAAGGAGTCCACTGTGAAACGTACCATCGTCGCCTCTCTCCTCGGTGCCCTGATCCTCTCGCTCGCGGCTGACGCGAATGCGGGACGCGTCGTCGCCCGCAAAGGACCGCGCGGCACGCGCGTCACCGTACATCGCAGCTTTCCGATCCGTCGCACGCTGCCGCACGTCGTGGTCCGCCCCGCGCCCGTCGTGCGCATCGCACCGGCCGTCTATCTCGCGCCGGTCGTGTTCACCGCGGCCGTCGTCGCATCGCTTCCGCCCGAGAACACCCGCGTGTGGACCGGGGCCGAGGGGCTCGACCGCGATGAAGGCTGGACCGATTTCACGATGAACGTCGATCGCCGCGGTGACCGCATGGTCCTCGAGATCGACCGCGGCGCCGCCCAGATCAGCTTCGCGGAAGTCGTCTTCGAGAACGGCGACGCGCAGGTCGTCGACTTCAACGACCGCGCCCACGCCACCGGCGCGTACTCACTGCTCAACTTCTCCGACGGCCGCAAGGTCGATCACGTCCGCGTGGTGGCGAAGGCCACGACGCGCGAGAGCGTGATCCGGCTGTACCTCATCGGGTAATGATGGATGGATCGCCGCGATCGTCCCGACTCTATTGAAGGTTCTTCGTGTGCACGCCATGCTGCCCGTTAGAGCAGCGGCGCTGCCATGAATGCCGGGTTACCCGCGATGAAACGCCGATAAAAAGCGAGTCCGCGAGTCCCCTCTCCCCGCGTTGCGGGGAGAGGGTTAGGGTGAGGGGCGCTTTGTGTTTCGAGCCAACGCCCCCTCACCCGGCGCTACGCGCCACCCTCTCCCCGCACGCGGGGAGAGGGGACTGCCCCGCCACCCCCCCGGGTTCCCCGCTCACGGAATGACAGGGTTCCTCCAGCGCCGTCCGCACCGCATTCAAGGCCTGTGCGAGATCGGCGCGGATGTCGTCGAGATCCTCGCAACCGACCGACAGCCGCACCAGACCCGGCGTCACGCCTTCCGCTTCGCGCTGCGCATCGGGAATGCTCTTGTGCGTCATCGACGCCGGATGCTCGATCAGCGACTCCACTCCTCCCAGCGAGACCGCGAGCGTGATCAATCGCACGCTGTTCATCAGCAGGCGTCCCGCTTCGACGCCGCCGCGCAGCTCGAACGCGATCATGAAACCCGGCCCGTCCATCTGCCGCCTCGCGAGCTCGAGTTGCGGATGCGAGGCGAGGCCGGGATACCGCACCCATGCGACCTCCGGCTGCACCTCGAGCCAGCGCGCGATCTCGATCGCATTCGCCTGCGCGCGCTCGACGCGCATCCCGAGAGTCCGCATGCCGCGCAGAACGAGCCAGGCCTGATTCGGATCGATCGTCGTGCCGAATGCGATCGCTGTGTCGCGCAGCACGCGCAGCATCTCCGGCTTCGCGGCGACCACGGCGCCGGCAACGACGTCGCTGTGTCCGTTGAGCGACTTGGTCATCGAGTGCACGACGATGTCCGCGCCGAGCTCGAGCGGACGTTGCAGATGCGGTCCGGCGAACGTGTTGTCGATGACGAGCGGGATGCCCGCCGCGCGCGCGATGGCGGTAGCGCCGGCGATGTCGACGAGATCGAGCGTCGGATTCGCAGGCGTCTCGATGTAGATGAATCGCGTCTCGGGTCGGACCGCGGCCGCGAGCGCGCGGAGATCGGCGGCGGGAACGAACGTCGACGTCACGCCGAAACGCGAGAGCCGGTTCGCGATCACGCTGCCGGTCGCGCCGTACAGCGGGCGCGTGCTGACGATGTGATCGTTCTGCCGCAGCAGCGCGAGAAACACCGTGCTGATCGCGGCCATCCCGGTCGACGTCGCGACCGCGCCGCAGCCGTGTTCCAGCGCGGCCACCGCTTCCTCGAGCGCCTGCGAGGTGGGATTGCCGATGCGCGTGTAGATCGGACCGTCGGAGCGGCCGGCGAAACGTTCGGCGCCTTCTTCGGCGGATGGAAATGCGAACGTCGACGTCTGATAGATCGGGACCGACACCGCGCCGCGGTGCTCTGCCGGATCGAATCCGGCGTGGATGGCTGTGGTGTGTTTCCCGCCTTCAGAGCTCATGTTGTTTCTCCATCCTGCGAACGATAGATCTCGCGGCCGTCCGCGCTCACGACCTCGACGGAGATCGGAAACGCGCGACGCACCGTTGCGGTGACGATGCAGTAGTCCTCGAACATGTGCGCGCAGCGGTCGAGCTTCGCGAGCTCCGGCGCGGCGTCGAGCGTGATGCGCACCTTGCCCGCGCCGATGCGCAGCCGCCCCGCGTCATTGCGCGCCATCGTCAGCGTGACGTTGGTCCGGAGGTCGTGGACGTCGACGCGCGACTTCTGAAGACAGAGAAGGAGACTCGCGCTGAGACAGTCACCGATGGCTGCGGCGAGCAACCGCGCCGCGTCGGGACCGGCGCCGCTGCCGAGCGGCGGCGGCTCGTCGAGCGTGACCGCCGGATATCCCTCGCCGAAATGCGCGAGAAAACGAAAGCCGCCGATGTGTTCCAGGTCGACGGTACGTGTGAGTTCGAGCTCCGCTGTTGCTGGTGCCTGCATGTTCTCCTCCGAATTAACGCGCCGCGACCGGCGCATGTGTGATGTCCGTTACCGGCACGTGTGCCGTCGATCTCACGGTGAGCACCGGCACGGGGCTCTCCCGCATCACGGCCTCCGCCACCGAGCCAAGGAACAGCCGCTGCAGACCGCCTCGCCCGTGCGTCCCGACGACGACGAAATCGGCCGCCTCGTCCGCCGCAATCCGCGCGATTGCCTTCTCGGGCGCGTCTTCGGCGACGACGACCCGCCACGCGACGCTGCTCGCGATGTGCTTCGCGGCATACGCCTCGAGCTCGTCGCGCGTCCGCTTCTTCGCATGCTCGATCGAGTCCGCGAGCTGCCGGACCTGCGCCGCGGTGAACTCCGCCGGCGGCTCGAATCGATCCGCATAGACGACGATCAGCTCCGCCTCCATGCGCGCGGCGAGCTTCGACGCGAAGCGCAGCGCGGCGGTTGCGAGCTCGTTGAAGTCAGTGCCTACTACGATTTTCATGACTGTCTCCTTCTGTCATCCCGAGCGTGAGTCGAGGGACCTGGGGGTTGGGCGGTGCGGTGAACGTTCGCATGTGCATCGCCCCTCACGCCCACCCAGGTCCCTCGCTCACGCTCGGGATGACATGGTTGTGCGCGCGGCGGCGCCGCTCGCTCAGGAAATACAGAACCGGCACCGTCACCCGCGAGAGCAGCAGCGACGCGATCTCCCCCGCCATCAGCGAGAGCGCCAGGCCCTGAAAAATCGGATCGAAGAGAATCACCGCCGCGCCGACGACGACCGCCGATGCCGTGAGCAGCATCGGCCGGAAGCGCACCACGCCCGCGTCGATCACCGCCTGCTCAAGCGGCATCCCCTGCGCGAGCCGCAGCTCGATGAAGTCGACGAGGATGATCGAGTTGCGGACCACGATCCCCGCGCCGGCGATGAAGCCGATCATCGACGTCGCCGTGAAGAACGCGCCCATCATCGCGTGCGCCGGGATGATGCCGACGAGCGAGAACGGGATCGCGGCCATGATCGTCAGCGGCGTCCGGAACGACTGGAACCAGCCGACGACGAGCACGTAGATCAGCACCAGCACCGCCGCGAAGGCGAGGCCGAGATCGCGGAAAACTTCGTACGTGATGTGCCACTCGCCGTCCCACTTCATCGCGTAGCGGTTCGTGTCGAACGGCTGGCGCGCGACGAAGCGCTCCATGACGTAGCCTTCCGGTAGCCTGAGTTTGTCCAGCGCGCGATTGAGCTTCAGCACGGCGTACACGGGACTCTCTTCGCTGCCCGCGACGTCCGCCGTGACGTAAACGACCGGCATGAGGTTCTTGTGGTAGATGCTCTTCGGCGCGACGGTCTCCTCGATGCGCACGAGCGAGCCGAGCGGAACGAGCGGTCCCGACGCCGACTGCACGCGAATCGATTGCAGATGCCCGAGCGAGGAGCGCATCGCGCGCGGCAACTGCACGACGATCGGCACGTCCTCCTCCGCCGCCGGCAGATGCAGCAGTCCCGCGCTCATTCCCGAAAGCGCCAGCTTCAGTGTCGCGTCGATCTGCTCCGGTGACACGCCGCTGAGCGCGGCCTTCTCCTTGTCGACGACGAAGCGGAACTGCGTCTGATCGTCTTCGACGTACGAGTCGATGTCGACCACGCCTGCGGTCGACGTGAACGTCTTCTGCACGTCTTTGGCGATCGCGATCTGCCGTTCGTAGTCGGGGCCGTAGATCTCCGCAACGAGCGTCTGCAGCACCGGCGGCCCCGGCGGCACCTCGGCCACTTTGACGTTCGCGTTCCAGCGCTGCGCGATCGGCGCGATCAGCGTGCGCACGCGCCGCGCGATGTCGTGGCTCTGCGCACTGCGCTCCCCTTTCGGCAAAAGGTTCACCTGCAGGTCGCCGACGTTCGATCCGGCGCGAAGAAAGTAGTGCCGCACCAGTCCGTTGAAATTGAACGGCGATGCGGTGCCGGCGTACATCTGATAGTTCGCAACCTCGGGGATCGCGCCGACCGCCGCACCGATCTCGCGCGTCACCGCGGCCGTCCACTCGAGCGGCGTTCCTTCCGGCATGTCGACGATGATCTGCAGCTCGCTCTTGTTGTCGAACGGCAGCATCTTCACGCGCACGAGCTTGAACGCGAACGTCGACATCGACAGCAGCAGCAGGATGGCGACCGCGGCGAGGAATCCGTAACGCACCCGCGGCTCGCCGATCAGCCGCTCCATCATCCGGCGATACATCCGCGTCGCGAATCCCTCGGACACATGCGTTCCGTCCGGCTCGCGCCGCAGCATGCGCCGCGCCGCCCACGGCGTCACCATGAACGCGACGATGAGCGAGAAGAGCATCGCGGCCGAGGCGCCGACCGGAATCGGGCGCATGTAGGGGCCCATCAGCCCGCGCACGAATCCCATCGGGAGAATCGCCGCGATGACGGTGAACGTCGCGAGAATCGTCGGATTGCCGACCTCCGCCACCGCTTCGACCGCCACCTCGCGCAGCGGGCGCCGGCGATTCTGCGGGAGACGATGATGGCGGACGATGTTCTCGACGACCACGATCGCGTCGTCGACGAGAATGCCGATCGAGAAGATCAGCGCGAACAGCGTGACGCGGTTCAGCGTGTAGCCGGCGAGATAGAAGACCGAGAGCGTCAGCGCGAGCGTGACCGGAATCGCGATCGCGACGATGCCCGACTCCCGCCAGCCGAGGGTGAGCGCGATGAGCACCGCGACGGAGAGCACCGCCAGGAACATGTGCAGGAGCAGCTCGTTCGACTTCTCCTTCGCCGTCTCGCCGTAGTCGCGCGTGACCGCGACGTGCACGTCCGACGGGATCACGACGCCCTTCAGCGACTCGACTTTCTCGAGCACCGTGTGCGACACGACGGTCGCATTCGTCGCCTTTCGCTTCGCGACGGCGATCGTCACCGCAGGGTGGAGGACAGGCAATCCTGCCTGTCCGGATGCTTGCGGGACAGGCAGGATTGCCTGTCCGGATGCTTGCGGGACAGGCAGGATTGCCTGTCCGGATGCTTGCGGGACAGGCAGGATTGCCTGTCCGGATGCTTGCGGGACAGGCAGGATTGCC
>DATLFB010000129.1:0-89337 GCA_035525285.1 Thermoanaerobaculia bacterium
GGCCCCCCCGGGGGCGGCGGGGGGGTTGCCCGCGGCCCCGGGCGGCCCCCGCACTCCACACCGATCAGCCCGTCGTCACCGGCAGCCGCGCGCGCAGCGCGTCGAGCACGGGAGGCGGAATGAGATGCCCGATGTCGCCGCCGAGGCGGAACACTTCCTTGACCAGGCGCGAGGAGACGAACGTGTACTCGATCGCGGGAAGCATGAAGATCGTCTCGGCCTCGGGAAGGAGCTCGCGATTCATGAGCGCCATCTGCAGCTCGTACTCGTAGTCGGAGACGGCGCGGATGCCGCGCACGACCACGCTCGCGTTCATTCGGCGCATGAAGTCGATGAGAAGTCCCGAGAACGAGTGAACGGACACGCCTTCCATGCTGTCCGTGCAGCGGAGAATCAACTCCATCCGCTCGGGAACGGAGAAGAGCGGCGCCTTTCCTTCGTTTTCCAGCACGGCGACGAGAACGCCGTCGAACAGGCGCGCGGCGCGGCGGATGATATCGAGGTGACCGTTCGTGAGCGGATCGAACGAGCCCGGATACACGGCGATGCGCATTCGCGGATGGTAGCAGAGTCTTGATGGTCAACGTCTTGACGATCAAGCCGGAAGGACTTACACTATTCGCAATTCGAGTATGGGAGGGTGTGAATGCGGCAGAGACTTCAGGTGAAGCGCTCGGATTCCACGCGCGGCCGGCTCCTCTCCACTCTTCTCACGTACCTTCCCGGAGCCTGGATCGATCCGAAGAACAATGAGCTGGTCACGCTGTACCGCCTTCGCTACCGCATGGCGATGGAGGAGCAGAAGTACGACACGGCGATGATCTTCCTGAACAAGATCCTCGAGCTCGACCCGCTGAACCTCGATGCGAAGCTCTGTCAGGGCGAGATCTATCACCGCTGCCTCCGCGACTACTCGCGCGCCATCGAGCAGTACAACAAGGTGATCCGCCTCTCCGCGAACGGCTACGACGAGGCGATGCACACGCGCGCAAGAGCAGCGATGTCGGAGATCATGGAGCTGCTGTCGTAAACGTAACGTAGCGACCGGCTTTAGCCGGTCGACAGGCGGGCTAAAGCCAATGGTCTTCAGTTAAGCATCGCGACGGCACGACCTACGGCGCCTGATTGCGATCTTGTCCCCTCTCCCCCGTGTCCGGGGGAGAGGGGACTCACATCACTGCATGCGAAGACTCGGGCTTAACTGAAGACCATTGGGGCTAAAGCCCGCCTCTACGTTTTTCGGCGTTACCGGTCCCGCTCCAGCACGAAGTCCAGCGCCACTTCGAGCGTTTCCCTCGCCGGCGACGGCGCGAAGCCCTGCAGCGCCGTGCGCGCACGCGTCGCGTAGTCGCGGGCGAACTCGCGGGTCTGCTGGAGCGTGTCGTATCGGTTCACGATCGAGAGGATCTCCATCGGGTCGATGCCGTCGAAGGACTTCGTCGAAGCGATGCGGCCGATCAGCTCGCGCTCCCGCGGCGTCGCGTGCGGCAGCGACAGGATCAGCGGCAGCGTGAGCTTTCCTTCCTTCAGATCCGACAGCGCGGGCTTGCCGAGGACTTCGGTGCTCGAGGTGAAGTCGAGCAGGTCATCGATCAGCTGGAAGCAGACGCCCAGGTTGTAGCCGTAATTGAAGAGCGCCGAGGCGCTCGATTCGGGCAGATCGACGAGGTACGCCGGCACGCGGCAGCAGGCGCCGAAGAGCGCCGCGGTCTTGCGGCCGACGATCTCGAAATAGTCGTCGATCGCGAGATCGGCGCGGCCGTTCTGTTCGAGGCCGAGGATTTCGCCCTCGATCATCCGGATCGTCACGCTCGAGAGGAGCCGGAGGATGTCCAGGTTCCCCTCGGCGAGGGCCATGTTCATCGAATGCGTGTAGAGGTAGTCGCCGACGAGCACCGTGAGGTTGTTGCCCCAGCGATAGTTGATCGACGTCCGGCCGCGACGCACATCCGCCTCGTCGATGATGTCGTCGTGCACCAGCGTCGCGGTGTGGATGAACTCGACTACCGCGGCGTAGACGACGTCGCGGTTGCCGCCGTAGCGAAGCATCTGCGACACGAGCAGGAGCAGGGCGGGGCGCAGGCGCTTTCCGCCGCCGCCGAGGATGTGCTCACCGACCTCGTGGATCGTGGTGATCTGCGACTGGAAGTTGCTGCGCAGCTCCTCCTCGACCATCTCGAGCTTCGGCCCAATGAGGTCCATGAGGCGATCCGCGTAGGCCGTCTGCCCGTTGAGGGTACGAGGTGTCACGCCGCGACAGGATAGTCGATCCGCTGTTCCGCGCTCAACCGCGGTAGTTGGTGAACTGCAGCGGGATTCCGTAGTCGCTTTCGCGCACCAGCGACATCGCCTTCTGCAGGTCGTCCTTGCTGCGGCCGGTCACGCGGACCTGATCGGACTGAATCGAGGCCTGCACCTTGACCTTGGCGTCCTTGATCGCCTTCACGATCGCCTTTGCCTTCTCGGTCTCGATGCCCTGCACGATCTTCGCGCGCTGGCGCACGGTGCCCATGGCCGCATCCTCGAGCTTCTGGTAGTCGATCGCCTTCAGCGACACCTTGCGCTTCACGAGCTTGCTCTCGAGGATGTCCTTCACGCTGCGCAGTTTCCCCTCGTCGTCGCTGACGAGGACGATCTCCTCGGCCGTCAGCTCGATCGAGCTCTTGCTGCCCTTGAAGTCGAAGCGCTGCGCCAGCTCTTTCTGTGCCTGCTGGATCGCGTTGGCGACCTCCTGCATCTCCGTTTTGGAGACGATGTCGAACGAAAACTCCTGAGCCATGACGAATCCTCTTTCCCCGTGGCATGGAGGGCGGACGTCTCGTCCGCCTCCCGTCCTCTGGGCGGACGAGACGTCCGCCCTCCACGCTAATCCGCCCTTACGATTTGCACGCCCTGCGGCGGATCGAAGCGGAACGTGCCGGCGGATGCCGCGCGGCGATGATATCCCGAGAAATCGAAGGAGGTCCGGTTGCCGCCGGCATCGCTGTACTCGATCCGCTGGATCAAATGCGTCGACGGATTGATCGTGACTGTCACGCTGCGCACGGCACCACCGCCGGCGCGCGGCTGAAGCGTCGTCACGACGAGTCCCTTGCTGGTCTTCTCACGCACGATGAAGTGTTTGTCGCGCGCGGCGGGATCGCCGAGGAGGAGGAAGGGAAGCTCGCGCTTGCGCGCGTCGTTCACGCGGCCGAGGGTGACCTGGTTGTCGCCGGGGACGTAGAACCACGACTGGCTGCCGTCGAAGACGAACAGTTTCTTCTCGGGCGACGTGTAGCTCCAGCGCATCTTCGGCAGCGGGCCGAAGACGACCGAGCCGCTCTCGACCTGGCTGGTCTTGAAGCCTTTGGCAGTGAAGCGATGGGTGAAGCTCGCCTCCATGCCGGACATCGCCGCCGCGGCGCGGTCGAGCTCGATGGGCTTCTGTGCGAACAGCGCCGTGGACAGCAACAGCGCTGCAATCAGTGATGACGTTCTCAAGTGTGACCTCCGACGGGCAGGATTGCCCATCCTCCACTCAGCAACGATCGGGCCGTCTCACATCTTCTCGACTTCGATGGCCACGATCGCGGAGTTCACAACAAAAATACGGTCGTTCTTGCTTCGGTCGGCGGGGAAGAGGAAGAAGCCGTTGCGCTCGGGATTGTAGTGAGCGATGCCGCGAATGACCTCGCCGTCGTTGAACTCGATCGAGATCTGCATGCCGGTGGCGGGCTCGAGCGCCTCGTCGGAAGCGCTGCGCGGGAAAAAGACCGCCTTTAGTTGCGAAAACGGAACTTCGGCCGTGCTGCCGTCGTCGTGACGCGCGACGACGACCTCGCGGGTCGGATCGATCGGTTCCAACGCGGCGCGCTCGGTCCTGCCGTCGCGGTATCGAAGCACCACTTTTTCATCCATCAGAAAAGCTCGAGACCCCAGAGATCGTGGATGTGAATGATACCTTCGACGCGCTGCCCGTCGTCCACGATGAAGAGCGAGGTGATTTTGCGCTCTTCCATGATCTGCAGCGCGGCGGAGGCGAGCTCCGTCGCGGAAATCGTGATCGGGTCGCGCTTCATTGCATCGGCGGCGGCGAGGCGCAGCACCTGCTCGTCGCGCTGCAGCAGCCGACGCAGATCGCCGTCGGAGATCACGCCCTGCATGACGTTGCCGCCGTCGACGACCGCGGTGATGCCGAAGCCTTTCTTCGACATCTCGTAAATGACGTCGTGCATGCTCGTCGTTTCGAGAACGACCGGCACTTCCGCGTCGCGATGCATGAGGTCCGCGACGCGCAGGAATCGCTTGCCGAGTTTTCCGCCGGGATGGAGAAATGCGAAGTCCTGCTCCTTGAAGCCGCGCCGCACGAGCAGTGCCATGGCGAGCGCGTCACCGAGAGCGAGCGTCGCCGTCGTCGACGCCGTCGGCGCGAGGCCGAGAGGACACGCTTCCTTCGAGATCGCGGCGGAGAGATGAAAATCGGCGCCGCGCGCGAGCGTCGACGCGGGATTGCCGGTGATCGCCACGATCTCCGATCCGACACGCTTGATGCTCGGCAGCAGCCGGATGAGCTCCTCGGTCTCGCCGGAGTTGGAGATCGCGAGGACGACGTCGCCGCGCACGAGCATGCCGAGGTCGCCGTGGATCGCTTCGGTCGGATGCATGAAGAACGACGGTGTGCCGGTCGAGGCGAGCGTCGCGCTGATCTTCTTGCAGATGATGCCCGACTTGCCGACGCCCATCGTGACCACGCGGCCGTTGCACGTCGCGATCATCTCGACCGCGCCGGCGAAGGTGTGGTCGAGATGCTGGATGATGCCGAGAATCGCGGCCGCTTCCACTTCCAGCACCCGTTTCGCCTCGGCGATGGCGGGATGAACCGCAACATCAGTCATTGCGCGTGCATCGTACCAAAGCACCAGTCCCCTCTCCCCGCCGCGCGGGGAGAGGGCCAGGGTGAGGGGCCCCTCACCCGGCGCTGCGCGCCACCCTCTCCCCACTGAGTGGGGAGAGGGGACTGTTGCGAGCTTGCCGTTCCTGCGGCAGCAGGCAGTGATAGAGCAACTCGCACACGGGCACGTCGACGTTGCTCTCTCTCGCGAGCCGCACGACCGCGCCGATCTGCGCGTCGAGCTCCGAGGGCTTGCCTTCCATCACGTCGCGCTGCAGCGAGGAGGTCGCTGCGGGATCGAGTCCTTCGTAGCGCTCGATGGTGCGCGCGACGGCGTCGTCGCCGAGGTCGATGCCGCGCGCCTGCGCGAGGGCGACGGTCTCTGCGAGAGCGCGCTCGGCGATCGCGCGCGTTTCGGGAATCGAGCGCCAGACGCCGACCGGGAGCCGCGTGAGTGCTCCGATCGCGCTGAGCGGCGCGATGAAGAGGAACTTCGACCACATCGAGCGGTGAATGTCGGGCGGGATGTCCGCCTTCACGCCGGCGCGCACGAATGCGTCGCAAAGGCGCTGCGTGCGCTCGCTCGGCCGGTTGTCGAGCTCACCGAACATCACAAAAGGCTCGGAGGCGATGTGGCGAATGTGTCCCGGCTCGACGAGAAAGCTGACGATGCCGCAGAGGCCGCCGAGGACGTGCTGGCGGCCGACGATGCCCGCGAGGACTTCGGGCGCATCGATGCCGTTTTCCAGCGGCACGACGACCGTGTCCGCGCCGATCATCGGCGCGAGCCGCGCGGCGGCTTCAGGAATCTGCCACGACTTCACGGTCATGAGGATTGCGTCGACGCCGCCGGCCTGCGCCGGATCGTCGGTCGCCTGCAAGGAGGGCGGACGTCCTCGTCCGCCCACGACGGGGCGGACGGGGACGTCCGCCCTCCTCAGCGTGAAGTCGCCGTTGATGCTCTCCACACGCAGGCCGCGCGTGCGCAACGCCCCCAGCGTCGCGCCGCGCACGATGAAGGTCGTGTCGATTCCCGCGTTCGCGAGCCTGCCGCCGAAATATCCGCCGACTCCGCCGGCGCCCACGACGGCGACGCGCATCACTCGGCCGGCTTCCACGCGCCCAGCTTCCTGTGCGTGCGGATCCACACTTCGTCCACCGCGCCCTCGCGGAGCATCTTCGCGATCCAGACGATCTGCCCGGCGTGATTCGCGACGTGCATCGCCGCATTCAGCACGTCCTCGAGCGCGATGCTGTACATCTTCGGCTCGGGCGACGGCTCGGTGAGGCGCTGCGGCGTGAGCATGTCGAACGTACGCTCCGCGTTCGCGACCATCGCATCGAAGCGCGCGAGAAGCTCGGCCTTCGGGAGCTCGCGGCGTTCGGCGAATTCCGCGGCGCGGTCGCGTGTGAAGTCGAGCGCGCCGAGGTTGCGGTTCAGGTAGTGATCGAGCGAGCCGGCGAGATGGAGGATCAGATTGCCGATCGAGTTCGATGTCTCGTTCGGCCGCCACCAGATCTGCTCGTCCGTGAGCGGCTCGACCGCCGCGCGGACCTGCGCGGGGAAGACGCGGGTGATGCGTGTGCGGAGCGCGTCGAGGAGAACGGTGAGTGCATCGTCGTTCATGCGTGTCATCCCGAGCATCGCGAGGGACCCGGGTGGGCGGGCGGTGCGATGACCACCCGCCCAGGTCCTTCGCCGTCTGCGCGGCTCAGGATGACACAAGTGTCGCGGCCCATGACAGCGTCGCGGCTCGGCACAAGTGTCGCAGCTCACGACACGAGATTCCGCCACATCGACTCCGCCTCGGCCGCACGCGTGATCCGTTTTTCCGCGAGCACACGCCCGCGAACGATCAGTTCGTTCCCACGTCCGAAGCCGCGGTAGGCGCTGATGACAGACCGCCCGGACGGCCGGTTTCCCATCCGCCGGTCGAGCTCGCGCTCGAGCCGGGCGGCGCCTTTGTGAAGCACGCGGCGGGTCGGCATCGCGCACATTTTGCGGTAGAATCGCCGCCTCCCGGAATACGGCGCGATCCTTGCGTCCGATATTAGCCCGCCAAATATCAAAACGATCAGAGGACTCCTGCATGAGCGAACTGGTGACCGCCTCGAATCACGCCGCGGTGCGCTCCGCGACGCGAACGACCGCCAACCGCGAGAAGACCCTTCCCGTTGCCCCGAAGTCGGTGATCTGGAATCCCACCCCCGAGCAGCTGCGGCAGTTCGCCGCGGAGATGCCGAACGCGCGCGTGACGGAGTTCGGAAACCTGAACGTGGCCACGCGCGTGGTCTCGCGCTCGAAACTGTCGACCTACATCGCGTCGGACCGCCCCGAGGAGCATTCGGATCAGTGCATCACCCGCGCGGAATATGAGCGCGTCGCGAAACTGCAGAACGAGTTCGTCGCCACCCGCGACATGCTCGTGATCGAAGGCTTCATCGGCAACGATCCGGCGCACCGCGTGCCCACGCGCCTGATCATGGAGAAGGCGAACGCGAACATCGCCGCGATGCAGCACATCCTCTATTACCCAGCCACGCCCGAGGAGATCGAAGACTTCGAGCCGATGCTCACCGTCATCTACACGCCGAACCTGCGCGCGGAGGGTTATCCCGACGAGCGCCTGATCGCGGTCGATCTGGAGAGCTACACCACGCGCGTCTTCAACTCGGACTATTTCGGCGAGTCGAAGAAGGGCGGGCTGCGGATGTGGAACAAGCTCGTGTACGAGCGGGGCGGACTCGCGCTGCACTCGGGCTGCAAGGTGATTCCGACGGACGAGCGGATGAAGGTCGCGCTGATCGTCGGACTCTCCGGCACGGGCAAGACCACGACCACGTTCACGAAGCAGAACAACTCTTCCCCGGTGCAGGACGACTTCTGCGCGCTGATGCCGGGCGGAAAGATCGTCGCCACCGAGAACGGCTGCTTCGCGAAGACGTTCGGCCTCAATCCGCAGGATGAGCCGACGATCTACGACGCCTGCGCGTCGCTGCATGCGTATCTCGAGAATGTCTCGCAGAATGACGAAGGGAAGGTCGATTACTTCGACACGTCGTACACGCAGAACGGCCGCGCCGTGATCCGCATGCAGGACATCGCCGGCGCCGCCGATGCGCGCGAGCTGACGAAGGCCGACTTCCTGCTCATCCTCAACCGCAACGAGAACATCATCCCCGCGGTGGTGAAGCTCGAGGGCGCGCTCGCCGCCGCGTATTTCATGCTCGGCGAGACGAAGGGCACGAGCGCGGGCGGCGCGGCGGAAGCCGGCAAGTCGCTGCGCGTGCCGGGCACGAATCCGTTTTTCCCGCTCCTGCACGCGCATCAGGGCAACCGGATGCTGGAGCTGATGAAGGACAGCCCGATGGAAGTGTTCCTCATGAACACGGGCCGCATCGGCGGCGACGACAAGGATGAACGCTCGAAGAAAGTGCGCATCCAGCATTCGTCCGCGATCGTGAAGGCGATCGCGGAGGGAACGATCCAGTGGGGGCGCGACCCCGACTTCGGCTACCTCGTGGCCACGTCAATCCCCGGCATCGACGACGCCGACTACCTCCAGCCGAAAACGATGTACGAGCGGCAGGGGAGGCTCGACGAGTACAACCAGTTGGTGGCGAAGTACAACACGGACCGGCGGGAGTATCTGCGCAAGTGGAAGGGATTGAGCGAGGAGATCGTCAACGCGCTGTAGGCGCGTGTGGAGTGCGGCGACGCCAGTCGCCGCTGTTCTACGCAGGACAGCGGCGACTGGCGTCGCCGCTGTCCATACCTACGTTTCCACGTGCAGAAACAAATACACCGCCGTAGATCGACCAGTACACGATTCCCACCAGCAGCGCGACGAAAGATCTGACGTAGCGCCCGGCTTCAGCCGGGCGAGGGCGGGCTGAAGCCCGCCCCTACGTTTCCACGTGCAAAAACAAATACACCGCCGTGAGCGCGAACAGGATGTTCGCGCTCCATGCCGATAGCAGCGGCGGGAGATTGCCCACTTCTCCGAACTTCGTGAAGACCGCGAAGATCATCCAGTAGGTGATTCCCACCACGAGCGCGATGCCGATACCGTAGAGAGCGCCGCGTTTGCCCATGCGGAAAGCGAACGGCAGCGCGATCAGGGCCATCACGATCGTGATCACCGGCCACGAAGTCTTCGAGTAGAGCTTCACCGTGAGCTCCTCGGCCGCATAGCCGGAGTCTCGAATCATGTCGACGTACCGCCTCAACTGCGCATACGTCATCTGATCCGGCGGCCGCACCTCGGACGCGAAATCCTCCGGCGTCTCCGGATAGAACAGCGCCAGCGGACGCGTGATCTGCGTGTACGTCGAGCGCCCGTCATCCGTGAACGAGCGCATCCAGCCGTCCTCGAACGCCCACTCCCGTCCGTTCCAGCGCGCGGAGCGCGCGTACACGCGGCGGGTGAGGCGGAAGTCGGCCGGATGGAACTCGAAGACCTGCACCTGCGAGAGCTGCTTCGCCGTCCGGTCGTACGAGAGAAAGTTGATGATGTAGCGGCCCTTGCCGAGGTACCAGAGCTTCTGCTCGGAGGCCCTCGTCACCGCGGGCTTTCCCTCGATCCGCCGCCGCATCTCCGCCACGCGCTGATTCGAGTACGGCAGCACGAAGTCGAGGATGAAGTACGAGAGGATGCTGATCACGCCCGCGACGGCGATGATCGGAAGCGCGATGCGATACAGCGACACGCCGTTCGACTTGATGGCCGTGATCTCGTTGTTCTTCGACAGGATGCCGAACGCCACGAGCGTGGAGACGAGCACCGAGATCGGCAGCGTCCAGTTCAGCAGCGTGAAGATCTGGAAGCGGTAGTAGGTGAGGAGCGTCGATGCCGCGACGTTGTTCTCGCGCACGTCGCGCGCGATCTCCGTGTAGTCGACGATGCAGAACAGCGCGATCACGGAGAGCAGCACCATCGCCAGGATCTTCAGGAACTCGCGGAGGATGTAGCGGTCGAGGATGTTCGGAAAGGTGATGTCGAGCCGGTTGAGAACGGCCGGTCCCTCTTCGACCGCTTCCGCCGGCGTCGTACGCCGCGCGAGCTTCGCCGTCAGAGCGCGGATCCCGCGGCGCAGAAACCCGCCTTCGGCGCGGCCCGACATGACGTCGCGATTGGCGCGGCTCAGCAGATAGATTCCGACGCCGAGGAGAATCGCGTTCGCGCTCCACATCCCGACGATGGGCGGAATCTTTCCCGTCGCGGCGAGATGCTCGCCGTTGTTGATCATCACGTAATAGAAAAGGATGATCAGGATGCTCAGCGAAAACCCCGAGCTCTTGCCGCCGCGGCGATTGGTGATGCCGAGCGGCAGTCCGAGCACGCCGAACGTGATGCACGCGAACGGAATCGCGAACTTCTTGTGGATCTCCACGCGCGCCAGGATGTGCGTGAGCCGGTCGGTCTCGTGGCTGCTGCGGCGCAGCTTGCGCTCCTGGTTGATGAGCTCCGCGAGCGACATCTCGCGCAGCGAGCGCGCGATCTGCGTCGTGGTCAGGCCGCCGCCGCCCGTCGGCAGGCGGATGCGTTGCGTCTCGTTGCGGGTGTGGTCGTAACGATCGGGGCGGCGCGGATCCCAGATGTGCGTTTCCGCGCCGTAGAGATTCATCCAGATATCCTTCGACGGACGGGCGACCGAGACGTTGCCCGCGCGCGCGACGATCACGCGCTGGCCACCGGTCTGGCTGAGCGCGGTGACGGAGGAGTCGTCCTGCGGCGCGGTGATCTCGGCGGCCTGCTGCGGCCTGACGATGTCGCGCGACTCGTCGGCGCGGTTGTCGGCGACCAACACGCCTTTCCACTGGCCGGTCGCCGGGTCGACATCGTTCACGTAGATCATGAGGTTCGGGTAGTCGTCGTAGAACAACCGCGGCTTGACGGCTTTCTCGGCCGAGGAGGTCATCAGCTCCGTGCGCAGCGCCACGAGCTGCTGGTTGCCGCGCGGCATCACGTAGTTGATGAGGTAGAGATTCAGTCCGAAGATCAGAACGCTGAACAAGAAGACCGGGCGGTAGATCTTGTTCGTGGAGATGCCGAGGGCGCGCATGGCGGTGATCTCGGAGTCGGCGGAGAGGCGGCCGATGGCGATGAGGATGCCGAAGAGCAGCGACATCGGCACGGTGAGCACGATGATGTGCGGCAGCGAGTAGAGCAGCAGTTTGCCGACGGCGGCGGCCGAGAGCGAGCGGCGGATGATCATGCCGGCCATGTCGAAGAGCCGCTGCATGAGGATGATGGCCGTATAGAAGGAGAAGCCGAGGACGGTGGGACCGACCATCTCCTTGAGGATGTAGCGCGTCAGGATGCTCATCGCCGGGGCGGATTATCGCGGGTATCGGGCCCATCGTGGGGTTTCCACAGAGTCCTATAAGATGGATTATGTTAAATAGCGAGACAGGTTTCTGGGTTTCTAGTGAACCTTCCACCTTGAAAGCATGCGTGGCCAGCCTTGTCATCCCGAGCGCGTGAGCGAGGGACCTGGGCGGGCGGCGGCGCGACTCTCAGGCTTCGTGCCACCCTACCCCCGGGTCCCTCGCTCACGCTCGGGATGACAAGCCTTGGTACCTACGTTTGCTCGACACGTTCATCGCGCCTCGCGTGCGCGCTCTGCGCCGGCCTGCTCTTCGTTCTTCAGCCAGACAGGACGGCTGTTCTACCTGAAGAAACGCGCTGGGCGCTGGGCCATCGAGTGGTCGGTCGAGCTGCTCTCGACGCCCGGCTGCTGATCTCGAGCACGTCCGCGAGCAATGCCGCCGCCGTCGGCATCGAGCCCGCCCCGCGGCCGCTGAGCCAGATCTCGCCCACCGCGCGTCCGTGAACGATCACCGCGTTCTGCTCGTCGACGACGCTCGCGAACGGATGCAGCGTGCGCGGCTCGACGACGAGGTCGACGCCGCCGGCCACGCGCGTCGCTTCGGCGACGAGCTTTCCGCGCGTTCGGGCGTCGATGCCGCAAACACGAACGCTGCGCACGGGAACGTCGAACGCGACGTCCGCGAGGATGCGCAGTTTCTGCGCGGCGTCCTCGCCGCTCAGGTCGAGCGACGGGTCGGCCTCCGCGAAACCGCGCTCCTGCGCGCACGCGAGAGCTTCCGCGAAGCCGAAGCCATCGTCCATGCGGCTCAGGATGTAGTTGCACGTGCCGTTGAGGATTCCGGTGATGCGCTCGATCGTGTCGCCCGCGAGCCCGTGGCGCAGCGCGCCGATCACCGGCACGCCGCCGCAGACGCTGGCCTCGAATCCGATGGCGACACCGCGCCCCTCGGCCTCGCGAAGGAGCTCGCGTCCGCACTCCGCCAGCAGCGCCTTGTTCGCGGTGACGACGTCGTGGCCGCGCGCGATGGCGCGTCGAACGAACGAGCCGGCGGTGTGCACGCCGCCGATCGCTTCGACGATGAGATCGCAGTCGGCGTCGAGAACATCGAGCGCCGTGTTCGTGAGGAGCGCGCGATCGATGTCCGCGCGCTCCTTCGTAATGTCGCGCACGAGAATGCGCGCGACGTCGAGGTCGATGCCGTAGCGTTCGCGGATGCGCTCGCGCTCCCGCGCGACGAGGCGCACGAAGCCCGCGCCGACGGTGCCGCAGCCGAGGAGTCCGATGCGGAGTGGCCTCATGCGACACGCTCCTCGACTCGTGCGGTGCGCACGAGCGCCTGCTCGAGATCGTCGATCAGATCGCGCACGTCTTCGAGCCCCACCGACAGCCGGATCAGGCTGTCGCCGATTCCCACGCTCCGCCGCACGTCGGGTTCCACCGACGCGTGGGTCATCGTCGCGGGATGACAGAAGAGGCTCTTCACGCTGCCGAGGCTTTCGGCGAGGGTCCAGAGATGCAAACGCCGCGTGAAGGCTCGCGTTTCTTCGAGCGACGCGTCGAGCTCGAACGACACGACGGCGCCGAAGCGCGTCATCTGCCTGCGCGCCACCGCATGGCTCGCCTGGTCGACGAGGCCCGGGTAGTACACGCGGCGCACACGATCCTGTGCAATGAGATAGCGCGCCACGAGCTCCGCGTTCGAGCAGTGACGCTCCATGCGCAGGCCGAGGGTCTTCACGCCGCGCAGGATGAGAAAACAGTCCTGCGGGCCGGGAACCGCGCCGATCGCGTTCTGCAGGAACTTCAGCTCTTCGTGGAGCGCGTCGTCGTTCGTGAGCACGGCGCCGCCGAGAACGTCGCTGTGGCCGTTGATGTACTTCGTGGTCGAGTGCACGACGAGATCGGCGCCGAGGGAGAGCGGCTGCTGCAGGACCGGCGTGGCGAACGTGTTGTCGACGACGGTGGTGATGCGCCGCGCGCGCGCGATGGCCGCGCATCGGGCGATGTCGGTCACGTGCAGCAGCGGATTCGACGGCGTCTCGAGCCAGAGCAGCTTCGTGTTCGGGCGGATGGCCGCCTCGATGTTCTCGGGAAACGTGGCGTCGACAAAAGTGAACTCGACGCCGAAGCGCGCGAAGACCTTCGTGAAGATGCGCCACGCGCCGCCGTAGAGGTCCTGCGTCGAGACGACGTGATCGCCCGCGCGCAGCAGCGAGACGACCGCGTGAATCGCGGCCATGCCGCTCGCGAACGCGAGTCCGTGCCGCGCGCCTTCGAGCGCGGCGAGATTGTCTTCGAGCGCGCCGCGCGTCGGATGTCCGGTGCGCGCGTAGCAGAAGCCGTTGTTGATGCCGGGCTCGGTCTGACGGAACGTCGAGGTCTGGTAGATCGGTGTGGTCACGGCGCCGGTCGCCGCGTCGTCGGGCTGGCCGGCATGGATGGCACGGGTATCGAAACGGTAGGCCATTGATTCCTCCACGCAAAAAGTGCAGTGCGTTACGTGTGTGGGGAGAAACTCGCGGAGGGTCCCGGGTCTACAAACGCGGACTACGCGCTCGCGCCCGGGCGACGCATCATCATTCGGCCCGAAAGGCCGCGCCGGGAAGCGCGCGAGAACGGCTGCGAATGCGTCATGTTGGGCGCGGACGATACGCTGCCTGCGTTATCCTGTCAAGGAGAAGGAAGAAGAATTAAGAATTTCGAATGAAGAATTAAGAATGAAGATCGAAGAATGAGAACCGTCTTTGATTCTTCTTCGTTCTTCATTCTTAATTCTTCATTCGAAATTCTTAATTCAAAATCAATTCATCCCGCTCCGGAGGCACCCCAATGCACGGCCTGATGCAGGACTCCCCTCTCACGATTCACCACATCCTTTGGCGGATGGAGCGCCTCTTCGCGCGCAAGGCCGTCTCGACGAAGCGCGCGAACGGCATGCATCGCTACACCTACGGCGATCTCGTCTCCCGCACGAAGCGTCTCGCCGCCGCCCTCTCGCGCCTCGGCGTGAAGGAAGGCGATCGCGTGGCCACGCTGGCGTGGAACAACTATCGCCACCTCGAGCTCTATTACGCGATTCCCTGCATGGGCGCGGTACTGCACACGCTCAACCTGCGGCTCTCGCCCGACCAGCTCGCGTTCATCGCGAACGATGCCGGCGACTCCGTGATCGTCGTCGACGACACGCTGCTGCCGCTGCTCGAGAAGTTCATCGACCGCGTGCCGGGCGTGCGCCACGTGATCGTGATGAGCGACGGTGGAGGACAGGCAATCCTGCCTGTCGGGAACTCCGGGGACAGGCAGGATTGCCTGTCCTCCACTCTCGACTACGAAACGCTGCTCGCCGCGGAAGAGCCGTCCTTTGAATGGCCGCAGCTCGACGAGCGCGCCGCCGCGGCGATGTGCTACACGTCCGGCACGACCGGACATCCGAAGGGCGTCATCTACTCTCACCGCTCGACGTTTCTGCACACGCTCGCCTCGCTGGCGATGACCACGATGGGCGTCGACGAGGCGGACACGATCCTGGCGATGGTCCCGATGTTCCACGCGAACGCATGGGGACTCCCCTACACCGCCGGCATGTCCGGCGCGAGCTTCGTCTTTCCCGATCGCTGGATGGGCGACGCCGACGCCGTTCTCGGACTCGCCGAGAGCGAGCGCGCGACGATCCTCGCCGGCGTGCCGACGATCTGGATCGGCGTGCTGCAGAAGCTCGGCGAGCGCGGCCTGCCGCACGTGCGCCACATCATCTGCGGCGGCTCGGCGGTTCCGCGATCGCTCATCGAGGCCTACGAGGCGCGCGGCCTCTCGCTGCTGCACGCGTGGGGCATGACCGAGCTGTCGCCGATGGGGAGCATCGCCAAGCCGCGCAGCTGGCATGAAGGAAACGGGATGGATGCGCGGGTGACGCAGGGTCCGCCAGCGCCGTGCGTCGAGCTGCGCATCACCGATCTGGCGACCGGCGCGGAGCTGCCGTGGGACGGAACGACGTTCGGCGAGCTCGAGGCGCGCGGGCCGTGGGTGGCGAGCGGCTATCACAACGGCGCCGACGCGGACCGCTTCCAGCCGGGCGGTTGGTTCCGCACGGGCGACGTTGCGGCGATGACGCCCGACGGCTACATCAACATCGTCGACCGCGCGAAGGACGTGATCAAGTCCGGCGGCGAGTGGGTGTCATCGGTCGAGCTCGAGAACGCGATCATGGCCCATCCGAAAGTGCTCGAGGCCGCGGTGATCGGCGTGCCGCATCCGAAGTGGTCGGAGCGCCCGGTCGGCTACGTCGTGCCGCGCGCGGAGTTCCGCGACGACATCTCGCCGCAGGAGATCCTCGCCCACCTCGAGTCGAAGTTCATGCGCTGGTGGCTTCCCGACGAGATCCGCTTCATCGACGAAGTGCCGAAGACGAGCGTTGGGAAATTCGACAAGAAAGTGCTGCGCGCGCGGGCGGAGCCGCTGCGGGAATAGTGGACATTCAACATTGAAAGCGTAGGTACCAAGGCTTGTCATCCCGAGCGTGAGCGAGGGACCTGGGCGGGCGGGTGGCGCGATACTCGCGCCCCCATCCCCCCGGGTCCCTCGCTCACGCTCGGGATGACAAGGCTGGCCACGCGTGCTTTCAAGGTTGAAGGTCCACTAGGGCACGAACTTCGCCACCTGCTCCACGAAGCTGAACGCGTTGCCCGTCTTGCGGATGTAGCCGCGCGCGTTCGACTTCTCCACGAGGGCCTGCAGCTCTTCGTCGCTTTTCGCGGAATGCAGCACGATCGGGATCGAGCGGAGGAAGTCGAACATCGACGAGAGCTCGAGGACGTGCTCGCCGCGGAGGGCGGGCATCTCGACGTCGAGGAGGACGAGATCGGGTTTCTCGCGCTGCACGAGCACCGGCAGCTTCAGCGCCGACTCGGTCGTGATGACGTCGTACCCCGCCGCTTCGAGCTGCCGCCTCACGATGCTGAGCGTCTTCTCGTCGTCGTCGATCACCAGAATCTTCGCTTTGCCGGGCATCGCGCTCACTCCGTTTCCAGACGCCGCAGCAGCTCGCGCACGGCGGCAATCACTTCTTTTTTGTCCACGTTCGGCTTTTTGAACGCGAGATTCAGCGTGAACGACTTCTCCTTCACCGCGAAGACGTAGTTCTTCGGCCTTCCCGCCTTCTTCGGCTCCGGCTTCGCCGCGGTCTGCTTGCGCAGCTCTTCGCGCGAGAGCTCCCCTGCCGCGAACCGCCGCACGACCTGCTCCATCGCCTGCTCGGACCCCGCGCGTGCGACCTGCACGAGGATGCTCTTGTTCGAGATTCCCGCCTCGCGGCACATCGCGCGGATGCGGTCCGGGATCTCGTTGATCAGCAGTGTCTCCGTGACCGTCGTGCGCGACTTGCCGATCACCTGGGCGATCTTCTCGTGCGTGTAGTTGAACTTCTGTTGCAGCACGTAGAAGCCTTCCGCCTCTTCGAACGCGGTGAGGTCCTTGCGCTGGATGTTCTCGATCAGCGCGATCTCGAGCTGTTCGCGGTCGTCGACGTCGAGCTCGATCGCGGGAATCTCCTCGAGTCCCGCCAGCGTCGCCGCGCGATAGCGGCGCTCGCCGGAGATGATCTGGTAGCGGTTCGGTCCGATCAGGCGGACGAGGATCGGCTCGAGCACGCCCTTCTCGCGCACGCTGGCCGCCAGTTCTTCGATGTTGCCGAGCTGCGTGCGCGGCTGTTCCGCGTTCGGCTCGATGAACTCGATCGGAAGCATCATGCCGATGTGGCGTCCGGAGCGCCGCGTCAGCTCTTCGACGTAATGCGAATCGTGGCGCATGCCGCTGCGCTCGGGCAGTCCGCGTTTAGCCATGAGTGGGCACCTCACACACGCGCAAGCAACTCCTCCGAAAGGCTGTAGTACTCGTTCGCGCCGCTCGATTTCGGAGCAAACGTAAAAATCGATTCCTTGTACGCGGGGCTCTCCTCGAGC
This sequence comes from Thermoanaerobaculia bacterium, assembly GCA_035525285.1. Taxonomy (GTDB): domain Bacteria; phylum Acidobacteriota; class Thermoanaerobaculia; order Gp7-AA8; family Gp7-AA8; genus QHVT01. Next base: position 17,164 of record DATLFB010000129.1, read on the forward strand.
CGGATCGACTTCGTGATCACGGTGTTGAAGAGCCGGTCGCCGAAGACCTGGCCGATCTGCTCGTGGATGTCCTTCGCGAGCGTCGTGCGCTTGTCGTGCATCGTGATCACGACGCCGATGAGCTGCAGGTTCGGATTCGGGCGCGACTTGATCTTCTCGATCGTCTCGAGCAGATCGTCGGTGCCTTCGAGCGCGAAGTACGACGACTGGATCGGGACGAGCACGTGGGTCGAGGCGACCATCGCGTTGACCGTGATCATGCCGAGGGTCGGGGGCGTGTCGATGAAGATGTAGTCGTACTCGCTGGCCGCGTCTTTCATCCGGTCCTTGAGGCGGAACGGACCGTCGATGTCGCCGATGAGCTTCGACTCGAGCTTGGCCAGGGCGATGCGCGAAGGGGCGAGAAAGAGATTCGGCACCTGCGTCGGAACGATGACCTCGCGGAACTCGAGCTCCTCGCTCACCATCACGTCGTACATCGACTTCGTGATCTGCCGCGCATCGACGTAACTCATCGTCGAATTCGCCTGCGGATCGAGGTCGATGAGAAGTGTCCGGAAGCCTTTGTTCGCGACGGCGGCGGCGAGGTTGATGGCCGTTGTCGTTTTCCCGACACCGCCTTTTTGGTTCGCGACAGTAATGATCATTGGGCCGGTATCGATTCTAACGGCGCGAGGGTGAAAGGAAAAAGGTAAAAGGTAAAAGTGCTCCGCCGAGATTCACGTTGACCGCGTTAGAAGCTCAGCCACTTTTACCTTTTTCCTTTTACCTTTTACCCGCCCCCGGCCTCACATTTTGTACTTGCCGAGATCATCGGGCGACAGATTGTCGAACCACTTCCTCATCTTCTCTTCCTGATCCTCCCCTTCCGGCGAGATGGTCTGGGCCTGGTCGAGGACGGACTGGGCCACGAAGATGGGCGCCTCGGTGCGCAGCGCGAGGGCGATGGCGTCGCTGGGGCGGGCGTCGACTTCGAGGGTCTTGCCGCCGATCATGAGGCGGATCTGGGCGAAGAACGTGGAGTCGCGGAGGTCGTTGATCACCACGCGCGTCACGCGCGCGTCGAGCTCGTCGATCATGTTGCGGAGCAGGTCGTGGGTCATCGGCCGCGGCGTGGTGATGTTCTCGAGCTGCAGGGCGATCGCGTTCGCCTCGAAGATGCCGACCCAGATCGGGAGGAAGAACTTCTCGTCGTCGTCCTTGAGCACCACGATCGGCGAGTTGGAGACCGGATCGAGCATCAGCCCTTTGATCGTCATCGGAACGAGCTCATTCATGCGACGGCCTCCCCGCGCAGCGTGTGGTGCTGTGCTGACTCGATGCGCACTCCAAGGATACTCCCGAGCGGCGTGCCGAGGTCGCCGCGGAAGTTGACGACCCAGAAGTCGTCGGTCCTTCCCGAGAGCATCTCCGGATCATGTTTGCTCGGTCCCTCCACCAGTACCGGCACGATGCGGCCGCGATACGACTCGAGGCGCTCGCGCTTGATCCGCTCGTGCAGATCGAAGAGACGCTGCAGGCGCTCCGTGGCGATCTCGTCGTCGACGGCGTCACCGATTTTCAAGGCAGGCGTTCCCGGTCGCGGCGAATACCTGAATGCGAAGAGCGAGCCGTAACGCACTTCCTCGATCAGGCTGAGCGTGGCGAGAAAATCCTCCTCCGTCTCGCCGGGGAAGCCGGCGATGATGTCCGTCGAGAAGTGGATGTCCGGGATCGCCGCGCGGATGCGCGCCATGATCTCGAGATACTTCTCGCGCGTGTACAGCCGCTTCATGCGGCGCAGCATGCGCGAGGATCCCGACTGCACCGGCAGGTGCAGGTAACGGGAGATGTTCGCATGATCGCGCATCGCTGCGATCATCGAGTCGTTCACTTCGGCGGGATGCGAGGTGGTGAAGCGGAGGCGGATGACGCCTTCGATCTCCGCGACCGCGCTCAGGAGCGCGCCGAAGTCCTTTCCGGTGACCGGACAGCGATACGCGTTCACCGTCTGGCCGAGGAGCTCGATCTCCACTCGCCCGCTCGCGACGGCGGCGCGGACTTCGGCGAGGACGTCGTCGAATGGACGCGACACCTCGCGCCCGCGCGTCGTCGGCACGATGCAGAACGTGCAGTTCTTGTTGCAGCCTTCGATGATCGTGACCCACGCCTTCGTCGCCGACGAGCGATCGACCGCAAGGTGGTCGTAGCGCCGATCCTCGGGGAACTCGACCGCGACGCGCGTGCCTTCATCGAGCACGCGGTCGAGATGGCCGACGTTGCCGGGTCCCATCACGAAGTCGACCCACGGCGCGCGCGCGAGGATCTGCTGTCCTTCCTGCTGTGCCACGCAGCCGCAGACGCCGATCGTCAGCTCGCGCTCGCGTTTCATCTCCCGCAGGCGGCCGAGGTACGAGTAGACCTTCTGCTCGGCCTTGTCGCGCACCGAGCAGGTGTTGAGGAGGATGAGATCGGCCTGCGATTCCTCGTCGACGCGGCGGTACCCGCGCAGCTTCAGATTGCCCGACAGCCGCTGGCTGTCGAGCTCGTTCATCTGACAGCCCCAGGTCTCGATGAAGAAGGTTTTCATTGGTTTGTCATGTCATCCCGAGCGTAGCGAGGGACCTGGGCGGTGGGGGGGCGCCAGTCGCGTCCCCACCCGCCCAGGTCCCTCAACTCCGTTCGGGATGACAGCGCTCTGAGCTCTTCCCGCGCCGCATCCAGTTTCGTCTTCGCTTCCTCGAACTGCTTCGCGATCGCTGCATCGCGATGATCGAGATCGTTCTCCTCGAAGTACGCCTGCTCGATCTTCGCCAGCTCGGCCTCGAGCGCGGCGATGCGCTCGGTGACTTCCTTCAGCTTCGCTTCGTGCTCGAGGCGCGCGGCGCGATCGGTCGCGTGTTTCTCCGCGAGCGTCGGCTCCTGCTTCACGTCCGGCAGCTTCTGGGCCGGCTTCTCGATCAGCTTGCCCTTCGACTTCTTCACGTCGGCGTTGGTGATGACTTTCGTCGTGCTCGTCTTCCGCTTCGGCTTCGCATCCTTCGAGGCCTCGACGAGCGCGGTCGTGTCGCTCTGCGCGGCGGCGATCGCCGCCAGCGATACGACCGCGAGTGCCAGCGCGAGACGTTTCATGCTCTTCCGTACCGATCTTCGAGCCGGACGACGTCTTCGAGCTCCGGCGTCGAGACTTCCGCGACGTCCGTGTCCACCACCGCGAGCATGCGATGAATCAGCCGCGGCGGAATGTGAAAGGCCTCGCCTTTCCGGAGCGGCAGCGTGCGGCGGTCTCCGTCGTGCTCGATCGTCAATTCCAGCTCGCCCTCGACAACGTACAGCGTCTCTTCCTTCATTTCGTGGTACTGGAGGCTCAGCGACTCGCCGCGATTGATGTGCAGGATCTTTCCGACGTAGCGGTCCGTCTTCGCGAAAATGAGCTCGTAGCCCCACGGCTTGGGGACATGCGTGATGTCGCGGTAGCGGAACGGATCGCTCATGTGCCCTGGCTGACCAGCCCTTCCGGAAATCGCATGGCCACGCTTTCGATCACGAACTCCTCGATCTCCTGCGCGGTCTTCTTGTTGAGAGATGCTTCCGCGATGCGCTTGCAGTCCTTGTACCGCACCGAGCGGACGACGTTCTTGATGACGGGGATCGACGAGGGATTCATCGAGAAGATCTCGAGGCCGAGACCGATGAGCACGATCGCGTAGACCGGATCCGCGGCCATCTCACCGCACATCGACACCGGAATACCGGCGCGCTTGCCCGCATCGATCACGAATTTGATCAGGCGCAGCAGCGCGGGATGCAGCGGCTCGTACAGGTAGCTCACATTCTCGTTCGAGCGATCGATGGCGAGCGAGTACTGAATGAGATCGTTCGTGCCGATGGCGAAGAAGTCCGCCTCGGTCGCGAGCAGATCGGCGATCACCGCGGCCGACGGCACCTCGACCATAATCCCGATCTGCAGCTCCTTGTTGTACGGGACGTCCTGCGCGTCGAGCTCGAGTCGGATCTCGCGAATCAGCGTTTTCACCTGCCGCAGCTCCTGCACGCCGGAGACGAGCGGGAACATGATCTTGATGCGTCCGAACGCCGACGCGCGCAGCAGCGCGCGCAGCTGGGTGCGGAACATGTCGCGGTGCTGCATGCAGAGGCGCAGCGCGCGCAGGCCGAGGACGGGGTTGTCTTCCTTCGAGCCCATCATTTCGCGCGCGAGCTTCTTGCCGCCCAGATCGAACGTGCGGATCACGCACCAGTGCGGCGCGCTCCCCTCGGCGAGCTTGCGGTAGATCTCGAAGTGCTCCTCTTCCGTCGGCAGATCGGGACTGGTGGAGATGTAGAGGAACTCGGAGCGATAGAGCCCGATCCCCTCCGCGCCGAATTTCTGCGCGTCGCCGATCTCTTCGATGAGCTCGATGTTCGCCTGCAGCGTGATCTCGTGATGGTCCTTCGTGGTCGCGGAGAGGCTGCGGTTCTCGAGCAGCTTCTGCTCGGCTTCCTCGTGACGCGAGACGCGGCTGATGTACTCCTGCACCATCGCCGGCGTCGGATTCACGACGACCACTCCTTCGTAGCCGTCGATGATCACCATCTCGTCGTTGTCGACCATGCGCGTGAGGCGCGGTACGCCGATCACCGCCGGCATGAACAGCGACTTGGCGATGATCGAGGTATGCGACGTGCGGCCTCCGACTTCGGTCGCAAAACCGACGACCGGGCGGCGGTTGAAATGGATCGTGTCGGACGGCGTGAGGTCGTCGGCGATGATGACCACGTCGTGTTTGATCTCGGAGAGATCGTGATGGGCGACGCCCTGCAGATTGACGAGCACGCGCTCGGCGACGTCCTTCACGTCGGCAACGCGTTCGCGCAGGTAGTCATCGTCGAAGCTGGCGAAGCGCGCCTGCAGCTCTTCCTGCACCTCGGCCAGCGCCCACTCCGCGTTCACCTGCTCGTTCTCGATCTTCTGCACGACTTTGTCGGCGAACGAGGCGTCGCCGACGATCATCGCGTGGGCCTCGAAGATCTGCGCGTACTCTTCGCCCATCGAGCGGCTGACTTTCAGCTTCAGATCGAGCAGCTCGTCGCGCGTTTTCTCGAGCGACTCGAGGAACCGCGTGACCTCGGACGGCACTTCGTCCTCGCGAATCGGAATGCGGTAGACCGAGGCGACGCGTTTCTCGACGATGACGGCCCGGCCGATGGCGATGCCGGGGGACACGCCCACGCCTTTGTAGGTTCGAATGTCGGTTCGCGTTTGTGCGGCAGGCATGGCGATTCAGGTCAAAGGTAAAAGGCAAAGGGTAAAAGTGAGTCGCTTCTACTTTTACCTTTCCCTTTTCCTTTTACCTTTGTCTTTTTACTCTACTTCGTCGAATTTCGCTTCGATGAGCTTCTCGACGGCTTCGAGCGCGTCGTGCTCGTCCGCGCCGCTCGCTTTCAGCGTGACGACGGAGCCGCGGCCGGCGGCGAGCAGGAGGATGCCGAGGATCGACTTGCCGTCGACTTCCTCATCGCCTTTGCGGATCTTGATGTCGGATTTGTAGCGCGCGGCGATGTGCACCAGCTTGGCCGCTGCGCGCGCGTGCAATCCAAGCTTGTTCCGGATCTCGACGTCCCGCTCCACCACGCATCAGGCTCCCACGGCGCGCTTGTCGGCGGCGAGCAGATCGGACGCGACGCGAATCGCCTTCGATCCCTTTTCGCTGATCACGTGCGCGAGCGTGGCGACGTCTTTCGCTTCCTCTTTCATCATCGCGAACTTCACGATCATCGGCAGGTTCACGCCCGTGACGATCTCCACGCGTCCCTGATCCAGGAACGAGAGGCTGATGTTGCTCGGCGTGCCGCCGAACATGTCGGTGAAGATGATCACGCCGTCGCGCTGCTTCGCCAGCGCCGCCGCGATCTTCTCGCGCGCCTCGTCGACCGTGTCGCTCCACTCCAGCGGCACCGCCTCGATTCCCGCGACGTCCGCTTCAATCTGCCGCGCTGCGTTCAGCAGCTCGTGTGCAAGGTTCCCATGTGTGACGATCAATGCCCCGATCAACGCTACCTCCACCCTCGGACTGCGCATGATACCAATGGAGGGCGGACCTCCGGTCCGCCAAATGGCGGACGGGACGTCCGCCCTCCATTTATATGCTTGCTCCATACTCATATTCATGTGCTCTGCTGCGCATGCCATGATTGTGACTCCGCTCGCCGCGGATCGTCAGCAGACCGTTCTCGAAGTCGATCTGGATGTCTCGAGCGCGGCAGCGTGAACGAGAAAGCGAAACCAAAACAGATTCGCATCGCGGTGAAGTGACGAAAAAGGAGGGCGGACGTCCCGTCCGCCCAATCGCTGGGGCGGACGAGACGTCCGCCCTCCTCCAGGAGCCCGCGCGCCAGAAACCGAGTGTCATCCTGAGCGAGGATGACACTCTGTTTCCTGCCGCGCAGACTCCTAGCGTTTGCAGTCGCGGTGAACGATTTCGACGCTGTACCCCTGCCCTTCGAGGTCGTCCGCGAGGCGCTGGCCGATCGCGACCGAACGATGCTTTCCTCCGGTGCATCCGATGCCGATCGTGAGATAGCTCTTCATCTCTTTGCGGTATCCGGGAAGCACGTAGGTGAGAAAGTCGAACAGGCGGCGATAGAACTCCTCGTATCCCGGCTGTCCGCGAAGATAGTCGATGACATCGCGGTCGAGTCCGGTCTGCGGACGCAACGCTTCGACGAAGTGCGGGTTCGGCAGAAACCGAACGTCGAACAGCAGGTCGAGGTTGTACGGCAGGCTGTACTTGAAGCCGAAGGTGATGATCGTGACGAGGAGATCGAGCTCCTGCCCGGGCAGCTGGAACCGCCGCATGACCTCGGCCTTCAGCTCGTGCACGGAGAACTGCGAGGTGTCGAGGGTGAGATTCGCCAGCGACTTCACTTCCGTCAGCGCGTCGCGCTCCGCCTGAATGGCCTCGAGCAGCGGTTTGTCTTTCTGCAACGGGTGCGGGCGGCGCGTTTCGGAGTAGCGCCGCGCGATGACCTCGTCCGTCGCCTCGAGAAAAATGAGCACGGCGTTCGGGACGAGCTTCTTCAGCCGCTCGCGATAGAAGACGGGAAAGCGCGTCGCGAAGTCGTGCGTGCGGACGTCGACGACGACGCCCACGCGATCCGCCTTTTCGTGCGAGGTGACTTCGTCGAGATACGGCTCGATCAGCTCGATGGGCAGGTTGTCGGTGCAGTAGAACCCGAGGTCCTCGAGCGTCGACTGCACGTAGCTCTTGCCGGAGCCGGAGAGGCCGGTGATGACGACCAGGTAGTCGGGAGCTTTCATGCGACTGGTTGCCCGGTTTCCCGGTTGCCCAGTTGCCCGGTCGCTGGGAAACCGGGCAACCGGGTAACCGGGCAACTCATCGCTGCCTCCGCGTTCGATCAATCACATCAGGCGCAAACCGATTCCGCGAATGCAAACTTCGCATCTCGGAGCTCTTCATTTCCTCGCGATTCGTGGCCGGCATCGAGTCGGTGAGCGTGCCGCCCTGGCGTGCGATCTGTTCGTCGATGCGCCGCGTGAACTCGCGCGCGGAGTCGTAGCCCTGCAGCTTCATGAGGTGATTGCGCGCGGCGATCTCGACGAGGAGGGCGAGGTTGCGGCCGGACGCGACCGGCAGTCGCACGTAGGGCTTCGACACGCCGAGGAGCTCGTAGGCTTCGCCGGTGATGCCGAGGCGGTCGTACTCCGTTCCCTCGGCCCACTTCTCGAGCTTCACCACGAGATCGATCGGCTTCACGTCGCGCGTCGAGGCGACGCCGAAGAGGTCCTTGATGTCGATGATGCCGATGCCGCGCAGCTCCATGTGATGGCGCAGCAGATCGTTCGAATAGCCGAGGAGCACGTCGTTCGGGTGGCGCTTGATGATCACCAGATCGTCGGCGATCAGGCGATGGCCGCGGTAGACGAGATCGAGCGCGCATTCGCTCTTGCCGATGCCGCTGTCGCCGAGGAGCAGCACGCCGATGCCGTAGACGTCCAGGAGGCCGGAGTGCATGGTGAGACGCGGCGCCATCGTCTCTTCGAGAAAGTACGTCGTGCGCGTGATCGCCGTCGACGACATCGCCGTGGTGGAGAACAGCGGGACCGAGCGTTTCTCGCACTCGACGCGGAACTCCTCGAGCGGCGTGATGCCTTTCGTGACGATGAAGCAGGAGACGTCGAGCCCTGCCACGTCGCGGATGCGTTTCTCGCGCAGCCGCGGCGGAAGGCTCTCGAGATACTTCGTCTCCGACGCGCCGATGATCTGCACGCGCCACGGCTTGATGTACTCGTAATAGCCGGCGAACGCCAGCCCCGGCTTCTGCACGCGCGGCCGGGCGATGACGCGATTCATCCCGTCGTCGCCCGTGACGAGCTTGAGCTGCAGGTCCTCCATGTCGCTCGACAGAAGCGACTGCACGGTGGTTTCGATGAAATCTTCGGCCTGTTCGGGCATCGTCGGCGACGATGTTAGCGCACGTCGCTACCGGCTCGTGATCGATGCCTGCGCAATTGCCTCGAATTTCGCCTTGAGAGCCTCGGCGGTTTTCTTGTCGCTGAAGCGATCCTTGCCCGACGCGGGATCGACTTCGACGACGACCGTCAGGTCGCTGCCGAGCGAGGGAACGTTCTTCGCCGAGAAGATGAACGTGTACTCGGTGACGACCCTCCCGCCCGTCGCGCCGCGTCCACCGATCGCCTGCACGCCGCCGGGAGTCGAAGCCGAGACGTGCACGCCGAGCTCTCCGCCGCCGCCCATCTCCGACGCGCCCGAGGTGTAGTCGGTCTTCGATCGCTTCTGCGCCGACTGCATCGCCGCCGGTGCGCCGAACAAAACGATCAGTTTGCCGCGCAGCGACGACGAGCCCTTCACCTTTCCGACGGTCAGATATTTGTCGGCCATTTCGGCGCGCTTGGTGACCTCGGCCGCAAAGTTCGCCGGACGTCGGGCCAGGAATTCGGTCACGAATGTCTCCGCGTCCTGCTCGGTCGTGACGGCGCGCCACTGCTCGCGCTCCGCTTTGGTCATGAAGTGGCCTGCGGCGACTCATCCCACTTCCCGTACTTGCCGAGGCTCGCCGCGAAGGCAGGAATGGACAGAAGGAGCAGCAGCCCCGTGGAAAGAATGCGTTTCATCTGGTCTCCCGGTATGGATTGATCTCTGGACGGCGGGGAATGATACACGGCCAGGAGTCTGCGCGGCAGAAAGCGATCGTGGAGGGCGGACGTCTCGTCCGCCCAGCGGACGGGAGGCGGACGAGACGTCCGCCCTCCATGCCACGCGGGAGAGGATTCGCCAGGCCGGCCGTGCCGGCCAAGGCGACGATGTCAGCGCAGCAGCGAGCGGATATGGGCGGCGAAGGCGAGGAGGATGAGCTCGGGGTTCGTCACGACGCCAGCTTCCTGTATCGGAGGAGGATCGGAAGCAAATCGAAGTATTCGCGCCGCGTCTGGACCTCGAACTGGATTCTCCTGCTCGGATCGCGGTCGAGAATGAGACATTCGCCTCGCAGCACGTAGTGCCGCAGCTCCGCGGACGCATGGTTGAGGACGACCAGATCCACTTTGCGCTTCAGGTCGTCTTCCAACTCGTATTGCAGGTCGAAGCAGAACGCCTTCAGTCCCGGCTCCGGCTCGCTTTCCAGCAGCACGCCCACATCCACATCGCTCCCCTCCTTCCAGTCGTCGCGCGCGCGGCTGCCGAACAGGTAGACGGCGGCGCAGCCGTGGGGATCGCGTGCAAAGAAATCGCGGAGAGCCGTCTCGACGGCGCGGTCAGTCACGCGACGATGTTAGCGCACCGGGCGGCGAGACGCCGCCCGGTGCGGTGCTCCTCAGAACTCCGGCGCGATCAAACCGAGGTTGTTGTCGCGGCGTTTGTAGATCACCGAGACCTTGTCCGTGTCGATGTCGCGGAAGACGATGAACTCGTTCTTGAGGTCATCGAGCCGCAGGGCCGCTTCCTCGATCGACATCGGGCGGATGGCGATGTTGTTCGTCTTCACGATGCGCGGGCGGTTGTGATCGCCGGTTTCGCGCAGATTCCCCGGCTCGAGGACCTGCACGGCCCATTCGGCCACCGTCTGGCGGCCGTTTCCTTCGCGCCGGTGATGGTCGCGGATCTTCTTGCGATTCTTCTGTGCCTGCCGCTTGAGGTGATCCATCGCCTGATTGACGGCGTCCTGCATCGACTCGTCGGATTCCTGGATCGTCTTCACGTCGTGCGTTTTTCCGACGATGAGGATCTCGCAGATGTTGCGATACTTCTCGACCTGCAACACGACACGCACATCGATGACGTCTACGAAGAGGCGATCCTCAATCTTCGCCAGCTTCTTCTCGATCATCTCCCGGATGTCGGGGGGGACTTCGTAGTTGCGGCCGGAGATCTGAGTGGCCATGGGCGACTTCCTCGCTTTCGTGTCACCTTTCAAAAGATCTGTTTGCGGTCCGTGGACGAAGGAATGTTGAGCTCGTCTCGATACTTCGCCACGGTCCTGCGGGCGATGTTAATCCCCTCGTCATTCAAAATCTTCATGATCTTGGAATCGGAGAGGGGTTTTCGCGGATCCTCGTTCTCGATGAAGCTCTGAATCTTCTTTTTCACGGTCAGGCTGGAGATGTCCTCTCCGGTATCCGAGTCGATGCCGCTGTGAAAGAAGTACTTCATCAGGAAGAGGCCCCGCGGCGTGTGCATGTACTTGTTGGACACGACACGCGAGACGGTGGATTCGTGCATCTGGATGTCGTCGGCGACGTCGCGGAGGACGAGCGGCCTCAGGAAGTCGATGCCCTTCTCGAGGAACTCGCGCTGGTGCTTGACGATGGAATCCGCCACTTTGTAGATCGTCCGCTGGCGCTGATCGAGGGACTTGATCAGCCAGACCGCGGAACGGATCTTGTCCTTGATGTAGTTGACGGTCTCGCCATCCCGCTTCGAGTCCATCGATTGCAGCATCGACCGGTAGCCGCTGTTGATGCGCAGCTTCGGCATGCCGTCCTCGTTGAGGACGATCACGTAATCGTCACCCACCTTGTGCACGTACACATCGGGTTCGACGTAGATCGCTCGCTCATTGGAGTATTTCCTCCCCGGTTTGGGATCGAGATGCTTGATGATCTCGACGATGCCTTCGAGAGTCTTGAGATCGATGCCGAGGGTCTTCGCCAGCGGGACGAACTTGCGCTGCATGAACTCGTCCCAGTGATCGCGGATGACGACTTCGACGAGCGGCTCGTCGATCTCGAGAAAGCGCAGCTGCAGGAGCAGGCATTCGCGCAGATCGCGCGCGCCGGCGCCGATCGGGTCGAGCGACTGCACGGCCTGCACCGCGGTCTCGACTTCTTCCGCGCCGAAGCCGCCCGAGGCCATGACCTCGTCGTTCGTGGCGCGGAGATAGCCGTCCTCGTCGATGTTGCCGATGATGAAGCTCGCGATCTCTTTCGTGCGCGGCGAGGCGTCGGACATCGACAGCTGCCAGGTCAGGTGATCGGCCAGATTCGGCGGGCGCGTGAGCGTGTTTTCGATGGGGAACTCTTCGTGCTCCTCCCCCATCCCGCGCGGGTTGTAGCCGTACTCGATGTAGTCCTGGAAGTACGCGTCGTAGTCGATCTCGTCGAAGGAGTCTTTCTCCTTCTCGTCTTTCGTCTCGACCTTCTTCTCTTCCTCGGTCTGGGTCTTCGCTTCCGTTTCTTCCGCGGGAGTCTCTTCCGCCTTCTGTTCCTCGGCGGATTCCTCGAGCAGCGGGTTCTCGAGAAGCTCCTGATTCAGCACTTCCTGGAGCTCGAGCTTGGAGAGCTGCAGCAGCTTGATCGCCTGCTGCAGCGACGGCGTCATGATCAGCTTCTGGCTGAGTTTGAGGTGTAGTTTTTGTTCGAGTGCCATCTTGCGGTATGTCGACTGCGGGTGGCTTCTCCGGTCAGTTCAAATTGAAAGTCTCTCCGAGGTAAATTCTTCGGACCTCTGCGTCCGCCGAGAGACTTTCCGGCACTCCCTGCCGGAAGATTTCACCCTCTTTGATGATATAGGCGCGATCGGTGATCTTCAAAGTTTCCCGCACGTTGTGGTCCGTGATCAGGATCCCGATCCCACGGGCGCGCAGCTGAGAGACGATGCGTTGAATCTCGAAGACTGCGATTGGATCGATTCCTGCAAACGGCTCATCCAGCAAGATGAATGCCGGGTTGATCGCGAGGCTTCTTGCGATCTCCACGCGCCTCCGCTCCCCTCCCGACAACGCGTACGCCCGGCTCCGCGCGATGTGCGTGATCCCGAACTCCTCGAGCAGTTGCTGCGTGCGCGCCTCGCGCTCCGCGAGCGGAAGACGCATCGTCTCGAACACCGAGAGCAGATTCTCTTCGACGGTGAGCTTGCGGAAGACGGACGGCTCCTGCGGCAGATAGCTGATGCCGCGCTGCGCGCGCACGTACATCGGAAGCTCGGTGATGTCGTCCTCGCCGAGGGTGACCGAGCCGCCGTCGGGACGCACCAGGCCGACGATCATGTAGAAGGTCGTGGTCTTGCCCGCGCCGTTGGGACCGAGGAGTCCGACGATCTCCCCCTGCCTGATCTCGACCGAGACGTCGCGCACGACCTTTCGACGTTTGTAGACCTTCACGAGATGCGAGGCTTCGAGGCGGAGAGGCGCCGGGTCGGTCATTCGTGGCGGGAGATTAACACCGGTTTGAAGTGCGGCGACGCCAGTCGCCGCTGTCGTAGAAAAGCGGCAACTTGCGTTGCCGCACTCCACACCTCACCCCGAGTGCTTATACGTCCCCTTCGTCTCACTGCTCGGGCTCAGCACTCGCACGCGGTTCGCGTTGAGATCGAACACGAGCTGCTGTCCTGAAACCGTGCTGACGGGATCGGACATCGTGGCCGGCGAGCCGTGCATGTAGATCATCTTCTTCTCGACGTGATAGATCGCCTTGTCGCCCGATCCCTTGCGCGAGGTCGTCGACTCGGCGATGTTCACCTTGTTCTCCGCCTCGATGCGCTCGATCTTGCGATTGGCGTCGAAGAAGAACGCGGCCTTGTCGGAGGTGAGCGTGCGCGGCTGATCGACGATGCGCACGTTGCCGAGGAGCTCCACGCGGCGGTCGCCCTTGCGCGCGACGAGCTGCTCGCTCGTCGACTCGACCGGGATGACTCGCGCCTTGGCCTCACCGGTGTTGTAAAGCACCGCGCGCACGTTGCCGCGCGCGGTCACGTTTTCCCCCGCGCCGGTGACGTGCAGCTCATTCGCGCGCAGCGTGTTCGTGAGCTGCCACGCGCGGACGTTGCCGGTGAACACGGCGCTGCGATTCGCCTGGCGCATGATCAGATCGTCGGCGTTGACGAAGACCGATTGCCCGGTGGGAAACAAGTTCGTCGAGTCGGCGGAGACGTTCTTCCCTTTCGACTTCAGCTCCGCGATCACCGCGCCGGTCGCACGCGCCGTCTGCGCGCGCGGCGAGAACTCGATCTGCTTCGCCTTCAGGATGTTTCCCTCGGAGACGACCGTCGCCTGCCAGCCGGGATCAGTGGTGAGCAGGATGCGATCGCCGGCGATGTCGTAGTTCGCCCGGAACGCCGACGCAGTCGTCTTCGGATCGCTGTAGCGGAACGCGCCTTCCAGATACGCGGAGCTCGGGCGCCGCGTGGCCGGGTTGAACGAGACGGTGACGTGCTCCGCGCGCACGTCGCGCGTCACGTCGCCGAACTCTTTCATCACGACCTGCACGTCCGCGCGAATCTCGCTCACGGCTTTGTTCGCCAGCGCAACGCGTACGGTGCGCGCGACAATGTCGCGCTTCGGCGGGCCGTCGAGGACCGCGTGCACGGGATTCGCCGCGCCGCGCGCGTTGATGGCGGTGATCTGCCCGTCCGGGCCCACCTCGGTCGCGAAGCTGTCGCAGGTGATCTCCTTGCGGCCGCCGAGGTCTTCGCCGGGGGCGGTGTTCGCGGCGGTGATGATCACGCAGTTGCCGTTGCCTTCGAGCCCGATGAGCTGACGGCGGTCCTGCGTGAAGCGCCCGATCATCGTGTCGGCACGCGCTCTCTCCGGTCCGCGCGTCATCTGCACGGCCTGATTGAATGCCACGGTGTTCTCGCGGCGATGGAAGATGCTCTCCGCGCCCTGGAGCGTCATCGGCGCCTCGGACGGCTGCGCGGGAACCATCACCGCGCTGACCTGCTTGTGCAGGCGGAGCGTCTCGTTCTGCACGTCGAGATCGAGCGCGCCGGCCTTGCCGTTCCAGCGGTCGATGCGGAACTCGACCGGGATGTCGTTGGTGAGGCGATTCCCGTCGAATTGAATCTCGGCGGTCCTGATCTCCACGCCGTCGCTGGAGACCACGCGCACGCCGCCCTTCGCATCCGCCTGCTTCGTCTCGCTGTTGAACTCCGCGGCCGGACAGGCGAGCTGATACGTGAGTCCGTTCGGGCGGTAGATGGTCATGCGCACGTCCTCGAGCGTGGTCCATCCCGACTCGAAAGAGACGACGCGACGCGCGATGATCTCGGACACGACGCGCCCGCCGATCGTCTGTACGTCGCGGAAGGCTCGCGCCTCCAGTTGCGGCTTGTCGTCAGGACGCTGCGTCGAAGTGACGGGCTCGACCGGCCCGTCGCTGCGGCGCACGTTGCGATTGAAGCTGAATACGAGGAGGAGGACGAACGCGACGATGGCGATCGGCAGCACGACCTTCAGGATCTTGACCGTGCGCTGCATCTCGCTGCGACGTAACACCTTTGCCACCAGTTTCGTTCCGCGGCCGTCGTACGCTTTTCGCATGCGTACACGACTGTTCGTTCTCGCTCTGCTCGTGCTCTTCGCGGCCGCCGCCCTGCCGGATGAGCCGAAGGAAAACGCATACGTCACGGAACTGCTCGCCGCGATCAAGGGGAAGGAGAACAAGCCCGCGGGCGAGGTGTTCAAGAACGTGAAGCTGCTCAAGGACGTGCCCGCCGGCCGCCTGCTCCGCATCATGGACATCGGCTACGCGCGCTCCCTCGGCGTCGGCTGCGATCACTGCCACGTCGAAGACCGTTGGGAAGCGGACGAGAAACGCCCGAAGCTCGCCGCGCGCGAGATGATCCAGATGCTGAAGCGGATCAACGACGAGCTCGCGATGATGGAAAACATCGACAACAACGAGCCCGCCGTGAACTGCACGACCTGCCACCGCGGCTACGTCAAACCGGCGCTGCAGATGAAGTGATGTGTGGAGTGCGGCGACGCAAGTCGCCGCTGTTCTACGTAGCAAAGCGGCGACTGGCGTCGCCGCACTCCACACGCTTCGCATCCACCACGTTCAACCTCACCCCACTCCACTTATCCGGCTCGATCGTCACCAGCAGATCCACCTGCCGCACGAGCTCCGACGCCAGCTCCTTCACTCCCGGCCACAACACCGCCGTCCCCCGCCCCGTCGCATCCTCGAGCGAAAGCTCGCAGCAGTCCTCGGCGAAGTTGCGCGTGCCGGTCACGAACACATCGCGCACCACGAACAGCGGCTGCGGGTTCCCCGCGCCGAACGGCTGCAGCATCTCGTGCGCGGCCACGAACTCCTGATCGATCTCCGCGAGCGTGAGCACGCCGTCGACGCGCGCCTCGCGACAGAACATCGACTCATCGAGCAACGCGAAGCGCTCGTGCAGTCGCGCGCGCAACGCGGCGAGGTTGCGCGTCTCGAGCGAGAACCCGCACGCGAACTCATGTCCTCCGAAGTGCGTGAAGAGCTCGTGCACCGCATCGAGCTGCGCGTGCAGATTCACGGTCGTGATGCTGCGTCCGGAGCCGACGCACTGCTCGCCTTCGATCGTCATCACCAGCGCGGGCCGGTGGTACCGCTGCGCGAGCCGTCCCGCCGCAAGCCCCAGCACTCCGCGATGCCATCCCTCGCCCGCGAGAATGAGAATCCTCTCCCCACCCGCGATCTGCGCCTCCGCCGACGCGCGCACTTCCCGCTCGATCTCCTGCCGCTCCGCGTTCATCCGATCGAGCTCGGCGCACAACTGCCACGCTGCATCTTCATCGGCAGCCGCGAACAGATCAATCGCCGTATTCGCCGAGGCGAGCCGTCCTGCGGCGTTGATCCGCGGCCCGATTTTGAAGCCGATGTCTACGGCTCGTAGAGGCCGTCCTTCGAGTCCGGCACGCCTCAGCAGTGCACGCAACCCGGGGTTCCGCACGTCGGCGAGACCGTGCAATCCGAGCGATGCGATCGTGCGGTTCTCACCGATGAGCGGCGCGACGTCGGCGATCGTGCCGATCGCGGCGATCTTCAGCAGCGACTCGATCGACATCTTCTTCCCGCCGCGCCGGAGCAGCTCGCAACAGAGCTTGAACGCGACCCCGACACCCGCGAGCTCCTTGAA
Source organism: Thermoanaerobaculia bacterium (assembly GCA_035525285.1). Lineage (GTDB taxonomy): Bacteria > Acidobacteriota > Thermoanaerobaculia > Gp7-AA8 > Gp7-AA8 > QHVT01. The sequence continues at coordinate 33,522 of DATLFB010000129.1, forward strand.
CGGATACTCGCAGCCCGGCTGCTTCGGATTGAGCACCGCCGCGGCCTCGGGGAGCTCGCCCGGCGGCAGGTGGTGGTCGGTGATGATGACGTCGAGTCCGCGATCGAGCGCGCGACGCACCGGCTCGACGCTCGTGATGCCGCAATCGACTGTAATCACGAGCTTTACGTTGCGCTCGCCGAGGACGCGATCGAGCACTTGCATCTTCAAACCGTAGCCGTCGACGAGGCGGTGCGGCACTACGAAATCGACGTCGGCGCCGAGGAAACGGAGGACCGTCTGCAGCATTACGATCGACGTCACGCCGTCGACGTCATAGTCGCCGTAGATGACGATCGCCTCGTGGTCGCGCACGGCACGCGCGATGCGCTCGCACGCGTGGTCCATTCCGTGAATGGTCGAAGGATCGTGCAAATCAGCGAGCGCCGGCGCGACGAAACGGCGATAACTCTCTTCATCTTCGACGCCACGGCGGATGAGCAGCGCGCGCAGCGTGGGGTTCGCGATGGGGATGCGCGCGTTGTCGGGCGGCGCGTCGAGAAGCGTCCAGACGTCGTGGATCACGTGATTTCACGATAGCGTATTCGCGCGCTCTCATGCCTGAAGAACTGATCGTCGAGGTGTACAGCCGTGAAGAGGCCGGCGCGATTCTGTCGTCGCCGTCCCAGCGCGCGGACATCTGCTTTCTGATCTCGATCGGTACGCCGGACGACCGCCCGCCCGCGGGATATCGCAATGTCCGCGACAAGCTCCGCCTCCTCTTCGCCGACGCGGTCGACGAAAGCGGACCGACGGAAGACGACATCCGCACGCTGATCGCCGTCGCGCGCGCGCTCGCGAATCGCACGGGACGCGTGCTCGTCCACTGTCAGGCAGGCATCAGCCGCTCCGCGGCGGCGGCTGCGATCGTCCACGCTGTCGCCCTCGGTCCGGGACGCGAACGCGAAGCGATCGAGCGCGTGCTGCGACAGCGGGAGTTCGCGAGTCCGAATCGGAGGATGATCGAGATTGCGGATCGGCTACTCGAGCTCGAAGGAAGGCTGATCGAAGCGGTCGAGGAGTAGTGAGAAGAGGGCGGACGTCCCGTCAATGACCCGCCGACTGAAAGTCGGCGGTCCGGCCGACAGAATGTCGGCGTTCCATGACCGTTGCCTCGCGGGGGAGTTGTAGCGCGGGCATCCTGCCCGCCGTAACGCCGGCATCCTGCCGGCGACTTCGCTGGCTGGAAGCCAGCGATACGGCGGCCTGGAAGGCCGCGCTACAAAAACGGAACGCCGACTTCCAGTCGGCCGGTCCGCCGATCTCCGATCGGCGTCAATAACCCGCCGACTGGAAGTCGGCGTTCCGGCCGACAGAATGTCGGCGTTCCATGACCGTTGCCCGCGGTGAGTTGTAGCGCGGGCATCCTGCCCGCCGTAACGCCGGCATCCTGCCGGCGACTTCGCTGGCTGGAAGCCAGCGATACGGCAGCCTGGAAGGCCGCGCGACAAAAACGGAACGCCGACTTCCAGTCGGCCGGTCCGCCGATCTCCGATCGGCGTCAATAACCCGCCGACTGGAAGTCGGCGGTCCGGCCGACAAAATGTCGGCGTTCCATGACCGTTGCCTCGCGGCGAGTTGTAGCGCGGGCATCCTGCCCGCCGTAACGCCGGCATCCTGCCGGCGACTTCGCTGGCTGGAAGCCAGCGACACGGCGGCCTGGAAGGCCGCGCTACAAAAACGGAACGCCGACTTCCAGTCGGCCGGTCCGCCGATCTCCGATCGGCGTCCGCCTCTACCGGCGGCGGACGGGACGTCCGCCCTCCTCACTTCTCTATCTGGCAATATGGCATTGGCATGGCACGCAAGGTCACTTTCACACTCGATGACAAGACCGTCCAGCGGATCGAGTCCGTCGCTGCGCGGCTGCGGAAGGCGAAGAGCGCCGTCGTTCGCGAGGCGGTGGCCGATTACCACGACCGCGTCGGACGTCTCAGCGAGGCCGAGAAACAGCGGCTCCTCAAGGTCGTGCGCGAGGTCGTGCCGGCGATTCCGACGCGGTCGGCGCGGGACGTCGATCGCGAGCTCGATGACCTGCGAGCGGCGCGACGGATCGGCGGCCGCCAGCGCACTGGCAAGGCACGACGATGATCGTCGTCGACACGTCCGCGCTCATCGATTCGCTCTGTGGGCCGCGACGGTCACTCGGCAAACTCACCCGGTTCATCGAAGCCGGAGAGCGGCTCGTCCTTCCCGCCATCGCACTCTACGAATGGCTTCGAGGGCCACGGCTCCCCGACGAGCTCCATGCCCAGGAAGAGCTCTTTCCGCGTGACGAGGTCGCCGTCTTTGGTGCCGCCGAAGCAGCGGCAGCGGCGGATCTCTACCGGCTCGTACGCTCCCCGCGCGGACGCGAAATCGATCTTGCGATCGCTGCAACCGCGCTGGTCCGCGAGGCGTCACTGTGGACGTTGAACGACGCCGGCTTCGTCGATGTGCCCGGAATCAGTCTCGTTTGAACACGCGTGAGAAGGAGGGCGGACGTCCCGTCCGCTACCGGTAGAGGCGGACGGGACGTCCGCCCTCCTCACTTCTCGAACACGCCCATTTTGCGGAACTTCTTATACCGCTCATCCACGAGTTGCGGCGGCTTCAACTTCTGCAGCTCCTTGAGCGCGCGCTCGAGATACGGTGCGAGAATCTCCGCGGCCACGGTGGGATTCGCGTGCGCGCCGCCGTCGGGCTCCGGCACGATCTCGTCGATCACGTTCAGCTTCTTCAGATCCTGCGCGGTGATTTTCATCGCCGCGGCGGCTTCCGGAGCCGCCGAAGAGTTTTTCCAGAGAATCGCCGCGCAGCCTTCGGGCGAGATCACGGAGTACACCGCGTGCTCGAACATCAGCACGCGATCGCCCACACCCAGAGCGAGAGCCCCGCCGCTGCCACCTTCGCCGATCACAACGACGATCACCGGCACCGTGAGCGCGGCCATCTCGCGCAGGTTCACGGCGATCGCTTCCGCCTGTCCCCGCTCCTCGGCGCCGACACCGGGATACGCGCCCTGCGTGTCGACGAAGCTGAAGATCGGCAGCTTGAATTTCTCGGCGAGCTTCATCACCCGCAGGGCCTTGCGGAATCCCTCCGGACGCGGCTGGCCGAAGTTCCGGATGATCTTCTCCTTCGTGTTGCGTCCCTTCTGATGTCCGACCACGCAGCACGGGTGGCCGCGGAAGCGCGCAAAGCCGGTGACGACCGCCGGGTCATCCGCGAACTTTCGGTCGCCGTGCACCTCGGTCCACTCCTCGAACATCATGTTGAGGAAGTCGAGCGTGTAGGGGCGCTGCGGATGCCGCGCAACTAATGTCTTTTGCCAGGGGGTGAGGTTCGAGTAGATTTCGTGGGCGACTTTGGTAAGCTTCTTTTCGAGCTCTGCAATCTCGGCCTGCCGTGCGGGCTCCGCCTCCTGAATGGAAAGCTCTTCGATCTGGCGCCGGATCCTGAGGATCGGCTCTTCGAATTGCGAGGGGTCGGCGCTCATTGGGCCGTGACCCTAACAAAGAACGATGACGCTGGCAACTGAACCACAAGACACTCCCTCGAGCGAGCCGGTCGCCCACGCGACGACGCTCGAGACGTGGTCGCACAACGAGCGGATGCGCCACATTCCGAGCGCCGCGTGGATGGCGCAGAAGCTCGACGTCGAGCTGCGCCACCGTGTCGACGCGCTCTTCGGCGTCTACCTGAGCGCAGGGCATCACGCCGATATGGAGAAGGAGTTTCGGGCGCTCTGCCGCTCTCTCGACCGCGTCGCCGACGTCGCGCGGCACGTGCGCGGCAATCAGCATCCCCCGCCCGACCTCGGCCATCGCGTCTCCTGGTCGATCAGCCACGCGGTGTCGAATCTCAACACGCTCGATGCCGAGACCTTCGGCCGCCGCTTCCCGTTCCAGACCTTCGAGCGCTCGAACGCGGAGCCGCTGTGGGCGGCAACGCTGTCGGTCATCGAGCACGTGCATCGCCTCACCGAGATCGCACGCACGATCGATCGCGCGATCGACGAGCGGATGTACGAGGGACTGGTCACGCTGCAGACGCCGCTCGATCCGCGTCCGATGGCCTAGTGGACCTTCAACCTTGAAAGCATGCATTGCCAGCCTTGTCATCCCGAGCGTTGCGAGGGACCTGGGCGGGCGGCGGCGCAAGGCGCGGGCTTCGTGCCACCCTCCCCCCAGGTCCCTCGCTCACGCTCGGGATGACAAGCCTTGGCGCCCATGCTTTCAATGTTGAATGTCCACTAGTCCGGCCGGACACGGACGCTTCGCAGCTTCTCGGCACTCGTGATCTCGGTGATCTCGCCGTCGTCCTCGTGCTCGCGGGCGTGCGCGATCACTGCGCCGCCTCGGCAAAGCGCTGCGGTCCCGCGCCGGGCCGGGCTAGGTCAGCATGAGCGAGCATCGCGTACGATGAGGCGATGATGACCGCACCGTTCGAGAAAACGCTTTACGCGCGCTGGGGCGACATGGACTTCAACGGTCACATGAAGAACACCGCCTACCTCGACGCCTCGGCCGACGTGCGCATGATGTTCTTCGCCGAACACGGTTTCTCGATGCGCGAGTTCGAGCAGCGGCGCTTCGGTCCGGTGATCCTGCGCGATGAGCTCGAGTACTTCCGCGAGCTCCGCCTCCTCGAGCCGGTGCGCGTGACGCTGCTCTCCGCGGGCATGAGCGAAGACGGCATCCGCTTCAAGCTCGTGAACGAATTCTTCCGCGGCGACGGCGCGCGCGCCGCGCGCGTGGTCAGCACGGGCGGCTGGCTGAACCTCGACACGCGAAAGTGGACGCCGCCGCCGGAGGAGTTGTTCGCGCTGATGTCGGCGATCGTGCGGACGGAGGATTACGCGGTACTCCCCGCACGCTGAGCAGTTCGGATTTTAGATTTTGGATTCTGGATTGACGGTCTTAATGAACCTCTGCACAAGTTGTCATTCCGAGCGTGAGCGAGGAACCCGGGTGGTTGGGCGGCGCGAGAATACGAGCATTCATGCGGCCTCCCGACCCCCAGGTCCCTCGCTCACGCTCGGGATGACAACTTGTGCAGAGGTTCCCTAATGGCTCCTAATCTAAAATCCAAAATCAAAGAATGTTGATCGGGTCCACGTCGATCGCGACATCCACTCCCTTCCACTTGCGCGGCAGCATCACTGCTTCCACCGCGCGGCGAAGCGCGACGCGTTGCGCGGAGCGCAGGAGGATCTGGTAGCGCCACACGCCTTTGATGCGCGACAGGGGCGCGGGGGCGGGACCCTGGATGCGCGTGCCGGCGACCGAGTCGAGGGCTTCCTCGAGCAGGCGGCCGCAGTCGGCGGCGGCGCGTTCGACGGCGCGGAGCTCCTGGCCGCGGAAGAGAATCGCGATCATCGACGTCACCGGCGGGTAGTGAAACGTCCGGCGGAACTGAATCTCCGATTCGTAGAACGCTTCGTAGTCGTGTCGCGTGGCGTGCTGGATGGCGTAGTGCGTGGGGAACGCGGTCTGGATCAGCACCTTTCCGCGCAGCTCGCCGCGGCCCGAACGGCCGGCGACCTGTGTCAGCAGGTAGAACGTTTTCTCGGCGGAGCGGAAGTCGGGATAGCCGAGGATCGAGTCGGCGTTCAGCACTGCGGTGAGAGTGACGTTCGGGAAGTGATGTCCCTTGCTGAGCATCTGCGTGCCGATCAGCGCGCGCGTCGTGCCGCGGCGAAAGCGATCGAGGATCGCGACGAGCGCTCCCTTGCGCCGCGTGGAGTCGCGGTCGAGAACTTCCGCGGAAACGTCCGGAAATTCGCGCAGAAAACGCTCTTCCACTTTCTCCGTGCCGAAGCCGATCGGCTGCAGGACCTCGCCGCCGCAGAGCTCGCACTTCGTCGGAATCGGCTTGCGCAGTCCGCAGTAGTGGCAGATGAGCAGCCCTGCGCGGCGATGCACGGTGAGGGTCACGCTGCAGTCGCGGCAGCGGTATTCGTGTCCGCACTCGCGGCAGAGGAGAAACGGCGCGTAGCCGCGGCGGTTGATGAGGATGATCGCCTGCTCGCCGGCGTCGAAGGTCTCGCGCAGCACGCGCTTCAGCGGCTCGCTGAAGATGACCATCCCTTTGTCTTCCTTCTCCCCTCGCTCGCCGCGCAAGTCAATGATTTCCACATCGGGTAGCGGACGCGATTCGACGCGCAGGGTCATGCGCAGGAGCGTGTACTTCCCGCGCGCGGCGTTCTCGCGCGACTCGAGCGAGGGCGTTGCCGATCCGAGGACGACGGGGATCTTGCGAAGTTGCGCGCGGACGACGGCGAGATCGCGCGCGTTGTAGCGCGGCGCCTCTTCCTGTTTGTACGCGCCGTCGCCTTCCTCGTCGACGACGATGAGTCCGAGGCGCTGGAAGGGCGTGAAGAGCGCGGAGCGCGGGCCGATGGCGACGTCGACTTCGCCGCGCCGCGCGCGCCACCACTGGTCGAAGCGCTCGCTCGCGGAGAGGTTGCTGTGCAGGATCGCGATGCGCTCGCCGAAGCGCTCCTTCAGTCGCGCGGCAAACACGGGCGTGAGCGAGATCTCCGGCACGAGCAGCAGCGCCTGCCCTCCCCGCTTCACCACGTCCCGCATCAACTCGATGTACACCTCGGTCTTCCCGCTCCCGGTGACTCCTTCGAGCAGAAACGGTGCGAAGGTGCCGAGCGACGCGGTCACCGCATCGATCGCCGCCCGCTGTTCGCTCGAGTAGCGGATCTCGCCCGCCGCCGCGTCTTCGAGTCCCGCGAGGAACGCGTCGAGCGTGTGCCGCCGAGGGCGGCGCTCGATGCGGATCACTTCTTTCTTCGCGAGCGCGGAGAGCACGGCCGCGCTCACACCGGCATGCTCGAGCGCGCGCACGGAGAGCTCGCCGCCGCGCGACTGCAACAGCTCGACCGCCGCATTCTGCTTCGGCGTGAGCGCGACGGGCGCGCTGACGAGCACGACGAAGCGGTCGTAGCGCACGCCTTCCGCATCCTTGAAGCGCTCGCTCACCGCGATCACGCCCGCATCGCGCAACCGCGCGATCGCGGAGCGCGACACATTCAACTCGTCGAAGATCAGCGAGAGCGGCAGCGCGCGTTTGCGCAGCTCGTCGATCAGCGGACGGTCGGCCGGCAGGATCCGATCCGAGTCTGGGTCGACGAGCATCGCCTCCCGTTTGCCGCGCGAGGCCATGTTGGCGGGAAGCGAGATGCGAAGCATTTCGCCGAGGGGTGCGATGTAGTACTCCGCGGCCCAGCGACAGAGCTCGATGATCTCGGGGATCAGCGCCGGCTCTTCGTCGTCGAGCACGGAGCGGACCGGTTTGACTTTCGCCGATGCGACGCCCGCGGGCGCGTCGTCGAGCAATCCGACCACGAAGCCGGTGGTGAGTTTGGTGCCGAGGGGAACTTCGACGCGCGACCCGAGGCGGACGGAATCCTTCAGCGCGTCGGGGATGCGGTAGGTGAAGGTGTCATGGACCGCGAGCGGGATGGCGATCTGGGCGTATTCGGAGAGGCCGGCCATGATGGTTACCCGGTTGCCCGGTTACCCGGTTGCCCGGTCTCCGACAATCGTCCGCCGGGCAACCGGGCAACCGGGTAACCGGGCAACTACAGCCCCAGCTCCGCCATCACCTTCTTCATATCCGCCCACACTTCCTTCTTCGCGGCCGGATTCCGGAGCAGGTACGCGGGATGGTACGTGGGCATCACCTTCACGCCGTTGTACTCGAGCCACGTCCCGCGGACGGTGCTGATGCCGTAGCCTTTTTCGGTGAGGCTCTGCAGAGCGAAGCGGCCGAGGGTGACGATGACTCTGGGCTGGATGAGCTCGACCTGGCGGCGGATGAACGGGCGGCACGCATCGAGCTCGTCGGGCTCGGGATTGCGATTCTCCGGCGGGCGGCACTTGATCACGTTCGCGATGTAGACGTCATCGCGCGTGAGCTTCATCGCCTTGATGATGTCGGTGAGAAGCTGTCCCGCGCGCCCGACGAACGGCTCGCCCTGAATGTCCTCGTCGCGTCCCGGCGCCTCGCCGATGAACATGAGGTCCGCGTTCGGACTGCCGACACCGAAGACGACGTGCGTGCGGCCGCCGGCGAGCTTGCAGCGGGTGCAGTCGTGGGCTTCGAGGCGGAGCTGATCGAGTGGTTGCCCGGTCGCCCGGTTGCCCGGTTGCCCGGCGATCTCGCTCTCGCGCACTGGGAAACCGGGCAACCGGGAAACCGGGGAACCCTGCAGATCCAGGTGCGTAAACCCAAGCTCGCGCAACAACGCGAGCTCATACGAAACATCGCCGGTCATGCGCGCATTATCATCTATACTCCCGGCGGTCCAACCGGTCCAGAGAGGAACTAGTCCAATGAAACGCTTGACGCTTCTCGTGTTGATCCTCGTCGTCGCTCTTCCCACGCTCGCCGCTCCGAAGTCATCGGTCAAAGTCATCAACAACTCGGATTGGGACATTCATCACCTGTTCGTATCCGCCGCCTCTGCGAATGAATGGGGTCCCGATCAGCTCGAAGACGACATCATCCAGGCCGGGCAGTCGTTCACGTTGAACGGCATCCCCTGCGACGACTACGACGTCAAAGTCGTGGACGAAGATGGTGACGAGTGCATCATCGAAGCAGTCGAGTTGTGCTCCGATCACTACTGGAAAATCACCAACGATACGCTCCTCGAATGCGAGTTCGGAGACGACGAGTAGCATTCCCCGGCACTGCCGCAGAATCAGATCGACGACGCGGTTGGCGATGCCGGCCGCGTCGTTTTGCGTTTCCGTGAGGAGCTCAGCTCAACTCCACTCGGATGCGCCGGGCGATTTGCAACACCACGGACGCGTCACGCGGTTCCAGTTCCCTGCGCCCCGGGGTAACCAGCGTGACTCAACCGGTTGGGGACGCTGAAAAAAAGCTCCGCCTGACTCATCCGAACGTCAAACGTCTGGAAATGGAACGTGCATGACTCGCGGCGAGACACGACTCACTCAAATCGTTAGAACTTCATAGGAATCGAGACGCATGTGTCACGAATTGTCACCGACTCCATAGAAATCGAGACGTGCGTGACTCGCGGCGAGACACGACTCACTCAAATCGTTAGAACTTCATAGGAACTGAGACGCGTGTGTCACGAATTGTCACCGACTCCATAGAAATCGAGACGTGCGTGTCTCGCGTCGAGACACGACTCACTCAAATCGTGAGAACTTCACACGAATCGAGACACTCGTGTCACGAATTGTCACTCGCGTCGCTCGGAACGCTCCGGGTTTCGCTGCGATCGAATCACGTGTTTCCTGAAACGGAAGAACGCGGAAGCGCCGTCAAGCGTGACGCACTCGAGCAGTAGCTGCAAAGCAGCGAAGGACGGCCGAGGAATGCGTGCCGAAGCACTGCGATACTTTGCGAAACGCGGTGCGACTGAGTGGTTGGCGCAACCGGCGAAGAGACCGCGGACGAGCTCACGGGCAGGCTCCGAGGGTGAGGAATCCCCGGCGATGGGCGGTCAATTTGTTTGCGAAGCAGAACTGAGGTAACCGGAGGCGGTTGACGCGTTTTGCTGACATCGACACGGAATGCTCCCGAGAGCATTGACCTCCGGCCTGTTCACGCCGGAGGTCGCGGGTTCGAGCCCCGTCGGCTCCGCCAGATTTACGGGATGTTCTATCGATGAGGAGTTGTGCGAGCAACCGGGCTGCGTCGGATCAACGGCCGGCGACGGTCTCGGCCCGAGGCGAGCGCTACGCAGAGCGCTACGCAGACGGCTCCGCTGCGGCAGCGTAAAGCTCGCGAACGTCGAGCCGTGCGCCGATCGAAAGTTCTGCGATCGCACCTTCGTGAACGACGGTCGTTCGCCAACCATCCTCTCCGCGCGACCTGATCTCCACGGAGTGCTCGCGGTGAGACACGAGCACATACTCACGCAGGGACGGGAAAGTCTTGTAATGCTCGAACTTGTCGCCCGAATCGTACTCCTCGGTGCTTCGGCTCAGGACTTCCACGATGAGCGTCGGATTCGTGATCGCCAACCCGTCCATGGCATCGATCTCACGTGGACCGCCGATGACCGTGACGTCTGGGTAAGTGGTGAGGCCGGTGGGCGTGCGGACACGTAGATCGGAATTGTATGGACGGCACGCGCCGCCGAGGAGTTGAGGACCGAGCAATGTGATCGCAGCGGCGGCGAGCGCGGCGTGTTCGGGGGTGCCGCCCGCCATCGCGTAAATCTGGCCGTCGAGGAACTCGTGCTTGACGTTGCTCGACGCCTCGAACCCGAGATACTCGGCGTATGTGTAATTGAGCTTGTGGAGAAGTGCCGGCATCTCCGTGGGAGTATTGCATCGATCGATGCGGGACGGACGTCGCGGTCCTGGTTCCGGCTAACGCCGGGGTAGGGAAATGACGCAGGCCGCGCTCTCCTGAACAGAGAGAGCTTCGAGCGGAGGCTGGTGCCATGTCTCACAGGATCCGAGTGGTCATCTGCGGTACCGGAAGCAGCACCCACGTTTTGGCCGCGGTCCTTTCCCAGAGTGACAACGTCGACGTTCGCGTCGTAACGCTGAGCGCCGGGAAGGCGAAGCAGTGGAACGAGATCATGGCCGGCCACCGCCTGACGGTGACGGTGCGGACGGACGCGGAGGAGCCGGCCGTCATCACCGCCCGCGCCTTTACGGTCACCAGCGATCCGGAGTGGGCGGCCCGCGGCTGCGACGTGCTCATCGTCTCGGTGCCGGCGTTTCTGCATCTGACCTATCTGACGGCGCTGGAGCCGTACATCGAGGACGGCTGCATGATCGTCGGCCTGCCCGGCCAGAACGGGTTCGAGTTCGACGTGCGCGAGGCGCTTGGCCCCCGGCTGAAATCGTGCGTGGCCGTGAATTTCGAGTCGCTGCCCTGGATCTGCCGCGTCACCCGGTTCGCGAGGTCGGCGAGCATCCTCGGCACCAAGGCGAGCCTGGCCGGCGCGGTGCAGGGCGACCTCGCCGCCGCACGCATCGGCGATCCCCTGGCAACGCTGCAGTGTCTCCTGGGCCAGCCTCCCACGCTCGCGATCTCCGGCCATCCCCTCGGCATCACCCTGCGCTCGCCCAATGGCTACAGCCATCCCCCGATGATGTTCGGCCGTTGGAAGAACTGGGACGGCGAGGGACTGGCCGAGCCGCCGCTGCTCTACGAGGGTATCGACGAAGAGACGGCCGAGCTTCTCGCCGATGTGAGCGACGAAGTCGTGGCCACGAGCAGGCGCATCATGGACGAATACCCCGAGGTCGACCTGTCGCAGGTCATTCCGATGTATGACTGGGACATCGGCTGCTACGGCAACGACATCAGGGACAAGACCAATCTCATGACCGCGCTGCGGACGAACGCCGGATACGCGGGGATCACCCATCCGATGATCCGGCTCGCGGACGACCGATACGCTCCCGACTTCAACCATCGCTTTCTGGCCGAAGACGTGCCGTTCGGACTGGTGGTCGTCCGCGGTGTGGCGGAGCTCGCGGGCGTGCGCACGCGTCGCCTCGACTCGGTCCTCTGCTGGTGCCAGGACAAGATGGGCAAGGAGTATCTGGTCGGATCGAGCCTGACCGGCAGGGACATCGCGACGACCCGCTCGCCTCAGCGGTACGGTTTCACCAGGCTGAGCGAGATCCTCTGATCAGGGCCGGGCCATGGCCACCAGCGCCGAGATCTCGAAGGCGATCGCGGCCGCGAGCAGCGACGTGATCTCCGAGCAGTCGTAGGCCGGTGCGACCTCGACGACGTCGCCGCCGACCAGGCGCAGGCCGCGGAACGAGCGCAGCATGTTCAGCGCCTCGAAGCTGGACAGGCCTCCCGCGACCGGTGTGCCGGTTCCCGGGGCGAATGCCGGATCGACGCCGTCAATGTCGAACGTGACATAGCAGGGGCCAGACCCCGCGGTCCGGCGCAACGTTTCGAGGAACGCTCCCCGCGCGGCCGGATCGTGAAAGGCGGCCATGTCCAGACGCTGGATGCCCGCCTCGGTGCTGAAGTCGTTGTAACTGGCGGAGGCGATCGTGCCGCGGATGCCGATCTGGAAGACGCGCCTCCCTTCGACCAGCCCCTCTTCGATAGCCTTGCGGATGGATGTGCCGTGATGGAACCCCTCGGACGTGTCGCTGTGGGCATCGAACTGGATCAACGTCAGCTCCGGACTGCGTTTGCTCGTGGCCCGGAGGATCGGCAGGAGGATGGAATGATCGCCGCCGAGGGCGACCACGGCGGCGCCGCGGTCCTGCAGCTCGGCCACTCGCCACTGGATCCGGCGGAACGTTTCCTGATGGTCGAACGGCTCGATGTCGACGTCGCCCGCGTCGATCGACCGGAGTCGCTCGTATACGCCGACATCCATCAGCTGGCTGTAGTTGCGGCAGAGGATGGAAGACTGGCGGATCGCGGCCGGCCCGAAGCGCGCGCCGGGACGAAAGGTCACCAGGCCGTCGAACGGGACGCCCAGCACGGCCAGGTCGATCTCCTCCGCGACATCGGGAAGATGCCGCAGGCGGCCAAACGTGGTCAGGCCCGTGAACGCTGGTTGATGGTGGGGCAAGGGATCTAAAGTAGTCGGAATGGCTGTCTGTCTGCAATACTGATCGCCAGACGTCCCAAAACGCGTGCTTTTCCGGTGAACGAATTGTCTTCGGAAGCGGTTCGCTCCATAGCCATCGTCGGGATGGGCCCGAGAGGTGTGTATTGTCTGGAACGCCTCTGCGCGGAGTACAAAGCACGGCCGCTGCCGGACCCGCTGCAGATTCACGTCTTCAACCGCTCCGCGCACTTCGGGACGAGCCCGATCTACGACCCCGATCAGCCGGAGTACATCCTGGTGAACGTCAGTGTCGGCGAGATCGATCTTTGGACCGCGGATGATCCGCCGGTCGCCGCTGGCCGAGGACCGGGGTTTCTGGCCTGGTACGACGCGACGTTCCGGCCTGAAACGCCGCTGACGGGCAACGAATACCTGTCGCGCGCCGTCGTCGGGCGTTATCTCATCGAGGGATTTCAGCGGATCCTTTCCCGGCTTCCGGACGGTGTGACGGTCACCTGTCACATCGGCGAGGTGGTCGATCTCCGGCCGGTCGAGGGCGGCGGCTACGACCTCGACGTCGTGAGTGGGGATGGGCGCATGGAGGAGATCCGCGTCGAGAAGGTCATGCTCGCCACTGGCCACTCGAGGCTCCTGCCGGGACCGGCGGAGAAACGCTACCAGTCATTCGCCGGCCGGCATCCCCGGGCGGCGTTCATCCCGTTCGTCTACCCGGTCGTCGAGACGATGGCGCCGATTCCGGCCGGCGCGCGCGTGGCCATGCAGGGCATCGGGCTGACATTCATCGACGCCGTGCTCGAGCTCACCGAGGGCCGCGGAGGACGCTTCGTCCGCGACGCCGCGGGCGCGCTGTCGTACCAGCGCAGCGGGAGGGAGCCTCGGACGATCTTCCCCTTCTGCCGCAGCGGCCTGCCGATGACGCCGAAGGCGCACGACCTGCCGCCGTACGCTCGTCCGCTGACGTTTTTCACCGAGGAAGCGCTGGCCGGTCTCACGGACCGCAGCGCTGAGGGGAAACTCGATCTCGACCGCGATCTGCTGCCGCTGATGGAGCTCGAGATGGAGTTTCATTACTACCGCGCGGTCATGGGTGGCGAGCGGCACCGCCTCGACGCGTGCGGGAGCGACGCGCGCGCCGTGCGGCGGGTCATCGACGCGTTCCTCAGCGCACATCCGCAAGTGGAGCGCTTCGACTACCGGCGCGTGCTCGATCCGATCGGCAACTGCGAATTCGAGAGCGGCGAGCAGTTCACATCGTTCATCGCCGGCTACATGGAGCAGGAGATCGCCCGCGCACGGCGCGGACAGGCCGGCTGCGCGGTCAAGGGGGCCATCGACCTCTGGTACGAGATCCGGAAGACGCTCGGCACGGTGCTGCCGTTCGGCGGTCTGACGCCCGAATCGCACCGGCTGCTGATCGACGTTTACTACCCCCGCTTCAAACGCGTCGTGTTCGGGCCTCCGATCATCAACATCGAGAAGCTGCTCGCGCTCACCAGGGCCGGTCTGCTCGATTTCTCGGTGGCGCGCAGTCCATGCGTCCTTACCGATGAGGCCGAGGGCTGCTTCGAGCTACGGGGCGACCGCATCCCCGTGGCCGCGCGAGCCGAGGTGCTGGTGGACGCGCGCTATCCGGCGACGGACATCCCGCGCGACGCGACGCCGCTCTATCGCCGCCTCCACCAGCGAGGTCTGGTCCGGGCTTTCGAGAACCGCGCGGCCACTCCCAGCGGCGCGGGCTACCGCCCCGGTGCCATCGACATGACCGCGGCGCGTTTCGTGGTCGGCGGCAGCGGAGCGGTCAACGAGGACATCGCGGTCATCGGAATCCCGACAGAAGGCAATCTCGTCGGGAATCTGACCATCGCCCACGACGAATCCCCGGGGGCGTGGGCCGCAGCGGTGATGGCGCAGTTGCAGCGCGCCGGTCCCGCGTCGCGAGAAATGACGGCCAACTCGTCATCGCGAGCGTAGCGAGGGACCTCCTAGACGATGTCCTCGGGCCGTTTCAGGGTCTTATTGTCGACGTCGAAGATGTGCTGCGCGAACTTCCAGCGATGCCCCTCCGGGTCGACGGCCTCGTACACCCGGTCGCCCCAGAACTCGTCCGCGATCTCGCGGAAGATCTTCGCCCCACCCTTTCGCGCGCGGTCGTAGTGGGCGTCCACGTCATCGACGAAGATGTAGAGCCGCTGGCTGATCTTGCCGCCGAGAGTCCGCGGACTCTCCCAATCGGCGTTCTCGGGGGTGAGCCCGAGCATGATCAGGCTCTCGTTCATTTCCACCTCGCCGTGCACGACCCGGCCCTCTTTGTTGGTCATGCGCAGGCGGAGGTCGAAGCCGAACGCGTTGATCAGAAAGTCGAGGGCGGCGTCGACGTCGTCGTAGAAAAGATGGGGGGTGAGGCGGGGCATGTCTGTGGGAGGATTGGCGACCATGCGCAGTTTTTAGCGGAAGTCAGGATGGCTTGTCCAGCGAGGAGTCTCGCTGAAGGGGTAGGGAAAGCGTTCGTCACGACACTCCCGGGGTAGAAGAGAGGGCTTTTCACTCACGTCCATCAATGCGTCACCTCAGGAAGCAGGAGGAGAACCGTCATGCCCGATTGGTCCATCAAAATCACGCTCATACCCAGCCCATCAACCCCATCTGAAGGACCGACCACGGGATTCGTCCCGTCGCCGCAGCAGGTACTGGTCGATGACCTGATCAGTTGGAACAACCAGACCAACGGGGAGCACCAGCCCTGGCCCCTCGACTCCAACGGCAAGCCCGCGGCGACGGGATGGGGCGTCAACCCGGTTCCCAAAGACGCGTCTTCGAACCCCGCGTACAACGTTGCCTCCTCGCCCACCGGCATCGTGAAGTACGGCTGCAAGCTTCACCTGGACAGCGAGGGGAAGGCGATCGAAGTCGGAGAGCTCGAGGTCCTGACGCAACCGCCTGCGCTATAGATCCTCGACAGACGCAGTCAGAGAGAGATTAGGAGGCTTCATGCCGAGAGTTCGAAGTTCATTGCTCGTCGCCGCGGCCGCGGTCATGCTGCTCGCGCCACTCACGGCCGGCGCGCAGCAGGGGTTCATCAAGTGTCCGCCTTTGGGACAGCCTCTCCTCGAGGTGCCGGAGATCACGCGCGATGCGGCGACGAAGACCTTGCCCGCCGTGATGAAGGTGACCGATCAGGACCGGATCGTCTGGTTCAACGGGCCGAACGACGCCAATGGCAAACCGGGGCCGGCGTTCTGTGCCGAACAGCACATGCGCTTCTTCCAGGGCTACAGTCCGGTGCCTGGACACGAGAACGAAAAGTGGCCGGCGACGTCCGGTCCCGCCGAGCCGTTGCCCGGCCCGACGTTCCGGGCCCGCGTGGGCGACACCGTCATGATGACGTTCTTCAACCAGGTCGATCTCACCAATTTCCCGAACAGCGAATATTGGGATCGGGCCGAACGGGGCCTGGGAACCGGCTGCGATGAGGTCGCCGGCATCTATCCGAAAGGGGGAACGATCAACGACACGTTCCCCAACTGCTTCCATGGCTCCAGCACGGCGAACATCCACTTCCACGGCACGCACACGACGCCGGCCACCACCGGCGACAACGTGCTGATTCAGATTCGCCCGAGCCTGAGGACCGCGCCGGCGCTAGTCGGAAGTAACACCCAGCCTGTCGTGTCCGAGGCCTCGGTCGACTTCAAGCAGTTCTTTCAGGACTGCAAGACCCAACTGGCCACGGTGCCGAGCAGCTGGCCGACGAAGTACGCCGACCTTCCGCAGGCGTACCGCGATAGCCAGCTGGCCTGGCTGACGAAATACGACGAGGGCGTCCCGGAGCCGCACAAGTTGTCGCCGGCGAATGAGAGAGCGTTGAAAAACGGGGAGTGGCCCCAGTACTACATCGGCGCGTATCCCTACTGCTTCCAGTTGCCGGAGTACAAGAAGAAGCCGGCGGACAGGTCGCAGCTGCAGATGGGCCAATCGCCCGGAACGCACTGGTATCACATGCACAAGCACGGCTCGACGACGCTGAACGTCGCCAACTCGCTCATCGGCGCGTTCGTGATCGAAGGCGACTACGACGATCAGCTCGAGGCTTATTACAAAAACGAGGGCACGCGCAAGAACTGGGGGTTGGATGAGAAGGTGCTGGTCATCCAGCAGGTCGGCGTGACGCCCAATCTCGAGAGAGGCCCGTCGCAGCAGAGCATCGCGCAGTTGTCCGTCAACGGCCGCCGGCAGCCGGTCATCGAAATGCGCGCGGGCCAGGTGCAACTGTGGCGCGTCGTCAACGGCGCGCCGCGGAGCGGCGTCTACTTCAACGCCCCAGGAAAGATCCAGTGGGCGCAGACGGCCCAGGACGGCGTGCAGCTCAATGTGCTGAACTACAGCTTCCCCGCGGCGGGCGGTGCCAGTAAGCCGTTCCTGATGTCGGCCGGCAACCGCGTCGATCTGCTGGTCAAGGTCCCGGCGGGCCTCGCGCCCGGCGACTATCCGGTGCAGGTCGTGGACGTGGTCAAACCAACCGAGATCACCAATGCGCCGGTGACGCTGCTGACGGTCCGCGTGCCGAAGCCCGACGCGGCGAAGGATCCGAGTCCGGAGATGCCGTTCATCACGGCTGACAAGTTCCCGGTGCAGCCGGAGTTTCTCAGAGACATCGATCCGGACACGATCTTTCTGAAGCGGAAGCTCGTCTTCAACAGCACCGGACGCGCTCTCGGCGCGAATCACACCATCAACGGAGAGAAATTCGCCGACGAGACCATCAATCAGGTCATGCTCCAGAACAACAACGAGGAATGGACGCTGGTCAACACCACCTCGGACGCGGCATCGCCGGGGCCGATCATGCATCCGTTCCACATCCACATCAATCCATTCCAGATCTTCGAAGTGTTCGACCCGTACGACCCGAGGTACGTCTTCGTCGAGTCGGAGTTCAAGAAGGGAACGAACTGCTACGTCAATCCCGCCGACAAATCGACATGGAAGCCCTGCGATGTCACCAAGCTCAAACCGCCGTTCGTCTGGTGGGACGTGTTCGGCATCCCCGGCGGACGCCAGGTGCCGGCGGACACCGGGGTGATCATTCCCGGCTACTTCAAAATGCGCAGCGCATTCGTCGACTATGCCGGCCAGTATGTGCTGCACTGCCACATCCTCGCGCACGAGGACCGCGGCATGATGCAGTTGATCGAGGTCGTGCCCGACCGCACCACTATGCAGCACCACTGACCAATCCTCACCGTTCCGGCGGGCATTTTGCCCGCCGGTGTCCGGGCGCGGCAGCCCTCCGTCAGGCCCAACGGCCGGCGTGGAGGCCGCGCCCGGGATCCTGCGGTGTGAGCACCGGCCCGGGGATGAAGGTGTGGAGGAGTCCGGCCTGCTCGAATGCGCGACGAAAGGCGTCGACGGGGAACATCGTCAGGACGAGATGTTCCGTGAAGGTCTCGCCCACCTTTCGCTCTTCGTCGAGCGCGATGTAGCGGATGTCGAAGATCGAGCGGCCGGACCGCCGCCGCGAGATGCTGCCGCGCGCGACCTTCAGCGGTCCACGTTCCGCAATTGATAAATGCGTCGAGTCCGTCCACAGTTCCCGGGTCCACCACGGCTCCACCAGCACGACGCCGTGAGGCTTCAGATGTCTGGCGAAGCTGCGCAGCGTGTCGCGCAGTTCGCCGGTGGTGCCCAGGTATGCGATCGAGCTGAAGAGGCAGGTGATGACGTCGAAGGATTTGCCGAGGCGCATGGTGCGCATGTCCGCTCGGATGAATCGCGCGGCCGGAAGACGCCGGCGTGCGAACGCCAGCGATCCGGCATCGATGTCCGTGCCGGTGCAGTCCCATCCAAGGCCCTGCAGCTCGGCGGCATGCTTCCCCGTGCCGCAGGCGACATCGAGGAGATCGCGCCCCGCGGGTGGACCGTGCTTGCGGATGAGCCGGTCGATCGCCGCCGCCTCGACGGTATAGTCTTTCCACTGATACGCGATGTCATACACGTCCGCGCGATCGATGCTCCGTTTCAATCCTGACGCTCCTTCTCCGGGGGAAAACGGCCCTGGAAACATAACATGTGCTGCCTGGCTGCCGGAGTTGGTTCCAGCGAGTTAGCAGATAGGCGTCTGAAAGAAAAGCCCCGGAAAGCGTCAAGCCCCCCTTACCGGAGGAAAACGTCTTGGCCGGCGCAATGTAAACGACGGCGGGCTTTGCTCGGGTGACGAGACGAGCGACGTTGACGATCGTGCCGGAGCTTTGGCCGTCCGAAAGCGCCAGGCCCACGTCGGCTTCGTCGGCCATCGCGGCATCTTTGGCGGTGAAAAACGCGAAGTCGCGAACGCGATATGGTGCATCGACAGCGCGGATGGGCCAGTCGCCGACGTTGTTCCGGCAGTCGCCGGCGGTACAGAAGACAAGGACGTTCGCGTAGTGCTGTTCGGCGAAGTAGGTCTGAATCGCCTTGTCTGCGCCGTTCGCGTCGCCGACGAGGATCGTCAGCTCGCGACGGATCATCTCGTCGAATCTCGTCGAGCCGCTGCCGAACCTCGGGAGGCAGTCGGGAGAGGCGTCGAGAACCGGAGAGAAAGACCTTTTTCATACGCGTCGCGTTTTCGTCAGCGCGAATGCATAGATGATAGCTGCTCCGGCGTCCATGAGCGCAGCCGCGACGGCGCCGAGGGCTTGCCGTTCGTGGAACTCGCGAAGGTCCTTCAACTCGGCCGCGCGCCGGCCGCCTTCTTTGATACGGCTTTCACCACAGGCACGGCGAACCGCCGCGCCAGTTCATCAGCGATCTGGTGGAGCGGCTGAACGCGACGCGAACGGGCCGGCGGCGCCGGAACGATGACATCGAAGTTGATGCGCCAGGAGCGGATGAACTTCTCTGCGACAGCCCCGATCTCGTCCACAGCCTACGCGCGGAAGCCGTTGTTCTCCAGGCGCATCATCGTGTGATAGGCGACGAGGCAACAGGTCGCGAAGCGGGATTCGCCGTCTTCGCGGCTCAGGATGACGCAAGCCGCGAGCTGTGCGATCAATCCACGCCGAACTCGTAGAGGACGCCACCGGGAACGACGACACCGTACTCGCCCGGATCGAGATCGCGTTTCGGAGTGATGTACCAGATGCCGGGCGTCTTCTGCGACGATTCGTACTCGACATGCCATCGGCCCGCAGGAATGACTCTCGTCGTTGCTGTAAAGCCGCCGGCCTTCTGTTCAATCTTCAACGACCGATTGTTGTCTTCCGCATCGTTTACGTCCAGCTTCCCGAGGTAATAGTAGCCTTTAGGGTCGTGCTCGGAACGAATGACGAGTGTGGGGCGAGAATTCTTGATTCTGGTACGCGCGTGAAGGCCGGGATAATCGAGGAACGTGAACACGACCGGCCAAACACCCGTGGCCGATAAATCGCCGCGGTTCGCAGGAAGGCGGATTTCTTTGTCGTCAATCACCATACGCACGTCGTCCGCGCCATTGAAGAATTGCGGCTGATTGCTGCTGCCTCCCTCATTCGACATCCTCGGCGACGCCGGCGGCGTGGTCTTCTCCAGCATTGCAGAGATCACGCGGGAACTGACGCCGGCCTGTTTCAATTGGACGAGTCCATCGGTCGTAAGGTCGAACGCCACGTCAGCGGCCTGTTTGATCTTTGCCATCACGACGTCGTCACCAAGCTCCAGCTTCACGAGCTTGATCACATCCTTGTTGGAAAACGCCGCTTCGGATTTGGCCGGGGTCGCGGGTGCTGTCTGCGGGGCCGCGGCCAGCGGCAGCGAGAAAAGAAGTTGAAGACCGACGAGCAGCGCGACGTAATTGCTTGCCTTCATGAGACCCTCCGCTGGATGTGTAGACACGCGCGCCGAGAAAATGTGGGGAAGTGGAGCGGCGGGCTCTCAGCCTGAAGTCGGCGAGCGAGATCTGGCAGTATTCGTTTGCCGCGAGGTCGTAGGTGACGACCGGCGTGGCAATGGAGTCGGCGAGGACCAGGCTCACTTCGACCTTCGCGGAATTGCCGGTGGTCTCGGTGAGGCCGATGTACGTGCGGAAGCGCGAGGAGTTCTCGACCTGCAGCACTTGGCCCCCGCCCACACAATTGCCTGCGGACCGTGTCTTGAGTGCTGAGGTGCCGATGAACATCCGTCGCCGCTACGATGAGCCGGACACGCCGCTTCTTCTGCGGCGTTACATCGGGGACAATGCAGCGGCGGCGCTGATGAACGACTTCTACTGCCATCTGCTCATGGGCGACTCCGCTGGCGACGTGCTGCGCTACGCGCAACTGCCGCGCGGTGATTTCTCGCCTCCGAGCCAGTGGGCCGCGTTCACGCTTGCCGGGAAACAGAGAGGCACTGAAGCGACGGAGCATTGACATGACGCGCCGCCAGGTCCTGGTCCTGATCCTGCTGCTCGTGACGGCGGACGTGCGCGGCGCGGGTGCGGACGATCGGCTGGAGAGGATCATCTTGCTCTGGCCCTCGCGCGACTTCGACACACTGCGCGTGCGGCTCAACGAGGCGCTGACCGCGTACCGAGAGGCTCGCGATCCGAGGCGCGAAGCGACCGTCCATCTGCTTCTCAGCCTCGTCGATACATCCCTTGGCGACGGGCAAACCGCGCGGTTGCACTTCGGCGAGGCGACAACGCGCCTCGAAGCGGCTGGCGACTACGTCGGGGCCGGGCTGGCGTACTGGATGTTCGCCGAGCATGAGCGTTTGAGCGAGAGACAGTCCGACCATGTCCGCGCGTTTTATGAAAAATCCCTCGCCATGCTGGAAAAGGCGAAGTCGCCGTCCGCACCTTTCTCGATCGACGCACTTCTGATCGTCGGTCCTGTCGTGGGACTGCCGCCCGCGGAGTACGAACCGAACGCCGCGACGCCCGAGATCAACAAACCGATCGTTTTGCAGCTTCTCGAAGTCTTCGCGAGGACCGGCTATGGCGCCGAGTTCCTCCGGATTGGCGAGCTCGAGAAGGCCGATGCTCAACTCCGGCAAGCGAAGGAAGCGGCGGCGATCTTCGGCGGGAGAGTCGACCCGCCGATCGATCGCCACATCGGCAATCTGCGTCGGCGGCAGTGGCGGTTGGACCAGGCACGGGAGAGCTACAGGAAGGCCCTCGAGGGTCTGAAGGTGCTGCGGCCCGTGGGGATCCTCACTCCGAAACGTCTGAAGGTAGAGGTCTTCGGCGAACTCGCCGAGCTCGAGATGCTCAGCGGCCGGATCGATGATGCCCTGGCGTGGAACGATCGCGCGTTGGAGTTGGTGCGCGCGGAGAAAAGTCCGGAAACAGAGATCGTTGTTCTGCGGCGCCGCGCTGAGACGCTCGTGAGGGGCGGCCGGTTCAATGCTGCAGAGAAGATGTTCGCACAGGCATTGGCGCTGGCTGAGGAGCATGAGCATTTCTACCTGCAGGTCTCGATTTATCTGAGCAGTGCGCAGATGAACAAGACGCGTGGCCGCTACGGAGCGGCGGCCGCAGACATGGAAAAATCGCTGGAAGCGCTCGCCAGAGCGAATGAACCGTTCCGCGAGCCGGCGATCCTGGGAAATCTCGCAATGAATTACATCCTGCTCGACGCGGATGACAGCGCCCGCCTCGCGTTGGAGAGAGCGCGGCAGGTTGCGGAGAAGAACGGCCGTTGTCTCGACGTCGCGGCAATCGATCTGCTCGAGTCCACTCGAAAGTATTTGAAGGACGAGATTTCTTTCGCCGACTTCTACGAAGCCGTCGAGCAATGGTCCCGAACGCCCGACGCCCTGAGTGTGCCAGGCTCGGAACACCTCGCGCAGCTCATGAACACGATCGTCGGCTCGGCCCCCGCCGATCCGCAGTTGCCTTTCAGGAGCGGGATGCTTTCCGAAGGCATGGTCGAACTTCTCCAGGCGGGGGCACTCTTCAGTCAAGGACGTGACTTCGCGCTCGTTCGCGAGCTTGCGATGAAGGCGCTGGTGGTCATTCCGAATGCGAAACATCGCGCCGGCGCTCTGGCCATGATCGGAGGGACCTACGTTGCGGAGGGTGATGACGACAAAGGGATCACCTACTTCAACAAGGCGATTGACGCCCTGGACACGGCGACCGAGGACGCCCGTGTCGATCCGTTCCTGAGCAGTTCCCCCGGTGCCGCCGGCTGGTCTTCGTCGGCCTTCGAAATACTCATCCAGTTGCTGGTCAGGCATCGCCGGCATGAGGAGGCGTTCGCGGTCTCCGAGCGCGCGCGTGCGCGAGTGTTCCTCCAGATGATGGGCAACACCCGCGTGTCCCCGCGCGGTCCCGAGAACACGCTTCCGGCGCAGGAAGCGGAGGCGCTGCGCGCGCAGATGCTGCAATGGCAGCAGCACGCTCGCCTCGCGCCGACGCGACAGATCAATGACGACCTCCGTGAGGCGCGGCGGCGGTACGAGGCGCTGATGACGCGCGTGAAGGCCACCAACCCCGATTACGCGGCCATGACGAGCGTGGAGCCGCTGCGGCTCGATGCCATTCGCGAGGAGCTCCCTTCGAACACCACGCTGGTCAGCTACTTCGTCACAGACAACGCCGCGCATGCCTGGGCGCTCGATCGGACGACGTTACAGTACGTTTCGCTACCGTTCGGTCGCATGGCTCTCGAACGTGCCCAGTGCGCAGCGACACGGTTCCGCATCGGCGGCCGCGGCGTCCGCCCGCTCAATGCGTCGTGCGAGCCGGCCACCGTCGAGGAGCTGTACGGACGGCTCTTCGCGCCGCTTCGGGTTCACATCCGCAATTCGCGGCTGGTCGTCGTGCCGCACGGCGTGTTGCACTACCTGCCGTTTGGCGCGTTTCGCGATCCGCGCACAGAGCGGTATCTGATCGAGGACTACACGATCACCTACGCGCCGAGCGCCAGCTCCATCCGCTTCCTGCGCGACAAGGAAACGCCCGTGAAAGGGAAGGCGCTGGTGATCGGCGCGCCTGCGGGCGTCTCGCCTGAGCTGCCGGGAGCGATGCGCGAGGCGATGATTGTCGGCACCAAGCTGCGTTCGGTACCAATGATTGGGGCCGCGGCAAAGGAAAGCCTGTTGTATCAGCTGAAGGGCGACGTCGATCTCGTGCACATCGCAGCGCACGGTTTCTACGAGGCTGACACGCCGCTCTTCAGCCGCCTCGCTCTGGCCGAGGGCGATGGAAGTGACGGCAATCTCGAGGTCCACGAGATTCTGTCGGACGTCGACCTGACGGGCGTGAATCTCGTCGTCCTCTCCGCATGTCAGACCGCCCTCGGCAAGGGCAGCGCCGGCGACGAGATCGTCGGGTTGACACGCGCGCTGCTGTATGCCGGCACTCCCGGCGTGATCTCGACGCTGTGGGACATCGGAGACGACGCGGCGGCGGCGCTGATGAACCACTTCTACTCTCGTCTTCTCGACGGGGACTCCGCCGCTGACGCGCTGCGACACGCACAACTGCAGCTATTGCACGGCGACTATCCGGATCCGCGCCATTGGGCCGCCTTCACGCTCAACGGTGATCCGGAAGGCCGCTGGAATGCCTCCGGCGCAGTCACGGCCGCGGAAAAATGACCCCGCCAGCGCGCTTCGAGGTCGGCGAAGCCGTACGACTTCCGGACGATCGCTTCCCCGTTGCGCACGACGAGGACGGATGCTCCCGGCACGTTGCCGTCGTAGTCCTTCATCAGCGTGTCGATGGTTCCTCCCGTGCTCGCGCACGCGGCGAGGGCGAGGCAGAGCAGCGCGGCGAGCTCACGCACCGCGAAAATGCTCGACGACCAGATCGAGCAGGCGGTTCGCGACCACCATTTTCGGCGCGCGCTCGATGCGCGTGACCGCGCCGTCGCGGGCGATGACGAGCACCTCGTTCTGATCGGCGTCGAAGCCGATCGACGCGTCGGCGACGTCGTTCGCCACGATGAGGTCCGCGCCCTTGCGCATGAGCTTCTCGCGCGCGTTCTCCTCGACGCTGTTCGTCTCCGCGGCGAAGGCGACGATGAACGGGCGCGGCGTGAGCTTCGCGACGTCGGCGAGGATGTCGGGCGTCCTGCGTAGCTTGATCGTGAGCTCGTCCATCCCCTCGCGCTTCTTGATCTTGCGATCGGCGATCTCCGCGGGCGCGAAGTCGGCCACGGCCGCGGCCTTGATCACGATCTGATGGTGCGGCGCGGCGGACATGACCGCGGCGTGCATCTCATCCGCGGTGCGCACGCGCGTCACTTCGACTCCTGCGGGCGCGGGCCGCGCGGTCGGGCCGGAGACGAGCGTGACGTTCGCTCCCCTTCTCCGCGCCGCTTCGGCGATCGCGTAGCCCATTTTTCCTGACGAGCGGTTGGAGAGATAGCGCACCGGATCGATCGGCTCGCGCGTCGGTCCCGCGGTGACGAGCACGCTGCGCCCCTCGAGATCGCGCTTCGCGAAATGCGACTTCACGATCTCGACGAGCACCGGAACGTCGGGCATTCGCCCGGAGCCTTCGTCGCCGCATGCGAGGAGACCGCTGTCGGGATCGAGAACATCGACGCCCCGCGCGCGCAGCGTGGCCATGTTCTGCTGCACGGTCGGATGCTGGAGCATGAACGTGTTCATGGCCGGGGCGACGATGATGCCGGCGCGATGAGCGACGGCGTAGGTGGAGAGCGCGTCGTCGGCGATGCCGACAGCGAGCTTGGCGATCATGTTCGCGGTGGCAGGCGCGATCAGCAGCAGCTCGGCCCAGCGCGCGAGCTCGATGTGATCGACGCCTCCTTTTTCAGGATCGCCCCACTGATCGATGATGACGCCGTGGCCGGACACCGCGGCGAGCGAGAGGGGCGAAACGAATCGCGCCGCGTTGGGCGTGAGGATCACGCGAACGTCCGCGCCGATGTCGCGCAGGCGGCGCACCAGCTCGGGCGCTTTGTACGCCGCGATGCCGCCGGAGACGCCGAGGACGATGTTCATACGGTTACCCGGTCGCCCGGTCGCCCGGTTGCCCGGCACACTGGGAAACCGGGCAACCGGGTGACCGGGAAACCCGGTTCTACTCCTCGTCCAGCGCCGTCGTATCTTCCTCGACCGGCGCCGTGAGCTGCCACTTCACCACGTCCTTTTCGACTTCTTCCATCGCCACGCGCGTCGGCTTGGCGTGGCGGCTCCTGATCTTCGGCTGCGCTCCCTGAATCAACTGCTCGGCTCTCTTCGAGACCAGCAGGACGTAGCGGAACTTGCTGTCAATTCCTTCGGGCAGTCCTTCCATTGCGATCCTCCTCTTTGAATCGCTCGGCCATTCGGGCGATGGCTTCGAGCGCAGTCCTGGTCTGCAGTTTCTTCGCGATGACCGCCGCCTTCAGGCACTCGGTGGCGACGTCGAGATCATCGTTGATGATGATGTAGTCGTAGAACCCTTTCCCCTCGTCGATCTCCGCGATCGCTTTCTTCAATCGCAGCTCGATCTCGTCCTCGCTGTTCACGCCGCGCTGGTGCAACCGCTGCTCCAGCACGTCGAGCGAAGGGGGGAAAATGAAAACACTCAGGGATCGCGATCGCAGCTCGGGATCTTCCGCGATCTGTTTCGCGCCCTGATAGTCGATGTCAAGGATCACATCGAGGCCGTCGCGCAAGCGCCCCGCGACCTCGGCTTTCGAGGTTCCGTACCAGTGCGCATGAACGTGAGCATGTTCGAGAAATTCCCCTCCCGCGCGCATGGACTGGAACTCCTGATCGGACACGAAGTGGTAGCTGATGCCGGGGATCTCGCCGGTGCGCGCGCGGCGCGTGGTGTGGGAAACGGAGAAGTAGAGCTCGATCTTTAGCGCGCGGAGCTCGTCGCGGACGCGCGTGATCAGGGTCGTCTTTCCCGCGCCGGAGGGACCGGAGACGATGAATAACGTCCCGTCCGGGTGGAAGTTACTCGACATTCTGTACCTGTTCGCGGATCCGCTCGACCTCGGTTTTCAATTCTACAACCACGGTCCGAATGGCCGCGGAGCGCGACTTCGAGCCCATGGTGTTGATCTCGCGAATCATCTCCTGCGAGAGGAAGTCGAGCTTCTTCCCCGCAGCCTCTTTGCCGCCGATCGCCTTCTCGATCTGATCGAGATGATGCGCGAGCCGCGTGAGCTCCTCGGCGATGTCGCCCTTCTCGACCATGATCACGACTTCCTGGGCGATGCGGTCCTGCGCGACGTCGACGCCGGCCGCGGCGGCGATCTCCTGCACGCGCTGCTGATAGTTCGCCAGCACTTCCGCGCGCACGTCGTCGCGATGCGCGGCGATCTGTTCGCTGTGCGCGCGAATCAACTTCACGCGCGCGGCGATGTCGTCGCGCAGCGAGACCCCTTCGCGCTCGCGCATCGCGCGCATCTGGGTGAAGACGTCGCGTGTCAGCGACAGCAGCGCCTCGCGCTCTTCGTCCGTGACCTCGGCGTCGACCGGTTCGACCTGCAGCAGATCGGGCACGCGCATCAGATCGCTCGCGGTGAGCGAGGACCCGAGCCCGAGCTCCTCGGCGATCGAGCGAAGCTGCGGGATCACCGTGTTCGCGAGCTGGGCGTTGATCCGCACCGTGTACTCGGGCTGCTGCGTGCGCTGGACGCGCAGGGAGAGATCGACTTTGCCGCGCGAAAAGAACTCGGAGGCGAGCGCGCGCAGCGGCGCCTCCATGTCCCACAGATATTCGGGAAGGCGCACCGAGACTTCGAGAAAGCGATGGTTCACGCTCTTCGTCGTCACGGTCGCGAAATAGCGCGCGGAGAGCGCGCCGGAGGAGCGGCCGAAGCCTGTCATGGAGTGGATCATTCGTTCATCACCAGTCGCTCCGCCTCCACGGCGAGCGCATTCAATTTCTGTTCGAGTGTCAGCCGCCACTGTCCGGCGTCGCCGTCACGAGGAATGACGAACGGCTCGCCATAGAGGAACAAGGCCTTCGAGAACGGCAGCGGGATGATCATGCGATCCCAGGAGCGCAGCAACTTTTTTTTTTGGCGGCGAACGCCACGGTCACGACCGGAAGGCCGGTGAGCTGCGCCCCGGAGATTACACCCGCCTGCACGATGCGCGCGGGACCCCGAGGCCCGTCGGGCGTGAAGGCGATGTTTTTTCCGGAGCGGGCATCGCGCAACAACTCGCGCATCGCGCCTACGGCGCCGCGCGAGGTCGAGCCTCGAGGCGTCTCCGCGCCGTACGCGTGCAGGACGCGCGCGATGTATTCGCCGTCCTTCGACCGCGAGATCATGATCGACATCGGACGGCGAAAACGACAATGCATCATGAGCAGCAGATGCGCATGCCAGAACGCGAGGATGTACTGCGGTGTGTTCTCGATGTGTTCGGCGCGCACGTGACGCACGCGCAGCGTCGCGTGCAGCGAGCGGAGTAACAGGACAGCAATCCACGAAATGAGCTTCATCGCACCGCGACCTCGTCGTCGACGAACTGGAGATCGTACAGCTTGCGATAGACCCCGCGGCGGACGAGCAGCTCCTCGTGCCGCCCCACCTCGACGATCTCGCCGCGGTCGAGCACCACGATCTTGTGCGCACTACGAATGGTAGAGAGGCGATGCGCGATCACCAGCGTCGTGCGGCCACGCATCAGGTTGGTGAGCGCGGACTGCACGAGGCGCTCCGACTCCGTGTCGAGTGCCGAGGTGGCCTCGTCGAGAATCAGAATCGGCGGATCCTTGAAGAGCGCGCGCGCGATGGCGAGGCGCTGGCGCTGCCCGCCGGACAGCAGCACGCCGCTCTCCCCGATCACGGTGTCGTAGCCCTTCGGCAGATTCATGATGAAGTCGTGTGCGTTCGCCGCACGAGCCGCGTCGATCACCTGCTGTTCGTCGACGCCCGAGCGTCCGTACGCGATGTTGTTGCGCACGCTGTCGTTGAAGAGCACCACTTCCTGCGTCACGAATCCCATCAGCCCGCGCAGCGAGGTGAGTCTCGCGTCGCGGATGTCGACGCCGTCGATGGCGATGCGTCCCTCGCTGACGTCGTAGAAGCGCGGCAGCAGGTTCACGAGCGTCGATTTTCCCGCACCGCTGCCGCCGACGATGGCGACGATCTCGCCGCGAGAGACCGTGAGGTCGACCTCGCGCAGCACGGGCTCGCGTTCGTCGTAGGCGAATGAGACCTGCTCGTAGGAGATGAAGGGTTGCCCGGTTTCCCGGTTTCCCGGTTTCCCGGACGTTCCATCGCCGGGCAACTGGGCAACCGGGAAACCGGGCAACCCCAGGTCGTTCCCGGCCGGCTCTCCACTGGGCAACCGGGCCACCGGGTAACCGGGCAACCCCGCCCCCAGTTCCACCGCGTCCGCCTTCTCCTTCACCTCATTGTCGATGTCGAGCATGCGGAAGACGCGTTCGGCCGCGGAGAGCGCGGTGTTGAGCGAGAGATTCACCTTGTTGAGTTTCTTGATCGGCCCGTACATCAGCGCGAGCGCGGTGAGGAAGCTCGCGAACTCTCCGCCGGTGAGCGTGCCGGCCGCGATGCGCGACTGCGCGTACGCGAACAGCAGCACCATGCACACGCCGGCGAGGAGCTCCATCACCGGTGAGGTCAGCGCCTGCACGCGCTGGGCGCGGAGATTCCACTGCAGATGCTTGCGCGTCGCCTCGCGGAAGCGCGAGATCTCGAAGGGCTCCATCGTGAACGCCTTCACGATGCGCACGCCGCGAATGGTCTCCTCGAGCAGCGTCGCGATTTCCGCCATCCGCTCCTGCGACTTATGCGTCGTCTTGCGCAGCCGTTTTCCGAACTGCACCACGGGCGTGATGATCAGCGGCGCGCCGACGAAGCTCACCAGCGCGAGGACCGGATTCTTCACGAAGACAAAGATCATCAGGCCGAGGAGCGTGACCGACTCCTGCAGCAGATCGCCCATGCGCGTCGATACCGCGGCCTGGATCGCATCTGCGTCGGAGACCACGCGGCTCACCATCTCGCCGGTCGAGCGCTTCGCGAAGAAGGAGTGGCTCTGGTTGATGATCCGCTCGTAGAGCTGATTGCGCAGATCGCGAACCGTCGAGAGGCCGACTTTCTGGAACGAGTATTCAGAGAGGAAGGATGTGAACGCGCGGATGAGAAAGACGATGAGCAGCACCGTCAGCACGCGCTTCCACTTCTGCGATGGATCGGCGCCCCACCATCCGTCGAAGCGCTGCTTGACGCGATAAACCGGCGGCGCGAGCTCGCGCATCGCGCGCTCGATGCGATTCTCCGAGACGTCCGCCTTGCGGAAGACGCCGGGCGGCGTGAGCACGTCGTCGACGATCGGCTGCACGAGCATGGCGATCACCGTCTGCGTCAGGGCGAAGACGATCATCGAGCCGAAGGCGAGAAACGCCCACGCTTTGTACTTGCCGAGGTAGCCGTAGAGACGGCGCAGGACCTTCATCCCGCCACCATCTTATGAATTTCTTCGGCCGCGCGGCGGCTGGCGCCGGGCGCGCCGAGGATTTCACGCACCCGCGCGAGCTCCGCGGTGATGCTCTCGTAGCGCGCGAGGATGCCCCGCACCTCCACCGCAATCCGCTCGCCGTTCACCTCGGACTGAATGAGCTCGGGGACGATCTTCTTTCCCGCGACGATGTTCACGAGGCTCCAGTGCGGCACGCGCACGAGCTTCTTTCCCGCGAGATACGTGAGCCGGCTGAGGCGATACATGACCACGACCGGCGTGCCGAGCACCGCCGACTCGAGCGTCGCCGTGCCGGAAGCGGAGAGAGAGACGTCCGCCGCGGCCACGCCTTCGCCGCGATCGTGCGGAAGGATGGGCACGTCCGCCCCTTTCGCGCGCACGATCGACTCGAGCTCCTCGTACTCGATCGTCGGGGCCTGGATGATGTACGCCTCGACCGCTCGCTCGCGCTGCAGCACGGCAACCGCATCGAGCATCGGCGGAAGCAGTCCCGCCACCTCGGAACGGCGCGACCCGGGCAGCAGCGCGATGCGCAGCGTTTCGCGCCGCGGCGGCTTCCGCACGCCCGCGAGCTGCTCGATCAGCGGATGGCCGACATAGGTCACCGGCACGCCGTGCTCGCGATAGAACGTCTCCTCGAAGGGAAAGATGACGATCATCCGATCGACGTACCTCGCGATGTGCCGCACTCTCCCCTGCCGCCACGCCCAGAGCTGCGGGGAGATGTAGTAGACGACGCGCAGGCCGAGCTCCTTGCAGCGGCGAGCGACGCGCAGGTTGAACCCAGGGTAGTCGATGAGGAAGACGACGTCGGGCCGCTCGCGCTCGATGCGCTCCATCAGCTCGTTGAAGGCGCGGAAGAACATCGGCAGATGGCGCAGGACGTTGAACAGTCCGACCATCCCCATCTCGCTCGCGTGATGCAGTAGCTCGACGCCCTCGCGAGCGAGGAGATCGCCGCCGATGCCGAACATCGTAAGAGGAGGGCGGACGTCTCGTCCGCCTTCGGCGTGGGCGGACGAGACGTCCGCCCTCCTTAGCGCGTCGAGTTTCTTCAACTCGCGCACGACCTCGGAAGCATGGAGATCGCCGGAAGCCTCGCCGGCGACGATCGCGACCTTCATCGCCGCAGCGGGAACGGGAACATCAGCCATCCCAGTACGATCCCGCCGAAGAAGAGGGCGCAGAAGACGATGAGGAAAAAGCGGATGCGCTCTTTCCGCTCGTGCTTCCAGAGCAGCGAGAAGAAAACGCCCGCCGCGACGGCGTAGAGGAACATCAGCACCATGTGGCTGCGAAGGAAGCTCACTGCTTTTTCCCCTTCGCGATGTCCCAGCAGTCGAGGACGAGCAGCAGATTCATGAGACCCGCGGTGAGCACGTAGGTCGTCCCGTATTCGTAGGTGATCGACGTGACGTTGCCGTGCGGGCCCATGGCTTTGGCGATGAAGTAGAGCGCGCCGGCACCCATCGAGCCGATGCTGGCGAGGATGCGCAGCAGGCTGCCACGGCTTTCAGCGAGCATGTAGAGGCTGCCGTCGATCGAGAGGCCGAGGACGAACATGAAGACCACGATGACGAAGAACGCGACGGCACGGCCGCGGCGTCCGAGGTAGAAGTGGCCCGCGCCGGGAACGGCGTAGGCGAGGAGCATGGAGATGAGCGCGCGTGCAGTCATTCGGCGATGCGGACGTCTCGAAAATACGGCGTGAGCTTGTCGAAGGTGACGTCCAGGTCCTCGGGGACGATCCGCGTGCGCGCGGTGACGGTCATGAAGTTCGAGTCACCGCTCCAGCGCGGCACGACGTGCACATGATAGTGATCGGCCACTCCCGCGCCGGCAACCTGCCCGAAGTTCATGCCGACGTTGAATCCGTCGGGATGATAGACGTCGGAGAGGATCCGCTGCGCCTCCGCCGTGAGGCGGATCAGCGCGCGCAAGGATCGATCGCTGCTGTCGAACAACCGAGCCTCATGCGCGACCGGCGCGACCATGAGATGCCCGTTCGTATACGGATAGCGATTGAGCATGACGATGGCAGCCTCGGTGCGAAAGAGCGTGAGCGTCTCGCGCGGATCCTGCGCGCTCACGGCGTTACAGAAAATACAGCCGGTGTCGGACTTGGGAGAGGTCAAGTAGGGGTATCTCCAGGGGGTGAAGAGGATGTCCATTCGGAATTGAAAATTGAAAATTAAAAATTGAAAAAGAAGTCCGTTCCCCCTTTTTCAATTTTCAATTTTCAATTTTCAATTCTTCCTACTCCCCCGCCGCCGTCTCAGACCGCGCTTCCCCCTCAACGCCCTCACCCAGCGTTTTGTTGATGAGTTCCTTCAGCTCCTTCCCCGGCTTGAAGTACGGGATCTTCTTCGACGGCACTTCCACCTTCTCGCCGGTTTTCGGGTTGCGGCCGGTGCGGGATTTGCGGCTGCGGAGGCGGAAGCTGCCGAAGCCGCGGAGCTCGATTTTCTGGCCGGCGCGGAGGGAGTCGACGATGGAGTCGAAGACGATGTTGACGATCGTTTCGGCCTGCTTCTTCGTCAGCTGAACCACGCGCGCCACTTCATCGACGAGCTCGGCCTTGGTCATCACTCCGGCGTTGCCGCGCGATTTCTCATCGCCGTGTTCGAGCTCGATGTCGTTGTGTTCGTCCAAGGTTCGCCTCCTCTTCCTACCACCTGTACAGGAACTGCGGCAGCTTGCGGCTCACGATCTGCTCGATCGCACTCTTCGCATTCGCGCCGGTGAGCGCTTCGAGCAGCGTGACCTCGCGCCGCCTCGGCCAGATCGTCGCCGGTTTCCCTTTGATGCCGGCGAGCTTGCCGGCCGCGCGCACGGCGTCGTCGATCGTCCCGAGCTGATCGACCATCTTCAGCGCGACCGCCTGTTCGCCGGTGAAGACCCGGCCGTCGGCGATCCGCGAGACCTCATCCACGGTCAGCTTGCCCTTGCGCCCTTCCGCGACGGCTTTCACGAACTGGCTGTGCAGTTGGGTGACGATGTTCTGGAAGTACTGCCGCTCCACCTCGGTGAGCTCGCGATACGGCGAGCCGGCATCCTTGAGCGCGCCGCTGGTGATCGTCTCGGGCTTCATCTTCGCCCACTTCACCAGCTCCTTCATCTCGAACCACTGCAGCACGACACCGATCGATCCCGTGATCGTGCCCGGGTTCGCAACGATCTGGTCGCACGCGACGGCGATGTACAAGCCGCCCGACGCCGCGACGCTGTCCATCGACGCGACGGTCGGCTTGCGGCTGCGGCGGATCGCGGAGTAGATCTCCTGCGACGGAGCGATCGCGCCGCCCGGACTGTTGATCCGGATCACGATCGCCTTCACCATCGAGTTCTCTTCGTACTTGTGCAGCAGCTCGAGCGTCTCGCGGGCGTCGAAGATCTCGCCCTCGATCGGCACGATCGCGACCTTCTGCGTGCTCAGGGTCAGCTCACCGGTGTCGGAGCCGATGGCGGCGACGACCGCGATGAGCACCGCGAGCCCGATTGCGAGCACGAGGCATCCCGCGAGAGCACCGAAGAAGAACGCTCCGGTGCGCGATTTCTTCTGAGGAGGGCGGACGTCCTCGTCCGCCGTCGAGGGGCGGACGGGACGTCCGCCCTCCTCTTCACTTGTGATCTGCGGTGGGGACTCGAGCTCGGACATATTCCGCCTCAGCCCTGTTCCGGTTCTGATTCGTGTTCTGGTTCGGGTACCGGTTCTGGTACCACTTCGGATTCCGGCGCTGCCGCCGGTTCCGCGTGATGCTCTTCGGCCGGTCCCGCGTGCTGCGCGCGCTCTTCCTCGCTCAACGGCTCGACGTCACGCGTCGTGAGGCCGATCTTCCGCTCCGCGGGATCGATCTTGATGATGCGCGCGCGAATCGGCTCGCCCGGATGAAAGACTTTGTCCAGCTTCTGCCGCGCGTCGCGCTGCACTTCGGACACATGCGCGAGGCCTTCCACACCGTCGGCGAGACGGATGAAGAGGCCGAAGTCGGTGATCTTGGAGACCGTGCCGATGACCTCGTCGCTGACGTTGTGCGCCTTCGCGAAGTTGTCCCACTCGTTGGGCAGGAACTCGCGGATCGAGAGCGAGAGCCGCTGGTTGTCGCCGTCGACGTTGATCACGCGTGCCTTGACCGTATCGCCCTTCTTCAGCACCTCGCTGGGATGCTTGAGCCGGCGATGCCACGACATGTCGGAGATGTGAATCAGCCCGTCGATGCCCTCTTCCACTTCGACGAACGCGCCGAAGTCGGTGAGATTGCGCACGCGGCCTTCGATGATCGTGCCGACCGGATAGCGCGTGGCGATCGTGTCCCACGGATTCTCTTCGAGCGCTTTGAGCGAGAGCGAGATGCGGCGGTTCGGGACGTTGACGTCGGAGACGACGGCTTCCACTTCCTCGCCGATGTTCAGCACTTTCGCCGGATGGCGGATCTTCTTCGTCCACGACATCTCGCTCACGTGGATCAATCCCTCGACGCCTTCCTCGAGCTCGATGAATGCGCCGTAGTCGGTGAGCGAGACGACCTTCCCCTTCACGCGGCTGCCAAGCGGGTAGCGATCGGCGACGTCGCTCCACGGATCGGGGGATTTCTGTTTGTAGCCGAGGGAGACGCGCTCGGAGGAGGCATCGAACTTCAGCACCATCACTTCGATCTCGTCGCCGACGTTGAAGTACTCGTTGGGATGCGTGACGCGGCCCCAGGAGATGTCGGTGATGTGCAGCAGGCCGTCGACGCCGCCGAGGTCGACGAAGACGCCGTAGTCGGTGATGTTCTTCACCACGCCGTGCGTGAGCTCGGCTTCCTTCAGGCGTCCGAACGTCGCGTGCTTCGCCTCGGCCTGCTCGACCTCGACGATCGCCCGGCGCGAGAGCACGACGTTGCTGCGCTTCTTGTCGAACGAGACGATCTTGAAGCGGAGCTCGTGGCCGCGCAGCGCGTCGAGGTTTTTCACGGGCTTCGTGTCGATCAGCGAGCCCGGCAGAAACGCCTTGATGCCGCCGACGTCGACCTGCAGTCCGCCCTTGACGCGATCGATCACGCGGCCGCTGATGGCCTGATCGGCTTTGTACGCGGATTCGATGTCGTCCCACACGCGCATGCGCGCGGCTTTCTCGCGCGAGAGCGTCACGTAGCCGGACGCGTCTTCGAATCGCTCGATGAAGACTTCGATCTCGTCGCCGCGCTTGACGCGCACCTGGCCGTCGAAGCCGGTGACTTCGTCGACGGGCAGGAGGCCTTCGGATTTGTAGCCGATGTCGACGACGACATCGGAGGGCGTCACCTTGAGGACACGTCCTTTGACGATCTCCCCTTCAGCGAGCGTGGGGCGGGTGTAGAGGTCGAGAAGCTCGTCCATGCCGAGGTTCTCCAGATTGCTGGTGTCGGCCTGGCTCGGCTTGGTTGGCTTCTTCGACTCGTCATTGGACGGCATTTACCGGGGAACCCCCTGTTGATGAAACGTGTCGTCCGCGGGTCATCCGCGCGGACGTAAATCGACGCTAAGTTGTTGATACACGCCGAAATCGGGAGTTTAAACGCGGGGTGGACTGAGGTCAAGGAAGGGCGGAAAAAAGGGTGTTTGAGGTTCGAGGTTCGAGGGCCGAATGAAGAATGAAGAAGAAAGCCTCTTACCTCTTCATTCGGCCCTCGAACCTCGAACCTCTCTGACGATCTGATCCACAACCTCCGGAATCGTGAGATCCGAGGTGTCCACGACGGTGTACGACTCATCATGCATCAGCGGCGAGTCTTCCCTCGTCGAGTCCTGCCGGTCGCGTCTCACGCTCTCCGCCAGCACCTCTTCGAACGGCACGTTCTCCCCTTTTGCGGCGAGCTCGGCATGGCGGCGCTCGGCGCGCACTTCGGGGCGCGCGGTGAGGAAAAATTTGTGCGGGGTCTCGGGGAAGACCTTCGTGCCGATGTCGCGCCCTTCGAGCACGCCGCCGTCGCGGCGGCCGAGCTCCTGCTGCAGGCGCACGAGCACGCGGCGCACCGCGGGCACGGCGGACACATGACTCGCGGCCATGCTGATCTCCGGCGTGCGAATGAGGTGCGTAATGTCTTCGCCTTCGAGGAGCACGCGCGGCGGATCACCGGGAACAAACTCGATCGACGTGCGCGCGGCGAGTTGCTCCAGCGCATCCGCATCCTGCACGCCGACGCCGTTCCGGACCGCGGCCAGTCCGATGGCGCGATACATCGCGCCGGTGTCGATGTGCGGAATGTCGAGCGCGCGCGCGACGAGTTTGCTGGTGGTGCTCTTGCCGACTCCGGAAGGACCGTCGATCGCGACGATGAGTGGTCGGTGTTCGCGAGGAGCGTGCATCAGCCTAGTAGACCTTCAACCTTGAAAGCATGCGTTGCCAGCCTTGTCATCCCGAGCGTCGCGAGGGACCTGGGCGGGCGGCGGCGCGAGGCGCGGGCTTCGTGCCACCCTTCCCCCCAGGTCCCGCGCTCACGCTCGGGATGACAAGCATTGGCACCCATGCTTTCAATGTTGAAGGTCCACCAGGGCAACCAGCGCTGCCGGCCGTGCCGGCTATCCGCGCCCTCGCCTCGATTCTCGTGCCGGCGTCGTCCCGCGGCGTGCGCCGCGTGACGAGGTGGCCTTCTTCTTCTTCGATGCCGCGACCGGTTTCTTTTTCTTCGGCGCGACGCGGCGCGGCTTCGGCGGCTCCTTCATCGTCTCCAGCATCTTCACTTCATGCTTCGTCAGCTCGCGCCACGCGCCGGGCGTGAGCTTCGGATCGGAGATCGGACCGATCGCGACGCGGCGGAGCTTCGACACCGGATGCCCGACAGCCTTGAACATTTTGCGGATCTGCTGATTGCGTCCTTCGCGCAGACGCACTTCGTACCAGCTGTTCCCTTCTTCCTCGCCCCTGCCTGTCGAACGTCCCGTCGTCTTCATGCGATCGATCTCGCACGGAACGGTGCGCTTGCCGTCGATGGTGATTCCGCGCTCGAGCTTTCCGATGATGCGCTCGTCGGGAACGCCGCGCACCTTCACGTGATACGTCTTCACCGAGCCGTGCTTCGGATGGGAGACCTTGAACGCGAGGTCGCCGTCATTGGTGAGGAGCAGCAGTCCTTCCGACTGAAAGTCGAGACGGCCGACGGGATAGATGCGCTCGCGCACTCCCTTCACCAGGTCGACGACGGTCTTGCGTCCTTCCGGATCGTTGACCGTCGAGGTCACTTCCTTCGGCTTGTACAGGAGGATGTAGCGATGCGTCTCCGCGCGGGTGATGAGCTTCCCGTCGACTTTGATGTGATCGCGGCCGGGATCGGCCTTGGTTCCGAGCGCGGTGACGACACGTCCGTTCACCGTCACCCGCCCCTCCCGAATCATCGTCTCGGCTTCTCTGCGGGACGCGAAGCCTGCGTGGGCGATGATCTTCTGCAGTCGCTCGAGTTGCATCACTCTCGCGACGATTCTAACTGAGTTTCATCGCTGCTTTCGGTCGCGGTGGAAGATCCTTCGCCCTCTTCGGGGCTCAGGACGACACCTTCGTCTTCGCTCGGATGCGCGGTTTGAATCGCGAGCACGAGGTCGTCGTTGATGTTCTCGCCGATCAGATCTCCGAACTCTTCGAGGCGCGGCAGATCGCGAATGTCGTTGAGGCCGAAGTGCACGAGAAACTCTTTCGTCGTGCGATAGAGAAACGGACTGCCGACGACGTTCTTGCGGCCGGAGACGCGGATCATGCGCCGCTCGAGCAGCGTGCGAATCACGGCCGTCGAGTTCACACCGCGGATCTCCGACACCTCCGGCGCGGTGATCGGCTGGCGGTAGGCGACGATGGCCAGCGTCTCCAGCGCGGCGATGGACATGCGGTTCTCGCCCTTGCGCGCAAAGTACTTTTTCAGAATCGAGTCGTGCTCCGCGCGCGTGGCCAGCCGCCACCCGCCCGCGGTCTGCTCGAGAATGAATCCGCCGGCATGCTCGTCGAGCTGCGTGCGAATGTGCTCCAGTTGCGTTTGAATGGCCTCGCGGCCGGCGTCGGAAAAGGCTTCCGTGAGCTCGTCCACTTTGATGGGATCGGAGCTGACGAAGAGGATCGCCTCCAGGGCGGCTCTCAGTTCTTTTTCGTCCATGGGCATCGTTTGTCTCACCACCAAACGATGAACGATGAACGATGAATCCTGAACGATGAATCGGCGCCGCAGCCTTCATCATCGTTCATCGTTCATCGTTCATCGTTCATCGTTCATCGTTGATTTCTTCAGTCGTACATCCTGAACGTCTCCTGGTCGATCGCCGTCTCGGTCCGTCCGATGAGAATCTCATCGAACTCTCGTTTCTGCTGCATCGAGATGCCGCCGAGGCGGACCAGCTCGAGCATGCCGAGAAAGATGGTGATGAGCTCGTCGCGGCCGCGGCCCTCGAGGAACCACTGCAGCCGGATCGGCGATTTTTCTTTCAGCTTCTCGTAGAGCTCGTGCATCTTGTCGGAGACCTTGTGGACCATCCGCCGCAGCTCGATGGCCTCCGGATGCTGATCCTTGTAGCGCACGAGCGCGGCGCGGAAGGCGTCGATGAGATCGAACAGGCCGACCTCGCTCATGTCCATCTCCTGCGCCTCTTCGGTGCCCGGCAGCGGCACACGCGGGCGCGACCACATGCCCATGCGCACGACGTCGAGCTCGGCGAAGGTCTCCGCGACCGCTTTGAAGCGCTGGTACTCGAGCAGCTTGTCGACCAGCTCCCTGCGCGGATCCTCCCCCAGCTCCTCGGCGCTCTCATCGCGCGGCAGGAGCATGCGCGACTTGATGTTGATCAGCAGCGCGGCCATGTAGATGTAGTCCGCGGCGATGTCGAGATCGAGCTCCGCCATCGCGTCGAGGTAGGCGTTGTACTGCTCGACCACGAGCACGATGGGGATGTCGTAGACGTCGATCTCGTGCTTCCTGATCAGGTGGAGCAGAAGATCGAGCGGGCCGTGGAAGGACGGCAGCGTGACTTTGTACGCCGACTCTTCGTCGTCGGTGGTGGAGGACAGGCGATCCCGCCTGTCCTGATCATCCGGGACAGGCAGGATTGCCTGTCCTCCACTCTCTTCGTCGCTCATCGCAGCTCCGGATAGTCGATCTTCATCGCCTGCCGCACGAGGGTGAGCGTCTCGCCGGCGCGCTCGCGCGCCTTGCGGTTCCCCTCGCGCAGCACGTCCCACACGATCGACGGATCGCGGTCGATCTCCTCGCGCCGCGCGCGAATGGGGCGGAGCTGCTCGATCATGATGTCGGCGAGAAGCTTCTTGTCCTGCACGCAGCCGATCTGCGCGGTGCGGCATTCGTGATCGACGCGGGCAATCGTCGCGTCGTCGGAGAAGAGCTTGTGGAACTGGAAGAGATTGCAGATGTCGGGATTGCCGGGATCGCTGCGGCGGATGCGATTGGGATCGGTGAACATCGTCATCACGAGCGCGCTCACTTCATCCGCGCTCGCCGTGAGCGGGATGATGTTGCCGTACGACTTCGACATCTTGCGGCCGTCGAGTCCCGGCACTTTCGGCGTCGCGGTGAAGAGCGGCTGCGGCTCGGGGAACACGGGGCCGTAGAAGTTGTGGAAGCGGCGCACGATCTCGCGCGCGAGCTCGAGATGCGAGGCCTGGTCCTCGCCCACCGGCACGAACGTCGCGCGGTAGACGACGATGTCGGCGGTCTGCAGCAGCGGATAGCCGAGGAAGCCGTAGGTGTTGAGGTCCTTCTCCTGTAGCTGGTCCTGCTGATCCTTGAACGTCGGCACGCGCTCGAGCCACGGCAGCGGCGTGATCATCGACAGCAGCAGGTGCAGCTCCGCATGCTCCTTCACCTCGGACTGCAGAAAGATCACGCACTTCTGCGGATCGAGTCCCGCGGCGATCCAGTCGGCGACCGCTTCGAAGGTCGACTGGCGGATGTTGGACGGATCGGCGTAGTCGGACGTCAGCGCATGCCAGTCGACGACGCAGTAGTAACAGGAGTAGCGATCCTGCAGCTCCACCCAGTTGCGCAGCGCACCGAAGTAGTTGCCGAGATGGACGCGGCCCGTCGGACGGAGACCGCTGAGGACGTACTGTGGAGACTGATTCAATCGAAGCTCACCGGGTCGAAAATGAGCGCGCAGTGTACCTCACTCACCTCATCGCCAGCACCGCCGCGATGATGATCACGAAGGGGACCGCGCAGGTCATTGCCAGCGTCGCCAGTCCGCGCCACGAGGAGAAGCGGTGCGCTTCGCCGAGGGTGTTGCTGGTCACGATCACGGCCCAGATGAACGCGATCAGCTCGAGCGTCGCGAGAAGCAAACCGGTCCAGCATCCTTCGCTGATCCGCGAGATGCGGAAGCCGGCCTCGGCGCCGAAGTCCACGTGCTCGCGTTTGACGAGGAAGAGCACCGGAATGCGATACAGCAGCGCCCAGATCGCCGGCACCATCCCCCAGGCGAGCGCGGCGCGCACGTCGGCGACGGTGCCGGTTCCTTCGAGCACCTGGCGGCCGATGAGCTGCGCGACCCACGCGATGAGATAGAGCAATCCGAGGATGAGCAGCGTGGTGGCGATGATCACGACGGCCGCGATGAGTGCGATGTACCCCTCCTGTCGCAGCGCGTGGCGGAAACTGCGGTCATCGAAGTCGCCGGCCATGGCGGAGAGGCTCGCCACGAGAACGATCGGAATGACTCTGCGGCTGCCGGCCGCGTCGAGGATCTCGCGCATCGTTTCGCGCGGCCGGATCATGATCGTTGCGAGTCGTTTCAGCATCCTCAATCCTTCGCCGCCGCCTCGGGGACGGGCATGCCGAGAAGGCGTTGCGCGACGTCATCGGCGTACGACAGGTCTTTCCCGATCGTCGCGATCGC
The DNA here is from genome assembly GCA_035525285.1 of Thermoanaerobaculia bacterium. Taxonomy (GTDB): domain Bacteria; phylum Acidobacteriota; class Thermoanaerobaculia; order Gp7-AA8; family Gp7-AA8; genus QHVT01. The sequence goes on from DATLFB010000129.1 coordinate 74,311, forward strand.
GAGATCGCGCGCCTTCTCCATCAGATCGTAGTCGCGGAGGATGTTGCCCATGCGAAAGCGCAGCGCGCCCGACTGGCGCGTGCCGAGAAACTCGCCGGGTCCGCGGATCTGCAGATCGTGCTCGGCGACTTCGAATCCGTCGCGCGACTGCTCGAAGAGGCGCAGGCGATCCTTCGCCTCGCCCGCCGCGCGGTCGTCGTGCAGCAGGACGCAGTACGACTTGCGCGTACCGCGGCCGACGCGTCCGCGGAGCTGGTGGAGCTGCGAGAGTCCGAAGCGGTCGGCATCGACGATGAGCATGATCGACGCGTTCGGCACGTCGATGCCGACCTCGATCACCGTCGTGGCGACGAGGATGTCGATCTCGCCGCGCTTGAAGCTCGCCATCGTCTCTTCCTTCTCGTCCGTCTTCATCCGTCCGTGCATCATCGCCACGCGGCGGTTCGGGAAGCGTTTCTTCATCGCTTCGAATCCCTGCGACAAAGGTTTCAGATTCAGCTTCTCCGACTCCTCGATGATCGGATAGACGATGTATGTCTGCGCGCCCGCGGCGATCTGCTCGTCGATGAAGTCGTAGACGCGGTCGGCCTCATGCGGCGCACGCACGGCGGTTTTGATCCGCTGCCGGCCCGGCGGGAGCTCGTCGATCACGGAGAGCTCGAGGTCGCCGTAGATGGCGAGGGCGAGCGAGCGCGGGATGGGCGTGGCGGTCATGACCAGGATGTCGGGCATCGCGCCTTTGGCGAAGAGCTTCTGGCGCTGCTCGACGCCAAAGCGATGCTGTTCGTCGACGATGGCGAGGCCGAGGGATTTGAACTTGACTCGCTCTTCGAGGAGGGCGTGCGTGCCGACGGCGAGCTGGATGTAGCCGTCGCGGAGGCCGGCCAGCAGCGTGCGGCGCTCGCCGGCGGTCATCGATCCCGTTGCGCGCGCCACTGCTATTGAATGGCCCAGCGAGTGGTCAAGTAGTTGACGGATGCGCTGGTAGTGCTGCTCGACGAGGATCTCCGTCGGCGCGAGGAGCGCGACCTGGTGGCCGTTGCGGATCATCAGGATCGCCGCGATGAGGGCGATGATGGTCTTGCCGCTGCCGACGTCGCCCTGCAGCAGGCGGTACATCGGCTTCGAGGAACGGAGGTCGTCGGCGATCTCGCGTAGCACACGTTTCTGTGCACCTGTCAGCTTGAACGGAAGGATGCGTTTCACCTCGTCGCGCAGCTCATCGCCGATCTCGATGCGGCGCGTCTTCGTCTGCACCTCGTCGTGCGCGCGCCGCACGCGCAGCGCGAGCTGGAGCGAGTAGAACTCCTGCAGGATCATGCGGAGATGCGCGGGCGAGCGCTGGCGAAGAAACTCGTCGCTGAGCTCCGGCGGCTGATGGATCGCGCGAAGTGCGCCGTGCAGCTCGACGACACCGAGCTGCGCGCGGATTTCTTCAGGGAGTGGATCGTCGACGAGCGGCAGCGCGTCGAGCGCCGAGAAGATCATCTTCCGCAGCGCCTTCGGCGCGATGTTGCCGATCTTCGAGTAGATCGGCACGATCACGCCTTCCTCTTCGTCCGAGCCCTCGAACTTTTCCCAGTCGGGACTCTCGATGGCGAGCCCGCCGCCGTACGCGCTTCGCCGCGGCACGCCGTAGACCGCGAGGCGGTCGCCGCGCGCGATCTGTTCGGAGAGATACGGCTGGTTGAACCAGACGAGGCGCACCGAGCCCGTGCCGTCGTCGAGCACGGCTTCGAAGAGGCGCATGCGCTTCATCGGCGTGGTCCGCGCGTTCGCGGAGACGACGCGTCCGCGAAGCAGCACCGGCGTGTCGATCAATCGCCCGAGATCCGCCACGCGCGCCGGATGCCGCCGGTCTTCGTAGCGATACGGAAAGTAGAAGAGGAAATCACGAACGGTGGTGATGCCGGCGTCGGCCAGCAAACGCGCGCGCCCCTCGCCGACGCCTTTGAGGAATTGGACGGGGGTGTCGGGGGTGATGGGAGGCGGCACGAGGATATTGTGCGGGATACTGCGCGTTCTACGCTGTGTGGAGGGCGGACGTCTCGTCCGCCCCTCGGTGGCGGACGGGACGTCCGCCCTCCTTACTCAAACACCGTCTTCATCGAAATCAGCCCAATCTTCAACAGATCCCCATCATGCAACGTCACCGGCACCCCGGTCGGGATCCGCTGATCATTCACGTACGTCCCGTTCACGGTGCCGACTTCTTCGAGGACGTGGTACTCGCTGCCGCTCTTGATGATCTTCGCGTGGCGGCGCGAGACGGAGCGGTTGTTGTCGACGGGGGTGAGGTCGATATCGGGGAGGATGCCGGTGACGGGATCCGCTCGTCCGATCGTCGTCTCGTCGCCGCTGCTGAAGAAGAACGCGGTGCCGGTGGCGACGTCGACGAGGCGATGGCGCGCGGCTTTCTCCGACGGCGCGATCTGCGTGGCGTCGAGGGCGACGTGATCGACGTCGACTTCGCGTCCGACGAGCTTCTCGAGCAGCGTGTTCGCCTCGCGGAGGCGCTTCGAGTACTTGCGGATGATGCGCACGGCGACTTCGGGATTCTTGCGGAGCATCTCGTCGAAGCGCGAGCCGTTGATGGCCACGACGCGCACGTCGGTGAGGGCGACCGCATCGGCCGTCCGCGGCATGGCCTCGAGCAGCGCCATCTCGCCGAAGAAGTCGCCCTTCTCGAGATGCGAGAGGGTGTGCGACTCGCTGCCGATGTGCTTGACGATCTCGACTGCGCCTTCCTGGATGATGAACATCTCGGTGCCGAGGTCACCTTGCGAGAAGATGCGCTCTCCGGCCGAGAAGGCGATCTGCGAGTCCTTCACGGGGTCTTTGCTGCCGCCGGTGGTTTTGAATACCGCCTTCATCTCGTCTCGACCGCGGGCTCTGTGATGGTGAACGTGCAGTCGTGAGTCTGGAGGCGTACACGCGTGCCGATGGGCATCAGTAGATTGTTGCCATGATGGCCAAAAGGCAGGTTGTGCACGACCGGAATCTCGAAGGGCCGAAAGAATTCGTGCAGAAGCGACTGCAATTCGCCCTCACTTCCACAGTTCTTCAGCGCTCCAATGACCACACCACGGATATTTTTCATTCTGCCAGACAGCCTCAGGTGGGTCAACATGCGGTCGATGCGATACACCGGCTCGTCGACGTCTTCCCAGAACCAGATTCCGTCGTCGATCCAGAAGTCGTAGGGAGTTCCGATGAGCGAGACGGTGAGCGCGAGACATCCGCCGAAGAGAATCCCTTCCGCCTCGCCTTCGCAAAGCACGTCGCGCTGCGTGAAGGAGCGGATGAGCGGCGCCTCGCCGCGGAGCATCGACCAGAACCACTGTTCGTTCTCGGGGGAGAGGCCGTCGTGAAAATCGAGATTGAGCATCGGACCGTGAAAGCCGCCGGCGCGCACCTGCGTGGCCATGGCCTGATGCAGCGCGGTGATGTCGCTGAATCCGATGACCGGACGAGGATTCGCGGCAATCGCCGCGTAGTCGATGCGGTCGAGGATGCGCATCGCACCGTAGCCGCCGCGCGCGAAGCAGAACGCGTCGTACTCGTCAGACCTCAGGAAACGGTTTAACTCTTCCGTACGCTCGTCGTCAGTCCCCGCGAGATAGCCGCGGTGATGGTGATCGATGTTCTTCGCCAGCGTGACGCGATGCCCGCGCGCCTCGAGCCGGTGCGCCGCGCGCACGATGCGCGACTGCTCGGAGGGAGAGGAGGCCGCGAGGACGGCGATGTGGGCGCTTTCCGGCAGGGCACGAGGGCGCGTGAGAGGGATTGAGGATTGAGGATTGAGGATTGAGGAAGTGCTCACGACGCTATTCTTCTTCCTCAATCCTCAATTCTCAATCCTCAATCCGCGAGCGGAGCGAAGCGTGGAGCGGACCTGTAAGCCGAATTCTGTTTCCCTCGCGCTCGCGCGCTCGGGATGAGGACCATTCATCTGCCGCTCGCGTTACCGCGGCGGTCGAGCAACCTACCCGGACACTCGAACGGAAACGGGCGGTTCCATTGCGTCCCTATTTGGTCTTGCTCTGCAGGGGGTTTGCCTTGCCGTCGCCGCTCACGCGGGACGCGGTGCGCTCTTACCGCACCGTTTCACCCTTACCACCATCCCTCGCTTGCGCTCGGGACAGTTCGGCGGTTTATTCTCTGTTGCACTTTCCGTCGCGTCGCCGCGCCTGGCCGTTAGCCAGCCTGCTGCCCGTGAGAGTTCGGACTTTCCTCCCCTTGCGAGGCGATCCTCCGGTCCGCTCCACGCACAGGAGCATAACAGCGCGGCCCCGAAAATATTGCCCCGCGCGCGATGAAATTGTTTTCGCTAAATCACTGCTGATTTAACTACTTAGTATGAATGTCGGCGCGCCGACATCAAAATTTCATCCGGTTTTTCGGATCGGAAAAGTACGCGCTCCAGTCGGCGTCGGCGCCTTCGCTCGTACTCGCCGCAGACTCCATGTCGCGGATGAACGCGGCAGGCGCAACGATCTCGACCTGGCGCCGCTGCACGCGCGCGGCGAGGCCGCGGTCGGACGTCACGACGCTCCAGCCGCGACCGCTCGCGGCGCGCTCGACGATGAGCTCGTCCGCGGCGCGCGGACCGCTGAAGACGACGCTCACCGAGCCGAGGTGACGGCCGAAGCTCGCGGGCTCGGGACCGTCGAAGATGCACGTGACGCGCGTCCGCTTCGCGCGCGCGAAGCCGGCAAGCAGTCGCACGAGGCCGCGCTTGGCATCATCGCTGTGGCGATCGACTCGCATCGCGCCGAGAACGTTGCTGCCGTCGATGAGGTAGGGCATGGTCGCGGTTGCCCGGTTACCCGGTTACCCGGTTACCCGGTTGCCCGGCGTCACTGGGCAACCGGGAAACCGGGCAACCCCTCTACCCCTTCGGCACCGGCTTCACGGCCGAGCTGCGATCGCGCACGTCCGCGGGGATCGCCGCCAGCGCGCGCTGCGCCTCGTCGCGCGTGTCGTAGCGTCCCCAGAAGACGCGGTAACACGAACGGCCGCCGATCGTCTGCGGGACGAACCAGACGTTGCTTCCACCGGCGCCGATCGCCTTCGTGAGATTCGCCGGGTCGCAGAGGATCTGGATCTGCACCGTGAAGTTGCCCGTCGCGTTCGAGGCGTGTTGCCGCGCCAGCCTGTCGTAGTGCTCGCGCAGCTCCGACGGCGCCTCGGGAGCCGCTGCAGCAATCGTCATCGGCTTCGGCGCCTGCGCCTGCGGCGGCGGCGTTGCGGGCGTTACCACGGGAAGCGGCGCCTGCGTCGTCGTGACCGTATCGGTCGCGGGCGCCGGCGCGGGTTGCACAGGAACTGGTGCAGATTGCGTGGCGCTTGCAACGGGCGCGGGCGCAGGAGCCGGCGCCGCCGTTTTCGTTTTCTGCCAGTCCTGCCAGTACCGGAATCCGAAGTAGCCCGCCGCGCCGAGAATGAAGACGACCATCAGCACGATCACGACTCCGTGGCGATTGCCGCCGGATGCCTTCGGCGGCGCTGCGGGTTTCTTCGGTGCCGCGGGCGGGATCGCCGCCCGCCGCGCCGTCTCGAGCTGCGCTTCGTCGAAGCCCCACTGCTCTTTTTCCGCCTCCGCGGGCGGCTCGACCGGAACGGGAATCGGCATCGGCGCCGGCTCGCGCGGCGGGGTGTCCCAGGCGGGCATCGGCTTCGGTGCGGCGTCTTCTTCGATCGCAGGCGCCGCCGGTTCTTCCTCGTCCCACGCCGACGCGGATTCGACGACGGGCTCGGCCTCCGGCTCGCGCGGAATCTGAATCTCGAGCGTCGGCTGGCGAATCGCCTCGGCTTCGTCGAAGTCGAACGCGGGCGTCGCTGCCGGCCGCGGCTCCGGCTCGCTCCACATGTCCTGCGCGTCCGCCACACCGGCCCCCGCAAAGTCCTCGAGCGAAAACTCCGGCGCCGCCTCGGCCGCCGCCCTCGCCACGGGCGTCAGAATCCCGAGCGTCGCGAGCGCATGCATCAGCTTGTAGACGTTGAACGTCTCGCCGCCCGATGCGGTCGCAACGTCCGCGACCGACTTCTGCCCGTCGATCTGCGACGCGATCGCCTCCGCGTCGTCATTCAGTCCCAGCTTGCGATAGACCACGTCGAAATCGGCGCCTTTCGCGAAGACCGCCGCGCCGCCGTCCATGAGCCGCTCGAACTTAGGCCGGTCCTGATCGGTGACGATCAGCTCGACCAGCACCTGCGGCACGGGAAAGAGCGTCCCCTCGTCGCGCTTCGGCAGATAGTCGGCGACGATCGTGAACGAGCCCGTCTCCCACGCCGCGATGGAGCGGATCACGCCGACCACCTGAACGCGCCGCGCCCAGGTGAGCTCCTTGCGCGTGATGAAGCCGAGGTTGAGGAGGGCGTCGCCGAGGGTCTCGTTCTCTTTGCGCTTGGCGAGAGCCTGCTTCACGTGCTCGCGCGACACTTTTCCCGCACGCATGAGGATCTCGTCGACGGAGTCGGCGCGGTCGTTCGTGCTCGCCGACAGAATGTCGCCCGTCTTGAAGTAGACGATCTTGATGATCGCGTCGCTCTCGAAGCGAATCGCCCCCGTGAACGACTCGCGCCACAGCTCGACGAGCCGCTCGATCAGATTCATCTCGCTGATTTCGCCTTCCAGCATGCCGCTTCCCCCGCCCTCTCTTGTGTGATGGAAACCCGTTTTCCTGATTATCGCACGCGGTTGCCCGGTTACCCGGTTGCCCGGTTACCCGGCACGATGATCACTGGGCAACCGGGAAACCGGGTCACCGGGAAACCGTATGCACATGCAACTCATCCCACAACGTCTGCCCCACCTTCCTCCCCAACACATTCACCAGATCCTGCGCGGAGGCCTGCTTGATCGCCGACACGCTGCCGAAGCGCTCGATGAGCAGCCGCTTGCGGCGTGTGCCGATGCCGGGAAGATCATCGAGCTCGCTGTGCAGCGTGCGCTTCGAGCGGCGGCGGCGATGCGAGGAGACCGCGAACCGATGCGTCTCGTCGCGCACCATCTGCAGCAGATGCAGCGCGACGTCGTGGCGCTCGAGGCGGATCGGCTCCTCGCGATCGGGCACGTAGATCTCCTCCTCGCGCTTCGCCAGTCCCGCGATCGGAATCTCTTCGATGCCGAGCTTCGTCAGCGCCGCGAGCGCGGCGTTGAGCTGCCCGCGCCCGCCGTCGATGAGAATCATGTCCGGCAGCGGCTTCTTCTCCTCGAGCAGGCGCCGGTAGCGGCGATCGACAGCCTCCGCCATCGAGCGGAAGTCGTCCGCGCCTTCCACCGTGCGGATGTTGAAGACCCGGTAGTGCTTCTTGTCGAACTTCCCGCGGTCGAGGGTGACCATGCCGGCGACCGAATCGCTTCCTTGGATGTTCGAGATGTCGAAGGACTCGATCTTCCGGATCTCACGGTCGGGATATCCGAGGAGCTGCGCGAGCCGCGAGGCGGCAATCTGCAGGCGGTCCTGCTGCGATTTGCGGAACCGCGACTCGTGCGAGAGGCGCGCGTTACGGTTCGCCAGCTCGACGCGATTCACCCCCTGCCCGCGCTGCGGCACGCGCAGCAGCACCTTGCGGCCGCTCCGCGATGAGAGCCACTCGGTGATCAGCTCTTTCTCCTCGACCTCGAACGGCAGCAGGATCTGCTGCGGAATGAAGAGGTTGTCCTGGTAGTAGCGCTGGAGAATCTCGCTGAGAAAGTATCCCGGCTGGTAGTCGCCGCAGAGGAGGGCGGACGTCCCGTCCGCCAAATCGAGGGCGGACGGGACGTCCGCCCTCCTTCCCACTTTCTCCCAGAACAGCTCGCGGCGATCGACGACGTTGCCGTCGCGGATGACGAAGAGCTGCACCGCGACGTCGCTGCCTTCCTCGTGCAGTCCCCAGACGTCCATGTCTTCTTCTTCCGCCGAGGCCACCTGCTGCTCGGCCTGAATGCGCTCGACGGTGCGAATCAGATCGCGGTAGTACGTCGCGAGCTCGAAGTTCTCGCCTTCCGCGGCCTTGTACATCCGCCGGCTGAGCCGGTCCTGCAGCTCTCTCGACTTGCCGCTGAGAAACAGCACGACGTCATCGACCATCTCGCGATACTCCGCGGAGGTCGTGAGCCCGACGACGCACGGGCCGAGGCACTGGTGCATGTCGTAGTAGAGACAGGGACGCGAGAGCGCGCTCTTGCCGTCCGTGATGTCGAGGTCGCAACTGCGCAGCTTGAACTGGTCGGCGACGAGCTTGAGGATCCGCCGCGCGGTGCCTGCGAAGAAGGGTCCGAAGAAGAGATCGCCCTTTTTCCGGTCGAGCCGCCGCGTGAACACCGCCCGCGGAAAGTCCTCGGACATCGTGACTTTGATGTACGGGTACGTCTTGTCGTCGCGAAGGAGGATGTTGTAGCGCGGCTGGTGCGCCTTGATCAGGTTGTTCTCGAGGAGGATCGCTTCGAGCTCGTTGTTCGTGGTCACGAAGTCGACCGCGTCGATCTCGCCGATCAGCGCATTCGTGATCGGATTGCTCCGCACGCCTTTCCCGACCACGTACGAGGTGACGCGATTCCTGAGGTTGCGCGCCTTCCCGACGTAGATCACCTGCCCCTCGGCGTTTTTGTGGAGGTAGACGCCGGGGCGGTTGGGGAGCTCGTTCAGTCTTGATTTCAGGCGGTCGAGACGACTCATCGATGAACGATGAACGATGAACGATGAACGATGAATCCCGCGCAAACCTCATCGCTCATAATTCATCGTTCATAATTCATCGTTCATCGTTCTCAGGAACACGCTCGCTGCCTCTCGAAACGCGTCTGACCATTCGTGACCGCCATCGAACACGAGCGACGTGACGCGCGTCCGCCCTTCCAGAAACCTCAAGTCATCCTTGAACTTCCCATCGCTGTACCAGTCGTCCCTCACCCCACGCGCGAGCAGCACGGGCGGCAACGTGCCCTCCGCCGCTTTCACGTCCGGCGGAATGTCGCCGCCGAGGATGATCAGTCCGTCGCACGGAATCGCGACTGCCGCCCGCGCCGCCATCGCCGCCCCCTGAGAAAACCCGAGGAACACCAACGTCCGAGGCTGCGGGAGCGTGTCGATGACCGCGCGCACGTAGGAGATGTTGTCGGCGATCGCCAGCTCGCGGTCCTGACTCGTCATCCAGTTCGCCACGATCTTCTCGTCTCGCGTGTAGAAGCGATTCAGCGCCTGAATCGCCACCAGCGACCAATCGGAGATGCCCACGATCTTGTGCAACTCCGCGAGATGAACGTCCGCGGTTTCCGCGTATCCGTGGAAGCCCGCGAGGAAGCGCTCCCCTCCTCGATCTTCCCTCAGGAAACGGCCGTGGAAGCGCGTCTCGATCGTGTACGACGTCGCCATTCAGTTGACTGACTGGTCAAGAAGTTGACCGGTCAGTGAACGACATTCTACAGGTAGCGCGGGCCGCTGGCCCGCTGATCGCTGAACGGCGGGCGGGCCGCCCGCGCTACCTGTAGAATCGCGCGCCGTGCATCTGATCCTGGTGATCCCCTGCTACAACGAAGAGCATCGTCTGCCCATCGACGAGCTGCGCGCGTTTCGTCCCGGCGGCGCGCGCGTCGAGATCCTCTTCGTCAACGACGGCAGCACGGACGGCACGCTGCGCGTGCTCGAGTCGCTGCGCGCCGAGGACTCCTCGCTCTTCTCCGTCCTGAACCTCGATCGGAACCGCGGAAAGGCCGAGGCCGTGCGGCGGGGCATCCTCGCCGCGCTCGACCGCGGCCCTGACTTCGTGGGCTTCTGGGACGCCGACCTCGCGACGCCGCTGTCCGAGCTCCCCGGCTTCCTCGACGTCTTCGCCGCGAATCCGAACATCGAGATGGTCTTCGCCGCGCGCGTGCGTCTTCTCGGCCGCTCGATCAGCCGCAAGCCCTCGCGCCACTACGTCGGCCGTGTCGGCGCCACGCTCATCTCCTCCTCCCTCGGACTCGCGGTCTACGACACGCAATGCGGCGCGAAGCTCTTCCGCGCCGGCGACGCGATGCGCGAGATCTTCGCCGAGCCGTTCCTCTCGCGCTGGATCTTCGACGTCGAGATCATCGCCCGCTTCGTGCGCCGCCGCGGACGCGAGGCGGCCGCGAACGCGATCTACGAACTGCCCATCAACGTCTGGCACGACGTGAAGGGCTCGAAGGTGAAGTCGACGGATTTCCTGCGCGCACTTCGCGATCTCTGGAAGATTCATCGCGCGTACAATCGGAACCGCAAATCATGATCGACGCGCTCCACCACGCCACCGATCGCTCGTTGTCTGCGCTCGCGCGGGGGCTCACCGGTTCCGAGGTGTTGAAGATCGCGGGCGAAGTGCGGGCGCTCATCGCCGCGGGACACTCGGTCGCGAACCTCACCGTGGGCGACTTCGCGCCGAGCGAGTTCCGCATCCCTCGCCTGCTCGAGTCGCTGATCGTCGACAATCTCGCGGCGGGACAGACGAACTATCCCCCCGCGGACGGAACGCTCGAGCTGCGCCGCGCCGTGATCGATTTCTATCGCGACGAGCTCCAGCTCGCCTATCCGCTCGAGTCGGCGCTCATCGCCGGCGGGGCGCGGCCGATCATCTACGCGGCGTATGCGAGCGTGGTCGATCCCGGCGACAAGGTCGTCTATCCGACGCCGTCGTGGAACAACAATCACTACACCTATCTCACGCGCGGCGTGCCGGTGGAGCTCGTGGTGGGCGCGGACACGAACTTCATGCCGACCGCGGAGATCATCCGCCCGCACGTGCGCGACGCGCGGCTGATCGCGGTCTGCACGCCGCTCAATCCGACCGGCACGGTGATGGCGCGCCACGAAGTCGCGGAAATCGCGCGGCTCGTCGTCGAAGAAAACGAGCGCCGCGCCGCAACCGGCGAACGCGCGCTGTTCCTTTTGTGGGATCAGGTCTACTGGATGCTGACGTTCGGCGACAACCGGCACTGGGCGCCGCCGCAGGTCGTGCCGGAATCCGCCGCGTGGACGATCTTCGTCGATGGGATCTCGAAGGCGTTCGCCGCGACCGGGCTGCGCGTCGGCTGGACCGTCGCGCCGCCTGCGGTCACGGCGCGCATGCGCGACATCATCGGTCACATGGGCGCGTGGGCGCCGAAAGCGGAGCAACTCGCCGTGGCGGCGTTCCTCCGACAGAAAGACGAGATCGCGGCGTTTCACGAGCACATGATTCGCGAGCTGCGGCTGCGGCTCGACGCGCTGTACGACGGCGTCCTCGCGATGCAGCGCGAAGGGCTGCCGGTGCATGCGATCGCGCCGCAGGGCGCGATCTACCTCTCCGTGCAGTTCGATCTGATTGGGCGAGGCTTTGCGACGAACGAATCGATCCGCCACTTCCTTCTCGAGAAGGCCGGCTTCGCCGTCGTTCCGTTCCAGGCCTTCGGCCTGAAGGAAGAAGACGGCTGGTTCCGCCTCAGCGCCGGAGCCGTATCGCTGCACGATATCGATGAGGGATTGAAGCGCGTCGCCGCGGCGCTCCGCGGAATTGGGACGGCGGACGTCTCGTCCGCCGACCGGGGCGGACGGGACGTCCGCCCTCCAAGCGTGAAATGAGCGCCGCCGCCGTGCGCCGTCTCGTCGTTCTCCTCGCGATCGCCGCGGTCCTCGCGTTCTTCTTCTGGCGCTCCACGCGCCCCGAAGTCGTTCCCGTCGTTCTCGGCGACGTCGACCGCGGCCGCGTCGAGCGCTCCGTCGCCAACACGCGCGCGGGCACCGTGAACGCGTGCCGCCGCGCGAAGCTCGCACCGCCGGCCGGCGGTCAGATCGCCGCGCTGCGCGTGCGCGAGGGCGATCGCGTGCGCGAAGGACAGGTGCTGCTCGAGCTGTGGAACGAGGACAGCGCGGCGCAGGCGCGCGTCGCGGATGAACAGTCGCGCAGCGCCGTGCTGCGCGTCGAGGAAGCCTGCGTGCGCGCCGACACGGCGGAGCGCGAAGCAGAACGCGCGCGCAAGATGCATCGCGACGGATTGCTTCCCGACGATCAGCTCGATCGCGCCGTGTCGTCCGCGAAAACGCTGCGCTCCGTATGCGACGCCGCGCGCGCGGACGTGAAGCAGAGCCAGGCGCGCGTGCAGCTCGCACGCGCGACGCTGACCCGCACCGTGCTGCGCGCGCCGTTTGACGGCGTGGTCGCGAAAGTCACGGGCGAGGTCGGCGAGTTCACCACGCCCTCCCCTCCCGGCATTCCGACGCCGCCCGCGATCGATCTCATCGACGACAGTTGCGCCTACATCACCGCGCCGATCGATGAAGTCGACGTCGCGCGCGTGCGTGTCGGGCAGCCGGCCTACGTCACGATCGATGCACTGCCCGGCCGCAGACTTCCCGGACGCGTACGCCGCGTCGCGCCGTACGTCGTCGATCTCGAGAAGCAGGCCCGCACGGTCGACGTCGAAGTCGAGCTCACGAATCGCGAGGATGTGAAGACACTGCTCGTCGGCTACAGCGCGGACGTTGAAATCATCCTCGACGCGCGCGACGACGCGCTGCGCGTGCCGACCGAGGCGCTGCTCGACGGGAATCGCGTGCTCGTGTTCGCGCCGAAGACGGGCGTGCTCGAAGAGCGCAAGGTCGAACCCGGCATCGCCAACTGGAAGTTCACCGAAGTGCGATCGGGAGTGCAGGCCGGCGAGAAGGTCGTGCTGTCGGTCGAGCGCAAAGGCGTCGCCGCGGGAGTGAAGGCGATGCCCGAGACTCCGCGCACGCGATGATCGACCAAACTTCACAACCCCTCATCCGCCCTTCGGGCACCTTCTCCCCGCACGCGGGGAGAAGGGACTGCGAAACGACGCTCGCGCCAACAGTCTCCCCTCCCCCTCGCCCCGCTTGCGGGGAGAGGGTGGCCCTGAGCGGAGCGAAGGGCCGGGTGAGGGGCTGATCGTCCGATGATCGAGCAGACTTCACAGCCCCTCATCCGCCCTTCGGGCACCTTCTCCCCGCGCGCGGGGAGAAGGGACTGCGAAACGACGCTCGCGCCAACAGTCTCCCCTCCCCCTCACCCCGCTTGCGGGGAGAGGGTGGCCCCGAGCGGAGCGAAGGGCCGGGTGAGGGGCTGATCGTCCGATGATCCACCTCGATCGCATCCATCGCGTCTTCCCCGTCGGCGATGAAGAAGTGCACGCGCTACGCGACGTGAGCCTGCGCATCGACGCCGGCGAGTACGTCTCGATCATGGGTCCGTCCGGTTCCGGCAAGTCGACGCTGTTGAACATCATCGGCCTGCTCGATCGCCCGAACGACGGCGTGTACCGTCTCGACGGCGAAGACGTCACCGCGCTCACGGACGAGCAGCAGTCCGAGGTGCGCAGAAGGAAGATGGGCTTCGTCTTCCAGTTCTTTCATCTCGTGCCGCGGCTCTCGGCCGCCGAGAACGTGGAGCTGCCGCTCGTGCTCGCGGGCACACCCGCATCGGAGCGCACGCCGCTCGTCAAACGCCTGCTCGACGAGTTCGGCATCGCGCGGCGCGCGAAGCATCGCCCCGATCAACTCTCCGGCGGCGAGCGGCAGCGCGTCGCGATCGCGCGCGCGATGGTCATGCATCCGGCGGCGATCCTCGCCGACGAGCCGACCGGCAATCTCGATCAGAAGACGGGACAGGAAGTGATTCATCTGCTCGAGGAGCTCAACGGTCGCGGCGTCGCGCTGATCCTCGTCACGCACGATCCGCTCCTCGGCGAGCGCGCGCGCCGCCAGATCCGCACGCTGGACGGCCGCATCGCCTCCGACTCCGGAGCCGCCTCATGAAAAAGCGCGATGTGATGCGCTTCGCATGGCGCGCACTCTCCGGCTACCACACGCGCACGCTGCTGATGGTGCTGGCGATGTCGATCGGCGTCGCCGCCGTCGTCGTGCTCACATCCCTCGGCGAAGGCGCGCGCGGCTACGTCCGCGGCCAGTTCGCGAATCTCGGCACGAACCTCATCATCATTCTCCCCGGGCACACGGAAACCGCCGGCGGCATGGGCGGCATGATGAGCGGACGCACGCCGCGCGATCTGACGCTCGACGACGCGCTCGCGCTGCGCCGCATTCGCGGCGTGGTGCGCGTCACGCCGATCAATCTCGTCGCCGGCGAAGTCTGGTACCAGGGACGGAGGCGCGACGCGCCGGTCGTCGGATCGACGGCGGATCTGCTCGGCCTCTGGACGCTCTCCATCGCGCAGGGCCGCTTCCTCCCTGAACAGGATCCGCGCCTCGCGACGCCGGTATGCGTCATCGGCTCGCGCCTGCGCGCGGAGCTCTTCGGCGCGCGGCCCGCGCTGGGCGAATGGATTCGCATCGGCGACCGCCGCTTCCGCGTCATCGGCGTCGCCGCGCCGAAAGGACAAACGCTCGGACTGGAGATGGACGACCTCGCGATCATTCCCGTTGCCTCCGCGCAGGTCCTCTTCAATCTGCCGTCGCTGTTGCGCGTCGGCGTGGAGATGCGCTCGCGCGAAGAGGTCCGCCGCGGCCGCCAGGAGGTCAAGCGAGTCCTGCGCGAGCGCCACGGCGGCGAGCAGGATGTCACGGTGATCACCGAAGACGCGGTGGCGAACACGTTCGACCGGATCATGCTCGCCCTCACCTTCGCCCTCGGCGGCATCGCCACGATCAGCCTCGGCGTCGCGGGAATCCTGATCATGAACGTGATGCTGATCGCCGTCTCGCAACGCACGAGCGAGATCGGCCTGCTCAAGGCGATCGGCGCGTCACCGCGCCAGATCCGTTTTCTCTTCTTCGCCGAGGCTGCGCTGCTGTCGGCGTTCGGCGGCATCGCGGGATCGATCCTCGGCCAGATCGGCAGCTTCGTGATTCGCAAGCTCTACCCGCAGGTCCCAGCGTGGGCGCCAGTGTGGGCGATCGTGGCGGCGATTGCGATCGCGTTGCTGACAGGAATTGCGTTCACGGTGCTGCCGGCGCGAAGGGCAGCCAGACTGGAACCAGCGTTGGCCCTGGCACGACGCTAGTGTGGAGTGCGGCGACGCCAGTCGCCGCTATCCTACGCCGCAGCAAGGCTGCGGCGCGGGGGGGG
>DATLFB010000130.1:0-28509 GCA_035525285.1 Thermoanaerobaculia bacterium
GAGGCGAAGAACGTCGACCGGGAGTTCGTGAGGTGGGGCACGCGCCTGGCGGCCGCGGAGATGATCCGCTCCGGCACGACCACCTTCGCCGACATGTACTACTTCGAGGCGGACATCGCCCGCGAGGCGAAGAACGCCGGCCTCCGCGCCGTGGTGGGCGAGACGCTGCTCGACTTCCCCGCTCCCGACAACAAGACGTGGGAAGAGGGCATCGCCTACATGCGGAAGTTCGTGGCGGAGTGGAAGGACGATCCGCTCATCACCCCCGCCTTCGCTCCCCACGCGCCCTTCACCGTCTCGGGAGAGCACCTGCAGGAAGTGCGGCGCCTGGCGACGGAGATGGGCGTGCCGATCCTGATCCACGTCTCGGAGACGCGGGACGAGCTGCGCCAGGTCTCGGAGCGCGCCAGGGGGATGACCCCGGGGATGTACCTCGAGTCGCTCGGTTTTCTCGGGCCCGACGTCGTCGCCGCGCACGCGGTGTGGCTCACCGAGAACGAGATGAAGCTCTTCGCCGAGAAAGGCGTCGGCGTGGTGCACTGCCCGGAGAGCAACATGATGCTCGCCTCCGGCGTGGCGCCGGTGGTGGCCATGCGCCGCCACGGCGTCGACGTCGGGCTGGGGACCGACGGCCCGGCCGGCTCGAACAACAACCTCGACATGATCGAGGAGATGGCCAGCGCGGCGCGCCTGCAGAAGATCTGGCGATCCGACCCGAAAGCCCTCAGCGCCCGCGACGTCCTGGAGATGGCCACCATCGGCGGCGCCCGCGCCCTCGGGCTCGGCGACAAGATCGGGACGCTGGAGCGAGGGAAGCGCGCCGACATCGCCATCATCGACCTCCGGCAGGCGAAGACGCAGCCGGTCTACTCGGTCGAGTCGGCCATCGTCTACGCGGCGTCGGGAAGCTCGGTGGTGACGACCATCGTCGACGGGCGCATCCTCATGCGCCAGGGGAGACTGCTCACCGTCGACGAGGCGGCGGCGACGGCGAAGGCGGAAGAGTACCGGCGGCGGATTCTGGAGAGCCTGAAGAAATAGCGGAAGAGACACCTGGGGATTGACCTCACCATTCCTCCATCACCTGCGGGAAGCGCCATCTCGCCTCGCGGGTCTCCTCCTCGATGATCTCCTTCTCGGGGGCGTCGGCGAGCTGGGGGACGTCCCAGTTGGCCAGCCAGAGCGGGTTCATGTAGGGGAGCACGGCGATGTGCTCGAGGCGGTACGGGAGGTTGCGGGCGGCGAAACGCTCGTTCAGGAACGCCACCACGTCCCTGGAGGTGGGGATCGGGTCGCTCATGGTTATCGGGCTAGTCCTCCAGGCCGAGCTCCTTGATCTTGGCCTGCAGGGTTCGTGCAGAGACGGCGAGGAGGTCGGCGGCGGCGGCGCGGCTGTCGGAGGAGCGGAGGGCGGCGGAGATCTTCAGGCGCTCGACGGCCTGCGTGGCGCGCTCGACGGCCTCGGCCAGGGTCCCGGAGAGGTCGATGGCATCGCCGAGAAGCCCCTCCGCGCCCGCCGATTCGGTGGGGAGGTGGAGATCGCGCGGCTCGATCGTGTTCCGGTCGCAGAGGATGGCCGCCCGCTCGATGCAGTTCTCCAGCTCCCGGATGTTGCCGGGCCAGTCGTACGCGCGGAGGACCGCGCGGGCCTCGTCCGTGACGCGGAGCTGCGGCTTGCCGAGCTCGCGGGCGAACCGCTGGACGAAGTAATCGGTCAGCGGCGCGACGTCGTCGCGACGGGCCCGCAGCGGCGGAATGGTGACGGGGAAGACGTTCACGCGGAAGAAGAGGTCCTCGCGGAACCTCCCGCTGCGCACGTCGTCGAGCAGGGTCCGGTTCGTGGCGCAGATGATGCGCACGTCGACGTCCAGCGAGGTCGTTCCTCCGATGCGCTCGAAGCGCCGCTCCTGGATCACCCGCAGGAGCTTCGACTGGATGCCGTGCCCCAGCTCGCCGATCTCGTCGAGAAAGATCGTCCCGGTGTCGGCGAGCTCGAACTTCCCGACCTGCCGCCCCGTGGCGCCCGTGAACGAGCCCCTCTCGTGTCCGAACAGCTCGTTCTCGATGAGCGTGTCGGGGATGGCCGCGCAGTTGATGGCGACGAAGGGACGATCGCCGCGCGGGGAGAGCTGGTGGATGGCGCGCGCGAACAGCTCCTTTCCGGTCCCCGACTCCCCCTGCAGCAGCACGGTGGAGTCGGTGGGGGCCACCTTCTGCACCGCCTGCGAGACCTCGAGCATCGGGGCCGACTCCCCCACGATGGCCGGCAGCCGGTAGCGCTTCTGGAACTCCTCCTTCAGCAGGAGGTTCTCCGAGCGGAGCTCGCGATGCTCCCGGCACCGCCGCAGGAGCAGGATCAGGTAATCGACGTCCACCGGCTTCTGCACGAAGTCGTACGCGCCGAGCTTCATGGCCTCGACCGCGTTCTCGATCGTCCCGAACGCGGTCATGACGATCACCGGGCAGTCGGGATCCGATTCCTTTGCCTGGCGCAACACCTGGATGCCGTCCGCCCCCGGCAGGCGAAGGTCGGTCAGCACGGCCATGTAGCGCCGCCCCTCGGCCAGGCGCCGCGACGCCTCCGCTCCCGTCACGGCGATCTCCGCGTCGAGACCCTCCGCCTCCACGGTCTCCTTCAGCATCTGGGCGAGCGACTGCTTGTCTTCGACGATCAGAAGGCGTTTCACTGCACCTCCCGCCGGCGCCCCCGGCTGAGCCGAACGATTTCCCGGAATCCGAGGAGGATATGGATGACGCCGAAGCCGGAGATGAACCCGCGCACGAAGGGATTGTCAGCCCACAGCCCGATGGCGAGGTTCTGGTGCAGCCACGGATTCATGGTCCAGACCCGGGTCCAGGGAACGATGGTGAAGAAGAGCCCCGCCTCGAGGCAGTAGAGGGCAAAGAAAAGAGGGATCGACACCGGCTGATTCTAGGGCACCCGTCTCGCGGTCGCACCCCTCATCCGGCCCTTCGCTCCGCTCAGGGCCACCTTCTCCCCGCGGGCGGGGAGAAGGGATTGACTGCTACTGCCGGACAATCCTTCCCTCCACGTCCGTCTCCACCGTTCCCACCTTGCGGATGTACTCCTCGACCTTCGTGCGGAGGTCCGCTTCGCGTTCTGTATCGATCTTCGGCGGGCGCGTCGAGTCGCTGAAGAGCGTGTACCCGTCTTCGGTGCCGCGCGCGTAGAGGTAATCGATCGTCGCGGCGGTGTAGGTCGCATTCACGTCGAGCGGCTTGCCGCCGACTTCGACGTCTTCCCCGTTCACGACGAACTTCCCGTCTTGCGGGTGGTAACGGAAGCGAAAGCCGGACACCTGGAGGAAGCGGCCGTCGCCGGCGTCGACGCGGGAGACCGAGTTGCGAAGCACGTCGAGAAGTTGCTGGCCGGTGATCGGAAAGGCGTTGGTCTTCATCGAGTAGTAGAAGACCCCTTCCATGTCGTACTTCGTGATCGGGCCGGGCGGGATGTTGTCGTTGATGCGGATCGAGCCGCCGCCGAGGAATGCGACGTCGGTCTGCATCTGCGCGCGCATGACGTCGGCGAGAAGATTGCCGAGCGAGGTCTCGCGCCCGCGCACCGCCGGCTCCACGCCTTCGAGGATGTTGGCCGTCGTGCCGAGAGTCTCGTTGCCGCCGAGCTTCGTCGCGAGCGTATCGAGCCAGCTTTGGACCGCGGTGTCGACGGCCCGGTCCTTCACGATGGTCGTGTCGAGCGTGACGCGCAGCGGCGCGGTCTGGATCGGGCCGGACGGCGGGACGGTGATGTCGTAGACGATCGCGCTCCTCGCGTCGGCGTCCGCCTTGGCGATCCAGGTCGTCCCGACGCGCTGCTGCATGAAGAGATGATCGTGTCCGCCGATCACGAGATCGATGCCCGGAACCTGCTGCACGAGCGTCACGTCGGCCGGCATGTCCTGGTGCGTGATGGCGATGACGACGCGCGCTCCCTGCCTGCGCAGCGAGTCGACCGCCGTGCGCGCGGCCGCGGCGAGGTCCGTCGATTTCGCGTACTTCGTCTGGAGCGGGTAGAGCAGCCCGAAGAGACCGATGCGCGTCCCGCCTGCGTCGACGAGCATCGTCTCCTTCACCTTCGGGAACGTCTGATCGCACGCGGGATTGCAGTAGAGCGTGTTCGTGGCCACCCACGCAAACGCCGACTCGTCGAGGCGTCCGAGGAGAATCGCGGGATCGCTCTTGTCGAACTCGTGATTGCCGAAGGTGACGATGAGGCGCTCGTCGAACGCCGCGGCATCGCCGTCCAGCAGGTTCATGACATCGACCATCGGCCGTGCATCGAGGTACTTGCTCATCACCGACGGATAGAGCGCATCGCCGGCATGCAGCACGAGCACCGGCGTGCCGTCGGACTCGAGGTGCGTCCGCAGCGTGCGCAGACGCGCGAGCCCGCCCGTGTTGCCGCCTTCGAGGCCCTCGATCTTGTAGACGTCGTTGATCTGGAGGATTTTGAAGCGGGCGGATTGCTGTGGCGGGAGCGTCGCGCAGGCCAGCAGGATGAAGGCAGAAGGCAGAAGGCAGAAGGCAGAACGAAGATGGAGGCGACGTCGCATTTCGTCATTCTACGTTCTGCCTTCTGCCTTCTGCCTTCATACGTTCTCCGTACAATAGCCCGCACATGTCCGACGACCTCTCCATCCAGGGCTCCCTCGCCGAGACGACGGTGCCCGACCTCTTCCGATCCATCGTGCGGAGCAGCGAGACGGCCATCCTCTCGGTGGCCGCCGCGGGACGCAACGACACGATCTACTTCCATGAAGGCCGCATCGTCTTCGCGTCGAGCACCGATCCCGACATGGGCCTCGCGGAGACGCTGCTGCGGATGGGGGAGCTGAACATCCAGCAGTACAGCAACGCGATGGAGCGGCTCGTCGTCGCGCGGCGCATCGGCGGACTGCTCGTCGAGCTCGGGTACCTGAAGCCCGACGAGCTGTCGCGCGCGGCGGAGCGGCAGGTGAGCGCGATCGTGCTCGATGCGATGTCGTACCGCAGCGGCAACTACTCGATCGAGTTCACCTCGGAGTTCCCCGAGGGGATCATCACCCTGCCGCTCTCGACGGAGCGGCTCATGCTCGACGGCGTTCGGCAAATCGAATACTGGTCGCTCATCACCCGCGGCGTCGGCCGTCTCGACCGCATGCTCGAGCACGTGCCGGGCGCCGATACGCGCACGTTCCAGCTCGAGCTCAACGACGACGAGAATCACGTGCTCTCGCTCCTCGCGGATCCGCAAACGGTGGAGCAGCTCTGCGCGCGCTCGTACCTCTCGAACTTCCAGACCTTCCGCACGATCTGGGGGCTGCTCGCGGTCAATCTGATTCAGGACGCGGAGATCGCCGCGGTCGACGAAAAGCGCGCGGCGGAGGAGAGCGAGTACGAGATCGAGGCGGTCGTGGAGCGCTACAACAATGTCTTCCAGGACATCTTCGCTCTCGTGTTCCAGCGCATCGACGATCACGTCTACGACTTCATGGACCGCGTGGTGCTGCATCTCTCGCCGGAGACGCTGCCGTATCTGTCGGGGATGAGCTTCGTGAATGAAGGTCGCGTCGACTTCGATCAGCTGCTCAACAATCTCTACGCGTCGGGCTCGCGGAATCACGGCGTGGTCGCGCAGAACGTCTGCAACGAGCTGCTGTACGGCTGGATCTACGAGATCAAATCGGAGTTCGGCGCGGCGCTCGAGGCGGAGGCGATGAAGCTCGCGGAGCCGGTGAAGCGGGCGTGACGGTTACGCGGTTGCGCGGTGACGCGGTCGCGCGGTCACGCGGTTACGCGGTCACGCGGTGACGCGGAAGACCGGCACGACGTCGCTCATCCACCCCGAGTAGCGCGGGCATCCTGCCCGCCGTCTCGCCGGCTTCCAGCCGGCGAGGACGAGAAACCAGCGCCGCCAGGATGGCGGCGCTACGGCGGGCCGGAGGCCCGCGCTACTTGCTCCGCCTTTTTCACAAGCAACTCTTCATCACTGTCTTCGCGTCGGATCGAACTGCGAAACCGCGAAACCGCGCAACCGCGCAACCGTCGTAAAATAACCCCTCCCGAATGCGGAAACTCCTCGTCATCCTCATCCTCGCAGCCGCCTGCGCCCCCGCCGGTCCTCCCACTCAGCCGAACGATCGCGAGTGGAGTCTGCTCACGGCCGACTACCAGTGGATCCAGACCCTGCGCGCGGCGCAGAAGCCGGTGCCGGCGAGTGCGACGCGCAAGAAGCAGATCGAGATCGTGCTCGAGAACCAACAGAAGCTCGCCGCGACGTATCAGGCGTTCGTCGACAAGCTCACCGAGTACTTCGAGCGCACCGCCGATCCGCGCGCCGCGAAGATCCTCGCCGACGAGAAGATCCGGCTCGGTGACGAGTATCTGAACGTCCTCTCCCGCTACGAGAAAGCGCTCGAGCTCTATCGCCGCGCCCTCGAGCTCGAGCCGGGGAATGCGACCGCCGTCGCGCGCATTGCTTCGGCCGAGCGGCGCCGCTTCGTCTCGATGAGCTCGTTTGCCGGGGTGAAGACCGGCATGAAGGAAGAGGACGTGCGGAAGCTCGTCGGCCTGCCGCGCGAGGACTGGATCAAGCAGGTCGTGCAGAACAATCGCGTGTATTCGGTCTGGATCTACCCGAAAGCCGATGGCGGCGCTTCGGCGATCTACTTTGACAACGGTGTCGTCTATCACACAAACTGGAACGCGGCGGCTCCCGCCGCCAAATGATCTCGTGCGTTCCGGGAGGGTGGCAGGATGGAAGAACAGCACCACACCGACGATCAGTCTCACTACGAAATCTCACTCACCGCGGGCCAGGCGTTCGTCGCCTTCGTGCTGCTCCTGCTCTCGCTCGCGGCCTCGTTCGCGTTCGGCCTGATGATCGGAAAAGGACAGGTCGATGAGCGGCTGGTCGTTCGCAGGGAAACGCCGGTCGTCACCGAGGCGAGCCTCATGCCGCCGAAAAAAGGCGAAGGTCGCATCGTCGATCTGCCCGATGAGGAAGCGGAGCCCACGGACACCGCACCGGTGACGGAGACGACGGACACCGCCGCGACGGCGGTCGTCGAAGAAGCGCCGGTGCCCGCCGCAACCGAAACCGCGCCCACGGAAACCGTGGCCGAGGCGATTCCGCATTACGCGCAGCTCCTCTCGACCGGCGATCAGAAGACCGCGGAGACGCTCGCCGCGCGCCTGATCGAGAAGGGCTTCACCTCCGCCTACGTCGAGCGCGGCTCGACGGACAAGGGTCCCATCTTCCGCGTACGCGTGAAGTTTTCCTCGGAGCCCGACGCGCGTGCGGCCGAGGTGAAGCTGCATGAGTTCTCGAAAGACGTCTGGATCACCGCGAAATAAACGTAGCGCCCGGCTTCAGCCGGGCGACGACGGGCTGAAGCCCGCCGCTACGTCGGGCACGCCCCTCGCTCCTCCCAGGGGCATGGCAAATCACGCCCGAAATCGGGAAACCACCACCCCTGAGCTCGAAGAGCTGCGTACGGCGCAGGCTGCCAAAAAGACGCCGACCGCCGATCCGACGCACATCCTCGACAAGGCCATCTACCAGCTCTGGGAGACGATCAACGATCTCGATCAGATCCAGCCCGAGCGCGTCGAGCACTATCGCGTCTCCATGTTCGGCAGCTCGCGCATCCGCCGCGGCGATCCGATCTACGAAGAAGTGAAGAAGCTCAGCTTCGAGCTCGCGCGCATGGGCGTCGACATCGTCACCGGCGGCGGTCCCGGCCTGATGGAAGCGGCGAACTCCGGCGCGCGCGAAGGGCAGTCGGAGAGCAACGCCCGCTCGTTCGGCCTGGCCATTCACCTGCCGACGGAAGAGTCGGCGAATCCGTTCGTCGACAAAGTCTTCCGGCATCGCACGTTCTTCTCACGCCTCCATCACTTCATCCGCCTCTCCTCGGCGTTCATCGTCATGCCTGGCGGGGTCGGCACGGCGCTGGAGCTCTTCATGGTCTGGCAGCTCCTGCAGGTCAAGCACATGAAAGAGCATCCGCTGATCCTGGTCGGTACAATGTGGCCCGGACTGATCGACTGGATCCGCGACACGATGCTCGAGCGGGGACTGGTCAGCCCGTCCGACTTCGATGTGATCAAGATTGTGGGCTCCTCCGAAGAAGCCATCCCGATCATCCGCGAGTCGTACGAACGATGGTTGCAGGAGGAGAGTGCGCATGCCCACGCAGGAGCAGGTTCTCGAGGCACTTAAGAAGGTCCGCTTTCCCGGCCTCTCGCGCGACATCGTGTCGTTCGGATTCATCCGCGATCTGACGGTCGAAGGGGGCGCGGTCTCGTTCACGATTCACTTCCAGACGGAGAATCCGAGTATCGGTCAGCAGATCGCGCGCGATGCCGAGGCCGCGGTGCGCGCGGTGGAAGGCGTGAGCGATGTGCGGCTGCAGCTCGAGATCGCCCCGCGCGGCGGCGCGCAACCCGGCGGCTCGACGCAGATGACGCCGAGCGCGCTCGAAGGAGTGAAGTACCGCATCGCGGTCGCGTCGGGCAAAGGCGGAGTCGGAAAGTCGACCGTGTCGACGAATCTCGCGCTTGCGCTGCGCGGGCTCGGCTACACGGTCGGATTGCTCGATGCCGACATCTACGGTCCGTCGCAGCAGATGATGCTCGGCATCGAAGGACGACCGCAGATCGACGAGCACGACGAGAAGATCATGCCGATGGAGCGACACGGCGTGAAGACGATGTCCCTCGGCCTGATCACCGATGCCGACACGCCCGTGATCTGGCGCGGACCGATGGTGATGAAGGCCATCGACCAGTTCCTCACCGACGTGAAGTGGGGCACGCTCGACTTCATGATCATCGATCTCCCGCCCGGCACCGGCGACGCGCAGCTCACGCTGACGCAGAAGGCGGGGCTCACCGGCGCGGTCGTCGTGACCACGCCGCAGGACGTTGCGCTGATCGACGCGCGCAAAGGGCTGGCGATGTTCCGCAAGGTGAACGTGCCGGTGCTCGGCATCATCGAGAACATGAGCTACTTCATCTGCCGCCACTGCGGCGAGCGTGAAGAGATCTTCGGCCACGGCGGCGGCAAGAAGACCGCGGATCTCCTCGGCGTGCCGTTTCTCGGAGAGGTGCCGATCGATCCGAAGGTCGTCATCGGCGGTGACACCGGCGAGCCGATCGTCGTCGCCGAGCCGCAGTCACCGGCCGCGATCGCGTTCCGCGAGCTCGCGCGACAGGTGGTGGAGCAGGTCGAGTCGGGAATGCCGGGACACACGCACGGCGATCCCCATCACGACCACGATCACGACCACGATCACGCGCATACGCATTGAAACGCGCCGCACTGACGAAGGAGCGTGTCGCCGCATGGCTCGAGCGCAGGTTCTACCTGCGCCTGCACATGTTCTTCATCCTCGGCGGGACGTATCTCGCCGGGTTGCTCGCGACGAAGCTTCTGCTGCTCGCGGGACTCAATGTGCTCTGGCTGCGCTACGCGCTCGCCGTCTGCGCGGCGTACGGCGTTTTCCTTTCGCTGATTCGCCTCTGGCTGATCTACATCAACGTCTATCACTCCGACTCGCTCGATCTCACCGCTGACGGCATCGATTTCGCGGGCCGATTCTGGTCGACGGACATTCCGGTGATCGAGGGCGGCCGCTTCGGCGGAGGCGGCGCGACGGGAAGCTGGGGTGACGCGTCGCAGGCGGTTGCCGCGCCGAAAGCGTCCGGCGGCGGGGGAGGGCTGAAGGGATGCGGCATCGACGGCGGCGACGAGGGCTGCGCTGTCGTGCTCCTCATCGTGCTCGTCTTCTCGCTCGTCGTCATCGCGATCTACATGATCTACACCGCGCCGGTGCTGCTGAGCGAAGCCGCATTCGAAGCAGCGCTCGCCGCCGCGCTGGCGCGGCGCGCGAAGAAGATCGAGCGTCGCGGCTGGGTCGATACCGTCTGGCGCGCGACGGTCTGGCCGTTCGTCGCCGTGCTCCTCGTCTCCGCCGCGCTCGGCTGGTTCGCGCAGCATCATTGCCCCGAGGCGAAGAAGCTGCGCGATGTCTGGGAGTGCCCGTCGAAGCGCGGCGTTTGATATCTTCCCGCGCGTCATGATCAACAAGGTAGTTGCAACCGCCGACGAAGCCATCAAAGACATCGCCGACGACTCCACGCTCGTCGTCGGCGGCTTCGGTCTCTGCGGGATTCCCGAGAATCTGATCAACGCGCTGGTGAAGAAGGGCGTGCAGGGGCTCACCTGCGTCTCGAACAACGCCGGCGTCGACGACTGGGGCCTCGGACTGCTGCTGCAGACCAGGCAGATCCGCAAGATGGTCTCCTCGTACGTCGGCGAGAATGCGGAGTTCGAGCGGCAGTTCCTGGCCGGCGAGCTCGAAGTGGAGTTCGTGCCGCAGGGAACGCTCGCCGAGCGGATGCGCGCGGGCGGCGCGGGGATTCCGGCGTTCTTCACGCCGGCCGGCTACGGCACCGTCGTCGCGCAGGGGAAGGAAACGCGCGAGTTCGACGGCAGGAACTATGTGATGGAGCGCGGGATCGTCGGCGACTTCTCGCTCGTCGCGGCGTGGCGCGGAGACCGGCTCGGTAACCTGCAGTACCGCAAGAGCGCGCGCAACTTCAATCCGATGGCGGCGACGGCCGGAAAGGTCTGCATCGCCGAAGTCGAGCAGCTCGTCGAGCCGGGCCAGCTCGACCCCGACTGCGTGCACACGCCGGGCATCTTCGTC
The DNA here is from genome assembly GCA_035525285.1 of Thermoanaerobaculia bacterium. Taxonomy (GTDB): domain Bacteria; phylum Acidobacteriota; class Thermoanaerobaculia; order Gp7-AA8; family Gp7-AA8; genus QHVT01. Next base: position 10,716 of record DATLFB010000130.1, read on the forward strand.
CATCGCATGATCGTCGCGCCGCGCGTGAAGCGCATCGAACAGCGCACGGTGAGGAAAACCTGATGTCACTCTCTCGCGAACAGATCGTCCGCCGCGCCGCGCAGGAGCTGCGCGACGGCTTCTACGTCAATCTCGGCATCGGCATGCCGACGCTCGTGGCCAACTGCATCCCGCCGGGCATGGAAGTGATTCTCCAGTCGGAGAACGGCATCCTCGGCCTCGGACCGTTTCCCACCGAACACGAAGTCGATCCCGATCTCATCAACGCCGGCAAGCAGACCGTGACCGTGCTGCCCGGCGCGTCGTACTTTTCCAGCGCCGACTCCTTCGCGATGATCCGCGGCGGCAAGGTCGATCTCTCGATCCTCGGGGCGATGCAGGTCTCCGCCGAAGGCGACATCGCGAACTGGATGGTGCCCGGGGCGATGGTGAAGGGGATGGGCGGGGCGATGGATCTCGTCGCCGGCGCGAAGCGGCTCATCGTGACGATGGAGCACCTGACGAAAAAAGCCGAGAAGAAGATTCTGAACCGGTGCAACCTGCCGCTCACCGGCGTGAAGTGCGTGAACCGCATCATCACTGACTACTGCGTGCTCGACGTGACGCCGGAAGGACTGCGCCTCGTCGAGGTCGCGCCGGGCGTGAGCGCGGAGCAGGTGCAGGAGATGACCGAGCCGAAGCTGATCGTGGGCGAGGTGAAGGAGATCGCGGTTTAAACGCTGCGGCAGCCGACACACGATGAGGCTGCAAGAAGGCTTGGCCAACCAGCGCTGCCGGCCGTGCCGGCCCGACCGCCGAATCGCGGTCGGACTCTTCTGCGTCGTCTTCGTCGCCTACGCGTGGTTCTTCGGCGGCGGCGGCTGGAATCAGAACGCACACTTCGATCTCACGCGCGCGCTCGTCGAGCGCCAGACGTTCCACATCGACGGCTATCGCGTGAACACGGGCGACATCAGCTGGAGCCGCGAGGCGCACGCGTACAGCAACAAGCCTCCCGGCCTCCCGTTCCTGGCGGCGATTCCATACGCGCTGCTGATGACGATCGAGCGCGCGATGCACGTCTCGCTCGACTCGTGGCTGGTGATGACGATCAACGTGTACGTGCTGACGCTGGTCGTGGTCGCGATTCCCGGCGCGCTGATTCCGGTCGTGCTCTTTTCGTATCTCCGACGCCGTGGCGTGTCGAGCCGCGCCGCGGTCTGCACCGCGCTCGTCACGGCCTTCGCAACGATCGTCTTTCCGTACTCGACGGTGTTCTATTCAGTCGTCCCCGCCGCGTTCTTTCTGCTCCTCGCCTTCGTCTGGCTGGAGGGCGGGCGTCCCGCCCGCCCAGGGCGGACGGGACGTCCGCCCTCCTGTGACGACGAGCGTCCGCTGCTAGCGGGCGTCGCCGCCGGCATCGCGGGGATGTGCTTCTACTTCTGCATTCCTGCCGCGGCGGTCTTCGCGATCGGCACATTCGTCCACTCGCGCCGCAACGCGCTCCGATTCATCCTCGGCGGTCTTCCCTTCGGCATCCTGCTCGCCGTGTACCACACGGTCTGCTTCGGCGCGCCCTGGCGGGCGACGTTCGCGGGCAAGAGCGGGCACACGAGAGAGGGACTGATTCTCGGACTCTTTCGCGCGCCATCATGGGATGCGTTCCATGGCATCACCTTCTCCGAATACCGCGGTCTCTTCTTCGTTTCGCCCGTGCTTCTGCTCGCGTTCGCCGGCGCGTTCTTCATGATCCGCCGCCGCGTGATGCTGCGCGAGCTCGCGATGATCGGCGCCGTCGTCGCGATGTTCGTGCTCATCGTCTCGTCGTTCGCGGCGGGATGGGAGGGCGGTCTCGCCTTCGGCCCGCGCCACATCCTCCCGATGATCCCGCTGCTCGCGATTCCGCTCGCGTTCGTGAGGTGGCAGTGGCTCGTGCTCCTGCTCGCGATTCCGTCATTCGCGATGCAGTTCGTCGCGGCGTCCGTCAACGTGCAGCCGCCCGGCAACGTCTTTCATCCCGTCCGCGCGTACCTCGTCCCGATCTTTCTCACCGGCAACATTCCGCCGGACACGCTGAAGACGATGGGAGAGAGCGACGCGCACGTGGGGAAGGTCTCGATCAATCGTCAGGCGGTCGACGAGCTGATCCCGCATTTCGTGCATCCGCGCGGCTCGCACGAGTCGACGTGGGCGTCGTTCAACCTCGGCGAGTTGATCTTCGGGCCCACGCGGCGATCGTCGGTGATCCCGATCGCGCTCTGGATCCTCAGCGGGAGCCTGCTGCTGATTCGGCAGTCGCAACCGTAGGCTCCGGCTTTTTCCGCATGTCGAGGAAGAGCAGGGCGATGCCGATGCAGATCGCGGAGTCGGCGACGTTGAACGCCGGCCAGTGGTGCCGGCCGATGTACACGTCGAGAAAATCGACGACGTAGCCGAAGCGGAAGCGATCGAGGAGATTACCGACCGCGCCGCCTAGGATCAGGTGCAGTCCCGTCTGCAGCAGGCGATCGGTGACCGCGGAGCGGAGCGCGTATACGACCACGACGCAGAACACGGCGATCGCGCCGAGGTTCAGCAGCAGCGGCACGATCTTCGAGGACGCATTCGCGCCGATCCCGAACGCCGCGCCGGTGTTGCGCACGTGCACGAGCTGAAAAAAGTTCGGAATGACCGGAATGGCCTCGTGCAGGTCGATGCGCTTCACGACCAGCCACTTGGTCCAGATGTCGAGCACGATCACCGCGGCGGTGATGATGAGGTAGTGGATGCGCTGTTTCAAACGATTCACCTTATGCGTGCTGCGTGCAGCGTGCTGCGTGCCGATGATCTACGCAGCACTCAGCACGCAGCACTCAGCACCGATTTCTTTTCTTCGATCAGCCGGTCCAGCTCCACGCGGAGCCGGCCGAGGATCTCATCGTACGTGAACTGCCCGAGCGTTTCCTCGCCGCGCTTGAGGTTCACGAAGCTCGGCGCGCACCACATGCCGAGGTCCGCATCGTCCGTTTCGCCGGGACCGTTCACCCGGCAGCCCATCACGGCGATGGTGATGTCGTGCTGCTTCGCGTACTCGGTCATTTCCCGCACGTTCTGAGCCAGATCGATGAACGCCTCGTTCTCCACGCGCGAGCACGACGGGCAACTGATGATGTTCAGCCCCTTGTGCTCGAAGCGCGGCACGGAGCGGAAGCGGCCGCTGGCGATGTCGTCGAGAATCTGACGTCCGACGGTGATCTCTTCGCCCTTGCGCTCGAAGGGGAGCGTGAGCGAGACGCGGATCGTGTCGCCGATGCCGCGCGTGATCAGCTGCTCGAACGCGATCCGCGTCTTGATGATCCCGTCCGGCGGCATTCCCGCCTCGGTCACGCCGAGGTGCAGCGGCACGTCGGGGCGCTGCCCGGCGAAGAGGATGTTCGCGTCGATGACCTTGTTCGGATCGGAATCCTTGATCGATACGCAGTACTGATCGAATCCGAGCTCGTCGAGCATCGCGCAATGCTCGCGCGCGGACTCGACCATCGGCGTGATGTTGTCGTGCTTGTCATACTTGCTCAGCTTTTCCGGATCGACGGAGCCGGCGTTGACTCCGATGCGCATCGCGCAGCCGTGCGCGCGCGCGACGTCGACGAGGTAGCGGACCTTCTCGTGGACCGGCTTCTCGCGCTCGAGGTGATAGAGATGGCCGGGGTTGTAGCGGAGCTTCTGCACGTACGGCGCGACTTTCTCGGCGAGCCTGTAGTTCTCCTGCAGGTCGATCGAGAGATTCGCGTCCGGCCGCGCCGCGCGGATCTCGGCCAGCGCGGCGACGTCCTTCGGATTGTCGACCGCGATGCGGATGATGTCCGCGCCCGCGGCCTCGAGCAGTTCCACCTGCCGGATCGTCGCGGGAATGTCGACGGTCCGCGTCGCGGCCATCGACTGCACGGCGATCGGATGGCCGCCGCCGATCGTGACGTTGCCGATGCGGATCTCTCGCGTCTGCCGGGTCATCCCGCGTTGCTAACGCATTGAGTTGGTAAAGATTCCGCTGTACCGCGGGCTTCCAGCCCGCCGTATCGCCGGCTTCCAGCCGGCTCGGCGCCGGCAGGATGCCGGCGCGACGGCGGACAGGATGTCCGCGCTACTCCGCGGTCACGCGGTGCTGCGAGACAGCGCAACCGCGAAACCGCGCAACCCTCCCTCACACCACCGGCTCCTGCGCGCGCTCCTCCTCGATGCCCATGATCGTGTGCAGTGCCGTTTCCAGTTCCGCGACCGACGCGGGGGCGCCGACGCTGATGCGGATCGCGCGCGGCACGTCTGCGCCGGCCGCGAATGATGACGCCGAGGCGACGCGGACGCGGCGGCGGCGGGCTTCTTCGGCGAAGGCATCGGGCGTCCAGCGGCGCGGCAGCTCGACCCAGAGATGCAACGAGCGCGGATCGGACTTCGTCTCGCGCAGGATCGTGCGCGCGATGCGGTTGCGCAGCGAAGCCTCGGCGCGCTTCTGGCGCACGATGCGCCCCGCCGTGCCGTCTTCGATCCACGACGCCGCGATCTCCGCGACGAGCGGGGAGGAAAAAAGCACGCTCGCCGCGAGCGCCGCATGCACGCGCTGCAGGAACGCCTCGGGGGCCGCGAGATAGCCGACCCGCAGCGCGGGCGCGATCGCTTTGCCGAGGCCGGTGAGAAAGAGCGTGCGCTCGGGCGCGAACGCGGCGAGGGGAGGCGGTGTTTTCTCGATCAGGAAGCCGCAGACGTCGTCCTCGATGATCGCGATGCCGTATTTTTCGGCGATCGCCGCGATCTCGCGGCGGCGCTTCTCGGGCATCACCGTACCGGTCGGGTTATGCAGCGTCGGAATCGTGTAGAGCACTTTCGCCGTGCGCGCGCTGCAGGCGCGCTCGAATGCGTCCGCACGCAGTCCGTCGCGGTCGAGCGGCAGCGGCACGAGCCGCAGATTGAGGAGCGCCGCGGCCGCCTTCGCGCCGTGATACGTGATCGACTCGCAGAACAGTGCGTCGCCGGGACGCGTCGTCGCGGCGAGGGCGAGGAGCAGCGCGTGCTGCGTTCCCGCGGTCACGACGACGCGCGCGGGATCGGTGCGGCGTCCGATCCACGCCGCGCCCGCGGCGCGATGGCGCTCGCTGCCGGGGCCGATCGCGTAGTTCGAGCCGAGGGTCGCGGCGGCGCGCTCGAGGAGCGCCATCGAGGGCGAGGGGAGGGGGATCGTGATCGCGTTCGTCGCCAGATCGATCTCTTTGCTGGTAGCGCCGTTGGTGCGCAGCGCGCGCACGAACGTCCCGCGTCCGATCGAAGACTCCACCAGCCCGCGTTTGGCGGCCTCAGAATACGCGCGCGTGACCGTGACCGGCGTGATGCCGAGCTCGCGCGCGAGATCGCGATGCGTGGGAAGCTGGCTGCCTGCGACGAGCACGCCCTTGCGGACGTCGCGCTCGAGCGCATCGGCGATGCGCGCGTAGATCGGATCGTTAGACTTTTGCAGGCGTGGTGCCCAGATTGTCATATTCAGATTGTCATGATTAATGCGAGAGAAGTGTAGCATAGTGTCCAATCAGTCAGTCCCCTCCCCCCACCTGTGGGGAGAGGGTTAGGGTGAGGGGCGGTTCTCGAAAATCTCCCCTCACCCTAGCCCTCTCGCCGCAAGCGGGGAGAGGGGACAAATAGAGAGAAACAGCATGACGACGAGCATCCTCGACGAGACCCTTCTCGCCCGCGCCACCGACCATGCCCGCGAGTTCCTGCGCGCGCTGCCCGAGCGCCACGTCGGCGCGCGTGCCACGCGCGACGAGCTTCTGTCCGCATTGCGTGTTCCGCTCTCCGACGCGGGCGAGGACGCGGGCGCCGTCATCGACGCACTCGCGTCGCAGGCGGAGCGCGGCGCGCTGGCCTGCGCCGGCCCACGCTACTTCGGCTTCGTGATCGGCGGCAGTCTTCCCGTCGCACTCGCGGCCGACTGGCTCACGAGCACGTGGGACCAGAATCCCGGGATCTACGCGACCTCGCCGCTGATCTCGGTGATCGAGGACGTCGCGCGCGAATGGATGCTCGACCTCTTCGACCTCCCGCGCGAGTCGGGCGTCGGCTTCGTGACCGGCTGCCAGATGGCGAACTTCACCTGTCTCGCCGCCGCGCGGCACGGCGTGCTGCGTCGCGCGGGCTGGAACGTGGAGGAAGAGGGGCTCGCGGGCGCGCCGCGCGTGCACGTGATCACCAGCGCGGAGTCGCACGTCACCATCGACGTCGCTCTCCGCTACCTCGGATTCGGCACGCGTCATCAGCTCCGCGTCGAGACCGACGAGCAGGGGAGGATGCGCCCCGACCGCCTGGCGCGCCTGCTCGATCATCTGAAGGGACCGGTCATCGTCTGCGCGCAGGCGGGCAACGTGAACACCGGCGCGATCGATCCGCTGCGCGAGATCGCCGCGGCGGTGAGCGCGCATGGCGCGTGGCTGCACATCGACAGTGCGTTCGGACTCTGGGCGCGCGCGAGCCGCTCGCTCCATCCGCTCGCCGACGGCATCGAGCTCGCGGACTCGTGGGCGACCGATGCGCACAAGTGGCTCAACGTGCCGTACGACTGCGGCGTCGCGATCGTGCGTCACGCGAAGGAGCATCACGACGCGATGACGTCGACCGCCGCGTATCTCGTGCAGACCGGCGGCGTGGAGCGCGACGCGGTCGACTGGGTTCCGGAGTTCTCACGCCGCGCGCGCGGCGTCACCGTCTACGCCGCGCTTCGGGCCCTCGGACGCGCCGGCGTCGAGGGTCTCATCGACCGCTGTTGCGCGCGGGCCCGGCAGATGGCGGACATCCTTCTCGGCGATCCGCGCGTGGAGATCCTCAACGACGTCGTGCTCAATCAGGTGCTCGTGCGCTTCGGCGGCGACGATGACCTGACGCGCCGCGTGATCGCGGGCGTTCAGCGCGACGGCACGTGCTGGCTCGGCGGCACGACGTGGCACGACAAGGCCGCGATGCGCATCTCGGTGTCGAACTGGGCCACCAGCGAGGAGGATGCGGAGCGGAGCGCGCAGGCGATTCTGCGAGTCCTCAGCCGAGAACTCGCGTGATCTCCGCGACGGCGTCGGCCTTGGCGACGACGTTCAGCGCCGGCCCGAAGCGGCGGCGCACGGCGTCGCGGTCCGAGCCTGTCATGACGATCACGTTGCCGAGGGCTTCGCCCACTTCTTCGCGTAGCCAGGTCAGCACGCCGTAGCCGCTCTGGCGCGGGACGTCGGCGTCGATCACGATCGCGGCGTAGGCCCGGTGCTCGAGTTTTTCGATGGCATCCCATCCATCCGTCGCGCAGTCGCAGTTAAACTGCGCTTCTATGGCGCGACTGATCGATGGGTTGTTCTCGACCACCAGGATCTTGTTCTCTCGGTTCATGACTCGCAATCTACGGTGGCGCGGAGGTCGAGGCAAGCGGGGCTGTGCTCTCCTTGTGCTCGCGTTCGTTCCGCTCACCGCGCTTGCGCGCGATCCGGCGTGGATCGCGTACGGCCCGTCCGGCCCGATCGCGCGCACGATCGTGTCCGGCGACTGCCCGGCGATCACGATCGATGGCGTCGAGACGCGCATGCGCATCCATTCGACGCCGTCCGCGGCGTATCCGGTGACCGCGTGCGAGCACGCGATTCCGGCGCACGCGAAGTCCGCGTCGATCGGCGAGACGAAGCTGCCGGTCGCGAAGCTGCAACGCACCGCGAAGGTGGCGATCCTCGGCGACACCGGCTGCCGCCGCAAGGCGAGCTCGTCGGGCAAGGCGTCGATCCAGGACTGTGCCGACCAGAAGAAGTGGCCGTTCGCGACGGTTGCGAACACGATCGCCGAGTGGGATCCCGATCTCATCCTCCACGTCGGCGACTACTACTATCGCGAGGCGATGCTGCAGAAGGGGAAGTGGGTGCAGGCGCCGTACACCTGGAAGCGCTGGCACGACGACTTCTTCAAGCCCGCGGAGAAACTCCTGCCGAACGCGCCGTGGGTGCTCGTGCGCGGTAATCACGAGAGCTGTTCCCGCGCCGCGGAGGGCTGGTTCCGCTTTCTCGATCCGCGCAATTACGTGTGGGAGAACGTGAAGACGTGCACGTCGAACACGGACTTCACGCCGCCGTACGTCGCGCAGGCCGGCGAACTGCGGTTCATCGTCTTCGACTCGGCGGCGGTCCATGACTGGGAAGTGCTGGACGATCAGAAGCAGATGTTCATCAATCAGCTCGGGCTCTACGCGAAGAGCCCTTCCGGATCGTGGCTGATGCTGCACCACCCGTTCTGGTCGCAGGGACCGGACGGCGAGGAGACGCCCGTGATGGCTGAAGCGTGGCAGGCCGCCGGCGCAAACGTGCCGCCGCTCGCGCTCGTGCTCGCGGGACACATTCATCTGCTCGAGCTTCTCTCGTTCACCGACAACGCAATCCCGCAGTTCGTCGTCGGCAACGGCGGAACCGCGCTCGATGATCCGGTGAGCGCCCCGACGCAGCTCGGCGGGCGCACGGTCGCGGAGTTCTACCAGGACGATGATTTCGGATTCATCGCCGCGACGCGCGAGGGCGAGACGTGGAAGTTCGAGGTTCGATCGAAGGATGGGAAAGTGAAAAAGGTCTGGTAACGCGGTCCCAGTCCCCTCTCCCCGCTTGCGGGGAGAGGGCCAGGGTGAGGGGCGTCCCCTCATCCGGCCCTTCCCCCTCGCTTGGCTCGGGGTCAGGGCCACCTTCTCCCCGCAAGCGGGGAGAAGGGAAGATCACTTCAACACCTTCGACACCCGCGCGAGCAGCACGCTGTTCTTCACCGGCTTGCGGATGAAGTCCGCGGCGCCGATGTCGAATGCCTTCACCTCGGGCTCTTCGCCCGGCAGTCCGGAGATGAAGATCGTCGGCACCTCCATCCCCTTCTCGTTCAGCGCCTCGAGCACTTTGTGTCCGTCGATGAAGGGGAGGTCGACGTCGAGCAGCATCAGATCGACTTTCTCGCGTCCGATGAGCATGAGCGCCTCCGCGCCGTCCTTTGCCAGCAGCACGTTGTAGCCCGCGCTCTTCAGCAGCGCGTTTGCCAGCTCGCGATTGAGGACGTTGTCTTCCACGACCAGCACCGTCTTGCGCGCGTCCTGACGCTCGCCCTCCGGCGGCACCGTGCGGCGCTTGCGCAGCGAGATGACTTCCTGCTGCAGGGCCTTGGTCTCCGCGTCGGGCTCGACGCCGAGCTCGCGCCGCAGCACTTTGGCGCAGGCATCGAACTGCTGCAGCGCATTCGCCGGATCGCCGCTCTTGAGATAGAGCCGCATCAGCGTGCGGTGCATCGGCTCCTGCAGCGGATCGATGCGCAGCGACTGCTGCGCGGTCGCGATGGCCGCGTCGATTGCATCGTTGCGTGTGAGCAGCTCGACCAGTTGCGTGTGCGCGCGCAGCGCCAGGCGATGCAGGCGGTCGCGTTCCGCGATCACCCACTGATCGAACTTCTCCTCGTCGAGCAGGAAGCCGTCGAGAAAATCGCCGCCGTACAACCGCGTCGCGGGATCGAGCGCCTCGGGCGTCCCGGCCGAAACGAGCGTTTCGAACTCGACGACGTCGACGTACACGAGAGACGCGTCGAGTGAGAGGAAGTCGCCTTCTTCGATGAGGATCTTCTTCGGCGAGATCTGCGCGAGCTCCTTGCGCAGCGTCGAGAGCGTCTGGCGCAGACTCTGCCGTGCCTGCTCGGGCGCCGTGCTGCTCCAGAGGAGGCTGGCCATCTTGTCGCGCGACACCTGCTGCGAAGGCCGGACGCCGAGGTAGGCGAGCATGGCCTGCGATTTCTTTGCGGAGATCGAGAGCAGCGAGCCCGACTCGGAACGCAGACGAAAGTCGCCGAGGAGTTCGAGGCTGAGAACTGGCATTCGTGGCCGGATTATATCTACCCAGCCGCCTCGAACTCGTGCTCGTCCTCGCCGAGGAATGCGCGGATCTCGTCGAGCCGCGCCTCGACGTCGGCCTCGCCGGCTTCGATGATGCGGCGCGTGTAGGCCGGCTCGAACAGGAGCAGTGAGACGAAGTCGGGCGACTCAGTCTCCTTCGCGCCGAGGGAGCGCACGAGGAGCTTCACTTTCCGCGGCAGGAGCTGTTCGTAATCGCCGGCGAGCTTGCCGAGGTCGATCGACGGCCGCAGCACGAGCAGGTCGATCGGCCGCATCCCGTCGCGCTCCTCCGGATGCATCTTGCGCAGCATCTCGTTCATCCGCTCCATCCGCATCACGTCCTCCTCGATCACGTCGAGGAACACGGCATTGATGAGCTGCCCAAGGATTTGTGCAGCGGGCGGATAGCCCGTGAGGACGGGTGTGGACGCCTCGTCAGCCGTGCGCTGGTAGCCGGTCGACATCGCGATGATGCGCGTCGCGCCGAGGTGCACGGCGGGGGAGAGCGGAGCCGCGAGACGGATGCCGCCGTCGCCGTGCCACTCGCCGGCGATGCGCACCGCGGGGAACACGAACGGCAGCGCCGAGGACGCGAGCACGTGCTCGACCGTGAAGCGCGTCAGCGCGGTGCGGCGGTTCGGTCCCTCGTAGAAATCGAAGTAGCGCCCCTGCACCCAGCGCACGGTCTGGCCGGTCGAGTAGTCGAGCGTCATCAGCGCGAGCGCGTTCAGGTGATCGCGCCGGCGGAGACGCCGGTGATGATCTGAAATCGCTGGCGCGGGAAGTGTCTGGCGATTCCCTTGAGCAGTCCGACCTGGTACGCCGCGCGCGCCCCGCCGCCCGTCAGCAAGACCGCGAGGTCACCTTTTGCGCCCCCGTCGACCGGCTGGAGGAACGAGACCGGCAAACTCATACGGCTGAGGCATTGCGAACGGGCTGCCAGATTTTTGGCTCTTAACTTTTAGCTCTTAGGCGGCAAGTGGTCTTCCCTAACCCCTAACCCCTAAGCGCTAAGATGAAACCCATGAACCGCCACGATCGCATCGCCGTCGTCGGCGGCGGAATCAACGGCGCCGGCGTGGCTTGGGAGCTCGCGCGGCGCGACTACGACGTCACGCTGTTCGAGAAGGGGATCTGCGGCGCGCAGACGTCGTCCGCGACGACGAAGATGATTCACGGCGGACTGCGCTACCTCGAGCAGCTCCGCTTCGGTCTCGTGCACGAGTCGCTGCGCGAGCGTTCGTGGCTGCTGCAACGGATCCCTTCCCTCGTGAAGCCGATCGAGATCCTGATTCCGGTCTACGAGGACAGCCCGCGCAGCCGCCTGATGATCAGGCTGGGATTGCTGCTCTACGATGCCCTTGCCGGATCTGCAAAGATTGGAGCTCATCACTTCCTCGATGTGCAAAGCCTGACCGAGCGGGCTCCGCTGCAGACGACCGGTCTCCTCGGCGGCTTTTCGTACTGGGACGCGCAGGTCGACGACTACGCGCTCGTGCGCACCGTCGTCGCCTCGGCCCTTCGCGACGGCGCCGGCGTGCGCGAGGAAACGCGCGTCGACGAGATCCGCCGCGAGGGAAACGAGTGGGCAATCCGCACGAATCACGGCGACGAGTCGCGCTTCGATCTCGTCGTTAACGCCGCCGGGCCGTGGATGAACGAGCTGCTGCGCCGCAACGGGATCGAGACGCCATACACGCTCTCCCTCGTGCGCGGCACGCACATCGTGCTCGAGCGCCGCATCAGCGAGAGCGGCCTGCTGCTGCAGTCGAGCACCGACCGCCGCGTCTTCTTCGTTCTGCCGTGGAAAGAGACGACGCTCGTCGGGACGACCGAGGTGCTGCAGCGCGAGCCGCCGGACTTCGTGCATCCGACGGATGAGGAGATCGACTATCTGATCCGCCGCTTCAACCGCTACTTCCGCGATCCGGTCTCGCACGCCGATGTCGCCTCCGCGTTCGCGGGCGTGCGTCCGCTGGTCGGCCGGGCGACGAATCCGAGCGCGATCGACCGCGACTTCCGCGTCCTGCGCGAGGGAAATCTGATCAACGTGTTCGGCGGAAAGATGACCACGTTCATGGCCCTGGCGCGCAAGGTGGCGATGCGCGCGGACAACTACTTCGGCCACTCGCGGCGCGCGCGCGAGGCGGTGTTCGCGCATTCGTTAGAATCCGCTGCATGACGTTCATCCCGACACTCGACACCGAAGGCAGGCATCGCCCGCGCGTCCCGCGCACGCTCGACCCGGTCGAGATCCGCATCCTCGGCTCGCTGATGGAGAAACAGCTGTCGACGCCGGAGTACTACCCGCTGACGCTGAACGCGCTCGTCGCGGCGTGCAATCAGAAATCGAATCGCGAGCCGGTGATGGAGCTGGCCGAGGATGAGGTGCAGCGCGCGCTCGACCGGTTGCAGGACGAGAAGCTCGTGTGGCGCGTGATGGGCGGCCGCGCGGTGCGCTTCGATCACAACCTCGACAGCGTGTGGCATCTCGATCGCCGCGAGAAGGCGCTGCTCACGCTGCTCTTCCTCCGCGGTCCGCAAACGGCGGGCGAGCTGCGCGGCCGCAGCGATCGCCTGCAGTCCTTCGACACGGTCCGCGAAGTGGAGGAACTGCTTCGCGACATGGGTGCGCACAGCGAGCCGCTCGTGCAGCAGCTCTCTCGCCGCCCCGGCCAGAAGGAAGAGCGCTGGGCGCACACGGCCGGCGGCGCGATCGCGGAGCCCGCACCCGCCGCCGAGACCGAACTGCGCATGGGCGGCGAGCCGCTTTCCGCGCGCGTGCTGCGATTGGAGGAGCGCGTCGAGGAGCTGTCGCGCGCGCTCGCGGAGTTGAAGGAGAAGCTGGGGGAGTAGAGGAGGGCGGACGTCCCGTCCGCCCCCCACGGCGGACGAGACGTCCGCCCTCCTCATCTGGTGGGGATGCGGAGTGCGGCAGCCGCGCGGCCGCACTCCTTCTCCTCGACTACGGCAATCCGCGTGTCCGTCTGCGCGTGCCCGGTGCCTTCCGGATCGACGCCGCGGGCGGCACACCCTTCAGCATCCTCTTCGGCGCGGCCACGCCCGTGATTCCGGCGATGACGTGATGCGCCGAGCGCACCGCGCCTTCCTGCCAGCCCGAGAGGTAGGACACCTGATCGCCCGCCACCCAGAAATGCCCTTCCGGTTTCAGCAGCGTCTCCGGAATGGTCTTGTCGCACGACCAGTCGTCCGCCCATCCGCCGAGCTGCCACGGGACGTTCTGCCAGGCGATCGAGAGTCCGAGCTCGATCGGCACGTTCGCTTCGAACTCCGGATGCACTTTCTTCCCGCCCTTCATCGCCTCGACCAGCCGCTGCTGCAGCGACATCTTCCCGAAGCGAAGCGCGTCGTCGTCGTAGTTGTACGCGCCGGTGAGAATGCCTTTCTGTTTGAAGTACGCCCACGACGGATACCAGATCTGCGTGATCGGATCGGTCGTGTACGAGATGCCGCCGTACATCTCGTCGCTCGTTTCCCAAAAGCGGCTGTTGGTCTGCCATCCGACCTTCACCGTCGGAGCGAACTCCACGCCGGCGATCGCGTCCTTGTACGGCTGGCTGAAGTTGTTGTCCTTCGTGATCGTCGCGAGGATCGGCAGCGGGATCGTGGAGATACACCAGTCCGCAGTGATCGACGAGACGACCTGCGCGAGCCCGCCGGACGGACGGAAGACGATCTTCACCTTCGCCTTCCCATCCTCCGTCACGTTTTCCACGTTCACCACTTCCTGGTTGTAGTGGATGAATCTCCCGACCGGCGACTTCTGCAGGAAGCCGTAGCGCCAGATCTGATCCATGCCGCCGACCGGCTGGAAGAGCGTCGGCTGCCACTCGTACTCCTCCGCCTGATAGAAGCGGTGGTTCCAGAAGTCGGACTGCACGAGATCGGCGAGCGTGAGCGGCTTGAGGAGCTTGCCGCACGAGTCGATGCCCGGCTGAACGAGGTAGCCGGAGCGCGAGGAGCCGAGGTAGTCGTACTTGTCGTCGGGATCGATGTCGCCGAAGACGGTGAGGAGGTTGAGGAACTGGTTCTTGTCCACGCCCTTCGCCTTCAGCTCGGCGTTGAGACTGCCTTTCACGACGCACTTGGCGAGCAGCTCCGAGATCCAGCCGCGCGTGTCGTTGGCGATGCGGCGGTTCGCGACGGAGCGGCCGTCCCACGACTCATTGCGCTGGAAGTAGTTCGCGCGCGTCATCATCGTGTACACCTCGAGCGGCACTCCGAACAGCGTGCAGTAGTGGAGGATCGCGGTGTGGTGGTAGGGGAGGCGGCCCGGCCCGGCGTTCAGATAGAAGTCGGGATGATCGTCGAACTGGCAGACTTGTTTCGTGCCGGTGTTCTCCTCGATCGTGTAGCCTCGGCGCACGGTGTAGCTGCGGCCGCCCGCCCGCTCTTTCGCCTCGAGGATGATCACTTCGTAGCCGGCCTTGTTCAGCTCATAGGCGGCCGTGAGTCCGGCGATGCCCGCGCCGAGGATGACCACGCGCTGGCCGCGGCCATGCTCCTGCGGGATCTCCGGCGGTCCCGCAAACGCGTCGGGGACGCGGATCATCCCCATCGCCACCATCGTCTCGTAAACGGCCGCGGCACCACCCGCGCGTCCGACGGCATCCAGAAAACTGCGGCGTGTCCACCTCGGGGAGTCGCTCATCCGGACCTCCTCTCAGTTGTTTGGGACTGAGAAAAGGATAGCGCGAATCGCGGCAGGAAATTAGTCTGGATCGACGCGCCCCTCATCCGCCCTCCGGGCACCTTCTCCCCGCAAGCGGGAGAAGGGACTCGTAAGCGCGACCGCGGCGGCATTCAGTCCCCTCGCCCCGCTTGTGGGGAGAGGGTGGCCCTTCGCGAAGCGAAGGGCCGGGTGAGGGGCGAGTCAATCTGCGCGCTAATACCCCGCGCTGCGAACCCGCACGAACGCGTAGATCGACTGTGGCTTGTGTCCGTACCGCGCCGGCAGCTCATGCGACTGCGTGTGATAGTCGATGTTCACGCCCGCGCCGGCGCGGAGGCGGGGGCGGCTGATGAAGTCCCAGATGTAGCCGACGGCGAAATGCGTGGTTTGTTCGGTCGTGGTACTCGACACGACGTCGGGGAATCCCAACGGACGATCGACCCACTCCGCGCGGGCCATCGCGGTGTGGCGGGCGCCGCGGAGGGTGAGCTCGATGCCGTACGCGGTCTGCGTCGGATCGCCTTCGCGCTCGCGGCGGGTCCAGAGCGCGGTTGCGGCGATGTTGGTCGTGCCGTAGGTCAGCGATGCCGTCGACACTTCGCGTTCGGCGGCGTCTTCGCCGAGGGTGCCGCGTGAGACCTGAATGGCGAGATTCGGCGTGGGGGTGAGCGTGACGCGGACGGAGCTCGAGTCGATGTCGCCGTCGTCGATCTCGGTGTGATCGTCGAACGTGACCGCCTCGTGGAACACGCTGCCTTCGAGCGCGAAGAGACGCGAGGCGAATCCGAGGGTCACGACGCGGGTCGCGTCGTGAGACGGCTCCTGCACATCGTAGGCGAACGGCGCTTCCGCAAAGTCGGCGCCGGACGCGCGCAGCGCGAACGGCGCGGCGCCGAGCGCGGGATCGCCGACCGCGGCAACGTAGAGGTGAACGAGCGTCGATGCGCTCGGACGCCAGCCCGCCTGCAGCGCCGCCTCGCCGAGGAAATCGTGCGGGCGCATGCGGTCCACCAGCACGCCGCCGGATTCCGCCGACACGAACTGCAGCATCTGCGGGTAGCCGGCGTTGTCGGCAATCGTGACCGGCTCGAGCGACACGCGTCCGCGCAGCAGCACGAATGCGCGCTCGCCCACGTGGCGATGCGCGCCCGCCGCGAGCCAGTTCGTCGAGAACACCTCGTTGTTCTGCTCCTCGGGGCCGGTCTCGCTCACCTGCGTCACGTGCGCGGAGAGGGCGTGAAAAAACGTCCACGCGCCGCTGCTGTTCGTGACCCACGGCGCGCCGCCGATGTGCTGCGTCGTCCCCGAGACGTTGCGCAGCGGATCGAGCTGCGCGAATGCGGGTGCGGCGAAGAGAAACAGTCCAACCAGAAGGCGTTTCGTCATGCGCCGCGCATTGTGCAACAGCTCTGCCCGATCTGGTTGCGCGGGTTTACAACCGCGTAACTGCGCGGCCGCGTGACCCGGAGCATACTCACGCCCATGCGCACATTCCTGACTGTGCTTCTGCTCGCGCTCCCCCTCACCCTCTCCGCGCAGCTTCGCGAGTCGATCGAGGTGAGCGTTCTCGAGCTCGACGTGGTCGTGCTCGACCGCGACGGAAAGAGCGTCGACGGTCTGACGAGCGACGACTTCGAGGTCGAGATCGGGAAGCGCCGCGCGGGCGTCACGAACTTCTACGCCGTCAAACGCGGCGCGATCGTCGACGAGCACCCCGCCGGATCTCCGCGGCGCGCGGGCGTGTCGGGCGAGACGCTGCTTCCGACCACGGTCGTCGTCTTCATCGACGACACGCGCCTCACGCAGCACGCGAAGGCGCGCGCGATCGATGCCTTGAAGGAGTACGTCGCCGCGAACGTCGGACCGGCGACGTCGGCAATGCTCGTGCGCTGGAACGGCAGGCTCGACGTGCGCACGCGGCCGGCCGAGCGCGCCGGCCCGCTCATCGCGGAGCTGGAGAAGATGGCGAAGGAGCCGGCGATGTTGAACGACTCCGAGCGCCGGCACATCCTGAAGACGATCGACGAGGCGATGCTCGGCATCACCGGCCACAAGTACGCGCACTCCGTGCAGAACGCGTGGATCCGGATGATCGGCTACGCCGACCGCGAGGCACGCGAGGTCGATCAGACGCTCGATGCGTTGCGCGAGGTGACCAGGCTCGCCGGCGCGTTCGAGGGACGCAAGTCGCTGCTCTACATCTCGGAAGGATTGCCGCTGCAGCCGGCGGCGGATCTGTTCGAATATTGGGATCGCATGACGCGGGCGCGAGGCGTCGAGGGGCTCGACGCGGATCTGATGGAGACCATCGCGAGGAATGCAGGCGGCGGCTACAACCAGATCATGGACGGGATGCGCTACGACCGCTCGCGCCGGTATCACGAGCTGTCGAGACAGGCGCAGGCGCTGAACGTGCCCTTCTACGCGATCGACGTGGGCGGCGCGCGCGGGCTCGCGACGCCCGGTGTGGAGGAGATCCACCGCATTGCGCAGATCAGCACGACCGCGTTCCGCGCCAATCTGCAGGACGGCGTGCGCATGCTCGCGCACGAGACCGGCGGACGCTTCATCGCGAACGAGAACGATCTCGGCCGCGCGCTCGCCGTCGTCTCCGAGCAGTTCGACACCTACTACTCCCTCGGCGTGCGCGCGTCCGCATCGACGCGGCTCGCGAAGGTGAGCGTGAAGGTGAAAGCGCGGCCGGAGTTGCGCGTCGTCGCGGCGCGGCATCGCAAGCCGCTGACGCGCGACGAGCAGATCGAGCGCGCGGTGCGCTCGCGGCTCTATCTCGCGAAGTCGGAGAATCCGCACGGCGCGGAAGTCGCCGTCGGAACGGCGGCGAATCTCGCCGGACGCTGCGTCGTGCCGGTGAACGTGTTCGTGCCGCGCGCGAAGATCGTCCCCGCCGGAGGCGCGCAAACGCTGAAGCTGCACTTCGCGCTGCTCGACGAGCTGAACCAGGAGTCGGACGTGCGCACGACGCCGGTGCCGCTCGGCCCGGGCGATCTGTCGCATCCGCTCACGATCGGCGTGAGGCCGGGCAGGTACGTGCTGTCGCTCGCGGTGTCGGATCCGTCGACCGGGGTGACGAGCTATCTGCGGCGCGACATCGACGCGAGCGGCTGCCGCTGATGTGTGGAGTGGGGGGGGGCCCGCGCCGCCGGGGGGACGCCCGCCCGCCCCGGGGGGGGCGCCGGGGGGGGGGGGCGGGGGGGGAGCGGGGGGGG
>DATLFB010000001.1:0-26049 GCA_035525285.1 Thermoanaerobaculia bacterium
GGCCTCTTTCTGAGATCTATCTCGTTTAAAATCAGTTGTTTAGCCACAACGATTCTAACGAGGCGGCTCAGAAAAAGCAACCCCGATTGCGCCGTATCTACCTTCTTTTACTTCAACTTAGCCACGCCAGGACAGGAACTATCTAAGGAGAGCCAGACTGGCGGGTTTCCCTACCCTCTCTGCGTAGCCGGGACCAGGAAGGAAGCCTCCGCCTCGGGTCATCGCAGCAGATCGTTGAGGAGTGCGAGCACGTTCGACAGATACGGCGCGGAGACTCTCCGGTCGAGATGAAGCTGCACGGCGCGACGCAAGTCCCGCGTACGCGTGCGCAGGTCGCCGCTGAGATGCCGCCATAGCGTTTCCTGCTCCGACATGCCGTCGGGAATCGAGAACCGGAGCTCAGGCGGGAGCGAGCCCTCGAGCAGGCAGACAGCCACGAAGAGGCGGTAGCGCCACGTGGCCTTTCGCCATGCCGCGACGAAGTGCAGCGCCGTCGGCACCGGGACGTACGTGAATCGCCCTCCACCATTGATGATGCGACACCACAGCTCCGTATCGCCGGCGCGTGGAATCGCTTCATCCCAGTAGCCGAATCTCTCCAGAGCGTCGCGGCGATGGGCGACGCAACTGATGCCGAGGCCGCGGCGGAGGCCGCGACACATCTTCTGCAGCAGCGCGCGTTCGTTGAGATTCTGGATCTTCGGCGTGACGACGCCTCGCGTGGAGACGAGGAGAAGGAGGCTGTACGCAAGGTCGACTCCGTCCTCGTCCAAGGCGCGGCCGAGGATCTCGAGATGATCGGGAAGCCAGAGATCGTCGTGCGCCATGTATGCGATCAACTCGCCGCGCGCCTGCCGCAGCGCGACGTTTCGATTGGCGTAGCCGAAGTGCGGCGCTTTCGGAAGTTCGAGCCAGCGAATGCGGTCATCCCCGAAGCTCTGCACGACCGCGGCCGTGGAGTCGGTGCAGCCGTCGCCGGCGACGAGCAACTCGAAGTCGGCGACGGTCTGTGCGAGCACGGAACGGATCGCGAAGGGAAGGACGTCCGCGCGATTATGAGTCGGAAGAATGACCGTGAACCGCGGCACTACCGGACCTCCAACCTTGAAAGCATGCGTGGCCAGTCTTGTCATCCCGAGCGTGAGCGAGGGACCCGGGCGGGCGGCGGCACGACGCGCCGGCTTCGTGCCACCCTACCCCCGGGTCCCTCGCTCACGCTCGGGATGACAAGCCCTGGTACCTACGCTTTCAATGTTGAATGTCCACTAGAAGCCTCGGACGTCGTGGAACCGGAACGGGATCCGGTCATTCTCCAGCGGCAATCTGTATTTGTCGGGACTCGTGTGATCGTACTGAATCGTGGGGAAGTTCACGACCACGACGTCCTTCTGTCCGATGTTGTGATCGGCGTGCCAGACACCTGCCGGAATGTTGATCAGTCCGCGCCGCAGCTCCGACATCACGACCCGCGACACGAGGCCGTACGTCGGCGAATCGGGCCGCTCGTCATACATGACGAGCTCCATCTCACCGGAGAGGATGAAGTAGCGATCCTCGTGCTGTTTGTGAAGCCCCCACCCTTTGACGAATCCGGGCCGGATGGTGAAGCTGTACGCGAAGACGAGAGGGTCCGCATGCCAGCCCCATCGCGGATCGAACAGCTCGACCACCGAACCGCGCTCGTCGATGTGCGTGATCGCATCGCGCCGAATCACTCCGGCGGGAAGGGCGGCAGTCGGCTCACCGGCGGGTGTCACCGTCTGCACATCACGTACGAGCTCCTGATTCGGTCGGGTCATCCTGGACGGAGCGGAATGATACTCGAAGGCGTTCGTGATCGGAGGCACAGCCCCGCGCAGCCAACCGGCCGAGAATGTTGATCGATGCGCCTCGCGTTCCTTCTCTCCGCCCTCATCACATCTTCGGTCGCCGCGCAGGAGTGGCCGCTTCATTTCGCGCCGTACTCCGTCGAAGTGCTGAAGGACTCCGGCCTCGAGCCCGAGGATCCGCACTGGATGCACCTGCATCACGGACATCACACGGCTGCGGAGTCCGAGGCGGTGGGGTTGCGGGTGAACATCTTCCGCGGCAGCCGCTCGGCCGCCGACACGATCGCGCCCGCCGATAGCGGAATCGAACTGCGTTACACCGTGCACGGCGTTCCCGTCTCGGACTGGCTCGCGGCCTCGAGCGGATTCACCTTCACGCTGCGCATCGACAATCCAGCCCTCGATGCACTCGCCGACGGATTCCACGACATCAGCGTGGACGTGCGCGGCGTGAACCATCGCGACTTCAAACCGCACCGCGCGTTTCTGCACATCACGCGCGGCCGCGCGGTGTCGACGCTCGTGCCGGTCATCAACAGCGTGACCGGCTACAACGGCGAAGGCGATTTCGGTCCCGCCGTCGTGTACGTCGACTCGCGGCAGCGGCGGATGGCGGGACATCCCGCGAATCCGCTGGTGACGCCGTGGACCGCACCGCCGCACGAGACCGACCTCTATCTCGAACAACTCGCGCCGAACGGCAGCTACGTGGCCGGGGCACAACTGTGGTGGGAGGATCCGCCGCATCCCGGCGTGCCGTTCGCGCGCGCTCTCGATCCGAATCAGAGCCAGGACCATCGTTCACTGCGTGTGGATGCGGCACACGAGAAGTTCCCATTTCGCGATGGCCCGCGCGGCGTCGGATGGATGAGCGCTTACGTCTCCGGCCAGGTCGACTCGACGGGAGGCTTCGCTTTCGTCGAGACGGGCGGGCCTGCGCGCTATCTCAAACCGGACGGCGAGATCGTCACCGTCGCCGGCTGGCGCGTGCAGCCCGGCCGCGATCCGGTCTGGAGCTCGAAACCGCTCGCCACGATCCGCACGGTCATGGAGAAGCGAGGGCAATGGATCGAGGGGCGCGGCGAGCTCTTCACCCCGCTCGACCTGGCCATCGATCCGAAGAACGAAAGCATCTGGTACGTGGTCGGATACGAAGACCACTGCGTCTGGAAGATCGAGATCGAGGATCTGGAGACGAATCGCGTGCGCGTGAGCGTGTTCGCGGGCGATCCGAATCACTCCGCCGGATTCGCGGACGGCACGCGGCACGCGGCCCGCTTCCGCGGTCCGGCATCGATCGTCTTCGATCCCGTGAGCGACGCGCTCTACGTCGCCGATCAGGACAACGACGCCATCCGCAAAATCACGCGCGAGGGCGTGGTGACGACGCTGTTTGGAAGTCCCGGCATGATGGACCGGCTGCGCGGTCGCGGTGCAACGGACGTCTTCGATCAGGACG
Source organism: Thermoanaerobaculia bacterium (assembly GCA_035525285.1). Classification (GTDB taxonomy): domain Bacteria; phylum Acidobacteriota; class Thermoanaerobaculia; order Gp7-AA8; family Gp7-AA8; genus QHVT01. The sequence continues at coordinate 3,289 of DATLFB010000001.1, forward strand.
CCAGCCGCGCATTGAGCCGCTTTACCGTGGACAGTCAGCCGGACATCTACAAACCGCAATGCATCCGCGTCGACAGCGACGGAAATCTCGTGCTCCTCGAGCTCGGATTCGGCTCCATCCGCCGCATCGATCCGCTCACCGGCACCGCGCGCCTCCTCGGCAACGTCCATCAGATTTTCGGAACCGACGGTCAGGACAACTATCGCGGGTGGGCATGGCTCGACGTCGACCGCTGGGGCAACAGCGGTCCGAAGAACGGGATCTACTGGTGCAAGGCCGTCGGTGAAGAGATCGAGGGCGACGGCGGCGCGCATTACAACGAGATCTACGCATGGCTGCCTCCCGACGGAGGAGAGAGCCGCTTCGTGTTCGGCGAGCATTGGAATCCGTATCCGGAAGGATGGGGAGCGCGCGACGAGACGAACGCGCCGCACTATCCGTGGCTCATCGCCGTCGATCCGCGCGGCGCCGTGCTCGCCGGCGGATTCGGCACGCACGGCGTCTCGCGATTGCGCGTGCGGCGCGCCGGTGATCCCGTGCCCGCCCGCTACCACCCGGCCGGTCACGAAGACGCCCGCTTCGTCTGGGCCAGCGGCGCACCGTGGATCTGGCCCGGTCCTCCAGGCTCCGAGCGTTTTGCGAGCCGTCCCGCATCGCTGAAGTACGGTTGGAACGCCCACAACTACCTCGGCTTCGCCGACGCGTGGGAGCTGCGCGGCGACGAGACCGACGAGCAGTTGCTGAACTACTTCGAAGCGCCGCAACCGGTACGCAACGATGCGGAGGCGCGCGCGCTCTGGCTCGAGTTCGTGCGCGCCAATCGCGGGGCACCTGTTCCCGATTGCGCGAAGCCGGCCATCACATCGCAGCCTTCCGGCTCACTCACCGTCACGGCAACCGGAGCGCTTCCACTGTCCTACGCCTGGTTCGCCGGCGAGAGCGGCGATACGCGCACGCCGATCGACAACGCAACCGAAAGCACATTACGCAATGCTCCGCCGGGCCGCTATTGGGTGCGCGTCGCGAATCGCTGCGGCGTCGCATTGAGCGCGGCGGCGGCGAGCGGCGGCACGACTCCGCGGCGCCGCTCGATCCGGCACTAGGGCACAGCGCGAGCGCGCACTCGCGGAGTCGGCGCCTCAGGTCGAGATCTGAACTTCGATCCACGCGCGCGCGCGGCGCGCGACATCCGAACGTCGCCCTGCCACGTAGCGGCTCATCGTTTCAATCCACGCGCGCGCGCGGCGCGCGACTCGCGGTCAACGGCCTGAAATGTGACGGCATGAGTGTTTCAATCCACGCGCGCGCGCGGCGCGCGACTTCCTTCGTCGTTGCCCTTGCGCTGCGCCTGACAGTTTCAATCCACGCGCGCGCGCGGCGCGCGACGAGTAAGATTCGCGCCAAGGTCTACCACATGGAGTTTCAATCCACGCGCGCGCGCGGCGCGCGACCTCGCCGCGTGCTTTGAGCGGCTCTATGATCGGTTTCAATCCACGCGCGCGCGCGGCGCGCGACGTACGTCTCAAACGCGACGTAGCCGAACTGTGAATACCGTTTCAATCCACGCGCGCGCGCGGCGCGCGACGTCGTGATCGTGGACGACGAAATCGACTATCGAGTTTCAATCCACGCGCGCGCGCGGCGCGCGACACTGGTCGGCGACGGAGGCAAGTTCGGACATGGGTTTCAATCCACGCGCGCGCGCGGCGCGCGACGTTCGCGAAGGCAAAGCGCTGTCGGACAGTTGCAGTTTCAATCCACGCGCGCGCGCGGCGCGCGACGGGGCTCGGTCCAGCCGAATACGACCGGCGGATAGCGTTTCAATCCACGCGCGCGCGCGGCGCGCGACTGGTGATCGTGGGGCAGCCGGCGAGCGGGAAGACTGTTTCAATCCACGCGCGCGCGCGGCGCGCGACTTGCGAGCTCGCGCCGCTTGCCTGTGTCAACGCCCTCGACGTTTCAATCCACGCGCGCGCGCGGCGCGCGACTCCGTGCCACCGACACGCTCGACCGGCTTTACGATGTTTCAATCCACGCGCGCGCGCGGCGCGCGACGAAGAGTGTAGCACGCTCACTTCCCGTCGATCATGTTTCAATCCACGCGCGCGCGCGGCGCGCGACTCCCGTTGTCCCGTGTCGGTACGGCGAAGCGTTGTCAGTTTCAATCCACGCGCGCGCGCGGCGCGCGACCCGCGCTTCAGCGAGCGCGATGTAGAACGCCCCCTGTTTCAATCCACGCGCGCGCGCGGCGCGCGACGGACGGCGACTGGACACGCATCGGGCGATTGAGTAGTTTCAATCCACGCGCGCGCGCGGCGCGCGACCTTCCTTCGTACGTCGTTGATCTGCCTTGGCCTCCGTTTCAATCCACGCGCGCGCGCGGCGCGCGACATCACGCCCTCGTCGATCTCGACCGCCTCACACAAGGTTTCAATCCACGCGCGCGCGCGGCGCGCGACGAGGCGGTGCGTAAGGCCATTGCCTCAGAACTAAAGTTTCAATCCACGCGCGCGCGCGGCGCGCGACGTACATCAGCGTGCCGATGATAATCATGAGAACGGGTTTCAATCCACGCGCGCGCGCGGCGCGCGACCTCGGTGCCCCGGCTTTCTCGCAAGTCGCTGGAGTTTCAATCCACGCGCGCGCGCGGCGCGCGACTTTCCCGATGCATTCGTCTTCACGTCGAGCAAGGGTTTCAATCCACGCGCGCGCGCGGCGCGCGACCCGACTTCGAACTCACCTGCGACGGAGTGCTGGAGTTTCAATCCACGCGCGCGCGCGGCGCGCGACCACCGATCGCCGGTGCATCGCAGCTCGACAGACGAGTTTCAATCCACGCGCGCGCGCGGCGCGCGACGAGCCGAGGGTCACGCAGCGTCCGGCCGTCAATAGTGTTTCAATCCACGCGCGCGCGCGGCGCGCGACTAGCCCGCACTCACTGGCCTGACGTTGAACGCGTACAGTTTCAATCCACGCGCGCGCGCGGCGCGCGACGTTCGCCACGCGGCATGTCACCTGATCGTGAAGGTTTCAATCCACGCGCGCGCGCGGCGCGCGACTTGTCAGGACGAACGCCCTTCGCCAGAGCGAGAAGTTTCAATCCACGCGCGCGCGCGGCGCGCGACTTGGAATTCTTTGTAAGCTTCAGCGGGTGAAGCAGTTTCAATCCACGCGCGCGCGCGGCGCGCGACTCCCACTTTTTCGTCACGTTGACGAGATACTGGTTGTTTCAATCCACGCGCGCGCGCGGCGCGCGACTTCGGACGTTCTACATCCTCGTTGTTGATCGTCGTGTTTCAATCCACGCGCGCGCGCGGCGCGCGACCTTCGACTTCCATCCGCAGCTGGCTTGCTTTCATCAGTTTCAATCCACGCGCGCGCGCGGCGCGCGACCAGGAACCCATCCGTCACGTACGCGTTCGATGGGTTTCAATCCACGCGCGCGCGCGGCGCGCGACGGCGGATCATCGAGGTACGCCAGCCCTTCCAAGTAGTTTCAATCCACGCGCGCGCGCGGCGCGCGACTTGATGATCGACAGGTTGTCCCAGTCGGTGCCCATCTCGTTTCAATCCACGCGCGCGCGCGGCGCGCGACGTGCGTATCTCCGAGGTTGATCCTCTCCCCATCCAGTTTCAATCCACGCGCGCGCGCGGCGCGCGACAGAAGCCCGCCGTCAACGAAGTAACGGCAGAAAAGGTTTCAATCCACGCGCGCGCGCGGCGCGCGACGTTGAGTGTGCCGGGAGTCGTGCCGATTGCATGCAGTTTCAATCCACGCGCGCGCGCGGCGCGCGACTCGGCGGGGGCGGAACAGGAGCACGTACATGCCAGTGTTTCAATCCACGCGCGCGCGCGGCGCGCGACCTCATTGCGGCATCCGAGCGGCGGCAATCAATCTAGGTTTCAATCCACGCGCGCGCGCGGCGCGCGACTGACGCGCAACGGTCCGCCACCCCTCGTTAAATTTGTTTCAATCCACGCGCGCGCGCGGCGCGCGACTCCGGGACGATAACTGTATACGTGTCAATCCTATGAATGGTGCTTTCCGCGAGGCATGCCTGTCCGCCCGGCTGCAACACCTGCCTACCCGGCGGCCAACTGACTCTTACCTCGTATTTTCATGTACTTCCTCGAAGCGCGAACCTCTACTCTTTCGCTCATGGTTACTTCCCTGTCGCGCTCACGCGAACAGCGGGTCGTCGGGCTCGGGAACTGCCTTCGTTCCGTGATGCTCGACGTCGCCGCGCCACTTCGACCCCATGAAATAGAACCGCAGGCTGTCCTCCTCGGCCTTGAACAAGCCGAGGAGGCGAAGCTTCAGCGTCGCCCATTGCGTGGGATCGAGATGGCATTCGAATACCGATTGCTGCACTCTGGAGCCGAAGTTCGTGCACTCCTTCGCGATCTTCCGCAACCGCTTCCGCCCCGCTGCCGAGGTCGTGCTCACGTCGTAACTGACGACGATCATCATCGCCGAACCTCACTTCCACAGAAACGGTGGATAGGCATCCAGATCTCCCCGTAGATGGCGCGCCAGGAGCTGCGCCTGAATGTGCGGAATGAGTCCGATCGTCACCTTCTCCTCCAGAAACGGATGCAGCAGCTCTTCCTGTTTTCGCTTCTGGTATGCAGCAAGGAGCCGCTTACGTCCTTCGTCGTGCATCACCACCGCGGCGTTCTCGAGGGTCTGAAAATCATCCGCCGAGATCTGGCGAAGGTTGATCAGGGAGAGGACGAGCCGGTCGGCGAGCCAGGTACGGAGCTCCTCCATCAAGTCGAGCGCGAGACCAGGGCGCCCCGGACGGTCACGATGCAGAAATCCGACGGCGGGATCGAGACCGACGCATTCCAGGGCAGCTACCACGTCGTGCATCACCAACGTGTAGACGAATGACAGCAGCGCGTTGAACCTGTCCAGCGGCGGGCGTCGGGTCCTCTCGCGAAAGAAGAAATCCTCCTTCTGCTGCACGATCATGTGGTCGAGCGCCGCAAAATACTCGCGCGCCGACGCTCCCTCGATGCCGCGCGCCGCGTCCAGAGACTCGCAGCCGGCGAGGCCGCCAACGAGGGCGGAAAGCGTTCCACAGGCGCGCTCGAGCGCTTCCGCGCCGCTCGCTTCAGGGCGATCTCGTAACGCCCGGAGGATCGAAGTCCGCCCGTTCATCACCTTCGCCGCGATGATCGGAATGGCGATGGCTCGTGAGCCGGAATCGTCATCCGCGCGCCGGTACTGCTCGCGCCGCAGCAGAACGTTTCCGTGAACTGGGCCGACCACCTTCGCCAGGAAGCGCCCGTGCTCGGAGAGGAAGCTGATGGCCACGCCGCGCTCGCCGCAGAAGTGCATCAGCGCGGGGCTGCACGAGACGCGGCCGAAACAGACGATGCTGCCCACGGCCAGAATGGGGAGCTGCAGTCTCGCCGCGCCGTCGACGCGAACGACGACCGTCTCGCTCTCCTTCGCGATGTACGCGCCCTGGGACACCACGTAGAGCGTGTTCAGATGATGCTTCACGGTTGCTCTCCGGCAAGGCGGATCATCGAAGCCAGATAGCGGCGCGCCGATTTCTCCGCCGCGCGCGGGCGGCAATCGTCGATGAGCGAGCACTGCCTGCATTTCGCTCCCCATCGTGCCGCGGGAGTGATGCGTTCCTCCACGATCTCGCGGAATCGCGCGGCGGCCGTCAGGGTCGTGGCCCGGAGCGCATCGTCGAAGACGACCTCTTTCCGCCTGCGCGTCGTTCCATAGAAGAGCGCCCCATCGGCAACCGTCGTCCCAAACATCTCCTCGAGACAGATCGCCTGCGCACAGAGTTGCACTTCGTCGGCGCGATGACGTTTCGGCTTTCCTTTCTTGTATTCGATCGGAAACAGGCTCCACCGGCCGGGCCGTCCGGGCAGAACGATGCCCGACGATGCTCGATGAAACTCGACGACGTCGGCGACTCCGCCGAGGCCGGCCTCGAGACTTCGTAGCGCAAGGGCGCGCACGATACGGACGTTGCCGCGCGACTCTCCTCCCGACTCGTGCGCCTGCTCGTGCGCGTGGTGCCCTTCGACCGTGTGCACGTTCTCGCTCCAGAGACGCTCGACGTGGATGAGCGCCGCCTGGCGATCGCAGTACACGACGTGCTGCAGCGCCGAGATCGGGAGAAGGTCGTCCTCGGAGAACATCGCCTAACGCACGATCAGCTCGACACCGGCAGGCAGGTTCTTCTGATCGATGGCCACTTCGTAGTCGCTGAAAGCCCGCGGCGGCCTGGCCGTGTCCTTCCGCTTCACCTGGATGCGGTCGAACAGGGAGTGCGCGGACGCATTGCCGAGGTGGGAGTCGTGCCTGAAGACGTAGAGACCGCGCGTCGCCATCATGCCCCGTGCCGCGGAGCGATCGTGCTCGAACATCTGAACGAGTGCCTGCCACAACAGCTCGAGGTCATCATTCGAGAACCCCGTCTGTGCGGCCAACGGCGCGGAAACGAAGCCGTGAGTGCGATAGAGACCATACGGAATCGTGTTCTTGCGGCCCATCGTCCGGTTGTCTCCGCCCTGATCCTCGGCCTCCTTCTCCGTCGTCACAGCCATTCGGGTGATGGAGTGCTCCAGTGTGAGAACCGGATCCTCCGATCGCGCGAACGTGATCTGCACTGGCCCGCGGACCTGACCACAGTTGATCCCGGTGGACATGACCGCGCCAAAAGTCCGGACGTCGTAGAAATTCCGGCACATCCACACTCTTGCCTTGTCGACGTTCTCCTGTGTGTCGCGCTTGCCTTTGGACGCCTTCTTCTTCGCCGGTTTCGCGGAATCGACTTCAGCCTCCTCTTTCGCAGCCGGGGTGAGTCCGAGGTCCTTGTATGCCCTCTCGTGCTGCTGGTTGAGAATTGCCTTCTCCTTGACGTAGATCTCGTACCCGGGGTCGGTCTTCGCGAGCATCACGAAATTGCGGACCTTCCGCTTGAGACAAACGTCGCTGACGATGCCGTGGGCCGTCTCAGGATCGATGCGCGGCTGGTTGCCTGCATCCGGATCGCCGTTGGGATTTCCGTTTGCAACATCGAAAAGAAGGACGAAATCGTAGCGGTTGTTGATGGAGTCGCTCGCGCTGTTCATGACATCTCCTCTGATTTGTCAGTTGTTGAGGGAACTTCGGCCGCGTCGCGCTTTTTCCAGAGGTCGGCACGCTGGTGGTAATAGCCCAGCGCGAAGAGCCCCTGCTGCTCCATCGAGAGCGTCGACGGGAAGGCGGTCTCCGGTTCCAGACCGTTCGCAACTTCCTCGATCAGCTTCTGAAAGTAGCCACCGCGATTGCTCTTCGCCGCGTGATGCTGCGCCAGACTGAGCAGGCGGGGAAAGACGACGACCGGAGTGGTTGATGCCGCGCCGTAATAGCGGTCCACGATCGTGGCGTTCGGCGCATTGATCGCATCCCCCTGCAATCGTTCGAGAACCGCGAACAGTCTTCCGAGTCGGTACCCTGGGTCGTTGTTGCGGGAGTCGAGAGCCATCGTGATCTCCTCATGGTCATCGCGTTGAAAGAAACGGCGGCGCCGGTTGAGCACGGCCTTGATGATGGCGAGCCGCGCGCGCGTGAACGGCTCGCCGGCTCTCAGCCGCCGAAGAGAAGCATCGAGAAGAGCGAGCGGATAAGGTCGTCCGAGCACAGCGGACTCGAACATCTCCTGGAGGAGAGCGGGAGCAACCGTGGTCTCGCGGCCCTTCGCCTTGAGAGAGGAAAGCAAGTCCCTGAGACCCAGCACGTCCGGGTCGTTCTCGTATTGCGGAACGAGGTCAAGGTCCTGAAAGTGTGCCTGGAGGTTCCGCGCTGCCTCCGCGACGGTCGACATGACCGCCGATCGAAGGATCGCCCGACCTTGGGCACCGCTGAGGATGATTGCGAAGAAGCGCGACCGGGCGACCTCGGGCTGCCGGCCCGTGAACGGCGCCTTGAAGAGCTCTTTGACCGCCTCCGGATTGCCATGCAGCAGTCTTCCGAAGCGTCCCGCGAATTCATCGTCCGTGGACCAGAAGACGACGACGGTATCCGATGAAAGCCGATAGTTCTGAACGGGGAGATGATCGTCCGGCCTCGTCGGGTGCGGGAAACCCGGATCGAGAGCCAGAAGACGATTCAGCGCGCGGGTGTAGGCATCGGCGCAGGAGCGACAGAACGGCGCATTGCGATGGCGATCGTCGTCGCCGAATCCGTAGGACCATTGCGCGGAGTTGTTGAACGTCACGATCGCAACTCCGGCGGAGTTTCCTCCGGGAACGTTCTTGATCTCGGGGTGATTGCGAACGATCGGGCCCTCGAGCCCGCAGAGAATGCACACACCGGTCTCCCCCGAACCCGCACCGCGTCTGTTTTGCCAGTAAGTTCGCACCGCATCGCGGTCAGAGATCAACCGATCGTGTGCCTCGATGTCCCAGAAGGAGAAGACTGCGCCTTCGACGGGATCCGAGATCGGCAGCGTCACCTCGCCTCCGTCGACGCGATCGAGGAACGAGCGAACGGCGCGTAGTCCTTCGTCATCGGTTTCCGCGAGCGCGGAATCGATCTCGTCGCGAAAGAGGCGCTTGCGATTCGCCAACTTCGCTTCGTTCCCTGATCCGACGCCAAACACATAGTCGGCCTTATCGAAAAGAAAATTTGCCTTGTCGCCGCTCGTCCGCCTGCCAAGTGGACTGGGGGCCTGAAACAGCTTGGGCTGCGGTTTCCCCCGCCCCGTCGGGGGCGGCTCGAGCGTCGGCGTGATCCCCAGATACCGTCCTTCGCGATCGATGCTGATGACGTAGTGAATCTTCTGAGGACCGTAGGCTTCGTCGGCGAGAAGATGCTCGCGCTCCGCGAGTCGTTTCAGTTCGTGGAGGATCATGCAGCGGCGACTCCTTTCCACGGCGGGACCGCGAGAACTCCGTCCACGAGACCGGCATCGAAGAACAGCGGTCGATTCGGTTCGCCATAGTCGAGATCGAACAGCATCCGGCCCAGCAGCCGCGTCTCCGGAATCGGAACGGGATGGCCATCCGAGTTCGCGAAGTCAGCCGTGAATTCTCGGCATCCGAGATAAGGGCGATGAAAGCACTGCCCCTTCTCCACACGGCGGCGGAAGATCTCTTCGAACTTGTTGACGTTGTCGGCCGTGCCGGCCCGCGACGTCAGCTCGAAGTACGCCTCGACGACGTAGTCGACGTCGCGGAGTGCGAGCGTATGCCTCTGTGCGCGATCCTCGTCAGCGAAATAAACCTCGGGGCGCTCGGTTCCGCGCATCCACGAGATGGCGCTGTCCGAGGAGATCCGCGCGTTCACCTCATTGCGGCGAATCGAGGTGAAGACGATCGGCGCGAGAACCTTGATCCGCTCGATGCGCCAGACAATGGCCGGTTTCCAGCAGATCGCTTCTAGAACACCACGGGCCGCGGATGGCGTCATGACCTCGTAGGACACGCGCTCCGTCTTCAACTCCGGTCTCGTAAAACAGGCAAGCGAACCACGAACGCGAACGGACAAGGGCGAGCTTCGACTTGACATCGGTTCTCCTTTCGTCTCTAGGCAATCAGGTCCTCAGGATTGATTTGAAGTGAGCGACGCAGGTCCAGTCCAAAGCGAGGTGAGTAATACCTGTCGAGCTCCGACTCCCTCAGTGCGATGACTGCTTCATCGCCACTGACGTCCTCGGCGATGCCGGAGGCGAGCATGGCGGAGGCAACGTTCTTCGAAACATTGACGCTGTAGCGCTGAAGACGACGACTGGCGCGCCGGCTCATCCCAAATCGGCGCACGTCATCGATCGTGTCACGCGACTTTGGGTCGTATGGAATGACGATCGCCTTCTGCCAGCCGTCCTCGATCATCCGGAACTTCGCGGCGACAGACTCGTAGTTCAGCCCTCGCCGCTCCGCTTGGATGCCTTTCGAGTCTGACGAGCTGGAGGCGTACAGCCTCTGGAAGTAGCGGTCATGGATCGCAGGATCGTTGAGATCTACGCGTCCTCCGTGCGCGCGCAGAATCTCCTTCGTCACTTCGAGAGCTCGACGCGGCACACCCATCGGAGGGAGAGACGGCGCGACGAAGACTTGCATGAGGCCGCGATCGAGCTTTCCTTCCCGGTTGCATCGCCCGGCGGCCTGGGCGATCGAATCGAGCCCGCCGAGAGCACGGAAGACGACTGGAAAATCGACGTCCACTCCCGCCTCGACGAGCTGCGTGGCCACAAGGCGGCAGGGGACGGCATCGACCAACCGCTTCCTGATGACGGCCAAAACCTCGCTGCGGTGTTGCGCGCACATGAGTGCCGAGAGGTGCAAAGAGTCCTCGAGTAGCTCGGCGAGCTCTCTCGCATCGTTGCGGAGATGGACGATGACGAGCGCGGTCGGATGCGGCAGGATCTTCCGCGACAGTTCGTCGAACGTGATCGCCTGGTTGAAGTCAACGGGCCATTCGATCCGGACGCGCTCCAGAAGCCGAAAGTGCCGGCCCGGCTCGGCGATGATTTCCCGAACGCCGTCGAGCCCATAAGGAAACGCTTCTCGCTTGCGCAAGGCAGGCTGGGTCGCCGTCGCGAGCACGATCGTCGTCGCGTAGTGCAAAGCGAGCTCGCCGAGGGCGTCGACGATCGGCGCCAGCAACGATGTCGGGAACGTCTGCACCTCATCGAGCACCACGACGCTTCGGGCAATGTTGTGGAGCTTGCGGGCAGCGGAGGTTCGATTCGCAAAGAGACTCTCGAAAAACTGCACTGAGGTCGTAACGATCACGGGAGCGTTCCAGTTCTCGGCCGCCAACCAGAGTCTCGACGGCTCTTCCGGAGGATCGAAGCTCGAGTGATGCTCGACGACGTTCGAATTGCCGAAGATCTTCTTGTAGACGGCCGCGCTCTGCTCGATGATCGATGTGTATGGAATGACCACGATCACGCGATCGAGTCCATGTTTGACGGCGTGATCCAGTGCGAACGCCATCGAGGCCAGCGTTTTCCCTCCTCCCGTCGGCACGGTGAGCGTGAAAAGGCCCGGAACATCGGCGGCGCGTCGGCGACAGTCCCGCAAGACTTCCGCGCGAACACGGTTCACCGGTGAATCCTTCGCACTGAGCGCAAGGGTCTCGATGTGGATGTCGAGAAGCTCTTTGAGGTGCCCAGCGTCAACAGCGAATCGGCGCTCAGGCTCGCGCTCCGGCGAATGGAAGTGTTCCGTGTCGAGGCGATCAGCATCGATCAGGGCCGAGAAGAGCATCCGAATCCAGAACTCGGTGGCCAGGTCGCTGTCGTCGAGAAACGGCGGCAATTGCAAAGGCGAAGCGAGCCGGGTCCATTGCGCCGTAGCGCCGCCGCGTTCGGCCTCGTCCAGGTGGGAGGTCTCACGAAGCCGGTTCATCAGACGCTGTAAATCGTGAAGACCGGCGTGGTGTCCGGCGATGATGAAGGCGAGCGGAAGGCCTTCCTCGTTCGGGATGTCGCGCATGGCCCGAAGTGCTCCGGCGCTCGAGTGATTGACTCGGCAGGACGGAGCTTCGGCTTCGGCGTCTGCCGCGCTCGCGGAAATCATCTTTTGGAATGCGTCGCTGAATTTTCCGAGGTCGTGCCACAGGCCGGCACACCATCCCCAGGGGCCGCTGCCAAACCTGGACGCGAACTCCTCAGCGCGCTGCGCGGTGTGGCGAAGATGATCTTCCAGACGATGCCACTGCTCGCGTGACACTCCTTCTTTCGAGTGCGCGTAACACGTTTCTCTCGGCACGGCTGTTTCTGCTCCGACCGCGGTTCGATTCCAGGTCTAGGCTGGGAGTGCTCGCTCGAGACAAAATCCCCACCCAGACCAGAGACAAGATCCGAGGCGAAAAGTGTCGGCCTTCGGGAAACTCCGAGGTCTGTGGGAACGAAACGGGCCGGGCCCCTCGAAGATGGCCGGCAGTTTGATGGTCATGAGGGACGCCCGCCTTTCGGCGAGAGTCTACATCCATAAGGAGTGAGGGAAGATCGCTGCGATTGGCGTCCCCCAACGGGATTCGACCCGTGTTGCCGCCGTGAAAGGGCGGTGTCCTGGGCCTCTTAGCTCTTAGACGATGACAGGAAGGGGCTTACGCGCTCGGGCGAGTCGAGCACACGCTTCTGGAGCTCATCGAGCTTACCGCCGGATGTATCCACGCAGCTCCCACTGTTCGAGCAGCCACGCCCAGAATTCGCGCGACTTGCCGAGGTAACGGACGACGGAGGGCCAGAGATCGGCGAGCTCCTGGGGCGAAACGAATTGCAGGACGTCATCGGGTTTGGCCTGGCGCATCAGCTTTCCGACGAGATACGCCCGAGCCGCAGGATCGCCGTCGCGCAGTGACTGCTCGAACGCCTCGAGAGTCATCTCCACATCCCAGAGGAAGTACGGGCGCCCCTGCTGGTCGACCATGCGGTCGCGCGGTGTCGGTGCGAGCATGATGAGAGGGTACGCCAATTGGCGTCCTGAAAAGCAAGGTTGCGTCGCTGCAGCCGGCGTTTACCGCAGCCGCTCGACCTTCCCTGTAGCGATGTCGTAGTACGCCTTGATGATCGGGACACGCTTCAGCGAGTCGTTGTTCGCAAGCTGCTGGGCGGTGTAGTTCACGTTCATGACCGTCGCCGCGCGAAGCTCGGGCTTTTCGACGGTGAACGACTTGCGAATGCGGATGATGAGAGCGTAGAGCGACGGCGTCGGCAGGAAGGGAGGCGGAGGTCTCGGCGCTTCGAGCGACGCCTGAACGGCTCCGCAGTTGCTGTGTCCCAGCACGACGATCAGCTTCGTCCATTCCCGCGGCGCGATCGCCGCGTATTCGAGGCTGGCGATTCCGAACTCGTCGTCGACGTTCCCCGCCACGCGCACGACGAACAGCTCCCCGAGCGTCTTCTGGAACACGACCTCCGGCGGAACGCGGCTGTCGGAGCACGAGAGAATCGACACCGGCGGCCGCTGCGATGTCGTTCCCTCTCGCCGCGTCTCGCGAAGGCTGTCGTAAACGACCTGACCGCCTTTCACGAACAGCTGATTGCCCGCCATCAGGTCGCCCCACAATTGTTCCGCCGTTTGGCCGAACGCGGAGACGGAGAGCAACGCGACGAATGCAGCGATGATGAATTTGCGCATGGATGGAAGTTTAGCGTGACCCGCCCTCACGGATACACGCTCATCAGCGCAAAAGAAGAAGTGACGTCCCCAACAGGATTCGCACTCGTGTTGCCGCCGTGAAAGGGCGACATCTCAGGCGACCAGCCGGCGAAGCGGTGCGATCAGAGGCGGAAGATCCTCGCGAACCGTTTGCCATACGGTGTCGAGCCTCACCGCATCGTAGTCGTGAACCAGCACGTGCCGCATGCCTTCCATCAGCTTCCAGGGAATCCCCGCAGCCGACGCACGCACGTGATCGGGCACATTTCGCGTGGCTTCTCCGATCACGAGGAAGTTTCGGATGACAGCATCGACCGTCCGCTCATCCGCGGCGAACTGCTCGTACGTCATCGCTTCTGTGTACCGCATGATCTTTTCGATCGCCTCCACAATGTGCTCGATCCGGAAGCGCCATTCCCGCTCAGGCGACACGAAGCGCCTCGGCGAGAATCCTCTCGCGGAGCGGCGGGAGGATGGAGTCTCTCAGGACTACGTCCACTCTGGGCGCATTCAGAAGCTCCTGCAGCCGCAGTTGAAGCGCGACCAATCCGAAAAGCGAGATCGGGCGCGGCACATCGACCAGGATGTCGATGTCACTCGACGGACCGGCATCGCCACGCGCCGCCGACCCGAAGAGCGCAATCGACTCCACACCAAAGTCGCGGCGGAGCTCTTCTCGACTGCAGCGCAGGATCTCGAGGATTCGGTCGCGCGTCATGATGAGGAATTGTAAGAGAACTGGCGTCCCCAACGGGATTCGAACCCGTGTTGCCGCCGTGAAAGGGCGGTGTCCTGGGCCTCTAGACGATGGGGACCAGCGAGAAATTGAAAATGAAAAATTGAAAATTGAAAAGACTCGGGCCGGATCGAGTAGCCCGTTTTTCAATTTTCAATTTCCCCATTTTCAATTCCGCGGCCCGCCGCGGCCTGGTGAGCCCGGTAGGGATCGAACCTACGACCAACTGGTTAAAAGCCAGCTGCTCTACCACTGAGCTACGGGCCCGCTTCAACGAACGTGCGAGCGGCGCGGCTCGCGAAGGTGGTCACCATACGGACGGGGTCCGGTCCTGTCAACCACGGCTCCTGCGAACACAACCGATGCGCCGGTTATGCCATCCGAACGCCGTCACCGGCCGTACTTGCGTGCATGAGAAAAGCAAACGCCATCCTCTTCATCGTCTTCGCCCTCGCCTTCACCGTCTTCGCCGGCCATCACGAAGAAAAGGCCATGAAGCCCGACGCGATGCTCCGCCAGCTCGACTACTTCGCCGGCAACTGGCAGTGCAGCGGCATCGCCTGGGCCACGCCGATGGCGCCCGAGCACGCGACGCGCGGCGACGTCGTCATGAAAACCGATCGCGAGCTCGTGCACCTCGCCGAGATCATGCCGAAGGGCGGCGAGTGGATGAAGCTCGGCCAGGAGACGTGCACCCGAAAGTGATCGGCGCTATCGTGCGCCCATCATGCGCACGACGTTCGCTTCTCTCTTCGCGATCCTGATCGCCGCCGCCGCGCTCGCGCGCGAGCCGCTCACCGTCGGCTCCGCGACCGCGCGGCCGGGCGAAAAAGCAAGCGGATGGATCGACGTTCCCGCGCGCGGCGACGCGGGAACGAAGATCCCGGTGAGCGTGGTGCACGGCGCGAGCGACGGCGCGGTGCTCGCGCTCATCGCTGGAACGCACGGCTACGAGTACACATCGATCATCGCGCTGCAGCGACTCCTGCCGAAGCTCGATCCGGCGCGCATGCGCGGCTCGGTCATCCTCGTGCACATCGCCAATCCGCCGGCGTTCTACGGCCGGCGCATCTACTACGGACCCGACGGGAAGAATCTGAATCGGATGTATCCCGGCGACGCGAACGGTACGATCAGCGAGCGCATCGCGCACGCGATCGCGACGCAGGTGATCGACCAGTCGACGCATCTCGCCGACATGCACTGCGGCGACGGCAACGAGTCGCTGCGGCCGTATTCGTACTGGATGCACGGCAACGACGAGCGCGTGAACGCCGCCTCGCGCGAGATGGCCCTCGCGTTCGGACTCGATCACATCGTCATCGATCGCAATCGTCCGACGGATCCGAAGAAGAGCATCTATACGTCGACGACGGCGATCGTGCGCGGCAAGCCGTCGATCACGACGGAGTCGGGCGGCATGGGCCTGACCGATGAAGCGTCCGTCGCCGCGCAGGAAGACGGCGCCCTCTCCCTCCTCGCCCACCTCGGCATCATGGACGCCCCCTCGATCAAGGCGACGAACGTCGTCTGGTACGAGCGCACCGAAGTGCTGCGCGCGCCGGCGACGGGCGTGTGGCGGCCGGTGACGGACAAGATGCACAACGTCGCGAAAGGCGCGCTCGTCGGCCGCATTCTCGATCCGTTCGGCAACGTGCTGCACGAAGTGCGTGCGCCGTTCGCGGGCGAGCTGCTGTACGTCGTCGGCACGCCGCCGGTGACCGAGGGGGAGCCGCTCGCGTTCGTGGCGCAACCTCGCATCGAGTGACGTAGCGGCGGGCTTCAGCCCGCCGAGGGACGCCCGGCTGAAGCCGGGCGCTACGTCAGTCTTTCCGAAGGCGCTTGATCAGCTGGATCTGTCCCGTGTGATAGACGTCGTGCGCGGCGACGCCGTAGAGCATGCGCACTTTCTTCGCGTCGTCCAGCGCGGCCTCGTCCATCGATGCGAGGAAGTCGCGCAGCCTGCGATGCTCGGAGTCGAGCAGCACGACGACGTCGCGCCACGCTTCTTCATCCGGGCGGGACGGCGCGGCGATCCAGTTGCTTCCCTTCAGCGGAAACGAGCCGCGTTTGGCGCCGCCGAGGCGCTGGCGGACGGCGTACTTCCAGTAGGCGGCGTGCGCGGTGAGCTCCCAGATGTTGTGACGCTTCTTCGCCGGACGCCAGTAGACGTCGTTCGCGGCGAGCCCGCGCAGTGCGCCGCGCAGCGTCGGGCCGTGCCATCCGCGTTTGTCGTAGGCGTGATCGAGGTTGGCGAGGAGGACGGGGAGGACTTGCATGGGGGGGATTATGGCTGCCCGGCTGCCCGGCTGCCCGGCTGCCCGGCTGCCCGGCGAAGATACATGCTGGGAAGCCGCCCTTGACACACCTACTACACCTGTCGTAGCATCGACCACATGGTTAGTAGCCCCACCCCCGCCAACCTCACCCGCTTCGAGCTCGAGATCATGGACGTCCTCTGGCGCCTCGGCGAGGCGTCCGTTCGCGAAGTGTGCGATTCGCTGACCGAGCGGAAGCGTCCCGCGTACACCACCGTGCAGACCATCGTGCAGCGCCTCGAGCAGAAAGGCGCCGTGCGGCGCACGCGCAAGATCGGGAACGCGTTGATGTTCGAGCCGGTCGTGACGCGGAAGACGGCGTACCGCCGCCTCGTCGACGAGTTCCTCGCGCTCTTCGGCGGCGCGGCGCGGCCCGCGGTCGCGCATCTGCTCGAGAGCGGGAAGCTCACGCTCGAAGATCTGAAGGCGCTCGAGGACGCGGCGCCTGCGAAGAAAGGACGGAAGCGATGATCGAGCGCTTCTTCACCGAGCACGCGGGCGCGATCGCGACGCATGTCGTGGTGTCGACGCTCGTGCTGCTCGCGGCCACCGCGGCGGCGACGTGGATCCGTCCGCTCACCGCGCGCACGCGGCACGCGATTCTCGTCGCGGGCATGTTCGCGCTGCTCCTTCCGCCCGCGCTCTTCGCGACGCTCATCGAGCGCATCGCCTCGGAGCGCGCAACCGTCATCGCGAACGCGCTGCCGCGATTCGGCGGCATGCCGATCGCCGTCGCGGTGCAGCAGCCGGTGCGCGTCGGATGGATCCCGATCGCCGCGCTCGCGTGGCTCGCCATCGCGGTGCTGCTCTTCCTCCGCTGGTGGCTCACCTCGCGGCGGCTCGTCGCGAACGCGTTACGCGTCGCGACGCCTCCCCCGCCGCGCGTGATCGAGGCGCTCGATGCGGCGCGCCGCCGCGTCGGCGTCAACACCTCCATCGACATCATCGCCTCGCCGCTCTGCGAGGCACCCGCGGTCGTACGCGTCGTACGGCCGCTGATCGTTCTTCCCGCGGACGGCTGCTCCGTTCTCGACGACGAGGAGCTCCAGTCGCTGCTTTGCCACGAGTGCGCACACGTGGCCCGGCGCGACAACCTCACCGGCGTCGCAGAAGCGGTCATCTGTTCGCTCTTCTGGTTCAACCCGTTCGTCTGGCTGGCTCACCGCCGCATCGCGGCGGCACGCGAGGAAGCGTGCGACGAGCTCGTGGCCGACAGCGCCGCGCGCGCCGAAACGTATGTCGGCGCGCTGGCGAAGTTCTGCCGCTCGCTCATCGCGCCCCGCGTGCCCGCGGTCTCGTGCATGGCCAGCGCCCACTTGAAAGAAAGGATTCAACACCTCATGCGTTACGACACGCTCCGGAAATCCGCGTTTCCCCATCGGATCACTTCAATCACCGCCGTGGCCGCGGTCGTCCTCATGGTCTTCGCCGCGGGAATCGTCACGGCGACGCCAAAGCAGAACGGCAACCCCGCCTCGCGCTTCATCCTCAACTATTCGGTCGCAAAGACTGATGACGGCACGCTCACCGTCCGCACGAAGATCGTCGAGCGCGAGACCGGCGAAACGTTCGGCGAGCCGGCCATCGTCACGAAGCTCGGGGTCCCCGCGTCGACGGAGCTCGCGCGCGAGTCGATGCGCATGAAGCTCACGCTCGTTCCCGACACGGCCGGCGGCGGGCGCATCGAGCTCTCCGCGTACGACGGCGACGAGCTCGTGCAGATGACGAATCATCCGCTCCTGCCCGAGCGCGTGAAGCGCCAGCCGAAGTACACCGGCGCGCCGATCAGCCTCACGCTGAAGGACGCCGAGATCCACGACGTGCTCGACACGTTCGCGAAGCTCACGGGACTCACGATCACCACGTCCGAGGATGTGCAGGGCGTGGTGACGATCGACTACAAAGACGTGCCGTGGGACGAGGCCCTCGACCGCATGCTGCGCGAGAACGGCTACACGTGGGTCCTCGAGGGCAGCACGATGCGCGTCTCGAGGCCCTGATCGAATACGATGCGGCGGAATGAACGACGCCGCGGAAACTTACGTCCGGCTCGTGCTCGCCATGGGCGAGCACGACGCCGATTACGTCGACGCCTATTACGGTCCGCCGCAGTGGCGCGAGGAAGTGCGCGAGGAGAAACCGGCGCTCGATGCGATCCTCGCCGGCGCGCGCAATCTGAGCGCAATGCTCGAAGCGGCCGACCGCCCTTCCGATCCGATCGAAAAGCTTCGTCTCGACTATCTGCGGCGGCAGACGGAAGCCCTCATCGCGCGCGCGGAGATGCTCGAGGGGCGGCGGTTCACGTTCGATGAAGAGTCGCGCGCGTTGTACGACGCGGTCGCGCCGACGCATTCCGAGGAGTACTTTCGGGAGCTGAACGCGTCGATCGAGCGCGAAGTGCCGGGGAGCGGCGCGCTCATCGATCGCGTCGAGGCGTTCCGCATGCAGTTCGTGATTCCGCGGGAGAAGCTCGACGATGTCTTCCGCGCCGCGATCGACGTCTGCCGCGAGCGCACGCTCGAGCACATGGCGCTGCCCGCCGGCGAGTCGTTCACGGTCGAGTACGTGAACGACAAATCGTGGAGCGCGTACAACTGGTACAAGGGCGGCTTCACGAGTCTGATTCAGGTCAACACCGACCTGCCGATCTTCATCGACCGCGCGATCGATCTCGCGTGTCACGAGGGCTATCCCGGACATCACGTGTACAACGCGCTGCTCGAGAAGTCGCTCGTGCGCGACCGCGGGTGGGTTGAGTTCTCGGTCTACGCGCTCTTCAGCGCGCAGTCGCTGATCGCCGAGGGGAGCGCGAATTACGGGATCGACGTGGCGTTTCCGGGAGAGGAGCGCGCGGAGATGGAAGCGCGCGTGCTGTTTCCGATCGCGGGACTCGATCCTTCGCGCGCCGAACGGTACTACCGCCTCTACGAGCTCCTCGGACGCACGGGCTACGCGGGGAACGAGGCGGCCCGGCGTCATCTCGACGGGCAGATCGATGCGGACACGGCGGCGGAGTGGCTGACGAAGTACGCGTTCATGGCGCCGGCGCGCGCGCAGCAGCGCGTGAAGTTCATCGAGCAGTATCGCGCCTACGTCATCAACTACAACCTCGGCAAGGATCTCGTCCGCGACTACATCGAGCGCCGCGGCGGGGACCGGTGGCAGGTGTTCGCGGAGTTGCTGTCGTCGCCGCACTCCACACAGAAACTCCACGATCGGGCCCACGACGCGATCCGTGCAATCCCACAGCACGAGGTGCCCGCATCCCTTCACCGCGACGAGACGCGCGTGCGGAATCTCGCGCTGCATCCGCGCGGCGAGCGCGATGGGCACGATCTTGTCGTCCGTCCCCCAGATCATCAGCACCGGCGCGCGCACGCCGCGCAGCTTTCCGTCGAGCAGCAGCTCGCGCCGCGTGAGCATCGAGCGCATCGACGCGCGCACGATCCACGCTTTCTTCTTCGAGAGTCGCAGGAAGTCGCGGATGACGAAGTCGGGCAGCATCGCCGCGCGATCGGTCTGCAGCGCGAAGCTGGCGCGCTGTTCTTCGATCGTCGTTGCCGAGAACGAGGTCTCGGTGAGCACGGTGCGAAATGCGAGTCCGGCGGGCGCGATGAGCACGAGTCGCTGCACGCGCGCCGGATCTTCCGCGGCGAGCTTCGCGCCGATCCATCCTCCCATCGAGACCGCGACGACGTCGGCGCTCTGCAAACCAACCGCGTCCATGAAGCCGCGCACGATGTTCGTCTGCGTGGCGACCGAGTAGTCGGAGTCGCGCGGCTGATCGGACTCGCCGTAGCCGAGGAGATCGGGGGCGTAGACGCGGTGCGTGCGGGCGAGGACGCGCAGCAGCGGCGAGAAATCCTCGGCGCGCATGGCCACGCCATGCACGAGCAGCAGCGGCGGACCCTCGCCGTGGACGAAGTAGTGGATGCGGTGCTTGCCGACGTTCACGAATCGGCTGTCGACGCCGATGGCGCGGAGATAGAACTTGCGCGCGACGAGGAAGAAGGAGATGGGGCGGAGGTAGAAGGCGAAGCCGCCGATGATCAGAACGGCGGCGGCGATGAGTTTCGCGGTTGCGCGGTTACGCGGTAGAAGAAACCGCGCGACCGCGAAACCGCGCGACCGCGAGACCACCCCTACCCCTCCCCCACCGCCGCGCGAATGTCCTCCAGCATCATGTCGACGCGATCGCTATGCGTGCGATGCGAGGCGATGGCGATGCGGATCACGAAGCGGCCGTCGAGCGTCGTCGGGGTGAGCATCACGCGCTTGCGCGCGTTGATGCGCTTCAGGAGCTCGCGCGTGCGCTCGTCATCGCGGAAGCGGAATGCCGTGATCGAGAGCTGCGGCTCGGCGACGATCTCGATGCCTTCGATCGTGCGCAGCTCCGCGACCGCGTACTCGATCAGATCGAGCTTTTCGTCGAGTTGCTCGCGGAACGGCTCGATGCCGAACAGTTTCAGCGGCAGCCAGACGCGCAGGCCGCGGAAGTCGCGCGAGAGCTCGGGCGAGATCTCGCAGAAGTCGACGAGCTCGTCCGCGTCCTGCATCTGCGGCATGTAGTCGGCGTGAAGCGAGTGCGCGCGGCGCAGCGTCTCCGCCTCGCGCACGAGCAACGCGCCGGTGCCGAACGGGAGGAAGAGCGTTTTGTGCGGATCGAGAATCATCGAGTCGGCCTGCTCGATGCCGCGCAGCACCGCGCGTCCGCGCCCGGTGAGCATGAACAGCGCGCCGTACGCGCCGTCGACGTGAAACCACAACTTCTCCGCGCGCGCGACGCGCGCGAGCGCTTCGAGATCATCGACCGCTCCCGTGCCGGTCGTGCCCGCGCTTCCCGCGACGAGGAACGGCGTCCACCCTTCCGCGCGATCGCGCGCGATGCGCTCTTCGAGCGCATCGATGCGGATGCGGAACGTCTCGCCGACCGGCAGCTCGCGGATGTTCGCGTACGGAAAGCCCGCGAGGTTCGCCGCTTTCTGAAACGAGTGGTGGATCTGATTCGAGCAGTACAGCGTGCCGCGCAGGAAGTCGTCGGGCAGCAGGGCCTTGCGCGCGGTGACGATCGCGGTGAAGTTCGCGAGCGAGCCGCCCGTCGTCAGAAATCCGCCCGCGCCGCGCGGATAGCCGACGATCTCGCAGAACCAGCGCACGACGTTCGCCTCGAGCTGCGCGAGCGCGGGCGCGGCTGCGCAGACGCCGATGTAGCGATTGACGGCGTCGGCGATGAGATCGGCGACGGCGGAGTGAAAGAGGCCGCCGCCGGGAACGTACGCGAGATATCCCGGCCCGGCCGCGGTGAAGGAGCGCGGGATCGCATCGTTGAAAAGGAAATCGAGCAGCTTGTCGTACGCCTCGCCGCGACGCGGGAGCGGCTCGATCAGCGTGCGCGCGTACTCGGTCGCACCCTCGACGTTCATCGCCGGCTGCGAAGGCAGCGACTCGATGTGCGCGACGATGCGCTGCATCGCCTCATCGACCAGGCGCCGCATCTCGTCCGCATCCGGCTCGAGCGGATACCGTTTCATGCGCGCGCATTATCATCTACGCATGCATCTCACAGGCGTGCAGCACCATCACACTCAGAGTCCGTGGGGGTCGGCGGCGGAGATGATGGCCGCGGCCGGAATCCCCGTTCCGCAGATCCTCCACCTCTTCAATTTCAAGCCGGAGCGGACGAAGTTTCTGGCGATGTTCACGCAGGAGGTGATGCGCGGGCCGTCGCCGCTATCGCCCGGCCAGCGCGAGCTGATCGCGGCGTTCACGTCGCGGATGCGCAACTGCCTCTTCTGAACCGGCGCCCATGCCGCGGTCGCGGCAGAGCTCCTCGGCGATCCCCACGTCGTGCAATCGGTTCTCGATGATTACCGCTCCGCGCCGATCGACGCACAGTTCGCGGAGTTGCTCGTGCTCATCGAGAAAGCCGCGCGCAACGCGGCGTCGATCACGCGAGAGGATGTTGATGCGGTGCGCAACGCGGGATGGAGCGAAGAGGCGATCTACGACGCGATCACCGTCTGCGCGTTGTTCAACTTCTATACGACGTGGGTGGACGGAACGGGGGTCGCGGCGCTCGATGACTACACGCCGTCGGGGAAAAGGATGGCGGCGGAGGGGTACATCCGGTAACTCATTTAGTTTACCCCGCGCGAAGACGCGGGGTCAGCGGAGCCGCCTGCGCATCCCGCGGCACGACGTCGTCGCCGCGATGCAGGACCTACGCGAGAGCGAGGTGACGGCGTCACGCCCAATGCCGATGGTGCGCAACGCGCCCCTCGCAGGCAGTGGCCGGCGTAACGGAACGCCGACTTCCAGTCGGCCGGTCCGCCGATCTCCGATCGGCGGTTCCCTTTCCGCCGGCTGGAAGCCGGCGATACGGCGGGCCGGAGGCCCGCGCTACACGTCGTGAGTAGCGCGGCCTTCCAGGCCGCCGTTCCGCGGACATCCTGTCCGCGCTTCGTCAACGCCGACTGAAAGTCGGCGGACCGGCCGATTGAAAATCGGCGTTCCGGCCGGACAAGCCTTCGCGCGGGTTAACTGGGGTTAACTGGGGGTTAACTGGAGAGAGAGCAACCG
>DATLFB010000003.1:0-42736 GCA_035525285.1 Thermoanaerobaculia bacterium
GGTCCGCCGATCTCCGATCGGCGGTTCCCTTCCGCCGGCTGGAAGCCGGCGACACGGCGGGCCGGAGGCCCGCGCTACACGTCGTGAGTAGCGCGGCCTTCCAGGCCGCCGTTCCGCGGACATCCTGTCCGCGCTTCGTCAACGCGCCGGCACGCGCCGTTACCTCTCCAGCTCCGCCAGCACGTTCCTCGTGATCGCCGGCAGCAGCGTCACTTCCGTGGCGATCCCCCGCGTGAAGACGACGAGGACCATCTTTTTTCCGTTGGGGAGCTCGACGTACGCCGCGTCGTGGCGGACTTCGCTCGTCCAGCCGGCTTTCGACCAGAGCTTCGTATCCGTGGGGAGCGCTTCGCCGATGAACTCCTTCACCTGATTCTCGTCGTCGCGGAGCGGGGCGAGCGGGCGGAGGAGGAGAGTCATCATCGCCTCGCTGCCGGGTGCGCGGCGGCGAACGATCCAGAGGACGAGTGACGCGCACGCATTCGCGGTCAGCTTGTTGCGATCCGGACGGTCCTTGCCGCCGAGGAGCTGGAGCTCGCGGCCGAAGGGACCGAAGCTCCACGGCTTCATCATCGCGCTCACGTTGCCGGCGTAGCCGAGTCGCTCGAAGCGGCGGTTGATCTCGCGGCGGCGCTCGACGAAGCGGCGCAGCGCGCGCCCTTCGAGCGAGGGACCGGCCGCCGTGTCACTGAGGATGTCGACCAGATACGCGGTCGCGTCGTTGTCGGAGACGACGATCATCTCCTTCAGCGCGCGATCGGCGTCGGGCACCGATTCCTTGTGCGTCGCGTAGGCGTCAGCCATGAAGAACAGCTTGATCACCGACGCGGGATAGAACGGCGCGTCGCCGTGATACGACCCGCGCGCGATCACGCTCGGATTGGTGATGTCGACAACTGTGATCGCGAGATCGTCCGCCTTCAGATTCGGCCAGGCCTTCAGCGACGCTTCCGCGGCCATGCGCAGCTTCGTCTCGATCGACGGATCTACGGGAACGTTCAGGAAGTCGCGATAGTCGGCGCGCGCGGCGGTGGCGAAGAGCAGCAGCAGAATCGCGATGCGCATCAGTTCAGCTTGAAGTTGACCGTGAGATTGAAGATGACGGGCACCGCCTTCCCGTTGAGCTCCGCGGGACGGAACTTCCACTGCTTCACGGCGGTCATCGCCGCCATGTCGAGCTCGGGCGCGACGCTCTTGAGCATGCGCGCGCCCTCGAGCGCGCCCGTCTCCGCGATCAACAGCTCGATGATGACAATGCCGCTGATGCCGAGACGCCGGTACGCTTCCGGATACACCGGCTCGACGCGGTTGCTGATCACGGGTGCGGTGATCGTGCTGTCGATCTTCATGAACCTCGTGAGCGCCGCGCGCGCGGGGACGACCGGCTGCTTGAGCGGCACGACCTGCGAGCGTCCCTCGTTGAGCACTTCACGTTCGGGCACGGAGCGCACGAGCTTCCCGTTCGCGTACACGATGTCCTCGCCGACATCCGCGTGCGCGACCGTGCTCCATGTCCCCGGCTCGAGCTCGCGATCGGCGCCGGCGCTGATGATGCGATAGCTGGAGCCGTCGATCATCAGCCGGAACGGCGTGCCCCACGCGTCGTGCGTGAGGGGATGCATGCCGGTTGCTGGTCGCGCGAGGAGCGCCGCCATCGCCTCGGGCGCGCGCTCGAGGCGCGTGAGATCGCCGTGCTGCGTTCGGTACGTCTCGATCAGCGTTCCGATCCCCTGCATCGCCGCCGCGGTGAGCTTCGCGAGCGTCAGCGCCTGCGCGACCGGCGTGCGCATGATCATGAACTGCGTTTCCGCGCGGTGGAGCTCGTCGAGCGCGGCCTGGGCGCCGGCGTCCGCGGCGATCCGATCGTGCAGCCACTGGCGATTCGTGCGGCACACCGCACCGCTCTCGAACACGACGTCGCCTTCGTTGCCCTCGAACTGCGTGCAGACGCTCCAGCTCTTCTCATCGAACGTCAGGTCGCTGCCCGCGGAGATGATGCGATATCCCGCGGAGTCCTCTTCGATGCGATACGCAGTGCCCCACGGATCGCCGCGTTCCGGCGGCAGCGGCGCGGACGGCATCGCATGGCGCAGCTCGAAGATGCGCGCGATGTCGTGCACTTCAGTGAGGTTCTTCAGCCCTTTGGTGACGTCGTCGTCCGCCGCGAACGCGGAAGCTGCGATCAGCAGCAGTGTCATCCCGAGCGCAGCGAGGGACCTTCCCTCGCGCAACGTGGAAGATCCTTCGCCGTCTTCGCGGCTCAGGATGACACCTCCTTCGCGGCTCAGGATGACACCTCGCTTCGCCACGTGCGAATCCGCTCCGCGACCTTCTCGGGCGTGAACCCGAGCTCTTCCGCGATGCGCTCGTACGGCGCGGAGGCGCCGAAGCGATCGATGCCGATCACGAGAGCGTCGTGATTCACATAGCGATACCAGCCGTCCGAGCGTCCCGCCTCGATGCAGACCACGCGGCTGCGATCCGGCAGGACTTCGTTCTGGTAGGCAGCCGGCTGCTTGTCGAACAGATTCAGCGACGGCGCCGAGACGACGCGCACGCTCGTGCCTTCTCCGCGCAGCAGATCCGCGGTCTTCACCGCGAGCGGCACTTCCGAGCCCGTGGCGATGATCGTCACGTCGCCTTCTTCGTAGCCGTCGAGGACGTACGCGCCGCGCAGCACGCGCTTCGGATCGAACTCGAACGGCCGCGGCAGCGGATCGAGTTTCTGGCGCGTGAGCACGATGAGCGTCGGATGATCGGTCGCGCGCAACGCGTGCACCCACGCCATCGCCACTTCCGGCCCGTCGGCGGGACGGAAGAGCGTGAGATTCGGAATCAGACGCAGCGCCCAAAGATGCTCGACCGGCTGGTGCGTCGGACCGTCTTCGCCGAGGAAGACGGAGTCGTGGGTGTAGACGAAGATCGACGGGATGTGCATCAGCGCGGAGAGGCGCACGGCGGGACGCATGTAGTCGGAGAAGATGAGGAACGTCGCGCCGTAGCAACGCCAGGCACCGTACAGCGTCATCCCGTTCACGATCGCGCCCATCGCGTGCTCGCGAATGCCGAAGTGGAGGTTGCGTCCCGCGAAGACGTCGAGCGGCGGCGACTTTTTCTCCGCACCCTTCGCGCGCTCGACGCTGCCCGCGTCCTTGATCAGGGTGTTCGTCGACGGCGCGAGATCCGCGGAGCCGCCGACGACGAACGGCGCAACGATCGCGAGCTTCTGGATCACCTGACCCGACAGTGCGCGCGTGGCGATCGCCTTGTCGGACCTTCCCGCCTCGAGCAGCGGCAGCTCGAATCCGTCCGGCAGCCAGTGCGACCAGTAGCGATCCCACTCTTCGGCGAGCTGCGGATGGCGCACGCGCCACGAGGTCATCTCTTTGTCCCAGCGCTTGCGCTGGCGGGCGAGCTTCTTCGACTTGCGCGTGAACTCCTCGCGCACTTCGGGCGGGACGAGGAACGTGGGCTCCTGCGGCCATCCGAGCGCTTCTTTCGTCGCCTTCACTTCATCGGCCCCGAGGGGCTCGCCGTGCGCGCGCGCGGTGCCGTGGAACTTCGGGCTGCCCCAGCCGATGATCGTCTTCGCGATGATGAGCGAGGGCCGCGCGGTTTCTTTCTGCGCTTTCCTGATCGCCTTGCGCACTGCCGCGCGGTCGTGGCCGTCGATGGTCTGCACGTGCCATCCACACGACTCGAAACGCTTCTTCGCATCCTCGGAAAACGCGAGGCGCGTCTCTCCTTCGATGGAGATGTTGTTGTCGTCGTAGAAGTAGATGAGATTGCCAAGGCCGAGGTGGCCGGCGATCGACGCGGCCTCGGAGCTGATGCCTTCCATCAGATCACCGTCGGAACAGATCGCGTAGATGTAATGGTCGACCGGCGCGAACGGGTCGGCGGTGTTGAATCGCGCGGCGAGCATTTTCGCGCCGAGTCCCATCCCGACGCCGTTCGCGAAACCCTGTCCCAGCGGACCGGTGGTCACCTCGATTCCGGCTGCGTGGCCGAATTCCGGGTGGCCAGCGGTACGCGAGCTCCACTGCCTGAAGTTCCTCAGCTCGTCGAGCGTCATCTCCGGATAGCCGGTGAGATGCAGGAGCGAGTAGAGCAGCATCGACGCGTGGCCCGCGGAGAGGATAAAGCGGTCGCGATTCCTCCAGTTCGGCTCGAGCGGATCGTGGCGGAGGAACTCGGTCCAGAGCACGAAGGCCATGTCGGCCATGCCCATCGGCGTGCCCGGATGTCCCGACTTCGCTTTCTCGACCGCATCGACCGCGAGGAAGCGGATCGTGTTGACGCAGAGCTCCTCGAGCTGCTCGGCGGCTGTGCTGCCGGGCTGCGGCGTCGGCGTCTGTTCTTCCATGATTCCTCCGTGATGTACGTAGCGACCGGCTTCAGCCGGTCGAAGCGGGCGGGGCTGAAGCCCGCCCCTACGTCGGCTCGCGGCGGCGCGGCGCGCGGATTATACTCGTCGAAGTCCAGCAACTTCCGGCACTCGCAAAGGAGGGCGGACGTCCCGTCCGCCACGCAGGCGGACGGGACGTCCGCCCTCCTTTGGGATGCAACCCGAATGGAGAGTGACGATGGTCGACGAGAGCGTCACGGTCAAGGGGTCTCCCGTTCGCAGTCTGCAGAAGTTCATCGATTCCGAGCTCGACGCACAGCAGCGCGAAGAGGTCTTCGGACGTCTCCCGCCCGAATACGCGAAGCGGTTCCGCTCGCCTATCCTCGCGACGGAGACCATTCCCGTGCACATGCTGAACCGCTTCACGGAAGAGGCCGCGCGCGCGAAAGGCGAAGATCTCGGCTCATTCGCGCGCCGCGCCGGACGGGAGGGCGCGAGTGACGCGGTGAAGGGCATCTATCGCTTCTTCGCGCTCGTGATGACACCGCCCGCGCTGCTCAGCAAGGCGGGACAGATGTGGAGCTCGCTCTACAACCGCGGCGAGTTGCGCGTGGAAGAGCAGACGGAGAACAGCGCGCGCATCCGGCTGACGAATTTTCCGACCGAGGCCGCGGGTTGCGCGCGGCTGGTGGGCTGGATGGAGCGAATGGCCGAGCTCACCGGCGCGAAGGACGTGAAGGTCGAGCATCTCCAGTGCTTCGCGAAGGGTGGAGCGTGCTGCGAGTGGCGGTTACGATGGTCGTAATGCATCGTCAGTCCCTTCTCCCCGCGTGCGGGGAGAAGGTGGCCCCTTCGGCTCCGCTCAGGGCAGGCTCCGGCCGGATGAGGGGCGGCTCGCTGAAACAATGAACAAGATCTTTCCGCCCGAATCCGATCATCCGCTGTTCCGCTATCTGACCGAGGCCGAGCGCAGGCGCGTCGAAGAGATCGGCGAGGTGAAGCGCATCGCGCAGGACGCGTATCTGATCCGCGCCGGCGAGATCGACTCGACGCTCTTCGCGATCGAAGACGGTCATCTCGACATCGTGGCCATGCGCGACGACCAGCCGGTCGTCGTAGCCACCGTCGGCCCCGGCGACGTCCTCGGCGAGGTCTCGTTCATCGACGACTCGCCGCGCACGGTGTCGGTGAAGGCGGGCGAAGAGACGACGGTGCGCGCGTGGGACAAGCGCACGCTGTCCGAGGCGCTCGCGTTCGAACCGCAACTGCTGGCGAAGTTCGCGGTGGCGATGAGCGAACTGCTCGTGGAGCGCCTGCGCGACAACGCGCGGAGAGTCTGATTTCGTCGCGCGTTACCTCACGACGGCAATGCATTCGATCTCGATGCGCGCGCCGCGCACGAGGCCATTCACCGCAAACGTGCTGCGCGCCGGTTTGTTCGTGGGGAAGTACTCTCGGTAGACGGCGTTCATCGCCTCGAAGTCGCCGATGTCGGCGAGCATCACCGTGCATTTCACGACGCGATCGAGCGAGGAGCCGTGCTCCTCGAGATTGCGCTTGATGTTCTCGAGCGTCTGGCGCGTCTCGGCCGTGATTCCGCCTGCCGCCACTTCGCGCGACCCCGGCGGCGTGCCGATCGCGCCGGAGAGAAAGAGCAGGTTCCCGGCGCGCACGGCGTCCGACAACGGAAGGTTCAGAGCGGCGCGATCGGGCAGCGTCTGATAGACAGGCGCCGTTGCGCACGCGACGCTCAGGAGCAGCCATGCGAGCAGAAGACGCTTCTTCATTGCAGCAGCTCCATCACCTTCGCCGCGTCCGTCGTCGGCAGTTTGCAGAGGTAGTTCGTGCAGACGTAAGCGGTCGTGCGCTTGCCGAGGGGTCTTTGCTCTTTCGTGAACGGCGCGAGGCGCGCGATCGGCGGATCGTCGCCGCGCGGGCGGTGAATGACGACTTTGTTCGGGACGAAGCGTGCGAAGACCGTCTTGCGCATCGCCTCGGGCGACGAGCCCGCGAGCACGATCTCGAACGACGGGCCGAGGAGGAAATCGAGCGCGCTCAGGAGATGCGTGGCGGTCGAAGGGATGAGACTCACGTCGTCTGCGGTCGCGCGCACGAGCTCGTTCGCCTGCTTCGCGTAGTCTTCGCGCGCGGTCATGCGCGCGAGGCGGACGAGATTCATCAGCTGCACGGAGTTGCCCGACGGCATCGCGGTGTCGCCCGTCTCGCGCGGCCGGACCAGGAGCGACTCGGCGTCCGACGCGGTGATGTAGAAGCGGCCCTGCGCGTCGCGGAAGAGCTTCGTCGATTCGTCGTGCAGGCCGATGGCGGATTCGAGATAGCGAAGCTGGAACGTGGCTTCGTAGAGATTGAGCAGGCCCCAGACGAAGAACGCGTAGTCGTCGAGATACGCCGGTTGCCCCTGCTGATGCTGCAGACGCGCCTTCGGCAGGATCGCGTCCGCGGCGCGTTTCGCGGCCTGCGCGTACTTCGGCTCGTCGAGCACGACGGAGCCGAGGGAGAGCGCGGCGATCATGAGACCGTTCCAGTCGGTGAGGATCTTCTCGTCGCGGCGCGAGCGGACGTCGGAATCGTGCGCGGTGTAGAACGCGCCGTTCGGCGCGCGCAGATCGCGGAGCACGTACGTGAAGATCTCGCGCGCGACATTCGCGTACTCGCGTTTCCCGGTTGCCTGGTGCGCCTCGAGATACGCCATGGCAAGCATGGCCTGGTCGTAGAGCATCTTCTCGTAGTGCGGCTCGCGCCATGCGGCGTCGCTCGCATAGCGATGGAAGCCGAAGTTCTTCGCGTCGTAAATCGGGCGCGCGCGCATCGTGCGCAGCGTCGTCTCCACCATCTCCAGCGCGTGTTTCTCGCCGGTGCGATGCCAGTAGCGCAGCAGGAACATGAGGTGATGCGCCGCGGGGAACTTCGGCTCCGGCAGGAATCCGCCGTTCTCCGCATCGAAGCGCGATGCGAGCTGCTCGTACGCGCGTTTCAAGGTTGCCGCGTCGAGACCCGCGTCGGCCGCGACGTCGCCCGGCTGCAGCGAGCGCATCACGAGATCGGCGGACGAGAGCACGGCGTCGGGACGCTCGCGCCACTTCGCCGCGATCGACTCCATCGCCTTCATGAAGCGGTCTTTCGGAAGGTAGGAGAACGCGACGAACGGCTTGCCGTCGGGCGTGAGAATCACGTTCAGCGGCCACCCCGCGTCGCCGGTGAGCTTGCGCGAGGCCGCGATGTACACGCTGTCGATGTCGGGCCGCTCCTCGCGATCGACTTTGATGGAGACATAGCTCGCGTTCAGCAGCTCGCCGACGGTTTTGTCGGAGAACGACTCTTTCTCCATGACGTGGCACCAGTGGCAGGTGGAGTAGCCGATGGAGAGGAAGATCGGCTTGTTGTCCTTTCTTGCTTTTGTAAAGGCTTCGTCGGACCAGGGGTGCCAGTCGATGGGGTTGGTGGCGTGTTGGAGGAGGTAAGGGGACTTTTCGTGGGAGAGGCGGTTTTCGGCGGAGATGAAGGCAGAAGGCAGAAGGCAGAAGGCAGAAGTGAGAAGGAGCACGCGCAGAAAACGAAATCTTCTTACTTCTGCCTTCTGCCTTCTGCCTTCTGCCTTCATTGCACTCCTTGTCCCTGCACGATCCTGTACGTCTTGTCCGCAGCGAGTCCCTTGAACGTTTCCTTCTCCCCGTTCGGCCACAAAACGCTCACATCCACCTTCGTGTCCGCGCCCAGCCCCACGTGTTGCTCCTTCGGATGCACCGACAGATACCCGATCGTGCTGAACACCTCGCGCCACATTCCCTTTTGCCGACGGGTGTCGACGATGATCTTTGCGCCGATGGCGTCGCGGGTGACGCCTTTCGACGGGTCGCCGACGAGGCGGAGCTTGATCCAGTGGTTTCCGTTCTTCTCGCTGTTGTTGCGGTAGACGATCGCGGGGCCGCTGAAGTTGTTCACCACCATGTCGAGATCGCCGTCGGCATCGCTGTCGAGATACGCGACGCTGCGCGCGTTGCCGGCGGGGTCGGCGCCGCTCTTCGTCGTCTCTTCCTGCAGCATGCCGTTCGTGTTCACGAAGAACACCGGCACTTCCTTCTCCGCGACGGGGAGGATCGCGTTCTGCGCCGGCTGTCCGGACGGGTCGGTGAGATACGGATTCACGCTCGAGTAGACCGCGTACTCGTTCATGCCGTTGACGAGATAGAGATCGTCGTCGCCGTCGTTGTCGTAATCGAAGAACTGCGCGCCCCACGACCAGCCGGTGGAGCTGAATCCGCGTCCGACCGCCTTCGACTGCTCGTATTGGACAGGCAGGATTGCCTGTCCTCCACTGGTCGGAACCGAGGTCCACATGTCGTTCGCCTCGACCACGCGCATGTTCGCCATCTTCGCGGGATTGAACTTCATGCGCGTCTTCGTGTCGGGGAGGACGTACTTCTCGTCCTTGTCCATCGTCACGATGTTCGAGATGTAGACGTCGGGGTAGCCGTCGCGATTGAGATCGGTGATGCCGATGTTCATCGTGTAGCTCGGCTTATCGGTGCCGAGCTTCGCGGAGACGTCCTCGAATTTTCCGTTGCCGAGATTTCGATACCACGCGTTCGTGCCGAAGTCGTTGCCGCAGATGAGGTCTTCCCAGCCGTCGCCGTCGAAGTCGAGATGGCCGACGGACTGAGCCCAGCCGGTGTTCTCGACGCCCGCGTTCACGACTTCCTCGAAGACGAAGTTGCCTTTGTTGCGGAACAGCTTGTCGGGCTGCGCGTTCGAGTTGCGGCGGGAGAGCGTCGGCAGCACGCCCTGCAGGTAGTCGCCGAAGTAGCCGATGTAGACGTCGAGCAGGCCGTCCCTGTCGAAGTCGAGCGCGGTCGCGGGACCGCCGACGAGACCTTTGCCGCCGAGGTTCGTGCGGGCGGTGACGTCCTCGAACTTTGCATTTCCCAGGTTGCGATAGAGGCGGTGCGCGTCATTCACATACGTGATCAGCACGTCCTGCAATCCGTCGTTGTCGAAGTCGGCGACGATCGGCTGGCGCGGCTCGCCGGGACGCCCGTCCGGGCGTTTCCACGCCAGACCCGAGGCTTCGGTCACGTCGGTGAAGCGGCCCTTGCCGTCGTTCAGGTAAAGCGCATTTCCGGCGCCGCTGAGAATCAGGATATCCATGTCGCCGTCGTTGTCGATGTCCTCCGCGGCGACACCCGATCCGCCGAACGTCGGCGGCACCGCGAGGCGCACCTGATTCCCCTCGACGACCGTGTAGCCGCGGATGAAGCGCGCGAGCCAGTCGGAGAGGCGATGCTCGAACTCGATGCCGCTCGACGCCGTGACGTCGGTGAAATACTTGCCGTCGCTCTTCTTCGATGTCGAAGGCGCCGACGCGATCGTCGCCGCGTGTTTCTTCGGCGCGGGCATCGAGGCGTGCTTGTCGAGCTTCGACTGAATGCGCTGGACAGATTTCTTCAGATCCGCGAGCCCGAGCCGGTCCCTCTCCTCCTCCCCCGCGATCATGCCGGCGACGCGCAGGATGAGCACTCCCTCCTGCGCCGCTCCTTCGGTGAGCAGCTCGGCCGCGAACGGATCGGGCTCGATCGTCCCTTTGTACTTCGGATCGTTGATCGCCTCGCTGAGGTAGAGCCAGTGCAGGCCGGGATCGCGGAAGGAGTCGAGGTCGTACGCCTCGATGATCACGCGCTCGTCTTTCGCGAGGCGCGGGAAGTAGATGATGTCCTCGTACTGATTCGCCTCGTGCGGCTGGTACACCTGCAGCGCGGCGTGCACGTCTTCGACGCGGATGAGCGCGTGCCCCGCCTTCCTGGCCTCCTTCTCCGCCTCGAGGAGCACGTCGTTCATCCACGCGACCATCAGCGCCGTGAACTGATCGCGGAACGCTTTGCCCTCTTCGGGATCGGAGGGCCACATGTGCCGCGCCATGTAGACCTGCAGGTTGCGCAGAAACACAGGCATGGATAAGTTGTTGTAGGCCTCGAAGGCGGAGACCTTCTCCGCGATGATGGCTTTGATCGTGGCGAACTTCTCGCCTTGTGGGGGACCGGCAATCTTGCCGGTCGAGGGGACAGGCAGGATTGCCTGTCCTCCACTGAAAAAATGTTTCCAGGCCGTCTTCAGCACCTCGGGCTGCATGCGATCGTGGTTGAGCTTGCGCGACTCGCGGTCGGCGCGCTGAAGCGCGGCGAGCGTGGTGAGATCGATCGATTCCTTGAAGAGCTCGACCGCATCGGCATTCAGCGGCAGGAGCTTCGCGGACGGATCGACGAGCGCGTCCTGCTGCACGGCGAGGACCGCGCGCAGGGCGTAGGCAACGGTGCCGTATTGCCGCCTGTCGCGCGCGGTGACGGGCGTCTCGCGCACGACCCATGAGCCGTCCGGCAGCTGTTTGTACGGAACGGCCGCCTGCAGCACGGGGCGCAGTGTGTCCACATCCACTTCCTGCTTGCCGGCCGCCGCTACGGCGGCGGATGCCTTCTCCCACAGCGTGCGGATGAACTGTTTCTGCAGGGCGATCTTCTCGAAGCGCGTCTCGTTTTCGAGAGGAGTTCCGTAGATGAAGTCTTCGAGGCGGCTCGCCGTGGCGTAGCACTTCGGATCGCGCACCGACTCCAGCTCGCCGATCTCGTTGATGATCGTCGGAACCTGAGCGGTGGCGGTGAGGGAAAAAAGGACGAGGATCGAGTAGAGGAAACGCCGACTGTGCATAGGACTCTCCGTTTGGATCGCGGACGGTCAGTGTAGCAAAGGTTCCTTTTTGCCGCCCGTCCACAAGCGGTTGGGCTCGCCCTGCTCCCACGGCTTGTACGAGAGAGCGAATTCGATGCGCTCGCCGAGGGGCGGATGCGAGTAGAGCCAGTACTTGATGAACGGGTGCGGCGTCGGATTCCTCTTCGAGTCCTCCGCGAATTTGATGAAGGCCGTGGCCATCGGCTCGTTCAGGTGCGTGAGCTCCAGCGAGAAGATGTCCGCGTCGTGCTCGATCATGCGCGAGTAGCCGCTGCCGATCGGCGAGAGGAAGAAGGAGATCACGCTGACGATCATCAGCAGCCACGGCACCGAGGCGGGATCGCCGCGCTCGGTGAATCCCCACCGAGCGCCGCGCGACGCGAGACCGCGGTCGTGGACGCGCTGGCCCACGAAGAAGACGCCGAACGCGAGTGCGAGTGAGAACGCGAGGCCCTTCCAGATGTGCTTCATCGCGTAGTGCCCCATCTCGTGGCCCATCACCGCGAGCACTTCGTCGTGCGTCATCTTCGCCAGCAGCGTGTCCCACATGACGATGCGCGCCGTGGGACCGATGCCGTTCACGTACGCGTTCATGGTCTTCGTCTGCTTCGATTTGTTGACCTGATACACGCGCCCGCCTTCGATGCCGGCGCGCGAGGCGAGATCGAGCAGGTCGCGCTTGAGGGTCTGATCGCGCAGCGGCTCGAATTTGTTGAAGATCGGATCGAGCACGATCGGCTGGATGACGATGATCGTGATGAGGAACGGAATGGAGACGAGCCAGAGCGCGAACCACCACCAGGAGAGCTTGCGGATGATGAGCAGTGCGGTCGCGCCGACCAGCGTTCCGAGGACGAGGCCGACGCCGAGACCCTTCGCCTGATCGGTGATCCAGCCGCCGAAGGTCTGGTCGGTGAGATCGAACCGATGCGGGACGACGTAGCCGGAGTAGTACGTGAGCGGAAACTCGAGCAGCGTTACGGCGAGGGTGAAGAGGACGATGTAGAGCATCGCCATCAGGTACTTCTTGTTCGTCACGCGTGCGGCGAGGTCGCGCATGCGGCGGGACGCGCCGCTGAAGAGGATGAGCGCGAGGACGCCGAGGGAGTACGCGAAGCCGGCGAAGTAGAGCGTGTTGCGGATCCGGCTGTGACGGATCATCTCGTCCGTCACCTTCACCTCGAAGCGCTGGTCGTCGCGTTCCTCTTTTGGTTTTTCCTGCGCGGAGAGGGTGACGACGACGGCGGTCGCGACGGCGATCGTAGCGGCGGCGAGGATGAGCTTGCGCAACATGGGCGAATAGTAGCGCGGGCTTCCCAGCCCGCCGTAGCGGCGGCCTCTGGCCGGCGCTCCGTCCTCGCCGGCTGGAAGCCGGCGAGACGGCCGGCTGGAAGCCGGCGAGACGGCGGGCTGGAAGCCCGCGCTACATTACGCTCGCGGCGCTTCCACCGGCTGCAACCGCGATGCGGTCAGCGACGGGTACAGGCCCGCGAACAGGCCCGGTGGCGACGCCGATCGTGGCGGCAGCGAGGATGAGCTTGCGCAGCATGGGCGAATAGTAGCGCGGGCTTCCAGCCCGCCGTAGCGGCGGCCTCTCTGGCCGGCGCTCGTCCTCGCCGGCTGGAAGCCGGCGAGACGGCGGGCTGGAAGCCCGCGCTACATTACGCTCGCAGCGCTTCCACCGGCTGCAAACGCGACGCGGTCAGCGACGGGTACAGGCCCGCGAACAAACCCACGGCGATGGCGAAGCTGCTGGCGACGAGGAGGCCGAAGCTGCTCACGGGCAATCCGCCGGGGAAGAAGCCGCCGACGAGTTTCACGACGCCGATGCCGCCGCCGAGGCCGACGAGCGCGCCCGCGACCGAGAGCGTCACCGACTCGATCAGGAACTGGACGAAGATCTCCGGATCGCTCGCGCCCATCGCCTTCCGCAGTCCGATCTCGAAGAGGCGCTCGGAGATCGAGATCTCGAGCACGGAGAAGATGCCCACGCCGCCGATGAGCAGCGAGACGCCGGCGATGGCGAAGAAGACGATGCGCCAGTTGCGCAGGATCACGTCGATCTGCGCGCGCTCCTTGATCATCTCCTTGCCGACGTTCTCGATCTTCGTGTCGCCGATCTGGTTGTGCGCCTGGCGGAACCGCGCCGCCGCCTCATCCTCGGCATCGATGCTCTTCTCCGGCGCGGTCGCCTTGGCGAGCATGTAGCTGATCGCGTTCGCGCGGCCGAACATGTCGCGGAAGACGCTCCACGGGATGTACACGCCGCGCATTTCGCGGCGGAAGTCGTCGTCGTCGACGAACTCGTTGCCCATCTTCGCGCCGACGCCGATGACGGTCAGGCGGTAGCCGCCGAGGTTCACCTGCTTGCCGATCGCGTCCTCGCCGCCGAAGAGGTGCTGCTTGAGCGTGTAGCCGAGAACGCAGACTCCCGCGGTGTTCTCGACGTCGCGGTTGCTGATGAAACGCCCCGCGGTGAGCTGGCGATTGCGGATCCGCGCGTATTCGGGAGTGACGCCGTAGACGTCGGCGCGGCGCGTCTCGTTGCCCGCGGTGACGACCCCGCGCGTCGTGCCGACCGGCGCGATCGACCCGATGTGCTCCGCGTTTTCGAACGCTTTCATGTCCTCGATGCGCAGTCCGCGCGAGAGATGCGCCTTCGCCTTCTGCACGCGATCGACGGGAGTCTGCTGCGAGGCGATGATCACCCCGTCGAGGCCGAGGTCGTCGATCCCCTTCAGCACCGAGTTCTGCACGCCGTCGAGCACGGACATGACCACGACCAGCGCGAGCGTGCCGAGGATGACGCCGACGAGCGTGAAGACGGAGCGGAGGGGGTGCGCTTTGACTTCTTCGTAGGAGGTTCTGCCGGATTCGGCGATCTGCATGGGTTACCTCGTGACGAGGAATTGAAAATTGAAAATTGAAAATTGAAAAATTCGTGCCGGCTCGCTCATCGTCGTCATCTCTTTTTCAATTTTCAATTTTCAATTTTCAATTCTTAATTCGCACCAGCGGCCTCACTCGACGCGCAACGCCTCAATGGGGTTGAGCCGCGATGCGCGCAGCGCGGGATACATACCGAAGAGCAGGCCCGTGCCGGCGGCGAAGATCAGCGCGGTCACGATCGTGCTCGGGGTGACGACGGCCGGATTGCGTGTGAGCAGGGAGATGCCCTGCGTGAACGCGCGGCCGA
This sequence comes from Thermoanaerobaculia bacterium, assembly GCA_035525285.1. GTDB lineage: Bacteria > Acidobacteriota > Thermoanaerobaculia > Gp7-AA8 > Gp7-AA8 > QHVT01. Next base: position 14,283 of record DATLFB010000003.1, read on the forward strand.
CGAAGAGTCCGAGGAAGCCGCCGAAGAGGGAGACCAGCAGCGACTCGGTCAGCATCTGGAAGAAGATCTGGATCGGCGCGGCGCCGACGGCTTTGCGCGTGCCGATCTCGCGCACGCGCTCGTTGAACGACGCGAGCTGGATGTTCATGACCACGATGCCGCCGACGAGCAGCGAGATCAGGCCGCAGATCATGAACGTCACGTCGTACATCTTGTTCTCCGACTCGTTGCGCCGGAGGTTCGCCACGCGCGAGAAGACCTCGTAGTCCTTCGTGCCGTGCTGGCGGAAGAGGATCGTCTCGAGCTCCTTGACCGCGTCTTCGTGCTTCTTCACGTCTCGCATGCGCGCGTGCATGAAGGAGATCTTCCCCTGCTTCAGCGGCTCGCCCCTGCGGGTCATCATCGTCGTGATCGGGATGTACATCTGCCGGTTCATCCAGCGCAGCGCGTTGCGCTTCTGATCCCAGCTGAACCACTTCTCTTCCATCACGCCGACGACGAGGTAACCCGCGCCGTTGATGGTGATGGTCTTGCCGATCGGGTTGTCGCCGCCGAAGTACTCCGCGGCGCGCGTGGTGCCGAGCACGGTCACGCGCGCGGCGCTGGCGAGATCGGAGTCGGTGATGAAGCGTCCGCGCTCGACTTTGAAGAAGCTGATCGGCGAATACGCGGAGGTCACGCCCATGACCGGGCGGCGGCTTTCGACCGATCCGTAGCGGATGGTCATCTCGTCCTGCGACACCGGCGAGACGAGATCGATCTCCTTGGCCTGTTCGCGAACGGCCATCGCGTCGGCGTACGTGAGGCCTTCCGAGGCGCGCGCCTTCGCGTCCTGGGTGACCTTGCTGGACTGCCTGTTGCCGACCCAGATGCGCTCGATGCCGCCGCTGACGCGGTAGAACTTCATCGACGCTTCCTTCCCCGCGACGGAGAGCGAGAAGGTGGCCACGATCGATCCCACGCCGAGGATGATGCCGACGAGCTGCAGGAGCGTGCGGCCGAAGTGGTCCTTGATGTCGCGGATGCCGTCGATGATGGCTTCGAGGATGAGCATGGGTTTCTCCGGCTTCCCGGCTACCCGGCTTCCCGGCTGCCCGGCGTGTGATGCCGGGAAGCTGGGTAGCCGGGAAGCTGGGCAGCCCTACTCCGTCTCCTCCGACTCGTCGATCAACCCGTCAACGATCCGAATCCTCCGCTCCGTGCGGGCGGCGATCGCGGGATCGTGGGTGACGAGGATGATGGTCTGTCCGCCGGCGGCGAGCTCTTCGAAGAGCCTGATGATGTCGCTGCCGGTCTTCTGATCGAGATTGCCCGTCGGCTCGTCGGCGAGGATGAGCGAGGGGTTGTTGACGAGTGCGCGGGCGATGGCGACGCGCTGGCGCTGGCCGCCCGAGAGCTGATTCGGGCGATGCTTCGCGCGGTCCTTCAGTCCGACGCGGTCGAGCGCCTTCAGCGCGCGCTCGCGGCGCTCGTCGCTGTCGATGCCCGCGTACAGCAGCGGGAGCTCGACGTTTTTCCAGTTCGTCGCGCGCGGGAGGAGGTTGAAGGTCTGGAAGACGAAGCCGAGCTTCTGGTTGCGGATCTTCGCCAGCGCGCGCGCCGACAAGGTCGCGACGTCTTCGCCGTCCAGCCAGTACTTTCCTTCCGTCGGCGTATCGAGGCAGCCGAGGATGTGCATCAGCGTCGACTTGCCCGAGCCCGAGGGTCCGATGATCGAGAGGAACTTGCCGCGGTCGATCTCGAGGTTGATCCCCCGAAGCGCCGAGACCGCGTTCTCACCCGAGTCGTAGACCTTGGTCACGTGCTCGATCTGAATCAGCTTCTTGCCGGCCTTCTCCGCCGTGGGCGGCTCGGGCTCGGTGGTCGTCCACTCGTGAAATTTGAAGACGGCACTCATGCTCACTCCGTTCGCATGGATTGAGGATTGAGGATTGAGGATTGAGGAAGGGAGTCCTCGGCGATCGTACGGCTCATCATTTCCTCAATCCTCAATCCTCAATCCTCAATCCGCGTGCCCGAAGGGCGCGCGCAATCCTCAATCCTCAATCCGGTGGCCGGCGGCCACCGTCTAGTCTTCGTCCTCGTCCTTGTCCTTCGGCAGCGTCGGATCTTCGAGCGCGACTTCTTCACCGGCCTTGAGACCGCTCACGATCTCGACGCGGGCGTTGTCGGCGAGGCCGGTGACGATCACGCGCTTGTCGAAGAACTGCTTCCACGCGTCCTTGTCGTCCTTCTTACCGCCGGCTTTGCTGTCGCTCTTCTTCTTCGCGCCTTCGGCGGTCGCCTTCGGATCGACGGTCTTCTTCACGTACACGATCTCCTGATCGTCGCGCTTGAAGACCGACTCCACCGGCACGGAGAGAACCTTCTCCTTCTTCTCGCCGATCACTTCGATGTTCGCGGTCATGCCCGAGCGGAGCTCGCGGCCCTGCGCGTCGAGGCGGATCTCGACGTCGAACACGCGCACCTTGTCATCCACGCGGACGGCGGGCGCGATGCGGTCGATCTTTCCTTTGAACAGCACCTTCGGATAGGCGTCGAGCGTGACGCGGACCGGCATGGTCGTGCGGATCTTGCCGATGTCGACTTCGTTCACGCCCGCCTTGACGATCATCTTCGAGGTGTCGGCGACGGTGAAGAGCACCGTGCCGGCGTTGAAGGACGAGACTCCGGAGGTGATGGACTCGCCGATCTCGACGTCCTTGGTGAGGACCAGGCCGTCCATCGGCGCGACGATGTTCGATCCCTGGAAGTTCTCGGGCGCCTGATTGATCGGGATGCCGCTCTTCTCGACGATGGAGTACTTCTCGCGCGCCTTCTCGAAGTCCTGGCGCGCTTCCATGTAGTCGGCCTCGACGTCGCGATGCGCTTTCGGTGCGAGCAGTCCCTGGAGGAAGAGCTTGTTGTCGGCCTCGAAGTTCTTCTTCGCCTCTTCGAAGCGGATCCGCGCCGAGACGAGCGAGTTCTTCGTCTCCGCGAGCGACTGGGCCTGATTCAGGTCGGGCTCGACGCGTGCGAGCACCTGGCCGCGGCGGACGACATCGCCGTCGCGGAGGAGGATCTCGACGACTTTGCCGGAGATGGCCGACTTCACTTCGACCTTCACTTCCGGCTCGACGGTGCCGACTTCGGTGACTTTGACCTGGACGTCGGCAATCTCGGCCCTGGCGACCTTGACCGGCGACTCGGGCGGCTTCTTGTCTTTTCCGTTCGCCTTCACCGCCACACCCGCGGCGATGATGAGAACCAATACGATGATCGAGCCGATCGTCAGTCTGCGTTTCCGCTTCGCGCTCATGGTTGAAATCCTCCAGGTGTTTCTGAAGGCTTTATTCGCAGCGCGAGGGAAATGGTTGCAAGGGGGTTGTTACAAGTAGTTGCCCGGTTGCCCGGTTGCCCGGTTGCCCGGTTGCCCGGTTGCCCAGTTGCCCGGTTGCCCGGTTGCCCAGTTGCCCGGTTGCCCAGTTGCCCAGTTGCCCGGTGTTGCTTCCGCCGGGTAACCGGGCAACCGGGAGACCGGGCAACCGGGTAACCGGGCAACCGGGTAACCGGGCAACCGCGACCTACAACGTCTCCAGCTGCGTCCGCGGATAACTCCCCGCATCCACCTTCCCATGCGCCTGCGCGATCTTCCCCTCCTCGTCGATCACGTACGCGATCCGGCGTGCGTATTCGTCTTTGGCGGAGTCGGCTGCGCCGTAGGCGAGACCGATGCTGCGGCCGGTGTCGCAGAGCAGGGGGAAGGGGAAGTCGAACTTCTTCGCGAAGGCGGCGTTTGCGTTCTCGTCATCGAAGCTCACGCCGAGGACTTTGGTGTTTTTGGCTGCGTACTGATCGATGAGGTCCCGGAACCCGGTCCCTTCTCGCGTTCAACCAGGTGTGTCGGCCTTGGGGTAAAACCAGAGCACGACCTTGCTGCCGCGCAGATCGCGAAGCCGCACGCGATTGCCTTGATGATCGTTGACTTCGAATTCGGGAGCCGGCTGGCCGGGCTGAAGCATCTTCGCGCCTCCTCGAGTGAGAACCTGGAACACTCCGCGTAAGGACATCGCGCGTATTGTAGGGCCTGTGACGCTCGAGGAATGGAATGGGCGCTACCGCTCCGGCGAAGAGCTCGACCGCGAGCCGGCCTCGCAGCTCGTCGCAGCGGCGTCCGATCTGCCGCCGGGACGCGCACTCGATCTCGCCTGCGGCGCGGGGCGCAACGCGATCTGGCTCGAGCGTCGCGGCTGGAACGTCGTCGCGATCGACGGGGCGTCGGAGGCGATTCGCATCGTGGGTGAGCGCGCGCCGGCGATCGACGCGCGCGTTCTCGATCTCGAAACGAACGCGCCGCTGCCGTTCGACGACGAGTCATTCGATCTCGTCGCCGTACTCTTCTTCCTCCATCGCCCGCTCTTCCCGGAAGCGAAGCGCCTCGTGCGCCGCGGCGGCATCGTCGTCGCCGCGATGCGCACCTGCGGGATCAACCCGAGCTACTGCGTCGCCTCGGGCGAGCTGGCGAAGCACTTCCGCGACTTCGAGCTCCTGCATGAGCACGAGGACGAAGTGGCGGAGATTGTGGCGAGAAAACCGGGCAGCCTGGTGGACATTCAACCTTGAAAGCGTAGGTACCAGGCTTGTCATCCCGAGCGTGAGCGAGGGACCCGGGGGTAGGGTGGCACGAAGCCCGCGGGTCGCGCCGCCGCCCGCCCGGGTCCCTCGCTCACGCTCGGGATGACAAGGTTGCCACGCATGTTTTCAAGGTTAAAGGTCCACTACTCCGGTAGCTTCTCCAGATCCCCCGCCACGATCACGTGCAGCTTGTCGGGGAAGTAGTACTTCCGCATCGCCGCGTTGACCTGCGCGGTCGTGACGGCCTTGATGCGCGCCGGGAACTCGTCGAGGTAGCGAGGGCCGTAGCCGAACTTCTCCGCGATGACGAGCGCGTTCGCAATTCCGGCGTTCGAGCCGAGGCCGACCTGGTAGTTGCCGGCGAAGAAGCTCTTCTGCGCCTCGGCTTCCGCATCGGTCACGCCCTCACGCCCGAACTTCACGATCTCCTCGGTCGTCGACTTCATCGCTTTCGCCAGGTTCTGCGGCGCGACGTTCACGTTCACGTACCACACGCCGTCGATCTCGTCGCTGAAGCCGAAGCGCGAGGCGAGGTTGTAGGAGAGTCCTTCCGTGTCGCGGACACGGCGGCCGATGCGTGAGGAGAGCGAGTTCTGTCCGAGGGCGGCGTTGGCGATGATGGCGGCCTCGTAGTCGGGATCGCGGCGGCGCAGGCCGCTCGCGGTGCCCATGACGATGTTCATGTTCGCCTTGCCCTTCATCGTCACCGCTTCGCGCACACCCTTGTCCGCGGGCGCGGTGCGATCGAGCTTCGCGAACGAGATGCGCTCGCCTTTCGGCAGGTTGCCGAGGTGCTTCTCGACGAGCGCAATCGTCTTCGCGGTGTCGACGTCGCCGGCGATGGCGAGGATGAGTCCCGCGCCGCTGTAGCGCGCTTTGTGAAACGCGCGCAGATCGTCTTCGGTCGCGGCGCCGAGGCTCGCCAGTTTTTCCGTTTTGCCGAAGGAGTAATAAGGATGCGACTTCGCGAAGACGAGTTGCGCGAGCCGCTCCATCGCGCGCGCGGAGGTGTTGTCGTCCGCGCGCAGATAGTCGTTCTCGAGCTCCTTCTTCGCCTTCGCGAGCTCCTCCGCGGTGAACGCGGGATTCTTCAGCTCGTCGCCGAGGACTTCGAGCAGCAGCGGCAGGTCGCGCGCCATTCCGTTCGCGTTGATCCACGCCTCGGTCAACGTCGTACTGTACGAGCGCGTCGCGCCGGCGCCGTCGAGCAGCGCGCCGATCTGTTCCTTCGTGCGCGTCTTCGTGCCGCGCGGCAGCATCTTCGCCGTGAGCGTGGGAAGCACCGGCCTGCCCGCGGGCGCGGCGGTGTCGCCGGCGATGGCGATGCCGCGGATCGCGACCGTCGGGACGGAGTGGTTCTCGATGACGTCGAGGATGATGCCGTTCTTCAGGACGCGACGCGTGGTGCGCTCCGCGAACGTGCCTGCCGCACTCCACACCTTCGCCGTTCCCGGCACGAACCACCCCACCGTCGCGCGGTCCGGCACGAGATACGCGCCAGCGACTCGCTTCACATCCGCCGCGGTGACGGCGTTGATCTCATCGACGTAGGTGAGAAACCACTTCCAGTTCGTCGAGGCCACGGCCTCGCCCATGCCCGAGGCGAAGTTGTACGTGCCGTCGCGGCTGCGCACGATCGACACCTCGAGCTGCTGCTGCGCGCGCTTCACTTCCTCGCCGGTCACGCCGTTCGCGACGAGCTCCGCGAGCGCGGCTTTGATCGCGGCCTCGACTTCTTCGTGCTTCTTTCCGGGCGCATTCGTCGCGTCGATCAGCAGTGGATAAGGATCGCGCAGGGTGAAGTTGTTGGCGTTGACGTTCGTGGCCAGCCCTTTCTCCACCAGCGCCTGATGCAGCCGCGAGTTCACCCCCTCGGCCAGAATCGTCGCGAGCACTTCCAGCGGCATGAAGTCGGGATGCAGCGCGCCGGGACGGATGTAGCCGATCATCACCATGCCGAGGGTGCCGGGGCGGCGCACGATCGTGCGGCGCTCGCCTTCCTGCGGCGGCTCGACGGTGATGACCTGCGGAATCGGCTGGTCCGATTTTTTGAACCCGCCGAACTCGCGATCGAACAGGGCGAGCGCTTTCTCCGTGTCGAAGTCGCCGACGAGAATCGCCTCGGCGTTGTTCGGAAAGAAGAAGTTCTTGTAGTGCTCGCGGAGCTTCTCGGTCGTGACGCCTTCGATGTCGGAGCGGTAGCCGATGGTCGACCAGTGATACGGGTGCGCCTGAATCGCCGCGGCCACGGTCGCCTTCCAGAGCGCCTGCCACGGATTGTTCTCGCCGATCTCGTACTCGTTGCGCACGACGGACATCTCCGACTGCCGCTCGGAGTCGAGGATGAGCGCGCGGCCGAGGCGGTCGGCCTCGATCTTCATCGCCAGCTCTAGCTTGTCGGAGGGCAGCGTGGAGTAGCCGTTCATCCGGTCGTACCACGTGGTCATGTTCGTCGACGAGAAGTCGGCGCCCGCCTCGTACAGCACTTCCTGAAACGTCTTGTGCCCCTTCGCGCGCCCGAAGTTCTCGGTCGACTTGTTGAAGATCATGTGCTCGAGCAAATGGGCCGACCCGGTATTCCCCGGCGCCTCGTTCCGCGAGCCGACGTGATACACGACCATGAACGTGAAGACAGGACTGGTGTGGTCCGGCACCAGGAGGATGGTCATGCCGTTGGATTTGAGGCGGTACTGGTCGATGGCGCGGAAGGAGTCGATTCTTTCGACGTTGGGGGGGAGGGCGGCGACGGTCGTGGCGATGAGTAGTGCAAGTGCGAAGAGTGCGCGGCGCATGGCGCGGGAGTATATGAAGGCAGAAGGCAGAAGGCAGAAAGCAGAAGTAAGAAAACGCAAACTTCTCAGTTCTGCCTTCTGCCTTCTGCCTTCTGCCTTCTGCCTTCTGCCTTCATTTCATCCACTCGAACACCCGATAGTGCTCCCCCTCCATCCCCAACCGCGCATACACTTCCTGCGCCCCCACATTCCTGTTATCCACGTACAGTCTGATCCCGCGAATCGCGGGCTCCGAGGCCACCAGCCCCCGCACGTGCGCGTACAGCCCCGCGTACACGCCTCGCCGGCGGAACGCGGGAACGACGTACACGCTCTGGATCCACCACACCGTGCCGTTGCGCCAGTCGCTCCATTCGTACGTGATCATGAGCGACGCGACGACTTCGCCGTTGGCTTCGGCGACGTAGTAGCGGCCGTGCGAGGGATCGGCGAAGACGGCGTGGACTCCGCGCGTGAGGATGTCGCGATCGAGCGCGAGGTCCTCGGTCTCGCGGGCCATCGCGAGCTGGAACTCGATGATGGCATCGGCGTCGGCGGGTGTGGCGTCACGGTATTGCACATCGTTCATTGATAAGCTCCGGCGCGGTGACGATAACAAACACGCATCGTGCGTTGCTGCTGATGTTCGCGTCGGCCATGTTCTTCGGACTGATGGCCTTCAGCGCGAAGCTCGCGACGGCGCGGCTCACAGGCGCGCAGGTGGCGATGATCCGCTTCGCCGTCGGGCTGCTCCCGCCGCTGCTCATCGCACGCTACCGCCGCAGCGCGATGACCTTCGATCGCTTCGATCTCCTGCTCTACCGCGGCTTCTTCGGTGGCATGGCGGTGCTCTTCTACTTCGTCGCCATCGAGCACATTCACGTCGGCGTGGCGACGCTGCTCAACTACACGGCGCCGGTGTTCGCCGGCATCTTCTCGATTCTCTTCATCGGCGAGCGCCTCAGTGCGAAGGTGCTCATCCCGATGCCGGTCGCGCTCGCGGGCGTGTTCCTCGTCGTCAGCGCGCATGCGCGTCCCGAGGACGTGCTCGGGTTCGGGCGGTGGGAGCTGATCGCCGTGGCTTCGGCGATCTGCTCGGGCGCGGCGGTCACGGCGATGCGCGCGGCGCGGCGCGGGGAGAACTCGTGGGCGGTCTACACGACGTTCTGCCTGATCGGCATGCTCACCTGCATGCCCCTCGGCATCGTCACCTGGAAAACGCCGATGAAGGAGGAGTGGTTCGCGCTAGCCGCGACGTCGCTGCTCGCGATCGGCGCGCAGCTGCTTCTGACGTTCAGCCTGCGCTGGGTCGATGCGATGACCGTCGGCGTGATCTCGCAGGTCGCCGTCCTCGTCTCCCTCGCCCTCGGCGCGGTGTTCCTGAACGAGACCATCGGCGTGAAGACCGCGATCGGCGCGCTGCTCACGATCGGGGGTGTGGTGGGGGTGGTCTATGTGACGTCGCTCTCGAAGCGCGTCGTCGCGGCGGACGAAATCGCACCCGAGGCGTAGCGCAACCGCCGTATCGCCGGCTTCCAGCCGGCGGAAGGGGAACCGCCGATCGGAGATCGGCGGACCGGCCGACTGGAAGTCGGCGTTCCGTCTTGCGGGCGCCGCGTCCACTGTAGCGACCGGCCGCGTTGCGCTCGAGCGGCAGTGGCGCGGCGTCCCAGCTCGCGCTCGCGTACGTTCGCATCGCGGCGACGACGTCGTCGGAACGCCGATTTTCAATCGGCCGGTCCGCCGACTTTCAGTCGGCGTTGACAAACCGCGGACAGGATGTCCGCGGAACGGCGGCCTGGAAGGCCGCGCTACTCACGACGCCGCTACGTTCGGTTCAGTTGCCGGCTGATGTACGCCGTCATCTCGACCATCGAGAGCTGCGGATTGCCGTCGAAGATCGGACGCAGGTTGTCGTCCGCGTTTCTTCCCTTTGATCGGCACTGCGTCTCCTCCCGCGAGCCGGGAAAGCAGCAGGCGCGCCAACGCGATATCTTTCGACCCGCCATGGTTCTCTACGAAGTCACGGCTGAAGTGGACGAGCCGCTGCGCGAGCGGTACGAGTGGTACATGCGCGAGGAGCACATCGACGATGTGCTTTCGACCGGCTGCTTCGTCTCGGCAGCGTTCGCGCGGTCGGAGACGCCGGGCCGCTACCGCACGTCGTATCTCGCCGCGAGCCGGAGCGATCTCGATCGCTACCTCGCCGGACACACCGCGGAGATGCGCGCGCGATTCCTCGAGCATTTTCCGTCGGGCGTGACGCTGACGCGCGAGGTATGGACGACATGAAACGCATCGCACTCGTGCTTCTCGTCGCGCTTTCCGCGTCCGCGAATGACATCCGCGAGTACCGCAAGCAGAACGAAGCGCGCATCCTCGCGGAGCTGACGGAGTTTCTCGCGATTCCGAACGTCGCAAGCGACGAAGCCAACATTCGCCGCAACGCGCAGCATCTGCTCGCGATGCTCGAGCGCCACGGCGTCGCAGCGCGGCTGCTCGAGTCGCCGAGCGGCGGACCGCCCGCCGTCTTCGGCGAGTTGCGCACTCCGGGTGCGACGAAGACGATCGCGTTCTACGCGCACTACGACGGCCAGCCCGTCGATCCATCGGAGTGGAAGACGGATCCGTGGAAGCCGGTCGTGATCGATGGGCGCATCTACGCGCGCTCGGCGAGCGACGACAAGGGTCCGATCGTGGCGATGATGGCTGCGCTCGACGCGCTGCGCGCGAGCAAGCGATCGCCGTCCGTGAACCTGAAGTTCTTCTTCGAAGGAGAAGAAGAAGCCGGCTCGGAGCACCTCGGCGCGCTGCTCGGGAAGCACAAGGAGACGCTCGCCGCCGACGGCTGGATCTTCTGCGACGGACCGCGCCATCAGTCGGGCGCGATGCAGGTCGTGTTCGGTGTGCGCGGTACGGTCGGCGTCACGCTCACCGCGACGGGTCCCTCACGCGCGCTGCACAGCGGGCATTACGGAAACTGGGCGCCGAATCCGATCGCGATCCTGATCAACGCCCTCGCTTCGATGCGCGATGCCGAGGGGAACGTGAAGATCGCCGGCTTCCACGACGACGTGCGGGCGGTGACCGCCGCGGAACGTGCGGCCGCGAACGCGCTGCCCGACAACGAGGAAGAGCTGCGCCGCTCGTTCGCGATTGCGAAACCCGAATGTGGAGGACAGGCAATCCTGCCTGTCCCAGAGAAGGGGGACAGGCAGGATTGCCTGTCCTCCACTTTGCCGTCGCGCCTCCTCGCGCCCTCCGTGAACTTCACCGGCATCCGCGGCGGCACGATCGGCGTGAACGCGATTCCCGCGGAAGCCTCCGCGTCCATCGACTTCCGGCTCGTGCCGGATCAGAAGCCGGAGCGCATTCGGGCGATCGTCGAAGAGCACTTGCGCAAGCACGGCTTCACGAACGTGAAGCTCGCGTGGGCGGATGGCTACGCCGCCGCGCGCACGCCGCTCGATCTCCCCTTTTCGCGCTCCGTCCTGCGCATCGTCGAGAAAACGACGGGCGCGAAGCCACTCGTCGTGCCGACGTTCGGCGGCAGCCTGCCGCTGTATCTCTTCGAACAGACCCTGCACACGCCGTTCGTGATCGTGCCCGTGGTCAACAGCGACAACAACCAGCACGCCGCGAACGAGAACCTGCGCCTGCAGAACCTGTGGGAAGCGATCGAGATCTACGCGGGGCTCTTCTCGGAACTGTAGACCTCGTGCGCGCGCTCGAGCGCGATGTCGAGGGTCTTCGCGAGATTGCGCCGGCCGAACAGCTCCAGCTTGTGCGCGCGGACGATGGCTCGCAAAGGCTGCGGGCGGATCTCGGTGAGGATCAGCGTCGTCCCCTGCGCTCGGCATTTCTTCGCCATCTGCTCGAGGGCGTGAATGCCCGTCGCATCGATCGCGGGGACGTGGCGCATGCGGAGGATGAAGACTTTCGGCGGGCTGGCGATCTCCGACATCACGTCCTTCAGCTTGTCCGCGGCGCCGAAGAAGAACGGGCCGTTCACCTCGTAGATCTCGACGCCCTTCGGGATCTCGCGTCCGCCGACCGTGAGCTTCTTCCTGCGCACCTGGCTGATCTCGTTCGGGTCGTCTTGCGAATCCTGATCGCGCACTTCGCTCGTCACGCCCTCGATCTGCGTAACCTCGGACATCCGCTTCATGAACAGCAGCGCCGAGGCGACGACGCCGACCTGCACGGCGACCGTGAGATCGATGAAGACCGTCAACGCGAAGGTCACCACGAGCACGAAGATGTCGCTCTTCGGCGCGCGCAGCAGTCCCGCGAACGAGCGCCATTCGCTCATGTGATACGACACGACCACCAGGATCGCGGCCAGCGACGCGAGCGGCACTTTCGCCGCCCACTGGCCGGCGAAGACCAGAATCAGCATCAGCGTCACGGCGTGGGTGATTCCCGCGAGCGGCGTGCGGCCTCCGGTGCGGATGTTCGTCGCCGTGCGCGCGATCGCGCCGGTCGCGGGGATGCCTCCGAAAATCGGCGAGACGATGTTCGCGACGCCCTGCGCGACGAGCTCCATGTTCGACTTGTGGCGCGTACCGATCATGCCGTCCGCGACGACGGCGGAGAGCAATGACTCGATCGCGGCGAGGAGCGCGACGGTGATCGACGGCGGGATCAGCTCGCGCATGAGGTTCCACGGAATGTCGGGCCAGCTCGGGCGAGGAAGGCTCGAGGGCACGCCGCCGAACCGAGAGCCGATCGTTTCGACCGGCAGCTCGAAGAGCTGCACGGCGATCGTCGCCAGCACCATGGCCACGAACGGCGAGGGAATCATCCGCGACACGCGCGGCCAGAGGATGAGCACGAGCAGCGTGCCGAGGGCGATCGTGGTCGTAGGCCAGTCGATGGAGTGAAAGTGGCCCGCGTAGACCTGCCACTTCTCGACGAAGTCGGGAGGCACCGCGCCCATCTTCAAGCCGAGAAAGTCCTTCACCTGGCTCGAGAAGATGATCACCGCGATGCCGGCCGTGAATCCCGTGACGACGGGATACGGGATGAACTTGATGAGCACGCCGAGTCGCGCGAGGCCGAGGATGACGAGGATCGCGCCGGCGAGCACGGTGCAGATCACCAGGCCTTCGTAGCCGTACTTCGCGACGATGCCGTAGACGATGACGACGAACGCGCCCGTGGGACCGCCGATCTGCACGCGGCTGCCGCCGAGCGCGGAGATCAGAAACCCGGCGATGATCGCCGTGTAGAGGCCGCGCTCGGGCGGCACGCCGGACGCGATCGCAAACGCGAGCGCGAGCGGAAGAGCGACGATGCCGACGACGACGCCTGCGATGATGTCGCGGGTCAGCGATTCACGTGTGTAGCCTTCGCGAAGACAGACGATCGACTTCGGGACGAACACTCGGGGAGCATTTTAGTGGAGGGCGGACGTCTCGTCCGCCTGTCCATGTGGGCGGACGAGACGTCCCACCCCGAAGTCCACCTTCAGATCGAGATAGCAATCCACCGCCTGTCCGTGCAGCGACGCCGGCGTGTAACGCCACTGCTGCAACGCGCGCAGCACTGAGTCGGCGAAGGCCTGATTCGTCGCGAAGAGCACCTGCGGGTCGCGCACGCGTCCGTTCTTGTCGATGACGCAGCGCATCGCGACTTTCCCCGGCATCTTCGCGCGCACGAACGCGCTCGGGTACACCGGCTCGACGCGGTGAATCATCACCGGCGCCTTCACTTCGCCGACGGTGTAGATCTTCTCCGGCACGGGAGCTGCGCTGACGACCGGCGGCGCATCGAGGCTGCCGGGCGAATTCGGATCGCCCCACGGAATGCCGATCGGTCCGGGCACGGTGCCTTCCGACGGTCCGGTCGTGTTGCTGTCTCCGCTCGACGGCGCATCGAGCTGCGGGACGTCATCGGGCACGGTCGAAGGTGCGGTGACCTGATTCGGCGGTTGCGGCGGCGGAGTCGTTTGTCGCGGCTGTTCCGGCTGCCGCGGCGGCGCGCCTCCGTTCGGATTGCCGAGCGGCGGCGGGATCTGAACGGGCATGAAGATCGGCGCGTTCGCGACTTCGTCGGGCGCGATCTCGGGAAAGCTCGTCGAGGCAACGCTCACCGCGATCGCGCCGAGGATCACGGCGCTGTGGGCCAGCAGCGAGATCGTGAAGACGCGGTAGCGCCCACTCTGGAGTGCACGAGCTCGAACCACGGATGTCTCGAACATGCTTCTTCTCCTTTGGAGAGTTCGAGCGCGCGGCACGGTTGCGCGAAACCGATCGGTGCAACGGAAACGTGAACAGTGACTTCTGGCATGCTTCGTTCGTAGGAATGAGGTATGAGGTACGAGGTATGAGTTCGGCGCTGCTTGACTCATACCTCATGCCTCATACCTCATACCCGTCATGACACAACTCATCCGCGATCCGCAGCTCGAACAGCTCGTGCGCGAGCTGAACGACGCGCATCCCGCTGACTCCATCGCGGACGTTCCCCCGCTCCACGCGGAGGGCGATCTCGAGAAGCTGCTCATCGAGATGGCGCAGCGCAACGCGAGCGATCTGCTGCTCGTCGCCGGCGCGCCGCCGGTGCTGCGCGTCGGCGGGCGTCTGGCATCGATCGGCGAGCCGCTCTCCGGCGACGAAGTGCAGTCGCTGCTCTCGCACGTCGTCACCGCGCGCGTGCGCGAGCGGATGGAGAGCGACGGCGCGGCCGATTTCTCGCTGCGTCTCGCGCGCAGCGACGAAGACGATCGCCCCGCGTGGCGGTTCCGCGTGAACGTGCACCGGCAGCGCGGCACCTTCGCGGCGGCGGTGCGCGCGCTGCCGACGAAGATCCCGACGATTCAGGAGCTGCGCCTGCCGCTCTCGCTCGCCGAGCTGGTGAAGCCGCGCCGCGGACTCGTGCTCGTCTGCGGGCCGACCGGCTCGGGAAAGTCGACGACGCTCGCGGCGCTGGTCGGCGAGATCAATCGCTCCGAGGCACGGCATGTGATCACGATCGAAGACCCGGTCGAGTACGAGCATCGCAATGCGAAGTCGATCATCGAACAGATCGAAGTGGGGCGCGACACGCCGTCGTTCGCGGCCGCGTTGCGCGCGGCGCTGCGCCAGGATCCCGACGTGATCCTCGTCGGCGAGATGCGCGACCTCGAAACGGTCGCGACGGCGCTCACGGCGGCGGAGACAGGACATCTGATTCTCTCGACGCTGCACACCAGCGACGCGGCGCAGGCGATTCATCGCATCGTGGACGTGTTCCCGCCCGCGCAGCAGACGCAGATCAAACAGCAGCTCGCGCTGAGCCTCAACGCGATCATCGTGCAGCATCTCGTGCCGCGAGCGGACGAGAGCGGGAGCGTCGTGGCGGTGGAGTTGCTGCACGCGACGTACGGCGTCCGCAATCAGATCCGCAACGACAAGCTCCAGAATCTCAGCCAGGAGATCACCCTCGGCAAGCGCCACGGGATGATCACGCTCGAGGAGTCGCTCGCGCGCCTCGTGCAGGAAGGCCTGATCTCGCTCGACGACGCGCGCGTGCGCTCCGCGCGCCCCGAGGAGCTCGACTCGCTGCTGCGCCGGTAAGCCCGATCTCCGGAGCCTCGATGACGCGCACGCCGCGCGAGGGATCCTCGACCGCGTTCACGATCGCGCGCACGACGTCCTCGAGCTTCACCGGATAGAGCCGCCGCGCGGTGTCGCGCTGCGAAGGAATCGCGCCCCAGATCCAGTACGCCGGCAGAATCGCGTACGGCCACTAGTGGCCCGGCCCGAGGACGTACCAGGGACGGACGAAGGTCGAAGGAATCGCGCTCTCGCGCAACAGCCGCTCGCCCTCCTGCCGCACCGCGACATACGCCTTCATCGCCGGCGCGGGATGCGCAACGGAGAGATAGATGAAGTGCGCGATCGAGCTCCCCTTCGCCGCGAGCACCGACTGCTGGATGGAGACGAGATCGATCGTCCGAAACTCCTCCGCCTTCGCCGGCGACGGATGCGCCACGCCGACGAGATGAATGAACGTATCGCTCGGCGCAACGTACCGCGCAAACGTCGACGCATCGAGCGCGTTGCCAATGACCGGCCGCGCCCCATTGACGAGCTTGCGCTCGGAACCAGGACGAATGAGCGCGCGGACGGTGTGGCCGCGGAGGAGAAGCTCAGGGATGAGGGCGCGGGCGATGTAGCCGGTGGAGCCGGTGAGGAAGAGGTTCATGGAGAGGGTACGGCGTGGCGAGAGGAACGGATTGGAGGTGAAGGCAGAAGGCAGAAGGCAGAAGGATGAAGGATGAACGATGAACGATGAACGATGAACGATGAATGCAGAATGCAGAATGCAGAATTAAGAATGCAGAATTAAGAATTAGGGACCTTCCTCAATTCTCAATTCTTAATTCTGCATTCTTCATTCATCCTTCATCGTTCTGCATTCTCCATTCATCCTTCATCTTCCATCCTTCATCGTTCATCCTTCTGCCTTCTGCCTTCTGCCTTCTGCCTTCTGCCTTCTGCCTTCATGCCTTCTGCCTTCATCCTTCTGCCTTCTGCCTTCTCCCTCCCTCTCACCACGCAATCCCATAGTCCTCCCCATGCTGCGAGCTCCCTCCCCACATCGTTCCCTTCTCCCGATCGAACAAAATCGCATTGATCGGCCCTGACGTCCTCTCTTCGAACACCATCTCGTACCCCATGCGCCGCAGCTCGCTGCGCACCCACGGCGGTGTGTGCTCGTTCAGGAGAACGCGGCCCGGAACGGACTGCCGGTCGCCGAGCCATTTGCGGACCTGGAAGGTGTTGAAGTTCGCCGCTTCGGCTGCTTCCTGCGGGGTCATGCCGAACTCCACGATGTTGAGGAAGAACTGCAGGAGGTTCTGGTCCTGCGTGTCGCCGCCCTGCACGGCGAAGGCGAGATACGGCGCGCCGTTTTTCATCGCCAGGGTCGGCGTGAGCGTCACGTGCGGGCGCTTGCCGGGCTCGATCACGTTGAACGGATTCTGCGCGGGATCGGTATCGAAGCTCTGCGCGCGCTGGCTCAGGCCGATGCCCGTTTTCCCCGCGATCGCCGCCGGAATCCATCCGCCGCTCGGCGTCATCGAGACCACCCACCCATCCTCGTCCGCCGCCTCGATCGACGTCGTGCCGAGCTGGAACGACTCGCGGAATCTCTGAAAGTCCGCCGCCGTGCGCGGCTTCGTTGCGGTCGCGTTCCAGTTGCGAAGGTAATCGAGAAACGGATTCGTCGCGTTCTGGAACGGATACGGATCGCCCGGCCCGATCTTCGGATCGTTGCGCTCCGGATCGATCAGCTTCGCGCGCTCGCGCGCGTAGTCTTTCGACAACAGTCCCGCCACCGGCTCCTCCGGCGGAAAGTACGGATCGCCGTAGTAGAAATCGCGATCCGCGTACGCGAGGCTCAGCGCCTGATAGACCGTGTGGATGTAGCGCGCGCTGTTGTAGCCCATCGACTTCAGATCGAAGTTCTCGAGGATGTTCAGCGCCTGCAGCATCGACGGCCCCTGCGTCCACACCGTGAGCTTGTACACGTCGATGCCCTTATACGTCGTCTTCACCGGCTCCTCGATGCGCACCTGCCACTTCGCGAGATCTTCGGCGGTGATGAGACCTCCCTGCTCCTGCGTGCCGCGCGCGATTTCCTGCGCGATGTCGCCTTTGTAGAAGCGATCGTACGCGGCCATGATCGCGTCGCGCCGCGACTTGCCGCGGCGCAGCGCGACCTGCTCGGCGTCGACGAGCTTGCGCAGCGTCGCCGCGAGCTCGGGCTGGCGGAAGATCTGGCCGGGCGTGGGGCCTTCGCGCGTCGAGGTAACGCGTGCGGTTGCGGCGACGTCATGAGGAGGGCGGACGTCCCGTCCGCCCCCTTCGGCGGACGGGACGTCCGCCCTCCCCTCGACGGCATTCGGCAGCATCACCGCGCGCGAGTACGGCCACTGTTTCAATCGCGCCTTCTCGCGCTCGATCGCGTTCGCGGCCTGCGCCTCGATCGCGTAGCCGTCGGCCATCTGAATCGCCGGCGCGAGCACTTCCTTCAGCGACAGGCGACCGTAGTCGGCGAGCATCACCATCAATCCGCCGGGCGTTCCCGGCGTCACCGCGGCGAGCGGGCCGTGCTCGGGCGGATAGTTCATCCCTTTCGATTTGTAGTACTCCGCCGTCGCGCCGCTCGGCGCGACGCCGAGGGCGTTGATGCCGATGACTTTCTTCGCGCGCGGATCGTAGATCAGCGCCTGCGTCTCGCCGCCCCAGCTCAGCGTGTCCCACATCGTGCAGGTCGCGGCGAGCATCGCCGCCGCCGCGTCGACCGCATTGCCGCCCTTCTGAAACATCATCGCGCCCGCGGTGGCCGCGAGCGGCTTGCCGGTGATGGCCATCCAGTGGCTGCCGTGCAGCGGCGGCTTCTGCGTGCGTTGAGCCCTCAGTGGAAGAACGACCGGAACGGTGACAATGAGCAGGAGAAGCGTGCAGCGGACTCTCATGGGCTGCATAGTATGTCGCATGCGAACCGCGATCTCCCTCGGCCTGATCGCTCTGCTCGCCTGCTCGCGCGGAGTGGAAGGCGAACGTCCCGTCCCCCCCGCGAAGGCGGACGAGACGTCCGCCCTCCTTCACCACGAAGTCCGCGCCGATCGCCTCCCCGCGCCGTACGCGACGCCGAGCGCGGCGACGGTCTCGCGGCAGACCGGGAGTCCGCGCAACGCGCGCTTCGTGCTCCCGCCGCGCTTCTCGATCTCGCTCTGGGCCGAGGATCTGCCCGAGCCGCGCAACATGATCCAGGCGCCGAACGGCGACGTGCTCGTCGCGTGCATGTCGGGACGCGAGATCGATGTGCTGCGCGACGCGGACGGCGACGGCAAGGCCGAGAAGCGCTGGGTGTTCCACGACGGACTGAATCGCCCGTTCGGTCTCGCGCTGCGCGGCAATCATCTCTACGCCGGCAACACCGACGCCGTCGTGCGCTTCGACTACAAGCCGGGACAAACGACGGCGAGCGGCGAGCCGGTGACGATCGCGCCGCTGCCGCGCGGCGGACACGCGACGCGCAACCTCCTCTTCAACCGCGACGGCTCGAAGTTGTACGTCTCGATCGGATCCGCATCGAACGTCGACGATGAAACGGATGATCCGCGGCGCGCGGCGATCATGGAGATGAATCCCGACGGCAGCGGGCGGCGCATCTTCGCGTCGGGACTGCGCAATCCGATCGGTCTCGCGTGGAATCCCGCGAACCGCACGCTCTGGACCGTCGTCAACGAGCGCGACGGACTCGGCGACGAGCTGGTGCCGGACTACATCACCGAGGTGAAGGCGGGCGCGTTTTACGGCTGGCCGTTTTCGTACATCGGGAAGAACGTCGATCCGCGCAGACGCGGCGAGCGTCCCGATCTCGTGGCCAAGGCCATTCCGCCCTCGCTCCTCTTCGCCTCGCACTCCGCGCCGATCACGCTCGCGTTCTACAACGGCACCATGTTTCCGGAAAAGTATCGCGGCGGCGCGTTCGTCGCGCTGCATGGGTCGTGGAATCGCGAAAAGCTCACCGGCTATGAGATCGTCCACGTGCCGTTCCGCAACGGACAGCCTGCCGGCGGCTACGACGATTTCGTCCTCGGATGGATCGCCCATCCCGACGGCCGCGAGGTCTACGGCCGCCCCGCTGGCGTGCTCGTCCTGCGCGACGGCTCGCTGCTGATCGCCGACGACGGCGCGAACGTGATCTGGCGGGTCACGTACCGATGAGGGGGTGCCCGGTTTCCCGGTTTCCCAGCGTCGCGGCGCCACCCAATTTCGCCTGTGCGCACCAGCGCACCTCGACACACTCGGCATGCGCAACACACATCGGGCAACCGGGAAACCGGGCAACCGTCCCTCGTTTCCAGCACCCGTATTGCAAGAGGGTAGGTTGCGACTCGTCGCATCAGAAAGGAACTTCCGGATGCCACGAAAATCTATGAACAGGATGCAGCAGAAGAGTGCGCTCCGCCGTGCCGCGTCTGCCGTGCAGCGTCTCTTCGCGCGCGGACAGGAGGAGGAGTGGACGCTCGAGGCTGCACCACAGACACAACCCACCGCGCAGCATCAGGAGCCGAAGGCAGCGAATCCCGTGCAGCGCAGGACGGACATTCCGCTCGACGTGCTCGACCGCGCATACATCCCGCCGCTGACGAGCTCGAAAGCGTCGTTCCGCAGCGATGGAGGGGATCATCAACGCGATCAGGACGTGGAGCTCGGCCTGACCGGCGAGCGCTGGAATGACGAGGACCGCTACACGAACAAATCCGGCGATCCGCGCATCGGCACGCACGGCCGTACGAACGAGCCCGCCGAGACTCGCGCAGAAAAAGGCGATTAATGGAGGGCGGACGTCCCGTCCGCCCCGGCTGGGCGGACGAGGACGTCCGCCCTCCTTGCAAGGAGGATTTCGACATGGATCAGGAAACACCGACAACTTCGGGATCGAGCGCGACGGACAGCGGGATCTGCCCAACGTGCGGCCAGCCCACGAGCCGCGCCGGACTCGAGCAGTTCCTCAGCCGCCTCGGCATCACCGAGGAGATGATCACCAACCTCAGGTCGCAGTTCCAGAACGTCGACATCGACGAGTACCTGAACACCGCGCGCGACTATCTGAAGAACACGAGCAACAAGGCCACCACGTACACGAAGGAAAATCCGGGCAAGGTTGCCGCGGGCGTCGCGGCTCTCGCCCTCGGCGCGGGACTCATCTACGCCGCCGTGAGTCGCGACAAGAGCTGAGTTGACGCTCGACTTCGATTCGGAGGGCGACGGCCCGCTCGTCGTCCTCCTGCACGGCTTTCCGGAATCGCGGCGCGCGTGGCGCAGGCAGCTTCCCGCGCTCGCGCGCGCCGGCTTTCGCGCCGTCGCGCCCGATCTGCGCGGCTACGGCAGCTCGCCGAAGCCGGGCGACGTCGACTCGTACAAGCTGCCGGAGATCGTCGGCGACGTCGCGGAGCTGATCGAAGCGCAGGGCGGCCGATGCATTCTCGTCGGACACGACTGGGGCGCGCTCGTGGCGTGGTTTCTCGCGATGATGCGTCCGGAGCTCGTCGAGCGCCTGGCGATTCTCAACGTTCCGCATCCCGCCGCCTTTGCGCGCGAATTGAAACGCAGCCGCGACCAGCGTCTCCGCGCCGCGTATCAGCTCTTCTTCCAGCTACCCGTGCTGCCGGAGCTGTTGTGGCGGCTCTTCGGCCGCGCGGTGATGCGCCGCATGTCGGGCGAAGACTGCGCGTGGCGCGGACCGCTGCGTCCGATGTTCAACTACTACCGCGCGCTGCGCCGGACGCGCGGCGAGCTCCGCAAGCTGATCCGCCGCATCGACGTGCCGGTGCTGATGATCTGGGGAGACGAGCAGTCGATCTTCATCGAGGAGACACTGACCGGACTCGATCAGTGGATCGCCGATTTACGAATCGAGCGCATCCCGCATGCACGTCACTTCGTGCAGCACGATGCGCCCGAGAGGGTGAGTCAGTTGTTGGTGGAGTTCGCCGCAGGAGGCGGCATGTCATCCCGAGCGTGAGCGAGGGACCTGGGGGGGCGGGTGGAGCATCGCCCCGCCCATCCACCCAGGTCCCTCGCTCACGCTCGGGATGACAAATGAGCAAGCTACTTCTTCTTCTCCAGCGCCCGCTTGAACGCGAGGGCCATCGCGCTCTCGCCGGCGCTCTCATCGTTCCGCTCTTCCATGAACTTCGTGTACTCCTCGCGGTCGGCGGCGGCCTTCGCGGCTTCGTGGCTCAGCGAGATGCGCTTGCGGTTCGCATCGACGCTCATGATGCGCACCATCAGCTTCTCGCCGGCGCGATGCGCCTGCGTCGGGTCGCTGCCCGGCGGAACGGAGATCTCGGAATTCGGAATGAGGCCGGTCAGTCCCGGCTCGAGCTCGACGAAGATGCCGGGCGCGGCGCCGTGATCGACGGTGCCTTCGACGACCTTGCCGATCGGATAGCGCTGCGAGGCCGTGTCCCACGGATCGCTGACCGCGACCGCGCGCAGCGAAAGCGAGAGACGCTTCTTTGACGGATCGACTTCGCGCACCCAGCCCTGCACCGGCGAGCCGATCGCGACTTCCGGATCGCCCGCCTTCACGCCGTGCGGAAGCTGCGAGACGTGCACGAGGCCGTCGAGTCCCGGCTCGACTTCGACGAAATAGCCGAAGTCGGTCGAGCGGACGATCTTGCCGCTGAACGGCGTGCCCGGCGTGTACCGGTCGGCGACGTCCGACCAGGGATCGGGCTCGGCATCCTTCATCGACAGCGAGATGCGCTTGCCGTCGTTCTCGACTTTGATGACCTTGACGCGGACTTCCTGTCCGATCTGAACCACGTCTTTGGGATCGGTCACGCGGCGGCGGCTCATCTCCGAGACGTGGAGAAGACCGTCGACGCCGCCGAGGTCGACGAAGGCGCCGAACGAGGTGAGCGTTTTCACGCGGCCGGTGAGCTCGGCGCCGGGAACGATGCGCCCACGCGTTTCGGCGGCGCGCTCGGCGGCAGCTTCCTTGAGCAGCGCCGCGCGCGAGACCACGATGCGGCGGCCGTCCTCGGAGAGCTCGGTCACGCGGAACTCGATGGTCTGGTTCAGGAACGTGTCGGGATTCTCGATCTTGCCGAGCGCGATCTGCGAGAGCGGGCAGAACGCGCGTAGCCCGGCGACGCTCACCTCGAAGCCGCCCTTGTTGCGGCCGGTGACTTTCCCTTCCACCGGAATGCGGGCCTCATAGGCGCCGCGCAGCTGTTCGAGCGACGCCCGGCCTTTGATCATCTTGCGCGAGACGCGGATCTCGGCGCCGGTCTTGACGACGGTCGCCTCGATGCTGTCGCCGATGTCGAGACCCTCCAGCTCTGCTGCATCCAGCACGGCTTCGGAGGGACCTCCGTACGAGATGTAGGCGTTCTCGCCGGAGATCGAAACGATCGTCCCGCGAAGCTGTTCGCCCTGCTGCGGAGTCTTGAGGTTCAGATTCTCCATCGCCTCGGCAAAGGACGTCGCCTCGGCGGTTTCTCTCGACTGGCTCATAGGGATTTTTTGCAACCTTTCAGTGATGGGTTCTCGGTCGCGAGAACGGTTGGGACGCGTAGTGTAACCGAACTCCGAAGCGGCGTCACGACCGAGCGAACAGCCTGAACCCGCGCCCCGCGGAAAAAATTTTAAGGAGGGCGGACGAGACGTCCGCCCTCCTATTCCACCCGGAACGTCACGTTCGCGATCGCCGGATCCGACGCCGTGTACGTGCGCATGTTGTGACCCTTGTCGAGGGCCTGCATCCAGCCGATCGTCCAGATCCCGCTCGGCGTATGCACGTCGACCTTGATCTCCCCGATGAACGTCTGCCCATCGCCCGTCGCACGGAACGAGAACGGGATGCGCGAGGAGATGCCGGCCGGCGCAAAGGCCTGGCCGCTGAGACTGGCGACGCCGCATTGATTGTCGGTCGCCATCGCCGTCACGATCACGACACTCGTTTCCTTGTTCGACACCACGGGCGGAGCCAGCGAGAGCGACGTGAGGACTGGCGCTGTGCTGTCGCAGGCGTCGCCCATCAACTGCAGCTTCACCGGCCCGACGTGCGCGTTGTCGCCACGCGCGGTGGTCATGTTGTTCGCCTTGTCCTGCATCTGCACCTGCTCGAGCTGCCACACCCCGCAGTCGCCGCACGCCGGCGGCGAGATCGGGCACTGCCACATGTCCCCGCCTGTGTTGCGGCACGCGAAGCCGATGCGCGCCTGACGGGAAGGGCTGAGGAACACGCCGCTCACGAGGCCGACGCCGCTCTTGTCGTCATCGGTCTGCACCATCACATTGTTTTTCTGTCCCGCGCTCATCGACGGCTGCTCGAGCCACACCGCCTTCAGCACCGGCCCGATCGAGTCGGACGCGGACGACATCACGCGGAAGTTCGCGTTCCCCGGCAGCGTCCCCTGCTGCGGGTTCAGGCTGATCGTGTTCCGCGCGTTGTCGGTGAGCGTGAGATAGCGGATGCTCCAGGTGCCGGACGCGGCTTCGCGCGGAACGGTGATGCGAGCGATGTAGCGTCCCGTATCGCCTTCGCGCTGACAAGCGAATCCCTGCTGCGCGCCGCTGGGACTCACGATCACGCCCGAGACGGACTGCACGCCGGAGAGATCGTCCATCACCATCGCCGCGAAGATCGTCTGCTCGCCGTCCTGAACGACCGGCGGCGTGAAGTCGAGCGAGAGAAGACGCGGCGGCGCGACATCGGAGTCCTCATCCGTGAGCGGGTTCTTTTCCGCCTGCGGCTCGGGATTTCCGGATGATGTCGTTTTCTGCGGCGCGGCCGATGCGTTGCGCGAGGGCTGCATCTGCGGCGGCGTCTGCGGCGCCTGCCGCTTCCTGCCGAGCGCGTCCGCGATCGGCTTCACCACCCGCTGCAGCAGCGTCGGCGGCGGCGTCTGTTGCGCGGGCGTGGCGGACGTGATCCGCGAGGTCGCCTCGCCCTGCTGCGGTTGCGGCTCGCCGGGAGGAGCTGCCCGCAGAAGCTCTTCGTATCGCTTCTCTCTCGCGCGCGCCTGTTGCGATGATGTTGCCGGAACGCCCGGCCCTGGATCGTCGATCACGTAGTACGTTTCACGGGAAGGCGGCGTGTCCGTGGCGCTCGCGGCCGTCACGGCGACTTCGGCGGTGGTCAGAGTCGCGTCCGCATCGAACGAGCGCAGCCGCAGCCAGACCACGGCGGCGAACCCGATGCCGAGGAGTGCGAAGAAAACCGCGAGGAACGAGATCTTTTTCAGTTGACTACTCCGCGCGCTCGGGGATCATCGACATCCGGCTCGCGCATCGTATGAGACGCAGAACCATTATTACATCGCTGTTTGTTCTTGCCTGCTGCGCGGGGCCGTCTTCTCCCCCGCCCGGTCTGGTCGGGCCGTCGAGCCCGCCGCCGCCGCCGGAGGTCTCCACGATCGCCGTTCCGATCCGCGCCAGCCTCGCGCCGCTGGTGCAGCAGGTCGAGTCGCGCGTGCAGAATCGCTTCACCGACACCGTGCGCGAGCGCGGGATCGACATCCGCTACGAGGTCACCCGCGATCCGATTCGTCTCACGATGATCGGCGGCGGCCTGCACACGCACACGAAGGTGCGCTACGCGCTCGAGGCCTGCCGCGGCAAGTTCCCGTGCGTCTCCTGCGGATTCCGCGAGGCGCGCCGCGAGGCCGGCATCACGCTGCACACGAAGCTCGAGTGGGACTCCTCGTGGCGCCTCCGCTCCACGACGAGGCTCCTGCCGGTGGACTATCCGAAGCCGTGCGAGGTGACGTGGTTCGGCATCGACGTCACGCGCCGCTTCGTCGCGCCGGTGATCACCGAACAGCTCACCAACGCGGCGAAGATCATCGACCGCAACACGCCCGCACTCACCGCGATCCGCCCGCGCGCGGAGGAAGTGTGGACGGCGCTGCAGAATCCGATCGAGCTCGCGCCGCGGACGTGGCTCGTGCTCGATCCGACCGACGTCGCGCTCACTCCGATCAGCGGCTCGGGCTCGACGGTGACGAGCACGCTCGCGCTGCGCGCGGTGACGCGCGTGGTCGTAGGCGACAAGCCCGCGATCGCGCGCAAGCCGCTCCCGCCGCTGCGCGTGGCCTCGGAAGGCGGCGGGATGCGCGTGCCGGCGGATCTTCAGCTTTCGTACGACGACGCCAGCACGTTCCTCTCTCGCGAGGTTGCGGGAAAAACGTTTCGCATCGACGGGAAGCCGCTGACCATCGAAACGATTCGCATCGCGCCCGCGGCGAAGGGAAAGGTGCTCATCGAGGCGGCGATCGATTATCGCGGCGGCGGCCTGCGCAACTATCGCGGGCTGATCTTCCTCGAGGGCACGCCGCAGTTCGATGCAGCGACGTCGTCGATCGTCATCCCCGATCTCGAATACTCGCTCGACCCGAAACGCCGCGGGTTTCTCGCGAAAATCGCCGAGCGCGCGGCGCATGTGAACGTGCGCGACCGCCTCCGCGCATCGGCGCGATTCTCCGTCGCCGCGCGCCTCGGCGGGATCCGCGACGAGATCACGCGCGCGCTCACGCGGAAGCTCGCGCCGGGCGTGCAGTTGCGCGGACGCGCGGACGCGATCCAGCCGGTCGCGGTGATCCCGCTCGCGCACGTGTTGCTCGTGCGGATCGTGGCGACGGGGAGCGCCGAGGTGAGCATCGACACTGATGAGCGCGGGAGAGGAGGGCGGACGTCCCGTCCGCCCCACTGAGGCGGACGAGACGTCCGCCCTCCTCGTCACCCACGGTCGCCATTCGGCGAGAACACGTCCTCGATCCGCATACTGAACAGATGCGCGATCGCGAACGCGAGCGGCAGCGACGGATCGTACTTTCCCGTCTCGATCGCGTTGACCGTCTGCCGCGACACGCCGAGCTTCTCCGCGAGATCGGCCTGCGACCACCGATTCTCCGCGCGCAGGACTCGAAGCCGGTTCGTCATTGCTCGACTCCCGCGGCGTAACGGCGCATCGCGGTCCACTGACCGATCGCGAATACGATGACCATCACCATCACCGGATCGTTGACGTCGAGCTTCATCGCGCCGAGGCGCTCGCACAGGCGATAGCCGAGCATGAAGACAAGCGTCGCGCCGAACGAGAACGCGAGCGCCTCGAGCTGGATCTTGCGCAGCAGCTCGTCCGCGGCGCGCAGAAAGTGGATGTACGCGCGGACCGACATCACCAGCAGCGCGACGGTGAGCCCCGTGAGTCCCCAGGCGAGCACGCCGGGCTCGATGAACTTCCCCCGATGAGAACGGTTGCCGTCCCGAACACGATCATCGCGGCGCCCGGCTTTAGCCGGGCGAAGGGCGGGCTGAAGCCCGCCCCTACGTTCCTCGGATATGCGCGAAGAACGCGTCGCTCGCGACGGGGCGTCCGAGGAACCGCTCGACGAGATCGCGCGCCGGCTCTTCGCTGCCGCGGCGCAGGATCATCTCGCGGAATCTCCGGCCGGTCTCGCGATTCATCAGGTCCGCGCCGAACGCCGAGATGAGATCGAGCGCGATCACCTTCGCCCACATGTAGCCGTAGTAGCCCGCCGCGTATCCGCTGGCGATGTGCTCGAACGTGCCGGGGAACTGCGTGCCGTCGACGTGGCCCATCGGCGTCGCGCCTTCCATCCGCTGCCACACCTCGAGCGCGCGCCCGGGTTGCTCGCTCGAGAGCGCCATGTCGAAGGACGCGTAGAGCAGCTGGCGTCCGTAGTCGATCCCCGCGCCGAACTTTTTCGCGGCGCGCAGGCGCTGCGCGAGCGACTCGTCGATGGCGGGACAGCTGCTGCAGTGATCGCGCAGCAGCGAGAGGCTCTCCATCCGGCTCGCCCACTCCTCGTACATCTGCGAGGGCGCCTCGACGAAGTCTCGCTCGACGCTCGTGCCGGCGTGTCCGAGGTAGTACGTGTCGGAGAGCACGCCGTGCAGCACGTGTCCGAACTCGTGCAGCAGCGTCTCCAACTCGTCGTGCGTGAGTCCCGTGCGATCGAAGTTCGTCACCAGCACGCTCACCGGCTTGCGTTCGACGCGCAGACTCACTCCGCGCACCGGCCATGCGGCGGCGTGTTTGTACTTGCCGTCGCGCGGATAGAGATCGAGGTAGATGCCGCCGGAAAACGCGCCGCTCTCCGCATCGAATACATCGAGATAGAGCACGTCGTCGTGCCACACCGGCACGCTCGCGCGCTCGAAGCGGACGCCGTAGAGCCGCGAGGTGATGTCGAGCATCCAGGCGACGGTGGCCTCGCTGGGAAAGTACTGGCGCAGCGCTTCCTGATCGATCGCGAAGCGCCGCTCGCGCACGCGTTCGCGGTAGTACGACACGTCCCAGCGCTCGATGCGCGCCTGTTCGACGGCGGCGCCGGTGAGCTCCGCCTTGATCTCCGCGAGCTGCCCGAGGTCGCGAATCTCCGCCTCGGTGACGACGTTGCGCACGTCATCGAGAAAGCGAGTCACGGTCTCGGGAGTCTCGACCATGTTCCGCTTCGTCACGTAGTGCGCGAAGCTCGGCACTTCGTAGAGATCCGCGATCTCCTTGCGCAGCGCGACGATCTCGTCGAGCACTTCGAGATTGCGCGGCGTGCCGCGCAGCGTGTTCGCGAACCAGTAGCGCCGCCGCGCGTCCTCGCTGCGCGCGTTCATCATGAAAGGAACGTAGTCGGGATAGTCGAAGCCGGCGACGATGTTTCCTTCGTCATCGCGCGGCACGCGGTCGAGCCACGATTGCGGCAGGCCCTCGCACTCCGCGGGCGTGAAGCGGAGCCGGGTGTCGTTCTCGCGCATGTTCTTCGCGAATTCCTGTCCGAGCTCGGTGAGGCGCTCGGAGATCTCGCGGAAGCGCTGCCGCTTCTCCGGCGCGAGCGCGACGCCGCTGTCCTCGAACGCTTCGAGGAGATCCTTGCAGAGCTCGCGCTCGGCAAGGAGGGCGGACGTCCCGTCCGCCCCACCGTGGCGGACGGGACGTCCGCCCTCCAGACGCTTCACGCGCTCGTAGAAGGCCTCGTTCTGGAAGACTTCGGTGAGGAAGCTCGACTCCTGCACGAGCGCGCCGTCGCACGCGTCGCGCACCTCTTTGTCGGGATGCACGCTGTTGAGCAGCGAGATCGGACCGAACGCGTCTTCGATGAGCGTGGCGACGTCTTCCCACGCGTCGAGCACGCGTTCCGCGCTCGCGCCTTCGAGCGGAACCGCCGCAATGCGCTCGAGCTGCTCGCGAGCCGCGGCGAGCGTGCGCTCCGCGGTCGAAGAGACTTCGCTCGCGGTCATGATCGGGATCTCGGCGCGCTCGCTTCGGGGGACGGTTTCCGTCGTCATCTGCGGGCGGCCATTCTAGATGAAACCCGCATCAGCAAAATGCGTACTAGTGGACCCCTCAACCTTGAAAGCCTGCGTTGCCAGCCATGTCATCCCGAGCGGGGGACGGCGCGCAGCGCCGCGCCTGAGAGGAAGAAACTTCTTGAGTGTGCAGGACTCATAGAAGTTTGCAAAGTACTGATCACGTGTGGTTTGCGGATTCGAGAAAATTGAGTTTCTTGGAAGCGTGAGCGAGGGACCCGGG
>DATLFB010000017.1:0-2100 GCA_035525285.1 Thermoanaerobaculia bacterium
CATCAAGGTTAGGAGATCAATATTCGCTGTAGAAGCCATTGTTATGTCCCGTAAGAAGCCAGCACGAGAACTAACGACCGAAGAGGTGCTGAAGCGTATCTTCCCGAAACAGGTACGTGAGGAACTGAAGAAAGTGGCCCACGAGAAGGATCAGAAAGGGCCGAAAAACAAGGGGAAGTGACGCTCACAAGACTATATCTACAGGAACCCCTGCCTTGTGTCAAGTAGATAATCCCGGCGTTAAGCTTTCTTGGACGCACTCGAGGGTGCAAAAGGAGACCGGCCATGAAGAAGAACAGCAGTTGTTCCCAGAGTCCGAAGCGGAGCAAGAAAGCCCAACGAGGTCTGACGACGATCGGGATCGACCTGGGAGACAAGACGAGCCGATATTGCGTGTTGAACGAGCAAGGCGAAGTGCTGGCGGAAAGCGGCGTGGCGACAACCAAGCAAGCGCTGGGGCGGGTGTTCGGGGCGAGGCAGCGCTGCCGCATCGCGCTGGAAGTAGGGACGCATTCGCCGTGGGCGAGCCGATTGCTGGAGCGGCTGGGGCACGAGGTGATCGTGGCCAACGCGCGGGAAGTGAGATCGATCAGCCAAAGCAGCCGCAAGGACGACCGGCGGGACGCGCGGATGTTGGCGCGGCTGGCGCGGGTGGATCCCCAGTTGCTGCGGCCGATCCGGCACCGCGGCGAGCAAGCGCAAGGGCACTTGCTGCGGATTCGGGTGCGGGCGACGCTGGTGGAGGTGCGCGCGAAGCTGGTGAACACGGCGCGGGGATTGACCAAGGCCTGGGGTGAGCGGTTGCCGGCCTGCGACACCGACACGATGGGAGTGCGGCGGCTCGAGGGACTGCCGGCGGCGCTGCGGGCGGCGCTGGAGCCGTTGTTGCGGGAAGTGGAATCGCTGACGGAGAAGATCAAGGCCTGCGACGTCGAACTCGAGCAGATCGCCCGGAAAGAATATCCGGAAACCGAACTCCTGCGCCAGGTGAGCGGAGTCGGCGCCTTGATCGCTCTGACGTTCGTGCTGACGCTGGAAGACGCGAACCGGTTTGCCCGCAGCCGCGAGGTGGGCTGTTATGTGGGCTTGCGGCCGCGGCGCAAGGATTCGGGCGAGCGCCGGCCGCAGTTGGGGATCACCAAGGAAGGCGACCGCTATTTGCGGAAGATGCTGGTGCAAGGGGCGCACTACATTCTGGGCTGGCGCGGGCCCGACACCGACCTCAGGCGCTGGGGGCTGAAGCTGGCCGAGCGCGGCGGCCCGAACGCGAAGAAGAAGGCGATCGTGGGGGTGGCGCGCAAGCTGGCGGTGTTGCTGCACCGGCTGTGGGTGACCGGCGAAGTCTACGAACCCTTGCGCAACAACACGGCCGGGCCGCGCCGCAAAGCGCTGGCCGCCTGAGACGAGTTTGCGTTGGACAGCGTATCGCCGAGTTCGGGTGACTGCGAGCATGCGGCGGAACGAACCGCTTCCGAGCCACGGGAAGCAAGAGTTCGACTCCGAGATAGTCAGCACCCGTTGAAGATTGAGGACCCCAACTGGCACCGGAGCAAACGGCTCCACACAGAGTGCGAATGGAAGCGGGGCGAATCGGCGAGAGCGAAGAAAAACCCTTTCCTGGGAAAGGGAGAAACGGGCGGACGCCGCAGCGCCTCCCGTTGGTCGGCGGCGAAGCAGTGAGCTGATCCGCCCCAAAAGATTGTTGTTGACATCGGCCGGCCTTCTCATGGAAGCCGCAAGCGTGAGCTTGCGTTGAGGACCCGCGGGCGCGAGATGCTGCCTCGGACAACCGCGATGCTCAACGCGGGCTTACGCCCGCGGCTCGGACTCTTAAGGGCGGCCGTGAGGGATCGATCCGGGGTGCAACACTAACGCTCCGAACCCACCCGCGCGTAGCGCAGCACGCTGCGCCCCTACAGCGCCCGCGCCCTCGCCGCATGTCCGGCCCTCACTCCGCCGCCACGGCTTCCGAGACAAGCTGGCGAAGGGATTCTTCGTAGGGCTCGCGCGCTACGCCGCGCTCGGTGATGATGGCGGTGACGTAGCGGTTGGGCGTCACGTCAAACGCCGGGTTGCGGACGACGGTCTCAGGAGTCGTAA
>DATLFB010000033.1:0-111127 GCA_035525285.1 Thermoanaerobaculia bacterium
ATGCGGCCAACTTACCGAATGCACACATATGTGTGCACTTTTTACTCAGGGCATCGAGCCGGCTGGTGTCAGCCACCAACGAATCACATTTTCCACAGGTTCAGCGGGCAACGTTGCGACAGCGTGAGAAATGCGGGCTAACGAGAATGGCGTCGTGCTCCATCGCACTCGCGGCAATCCAAAGGTCGTTGTCCGTGAACCCGATCTTCGCGAGATCGAATGTACGCCGGCGCGCCCGCTCACGCGGGCCGTATTCGGCGAGCAGCCTCGATTCAGGTCGGCGTAGTGCTGTGCGGTTGCCGGCGAGATCAGGAGCTGATCGATGCGGCCGAGAAAATCTTCGACCGCCGCCGCGTTTTCGCGGCTGCGCTCGGACACGGCCGCACCCTATCGAAGCTCGCCGGCGACGATCACGGACGTCGTGAGCTGCTCGGCGGCACGCGCAGCAGCCGCGGCCGCGAGCCTCGGATCTCGGGCGATCAGCAGGAAGCAGTGGTTCGTATCGAGGAGATACGCCATCAGAACCGCGTCTTCGTCCGCGTGCCGATGACGGTGGCGATGACATCCTCGAGATCGTCGCCCGCCCAACCCGGGGCATGCTTCAGCAGGGCGGCGGCGGTCGACCGCCGAGCCTCCGGCGGAATGATCGCGATCTTTCCGGACGCGTTCCGACCGCTGGGGCGTTTCCGCTCGTGCGTCTCCGCTCGTGGCTTCGCTGTCTTCATTGGGAAGGCAGATTAGCAGAAACTCGCACCGAGTCCTCGTGGCGGTGGCAAACAAAGCACCGCTCTCGCGGCGTACGTGATCGAAGACCTTGGTGGAGCTGATCGGGATCGAACCGACGACCTCCTGAGTGCGATTCAGGCGCTCTCCCAAACTGAGCTACAGCCCCACGTTCGTGGAAGGGTGGCGCGGAAGATCCGGGCCGTTGGGAGCGCGGATCATAGCCCCTCGTCGGGGCACTTCGTTACGCTCGGAGCCGCGTTCGCGGCGGCACGGCAGGGGGAAATCTGGTGGAGCTGGACGGGATCGAACCGACGACCTCCTCATTGCGAACGAGGCGCTCTCCCAACTGAGCTACAGCCCCACATTTCGTGGAAGGTAACCGCTGCTAACGGTGTCGCCGCGGGGAAGATTCCGGGGGCCGGCATCAGATTGGAACCGCAATAGCGGGGAACGTATCGAAGGGGCGGGACGTGGAGGGCGGACGGGACGTCCGCCCTCCTGGGGGCGGCGGGACGGACGTGGAGGCGGGCTGTCGCCCGCGTTCGACCGGCTGAAGCCGGTCGCTACGTTTTACTCTGTCTCTTCGTCGACGAAGCGTTCCGTGAAAAGGGGCGCGAGCATGTTGTCGACGGGGGCGAAGTCGTCGGTGAGCACGATGCCTCGCTCGAGGTAGCGCGGGTCGCGCAGCACGTGCGCCTGCTCGAAGCGCAGCAGGTTCGCCGAGGCGGCGACGACGAAGGTCGAGCGCGTGCTGTTCATGTCCGCTTCGGTTTCCATCACGACCGCGACGTTGGGCTCGCCGAACACCGACTGCAGCGTGCGCGCGTACGACGCGAGGAAGCGGCCGCGCTCGAAGTCGTCGACGACGTTCGCGACGAGCGCGCCGTCGGGCTCGAGGAGCTCGCGCAGGCGCGACGCGAATTCGCGCGTGGTGAGGTGGTACGGCACGGAGAGATCGTTGAAGGCGTCGATGAAGATCGCGTCGTAGCGGTCGTGCGCGCGCATCGCGAACCAGCGCGCGTCCTCGTTGATCGTGCGAGCCTCGCGCGGCGCGTCGAGGAACCGGTATGCGGCGCGCGTGACCGCGGCGTCGATCTCCACGACGTCGATCTCCGCCTCCGGATGCTCGCGCGCGATGCGGCGCGGCAGCGTGTATCCGCCGCCGCCGATGAAGAGGAAGCGCGGCGACGGGTGACGGCGGATGGCTTCGGCGACGACTTCGTTGAAGAGACGCAGGTAGCCGTACTCGAGATGCAGCGGATCGGCGAGATCGGTGTGCGAGTGCAGCAGGTGATCGAGGCGCAGCGCGAGCAGCGGCGCGCCGTTGTCTTCGCGCACCGTGCGCTCGACCTGGATCGTGTAGTACTGGCTCTCGTCCACGTGCAGGGGATCTTGCTCGATCAACGCCTCCCGGTGCGGCGGAAGCAGCGGCTCGCGATCGAAGATCGCGAAAATCGCGGCCATCGCAACCAACGCCGCGATGACCGCGCGGCCGCGGCGTCCGAGGAGGACGAAGAGCGCGGTCACGATGAGCGCGATGCCTGTACCGATCAGCGTCGCGCGCGTGCCGAAGCGCGCGATGAGATAGAAGCCGGTCGTGAAGGTGCCCGCGATCGAGCCGAGCGTCGAGACCGCGTAGATGCGGCCGACGACGCGGCCGGCGCTGTCGAGATCGCGCACGGCGAGCTTCACCGCGACCGGCGAGATCATGCCGAGGAAGAAGCATGGGAGGAAGAAGAGCAGGAAGGAGAGGATGACCACGCGCTGCACGAGCGTCGTGGCGAGGCCGAGCGTCGTGAGCCAGCCGTCGTCGGCCGCGAGGAGCGACGTCGCGGGCGCGATGAGCAGCGATGTGGCGCCCGAGGCGAGGAGCAGCCAGGCGAGTGTCGAGTCGAGCGGGCGCCGGTCGGCGAGCCAGCCGCCGGCGTACGCACCGGCGCTGATCCCCGCGAGCACGACGCCGATGATGCTCGTCCAGGTGTAGAGCGACACGCCGACGTACGGCGCGAGGAGTCTTCCCGCGACGAGCTCGATGACGAGCGTGCAGAACGAGGCGATGAAGACGACGATTGCGGCGCGGATCGTATTCATTGCCCCTCACCCTGGCCCTCTCCCCGCAGGCGGGGAGAGGGGACTCGGTCGCGGAAGTCCTGCATCAGCGGAGCGGCAGGAGGGCGCTGGGGCGGAAGAGAAAGATCACGGTTGCGATCAGGAGCGGTCCGCCCGCGGCCGAGAGCCACTTCCCGACGAAACCGCTCCACGCCGCCGTGAATCCGAGTGATACGGACGCGATCAGGCCGATCGCGCCGGCGAGCACGAAGAGCGCGCCGATGATCCACATGAGGCGCGACGTGCGCATGAAGAGCGGCGCGCTGAGCAACAACACGACGAAGAACGAGAGGAACTTCAGCGCGGCGAAGGCGTAGAGGGCGCGCGACTCGACGTTCTTCACATCGATCGCATGAAGGACGGCGCGGTTTTCGGCGAGATCGAAGGCCATGGTGGCAATCGTGAACACAGCGGTGGCGATCGCCAGCACGGTCGCGCCACGCGCGCGTTGCAGCCAGTGCAGCACGGCGTAGCCGAGAAACATCAGCGTGTACGCGATGATGAAGAACCGGTCGTGATCGATGCTCGTGCGGAAGCCTTCCCGGATCGCGCTCTTCGCCTGGGCCGTCGTCGCAGCGAGGGTGAGAGGAACCAGTGGAGGATCGTTGCGCATGCGCCACGCCGCGGCGACGAAGACGAGCGCACACACGCCGGCAACGCGGGCCGCCAGTTCAAATGCCGACATCGGTTTAGTCTACGGCATCGCGCTCCGCGCGGCGATCGACTGCGCGACCTCGACGTCGGCGAGGTGCAGCTCTTCCTGCGGGTGGGCGATGTAGTAGCCCTGCATCAGATCGATGCCGAGGTCTCTGCACGTCGCGTACTCCTCCTCGGTCTCGATCCCCTCGGCGATCGTCTTCGCGCCGATCTTCCCCGCGAGGTCGACGAGCATCTTCACGAGATCCTGCTTGATCGGCTCGTCCGCCAGCGTCGAGACGAGGCCCTTCGTCACCTTGAGGTAGTCGGGCGCGAGCGCGGCGATTGCCTCGAGCGACGCGTAGCCGGAGCCGGCGTCATCGATCGCGACTTCGATGCCCTTGTTGCGGAACTCGCTGAGCAGCTCGCGGAACTGCGCGTAGTCCTCGATGGCCGCGCGCTCGGTGAGCTCAAAGACGAAGTGGCCGCGGTGTTCGGCGAAGAACGAGACCATCTCGTGGATGCGGAACTCAGACTCGCCGAACATCTCCGCCTCGAGGTTGAGGAGGAACTTGCGATCGAGCAGATCGACCCGCCGCAGGCGGCGCAGCGCGCCCTCGAGGGCGATGGCCTCGAGCGCCCAGGCGAGCTTCGTCTCGCGCGCGAAGGAGAAGAGCATGTCGGAGTTGCGGAACGAGGAGGCCGCGGGGCCGCGGGTGAGGATCTCGTAACCGAAGAGCGACGAGTCGGCGGCGTGGACGATCGGCTGGAAGAGCGTCGTGACGCGCTTGCGGCGGATGATGTCGCGGAGCTCGCGCACGAGCTGTTTCTTGCGCTGCTGCTCCGCGTCGCGTACGGCATCGGCGGCGGTCTGCATGCCCGCGTAGATCTGGCGCTCGAGGCGGATCTGCGGGCGGTAGTCGACGCGCGCGGTGCCGACGAAGAAGCCGACCTGCTCGGGCTGCACGTTCGGGAAGCGGTGGCGCGTCGCGTCGATCAGTTTCAGTCGAATATCGGCGGCGATCCGCTCCGACGCATTCTCGTCGGAGAGATCCTGCCCGCGCGTTTCGTAGAAGACGAGGAAGCTCGAGCCGCCCGTGCGATGACAGGTGACGATCGCGTTGCGGAAGCGCTTCTTCGATTCGGCGGCGATGATCTGGCCGACGTTGCACAGCAGTTCGTCGAAGAACGCCCAGCCGTATTCCGCTTCGATGGCCTCGATCTGTTCGATGTCGATGAAGACGATGCCGATCTCGCCCTGCTCGATGAGGATCTCTTTCACGCGGTCGAGGACGATGGGAAGCGTCGGGAGCGCTGTCGCGCGGTCGAGGAGCATCGACTCGAGTGCGGAACGCCCCGCGAGCTCCCCCTCGCCTGCTTCTTCGCGCGCTTTCTTCAGCACCGCGCCGACGCGCTTGAGCACTTCGTTGCGGTCGAAGGGTTTGACGAGGTAGTCGTCTGCGCCGACCTGCAGGCCGGTGAGGCGGTCCTTCACGTCGCCGCGGCCGGTGATGAGGATGACGCCGATGTGCGCGGTACGCTGCATGGCCTTCAGCGCCTGGCAGACTTCCCACCCGCTGCGCTTGGGCATCATCACGTCGAGAAGGACGGCGTCCGGCAACCGCGCCTGCGCGACCGCGAGCGCGTCTTCGCCGTCGCGCGCGACGAGGATCTCGGCCTCGAGGGGACGAAGATACGTCCGCAACAGCGCTGCGACTTCTTCGTCGTCATCCGCGATCAGCACGACCGGCCGGGACATCTGGCGGGATGATTGCGGAAAACAGGCCAGGGGGCAATGGGGGGCGGGGCCGGGGTTGCCCGGTTTCCCGGTTGCCCGGTGAGTGGATGCTCGTTCATCGCGTGCGCCTCGTCCACCGGGTAACCGGGCTACCGGGAAACCGGGCAACCGTTGTGCTAACGTTCCCTCCCCGCAGCGGAGAGGCGCAAAGCACCATGATCAAATTCGGCACCTCGGGTTGGCGCGGCATCATCGGCGAGGATTTCACGTTCGAGAACGTGCGCGTCGCGACTCAGGGAATCGCGAATCACCTGAAGAAAACGAAGCAGCAGGGGTCGGGTGTGATCGTCGCGTACGACACGCGATTCCTCTCCGAGAAGTTTGCCGCCGAGGCGGCGAAGATTTTTGCCTTCAACGACATCAAGGCGTTTCTCTGCACGCGGGACGTGCCGACGCCGTGCGTTGCGTTCGAGACGATCCGACGCAAGGCGATGGGTGCGGTCAACTTCACCGCGTCGCACAATCCGCCCGAGTACAACGGCCTGAAGTTCTCGACCGCGAACGGCGCGCCCGCGCTGCCGGAAGTCACGAAGCAGATCGAGCGCGAGATCCACGCGGTGCAGCAGAAGAACGAGCGGCTCGACGTCTACGAGAAGACGGAGCTGATCGAGGAGATCGATCCGAAGGACCGTTACCTCACCGAGCTGCGGCAGAAGGTCGATGTCGACGTGATTCGCAAGAGCGGCCTGCGCATCGCGATCGATTCTCTCTTCGGCACGTCGCGCGACTACCTCGACTACTTCCTGCTCGAGGCGGGAGTCGAGGTGAAGATCATCCACAACTATCGCGACCCGTACTTCGGCGGCTTCTCCCCAGAATGCAATGAGAAGAATCTCAGCGAGCTGCGCAAGGTGGTGACGGACGAGAAATTCGATCTCGGACTGGCGACCGACGGCGATGCCGACCGCTTCGGGATCATCGATGATCGCAATCGCTTCGTCGCGCCGAACACGATCCTGGCGCTGCTCTCGGTTTACCTGAAGCGCTTCCGCAACATCCCCGGCGGCCTGGCGCGCTCTGTGGCGACGACGCATCTGATGGACGCGATCGCGCGCAAGCTCGACGTGCCGCTGTACGAGACGCCGGTCGGTTTCAAGTACATCGGCGAGCTCATTCTCGCCGACAAGATCGCCCTCGGCGGCGAGGAGAGCGCCGGCATGTCGATGTACCGCCATCTGCCGGAGAAGGACGGCGTGCTCGCGTGCCTGCTCGTGGCGGAGATGGTCGCGCGCACCGGGAAGAAGATCGGACAGCTGGTCGAGGAGACGCACGCGGAGTTCGGCCCCTACTTCTCGAAGCGCATCGATCTGAAGCTCACCCCGCAGCTGAAGGAGTCGCTCGCGGCGAAGCTCGACGATCCGCCGAAGCAGATCGACGGCATGACCGTGCGCGACGTGAACACGACCGACGGCGTGAAGCTGATCTTCAACGATCAGACGTGGCTGCTGTTCCGGTTGTCCGGAACCGAGCCCGTCGCGCGCGTGTACGCGGAAGCGTGCAGCCCGAAGGATCTGAAGCACGTGCTCGACGCTGGCCGGAAGTTCGTAGCGCCGGGAGGATGAGTCGGAATTGAGAATTGAAAATTGAAAATTGAAAAAACCGGAGAGTCGCTTTCATTTTTCAATTTTCAATTTTCAATTTTCAATTTGCACTCATGAAATATCCCTTCGAAAAGCACTTCGTCATCTGCATCGGAAAGGACTGCAACCGTCTCGACCGCGGCATCGAGCGTGGCGCGTGCATCCAGGAAGAGCTGAAGGCGCACAACAAAGAGATCGGCCGGAAGCCGGCGATCCGCGTCTGCACGGTTTCGTGTCTCGACCTCTGCGACTACGGGCCGAACATGATCGTGTATCCCGAGGGGACCGTGTACGGACATCTGACCCGCGAGCTCGCGCGTAAGGTGTATGACGGGGAGACGGGGGATGGGCCGAAGCGGCCGGATCTGGAGTTGGAGTTGCCGAAGACCTAGGTTGCCCGGTTACCCGGTTGCCCAGTTGCCCGGTGGGGTTCACTGGGAAACCGAGTGACCGGGCAACCGGGCAACCCCATCGTGTACACTCCCCCGCAATCTGAAACGAAGAGGCCCCCGCATGCTTCGCACCCTCGCGATTCTTCTGCTCGCAATCACCCCGCTCGCCCACGCGCAGCTCATCAACCGCGTCAACGTGTACGGCACGGCCGGGAAGAGCATGACGAACTGGCATGGCCAGGCGGATCTCGCGACGGTGAATTTCGAATTCGATCACGCGATCTCGCCGCGGTGGGAGTTCGGCGTGGCGCTTGCGCCGATGACGATCGAGCAGCCGCGCAGCTGGTTCGGGAATGAGTTCGGCGAGGGTAACGAGAAAGTGCAGGCGATCGGCACGGCGCTCATTGCGCGGCGCAACTTCTTTACCGATTCCGCGCGCGCGAGCATGTACGTCGAGATCTCCAGCGGTCCGATGTGGTCGGAGAAGCGCGTCCCCGCCTCGACCTCGCACTTCAACTTCCTTTCCTCGGGTGGCGTCGGCGTCGTGCTGCGTCCGCAACAGCGCTATCCGGTCATCGTCGGCGTCCGCTTCGGCCACATCTCGAACGGCGGGTACTCGGATCGCAACCCGGGGCTGAACATCTCGTCGCTGGTGATCGGCACCCGTTTCCGACGGTGAGACGACTTCTCCTTGCGCTGTTCGTCGCCGGTGCTGCGCTCGCGCAGGATCCGGAGTTCGTGCGGATGTGGGAGGAGGCGCAACAGCAGCGGCCTCGCTCGGTTGCCTCCGACGCGCGCATCGCTCCGCCGAACGAACCAGGCACACCGCTCGTGGTTCATGGCCGCTTGTTTCAACGCAATGGCGCGACGCCGGTCGCGGGAGTGATCGTGTTCGCGTACCAGACGGATCGCACCGGCGTGTACAACCGCAACAACGTGCGCGGATGGCGGCTGCGCGGCTGGGCGCGCACCGACGCCGAGGGACGCTTCACGTTCCGCACGATCCGTCCTGGAACATATCCGAATCGAAGCGCGCCCGCGCACATTCATCTCTCGATCCAGGGACCGGGCATGCCGCGGCGATGGACGAACGAAGTGCAGTTCGCGGATGACGCGCTGCACACGCCGCGTGCGCGACGCGAGTCGGAAGCGGCGGGCGCGTTCGGATCGATCCGACCGGTGACGACGCGCGGGGGCGTGCAGCACGTCGAATTCCATTTGCGGCTCGAGGAAACGGGATTGTTTTGAGGAGGGCGGACGTCCCGTCCGCCACTTCGGCGGACGGGACGTCCGCCCTCCTTTACTCGAAGAGCGTGTCCACGTAGGTCTGCGGATCGAACGGGATCAGGTCATCCGCCCCCTCGCCCACCCCGACGAACTTCACCGGGATGTCGAACTGGCGCATGATCGAGAGGATCACGCCGCCTTTCGCGGTGCCGTCGAGCTTCGTGACGATCATGCCCGTCACCTTCGCCGCTTCGAGAAACGCGGCGGCCTGACTGACGCCGTTCTGGCCGGTCGTGCCGTCGAGCACGAGCAGCGTCTCGTGCGGCGCGCCGGGGAGCTCTTTGTCGATCACGCGATGGATCTTCGAAAGCTCCTGCATCAGATGCGATTTGTTGTGCAGGCGGCCGGCGGTGTCGATGAGCACGACGTCGGCATTGCGCGACTTCGCGGCGGAGACGGAGTCGTGCGCGACGGCAGCAGGATCCGAGCCGGCCTTGTGCTTCACGAGCGGTACGCCGATGCGATCTGCCCACATCTGCAGCTGCTCGATCGCGGCGGCGCGGAAGGTGTCGGCGGCGCCGAGGATCACGCTCTTCCCTTCGCTCTTCCAGCGTGAGGCGAGTTTGGCGATCGTCGTCGTCTTCCCGGTGCCGTTCACGCCGACGACGAGGATCACGAACGGCTTCGCGCGCGAGAGGTCGATCGTCTGCGCCGTGCGCTGCGGGATGAGCGCGCGCGTCTCGTGGCGGATCACTTCCGTGAGCCGCTCCATCTTCGTGATCTTCTCGTCGCGCACGCGCTGCTCGACGCGCTCGACGAGCGAGGCCGTGAGCTCCGCGCCGACGTCGGCGCCGAGCAGGCCTTCCTCGAGGCCATCGATCGCGGATTGATCGATCGGAAGGTCGGGAGTCATCGACTCCTTCACCTTGTCGATGATCTCGGTGTGGGTCATGAAGAGCCCACGTTTGAGTTTGTCGAAGAGTGATTTTTCAGCCATGCCTGTCTCGAGCGATGAGCGATGAACGATGAACGATGAACGATGAACGATGAACGATGAATCAGATCATCGATCATCGTTCATCGTTCATCGTTCATCGTTCATCGTTTCGAGCTCCCGCTCTCCCTCGCCGCAATCGCCCTCTTCACCATCTCCTCATCGATCGTCAGCGCGCCGCTGCTGGTGGGCTCGAACTCCAGGTTCCGGATCACGCGCCGGTACGTCTCACGCAACGCTCGCGCGCCGAGGCGTTTCTGCCGCGAAGCGTCCCACGCGATGGCGATCAGCGCGCCGCGGGTGATCTGCAGATCGACGCCGAAGCGGCGGAAGTATTCGCGCGAGGTCCGAAAGATCGACGCCTCGGGCTCGACGAAGATGCGCGCGAGATCCGATTCGCCGAGGTCGTTGAGGACGATGATCGACTCGAAGCGCGAGATGAACTGCGGGGTCATGCCGTAGCGGAAGAGGTCGTCGTATTTGAGGTAGTCGCCGAGATGGAACGGCAGCTCTTCGCGCACTTCCCCCGAGGCGGAGACGACGACGACCGGCTTCATCGCCACGACGTCCTGTCCGAGAGTGGCGCGGCGGAGCACGTTGTCGTAGAGCTCCTCGAACGCGCCGCCGGCGACGAAGAGGATGTGCGAGGAGTTGATGGCGAAGGTCATCCCGTCGGCTTCGAACTCGACGGTCTCGTTCTCCATCAGCGTGAGCAGCGCTTCCTGCGCGACGATGCCGCGCACGTTCGGCGCGCCGCTGACATTCGCGCGGATCTTGTCGACTTCGTCGATGAAGACGATGCCGCGCTCGACGCCGCGGATGATCTGTTCGGGCGTCGCGCCCGCGCCGAGCATCTTCCGCGCATTCGCGTACAACCGCCCCAGGACGACTTTCCCATACCCCTGCCGCTCCTCGGCCAGCACATTCGCGTTGAGCCGCACGACGTTCGCGAACTGACGTAACGTCTCCGAGGCCACGAGATACTGCTCGACGGCGCGCATGAGCGTGGTCTTGCCGGAGCCGGAGTTCCCGATCAGCAGAATGTTCGGCGCGGGCTGGCCGACCAGATGCTTCACGAGCGCGACGGCGATCTCGCGGATCGCATCGTCCTGGCCGACGACCGAGATGCGCAACGCTTCGAAGATGTCTTTGGGTATCAGGGAAGAGTCAGACATGCGCGGCGCGAATCGTAGCCGGACGGAGGGTAAAAGGTAAAAGGTAAAAGGTAGCCGGGGGAGGGTAAAAGGTAAAAGGTAAAAGGTAAAAGTGGCTCCGCCATTCGGCGCGCTTGCCGTTTTGCCTTTTACCTTTTTCCTTTTTCCTTTTACCTCTCGGCCTAAGGCACAAAGGACGCAACGATCACGATCAACAACAACGCCGCAACGCCGGCCGCAATCCAGAGTGCCTGCACCGTCGGCTTGTGCATGTCCACCGTCTCGCGGCGTTCGCCGAGGAGGTACTGGAGATATTCGACGCGGGGCTTCATCACGCCGATTTTTTCCTCGACGTTGGGGTAGAGCACTTCGTTGATGCCGGGGACGATGACGACCGGGATCGAGGTCGCGCCGCCCTGGCGGTTGATGTAGTTGGCGAGCGGCACGTTATGCGGCGAGTCGGTGGAGACGACGAGGCAGTGATAGACGGTCGTCGGCTGCAGCACGGACAACACGGTCTGCACGATCGACTTCGCGCTGTACGTCTGCACGACCGACTCCGAGGTCTGGCGGAGGATGCGCTCGTTCAGCTCGGGGACCCGCGTGAAGATGAAGATCGTCTCGCCACGGGTCATCGGCAGCTTCTCTTCGCGGCGGTAAATCACCTCGCCGTACTCGTCCCACCACTCGGGACCCTGCTCGGTCGTGAATCCCTCTTCGCCGAGGCGGTCCATCAGACGAAGAACGGGATCGCTCCCTTCCGGCGACTCGATCGGCTTCTCAGCCTTGAGCTCTTGCATATTTATCGACGAGACGAATGAGATCCGCAAATTCAAAAGGCTTGCCCATGTAGTCGTCCGCGCCGCAAACCCGCGCTTTCTCGGCGAGATCGAGGTCGCCGGAGAGGATGACGTACGGGATGTCGCGGGTCTCCGGCGTCGCCTTGAGCGTGCTGCAGAGCTGCTCGCCGCCCATCCCGCGAATCGTGAGGTCGGCGATGATCATCGCTGGCCTCGCCTCCTTCGCCCGCGCCAGCGCGCTGTTGCCGTCGGCGACGACGAGCGACTCGTGTCCGTGGCGCTGCAGCACGAGCGAGATCAGACGCGCGACCTGCGGATCGTCTTCGACCACGAGAATCAAAGTGCGCTCCATTGGAGGGCGGACGTCTCGTCCGCCCTGTTCACCAGGGGCGGACGGGACGTCCGCCCTCCTAAATCGCGAATCGCACGCGAACGCTCTTGCGGGCGTGGCCGAGGGCCGCGCCGGCGAGAGCGCCGAAGGCGTTCGAGAGCGTGTCGTTGAGCGATGTGACGAGCGTCGGGAGCGACTGCTGCCAGAGATAGATCATCGCCGCGAAGACCAGCGCGGCGAGAAATGTGATCGCGTACGTCCATTTGCGCGACCGCGAGGGCGCGTCGAGCGCGAGAAAGGCGAAGAAGCCCCACGGCACGAACAGCAGCACGTTCGCGATCACCGGCATCAGAAACGCGAGCGCGGCGTGCCGCGAGAGAGGGCGATGGGAGCTGAGAAGGCGCGCCAGGAGCTCGCGGAACGGATGCGCGTCGGCGGCGTACGCTTTCCCGGAGAGAAAATAGATC
Source organism: Thermoanaerobaculia bacterium (assembly GCA_035525285.1). Classification (GTDB taxonomy): domain Bacteria; phylum Acidobacteriota; class Thermoanaerobaculia; order Gp7-AA8; family Gp7-AA8; genus QHVT01. The sequence goes on from DATLFB010000033.1 coordinate 12,215, forward strand.
AGCGCCGCCATCGCGGCGGTCGTCAGGAGCAGGAGCGCGATCGTGACCGGTTTGCGCACCGCCACGGTGTGAACCTGACGTTTTCCCATGTCCGGTCATTATCGCGCGCATCGGCGAGGCTCAATTGCCAGTTTCATGCACAGCCGTACACGGCTAAACTTTCAATCACTTGACCCGCTCCCCCGCCGCCGTCCTCATCGCCCCCTACCGCGAGATTGCCGCCGCCGTCGCCGCCCGTCTCGCCGCCGCGCGCGAGGGCTCCGATCCGCTCGACGCGTGGGCCGAAGAGGTGATCGTACCGTCGCGGGGGATGGCGGAGGCAATCTCGAATGAGTTGCTCGTGCGGACGCCGCGCGGCGTCGCGGGGGTGCAGATCCGCTTTCTGGACGAGCTCGCGCGCGCTCTCGTGAACGATGCGGGCGCGTTTCCGCGCGCAGCGTCGGATGCGGAGCGCCGGCTGGCGATGCGGATGGCGGTGCGCACGGTGCAGCATCCGATGATGGAGGGCCGCGGCGTGGCGGCGATGCTCGAGCGCTCGTATCGTGATCTGCGCGACAGCGGTCTCACGCTCGACGGCCTCTCCACGCGCGGCCTGCGCAATCCGCAGCGCACGCAGGCGATCCTCCGCGCATTCGCGGAGTACGAGCGCCTCATCGCACAGCTCGGCGCGATCGATCCCGCGGATCTCCTCGCGCAGGCGGAGCGCGTCGCGGAACACGCTCGTCCGCAACTGCTCGCCGGCTTCTACGACATGACCGGCGCGCAAATGCGCTTCGTTCAGTCGCTGATGCCCCGTATCGCCGCAGTCTGGATTCCCACTGACATGCCGTTCGCCCAGCCGTTCATCGAACGTAGCGGCGGGCTTCAGCCCGCCGGAAGCCGGCCGGCTGAAGCCGGCCGCTACGTTTCAGATGCAATGTCCTACGACACGAATCACGCCGAGCTGCGCGAGGTGTGCGCGCACGTCGCGGAGCTGCTGGAAGGGGGCGAGCAAAGCATCGCCATCACCGCTCGTTCCCTCGACCCCTACGCCATCCATCTCCTCAACCGCTTCGCCGCCGAGCACGGCTTCGCGACGACGCTGCCCGACGAAATCCCGCTCGCGGCCCATCGCATCGGCCGCGGCGTGCTGACGCTGCTCCGTCTGCGCGATCGCGGCTTTCCGCGAGGCGAGGTGCTGGAACTGGTGCGCGACGGCCTGCTCGCGCGCACGCGCATCGACGTCGATCGCGCGGACTACGAGACGCGCCGCGCGCACATCGCCGGCGGCACGAGCGAGGAGCTGGCGCCGCTGCGCAATCGTTCGCGCGCGCTCGACGAGTACATCGCGCTGGTGGCCGAGCTGGAGGAGTTGACCTCAGGGCTGCCCAGCTACCCGGCTGCCCGGCTACCCAGCACTTCGCCGGGAAGCCGGGAAGCCGGGAAGCCGGGGAGCCCACCGGAGCTCAGCAGTCTGTTTCGTGTCGAGACCGAGCTCGATCTCGTCGCGGCGGCGAGGCTCGACGAGATCGCGGCGCTGTTCCGGCGGACCGGACAGGCGGGATCGCCTGTCCTCCACGACCTCATCGACGCGATCGAGCAGGTGTCGCTGACGCAACCGCCGAGCGCGGGACCGAAGGTGTGGGCGGGCGATGTGATGCGCTTTCGCGGGCGCTCGTTCGCGCACGTGTTCGTCGTGCGGATGCAGGACGATGTGTTCCCGCAGCGGCGCACCGAGGATCCGCTGTTTCCCGATTCCGACCGCCGCGTCCTCGGGATGCGCGAGATCGGCGACGGGCGGGCGGAGGAGGAGCTGCTGCTGCAGCTCGTGCGCGAGTCCGCGGCGCACGTGCACTTCTCGTTCGCAAGCGGCGACGGGTTCGGCAAGGTGCTGCGGCCGTCACGGTATCTCCGCGGGCTTGACGTAGCGACCGACTTCAGCCGGTCGAAGGGCGGGCTGAAGCCCGCCCCTACGTTGTTGCGTCCCCTACAACTGCTCGTGAGGTCGGGAACGCGGTCCGTGTTCGACAGCTACCTCCCGATGCTTGCGGAGACCTTCCGCGCGCGCGTGCAGTCGGTGACGCCGACGCAGCTCGAGGACTTCGGCGAGTGTCCGCAGAAGTTTTTCTTCAAGCATCTCCTCGGCGTGCAGGAAGTCGAGCATCCCGAGCGCGAGCTGCAGATCCATCATCGCGAGAAGGGCTCGATCGATCACAAAATCCTCGAGCGCTTCTATCGCGCGCTGTCGTCCGCCGAGCTCGCGAACGCCGCGGCCGCGCTGCCGCGACTCCCCGACGCGCTCGCCGCGCGGCTCGACACGATCATCGACGAGACCTTCGACGAGCACGAGCAGCAGTTCCCGCCGTTCAACCGCACGGTGCGCGGGATCGAGCGGCGCGCGACGAAGCGCATCCTCCGCGAGTTCCTCGCGGGCGACATCGCGGAGCTCACCGCCAGCGAGCTCGAGCCGCGCCACTTCGAGTACCGCTTCGGCGTCTCGCGCCGCGGCGCGTCGGATCATCCGGAGCCGTTCATCGTCCACGCGGGCGGCGTGCCGGTGCGCGTCGAGGGGACGATCGATCGCATCGACTACGGCGGGGCCGGCCTGCGCATCGTCGACTACAAGTCGGGAAAAGCAATCCGGCACAACTATCTGCCCGAGAAGATCGATCGCGGCGTGCGGCTGCAGCTCGCGCTGTATGCGATGGCCGCCGCGGAGTTCTTCGACAACGCCAACGTCAGCGGCACGATCAAGCCGATCGTGACGGGCGAGCAGAAATTCAAGTTCGCGTTCGTGCTCGAGGAAAAGCGCGCGACGCTGCTCGAGACGCTCGAGATCTTCCTGCGCGCGATCACCGGCGGCATCTTCCCCGCGTTCCCGAACGACGAAGACTTCAACTCCTGCAAGTACTGTCCGGTGAGCCACTCGTGCCGCACGCGGCACGATCAGGAGGAGCGCTACGCCGTGCAGCAGCACCGCGATCCGCGCACGCTCCTCGGCGGAGGCGCGCCGTGATGCAGAAGGCATTCGAGTGGGGGACCGGCAAACCTGCCGGTCCGGACAGGCGAGATCGCCTGTCCTCCACCTCGCGTCGCAACGTCGTCATCGAAGCGGGCGCGGGAACGGGAAAGACGACGGCGATCGTGGCCGAGGTGCTGAAGCTGATGCTCGAGCGCGCGGAGCTCGCGCCGGAGCGCATCGTGCTGATGACGTTCACGGAGAAGGCCGCGGGCGAGATCGCGGATCGGATCCGGACAGCGCTCGAGGAGCTCTCCCAGTCTCCGGCTCTCACCTGGCCCATCGACTCCGCGCATCCCCTCCTCACGATCGACGACCCCGACTCCGCGCGCCGCGCGATCGCGCATCATCTCGCCAACATCGACGCGCTGCGCTCGCAGACGATCCACTCGTTCTGCCAGTCGCTGCTGCGCACCTTCCCGATCGAGGCGGGGCTCGATCCGCAGTTCAAGATCATCGAAGGCTTCGAGCGCTCGCTGCTCTACGGGCAGCTGTACGACGCGTGGATCGATCAGGAGACGCGCGTCCATCCGACGGAGGAGGGAGTGCGCGAGTGGGAGCTGCTCTTCGCGCACGCCGGCTATCTCTTCCAGATCCGCGATCTGATCCTCGGCATGATCGATCGCCGCGATCTGCTCGAGGAGACGGGCTACGACTTCGGCACGCTCGAAGAAGTCGAAGAGAAGCTGATCGATGCACTCGTCGCGATCCGCCGCTGCGGCGATACGGTGGGCGACGAGCAGGCGCAGCGAATCTTCGCGTACGTCCGCGAGACCGATCCGCCGGCGCCCGGCGACATCGATCGCTGGCTCGAGTATCTCCATCCGATCGCCGCTTCGATCCGCGATGCGAATCTGCCGCGCCACGGAATCCTCAAGGAGGCGCTGAAGATCCTGCGCGGCAAGGAGTCGAAGGGGCGCTCGGTCTACGACTATCTCGTGCGCCACCGTGCGGCAATCGCGCTGCTCGCGCTGACGCGGCGTTTCCTCGCCTACCTCGACGAGGAAAAGCGCCGCCTCGGCGTCGTCGACTTCGACGATCTGCTGCTCCGCACGCTCGCGCTGCTCGACGACGCGGGCGTGCTGGCCCGCGCGCGCGCGCAGTTCGATTTCATCTTCGTCGACGAGTTTCAGGACACCGACCGCACGCAGGCGCGAATCATCGACCGCCTCGCGCGCGACGCGTCGGGCACATACGTCGCGGGCAAGACGATCGTGGTCGGCGATCCGAAACAGTCGATCTACGGATTCCGCCGCGCCGATCCGGAGACGTATTACCGGATGACGGAAGGTCTCGTGGCCGGCGGAGCGGAGCGGCGCGTGATCGCGGATCAGTACCGCAGCGATCCGCCGCTGCTCGACGCCGTGAACGCGCTCTTCGCACGGCTTTTCCCCGACACGCTGCAACACGACCCGAACGTGTTCCGCCCGCGTTACACGCCGCTGCGCGCGGCGCGCGAGTCGTCGCGCCGCGAGCTCGATGCGCGGATCACGCTGCTGCACGCGCAGCACGACGACGCGGCGGATAAGTTCATCGTCGAGGCGGAGGCGATCGCGAAGTGGATCAAGGCGCGCGCGGAAGGCGATCTGCGGCGCTTCGCGATCCTCTTCCGGCGCCTGACGAAGCTCGACGATTATCTCGACACGTTCGATCGCCACGGCATCGACTACGTGCTCCCGCCGACGCGCATGTTTCTCGACCGCCGCGCGCCGGTCGATCTGCTGGCGGTACTGCGAGCGATCGCCTACCCGTTCGATCACGGCGCGCAGATCTCGGCGGCAAGGACGCCGTACTTTGCGCTGACGGATGAGGAGATCGCGGAAGGGGTGCTGCGTGCTGCGTGCAGCGTGCAGGAGGGCGACGTGACGCAGCACGCAGCACGCAGCACGCAGCACCCGTGGACGGCATTCGTCGCCGCCATCGCCCGCTTCCGCGACCACGCCCGCCATCTCACCGCCTCCCAGCTCATCGACCTCGTCATCACCACGACCGGCATCGAGCGCGTGTACGACGCCGCGGCGGACGGCGTGCGCCATCTGCGGCATCTCGAGCACGTGCGCGCGATCGCGTTCGAGTACGACCAGCGCACGGGCGGATCGGTCGGACAATTCGTCGGGGAGATCTCGCAGCGGCGCGGCGAGCCGGACGAGATCGAGCCGAGCCTGATCGACGAGTCGAAGAACGCGGTGCGGATCATGTCCGTGCACGCGGCAAAGGGGCTCGAGTTCGAGACGGTCATCCTCCCCGACCTCGCCGTGCAGCCGCCGTCGAACGACACGCAACTCTTCACCGTCGAGGAGCCGCGCAGCCTCGTGCTCGCGGGGCGCGTGGAGTCGATCTCGGCGAACTTCCGCTTCGCGAACGGCGAGAAACTGAAGCGCATCAACGCGCGGCGCGAGGAGGCGGAGACGCGGCGGCTGTTCTACGTCGGCGTCACGCGCGCGAAGACGGACGTCGTGTTCGTCTGCAATCTCGCCGAGGAGACGAAGAACGTTGGATTCCTGCGCTGCCTGTGCGAGGGGCTGGGGATCGAGAAGAACGCGCTCACGGGAATGTTCGTCGATGGACGCACGGTCCATGCGACAGAGATTGGGGATGTTGCGTTCGAGCGGGTGTGGAGTGCGGCAACGCCAGTTGCCGCTGTCGTAGGAAAGCGGCGACTGGCGTCGCCGCACTCCACACTCGAAGCGGAGCTCGCGACAGGCGGGATCGTCCCGTGCGAGATCGCCGCGCCCTCCCCTGTCACCGCGCGTCTCGCGACGAGCGAAGTGGCCGCGCGCCGCGCCGGCTCCCGCAATCGCGCGGCGGGCATCCTCCTGCATCGCGTCCTCGAGCGCTGGGACGGACGTGCCGATACCGAGCCGCTGCTGAAGCAGCTCGCGGTCGAGACCGCGGCGGAGGAGGAGGCGGTCGCGCGCGTACGCCGGCGGCTGGCCACGGTCGCGCGCTCCGCGACCCTGCAGCGCATCGCGAGCGCGGAGACGATCGGCCGCGAGGTGCCGGTGCGTTTCGTCGAGGAAGGCGCACTCGTCGAGCGCCGCATCGATCGCCTGCTGCGCGAGAACGGCGCGGAGCTCGTCGTCGACTACAAGAGCGGCGCGGCCGAGGAGTCGCGCGTCGCGAAAGACCGCGAGCACGTCGAGCGGTACTGCCGCGCGATCTCCGGCATCACCGGCCGCCCGTGCAGCGGGCTCCTCTGGTACGTCGATGTGGAGAACGACGTCGTCGTGGAGGTGCTGCGTGCTGCGTGCTGAGTGCTACGCGGCACGCGGCACGCGGCACGCAGCACTACAATTCCCGCGATGCCCCTCTCGGAGGTCCTGCTGCTCTCGTTCGTCACCCTCATCACGATGGTGAATCCGCTCGCCGTGATTCCGTCGTTCGTGGCGCTGACGGACGGAGTCTCGCGCGCGGGGCGGGCGAAGGTCGCTCTCGTCGCGGCGATGGCGTGCGTGGTCGTCCTCGCGCTGTTCCTCGTCGCGGGAAACTGGGTCTTCCAGTTCTTCGGCATCACCGTGCCAGCGTTTCAGATCATGGGCGGCATCATCTTCTTCACCAACGCGCTGCGCACGCTCGTGGAACGGGACGAGCGGCGCACGCTGAACATCGGCGGCGAGAAGCGGATGGAGGACCGAGACGTGGAGCGCGCGGAGATCGATCCGTCATCGATCGCGGTGGTGCCGCTGGCCATTCCGATGCTCTCCGGCCCCGGCGCGATCACGTCGACGATGGTGCTGGTGAATCTCTATCCGCGCCTCGATCAGAAGCTGGCGGTGCTGCTCTCGATCGTCGGCGTAGGCGTCGTGTCGTACCTATTGCTGCTCGCGGCCGTCCCGCTCTCGCGCCTGATCGGCGACCGCGGCCGCGCCGTGTTCACGAAAGTCATGGCCCTCCTCCTCGGCGCGATCGGCATTCAGTTCATCATCAACGGCCTCAAGCCGGTGCTGACCGAGATCATCCGCAGTTCATGAAGGCACTCTTCGTCGTCAACGAGCGCTCCGGCCCGCGTCGCGGCCGCGATGTGGCAGCCGCGATTCGACGCGCGGTTGCGTGCGAGTACGAGATCACGCCGTGTCCGCGGAAAGAGGATCTCGGCGCGATCGTCGATCGTGCGGAGCGCGAAGGCTTCGATGTCGTGTACGCGGTCGGCGGCGACGGCACGGTGCACGAGATGGCGAAACGGCTCATCGGACGCGCGCCGGCGCTCGGCGTCGTTCCGACGGGCTCCGGCAACGGCTTCGCGCGGCACATCGGGCTGCCGATGAATCCGGAGCGCGCGGTGCGGGCGTGCGCGGCGGGACGGATCGTCGCGATCGACACGGTCGAGGTGAACGGCGAGCCGTTCGTCGGCGTCATGGGCCTCGGCCTCGACGCCGCGATCGCGCATCGCTTCGCCCTGCGCAGCGAGCGCGGTGTGCGTACGTACTTTCGCGAGGGGCTCCGCGCGTTCATGAGCTTTCGCGCCGAAGAGTACGAGATTGTCGTCGGGGAGCGAACGCTGCACAGCCGTGCGCTGGTCATCGCGGTCGCGAACTCGGCGCACTACGGCAACAACGCGCGCATCGCGCCGCTGGCCTCTCTCCGCGATGGCTTGCTCGACATCGTGATCATCGAGGACGCATCCCTGATCCGCTCGATCCTGCTCATGAGGCGGCTCTTCTTCGGCACGATTCATCAGGCGCGCACCGTGAGGATGCTGCAAGCGCCCGAGGCGACGATCCGCCGCGCGAGCGCGGGACCGGCGCATCTCGACGGCGAGCCGCGCGTTCTCAGCGCGGAGCTGCACATGCGCGTGAATCCGCTGTCGCTGAAGGTGCTCGTGGCCGGCGACGCGCGCGCGTTATAGCGTCGCCATCAGCTCTTCGATGCGCCGCGCGAGCTCGTCGCGCGTGTGGATGAAGCGGCCGAAGCGCGTGTGCGGATCGTCGGGGCCGAACGAGGGATCCTCGATCGGCCAGTGCTCGATGCGCTTCGCGCCGGGCCACATCGGACAGTCCTGCGCCGCGGAGTCGCAGACGGTGACGACGATGTCGAAGGTCTGCTCCACGAACCTGTCGGCCGATTTCGACTCGGCATCCTGGATGTCGATGCCGAGGTCCGCGAGGGCCTGAATCGCGAGCGGATGCACCCAGCCCGCGGGGCGCGATCCGGCGGAGACGACGTCGACCCTGTCGCCATGAAACGCGCGCGCGAGGCCTTCCGCCATCTGCGAGCGCGCGGCGTTGCCGGTGCAGAGAAAAAGAATCTGCTTCTTCATACGCGCGTGGCCTCGTAGGTTCGCTCGTTGCGGACGTTGCCGGTGTTGAGCGTGCTCGCCGGCTCGAAGAGCAGCACGTGCGCCTCCTCGGCCGCGACCGGCCGATGCTCCACGCCGCGCGGGACGATGAAGAATTCGCCCTCGCCGAGGGGGATGTCGGCGTCGCGAAGCTGAATCGTCATCGCGCCTTTGAGCACGAGAAAGAGCTCGTCTTCATGCTCGTGGTGATGCCACACGAACTCGCCCTGCAGCTTGACGACTTTGACGTGCTGGCCATTCAACTCGCCGACGACGCGCGGCTGCCACTGCTCGGTGAAGGAGGCGAGCTTTTCGGTGAGAGAGACTTTTTCCATCGGAGAAGCGTACCGCGGAGCGGGCCATCCTGTACGCTAAGACCGGATGGACAAACCGCGAATCTTCCTGGGCTCGTCAGGAAAGCAGGAGAAACTGCTGCAGGCGCTGACACGCGGTCTCGAAGACGTCGCGCACGTAGAAGCGCCGCAACTGGACGGGACGGGAGAGATCCGAGTCGAATCCGCCGATCGCGCGGACGGGTACTTCACGACTCATTCGGACACTCACCCCAAAGTCAACACAAGGACGTCCGGCGTCTATCTGCGCGCCGATCCGGAGGACTTGAACATCCTGGATGGACGCGGCAACCGGCAACGCGCGGAGTTGATTGCGGAGCGTCTGAGAGACTGGAAGTCGATCACGAACGTGTGAGATCGGTTAGTGAGACGCCGCGCTTTCGGCGACGTTCTCGGCTCGTCGCGTTCGACTGCGACACTAACGAGCCAGCTTGCGCCAATAACCAGGGCGCCTGCTTTCGTGCGCGACCGCGACGACGTTTACTGTGTTGCTCTCTACGAAATAGACAAGAGAGTATGGATACGTCGGGAAAACGTACCGCTGCGTTCCGGCGATGTAGCGCGGCCACCGGTGCGGAGCCTCTACGATGAGATCAACGGCATGATCCAGCTCGCGTAGGAAGCCGGCTTCGGCCACTTCACTCTGATCCCGGTACCACTTGCGGGCCTCTTCGACTTCGTCGTCAGCCGCCTCGAAGAAATGTGGCTGCATTAACGATCGAGGCGATGCAAACGAGCTCGGACTTCCGCCCAGGGAATGGTCTTTACTCTGCCCGCTCGGTAGTCTTCCATGCGTCGCTGAATTTCAGCGGCCCAAGCCTCCTCGACTCCTTCATCCCGCACCTCTTCGATGCTCTCGAGGAGGAGGCCTGCGAGCTCGGCACGCTCGCCGGGGGGTAGCTCTGCTGCCTTGGCGTAAAGTTCCTGGACGTCGCGCGTCATGCGGCGATTCTAGCGCGAAACCGTTCGAGCGATCTCTGCGCATGCGTTGCCGAGGGTGCTCGTGGGCGCCGAGCTGCTGACAATCAGGTCTCTGCGCTGCGGCGGGCGTCACGCGCGTGGAGCAATGCGGCGCGGCGGCTGCCGCGCCACGAATGCTTTTGACGGCGGCGCGATGTGCCGCCGACGTGCCGCCGTCCAGCTACGATGTTCCCGAGCCGGCTCGGCCGGCGGGCCGGACAGCAGCCCGCCCGTCGGCTCCTGTGTGGAGTTAAGCCGCGGCGGCCCTACACTGGTGATGAGAAGTGCTCGAGCAGGAAAGGCTCCAAAAAGCCGAGCAGACTCGAAACGTCCGCTTCCGCGATCCTTGACCAGTCCGCATGCATCGCAGCATTCCTCAATTTGACGTAGGACGCAACAATTGGCCCCTGTGCGCCGCCTAAAATCCCCTTTGATTTGAGCGCGTTCATGACGGCGTCCAACGTCTTGTTGCCGACCGCCAGATCGAGTTCTAGCGCCTTGCGCTTTAGAGCGTCTTCTAGCGCCGCCGACGCTAATACCGCGGCCACATCCTTGTATCCGGCTTTCAACTGCGTCCTGGCAAGCGCCACAAGATCGCCAATAACTACACCAGCGGCTTCGGTCGCGATGCTGTTGATCAAACCCAGTTCAATTTCTTCGGCCGTATTGCGAAGCACCGCATCCAACGATTCCGCGAACGACTGTATGCGTTTGTTTGTATAACCTAAAGGTGTCGAGAGCTTATGCATCTCCATGAGTGCCTTGATCTGTGGCGACGTCGAGCCGTATAGACTAGTCGCGATATTCAGTGCCCCGGCGAAAACAGCGTCCACTTCGGTGCGCGCGTCTGCTCTCCCAAGCTCGTGCGGGTTTGCAACTCGGCTTCGCAATTTCTGGATGCGCGTGAGGTATGCCTCACGGCGCTGCGATACATTCATGGGCGGAGAATATAGCACTTCACTCCTGTCCAAATTAGCTTTTGAGAAACAGCGCTCAGATGGGCGTCGCCCGCAAGAGAACGTCGCTGAGTCTCGTTTCCGGCCACGAAACCAGCCATGGACGCCACTTTCCGAGGCTCTATCAGGCAGGACGGACGCGGTCCAGCCGGGCTGGCAATTTGGACAGCAGCCAAGGAAGGAAGGGGTCTCATCTCGCGAACGTTACCGGAGCGTCGTGTTTTCAATAAGTTAGGAGCGCGATTTTGTCGATTCACAGCTAATTTGGACAGCAGTGATAGCACTTACGTCGGCCGACAAGGCCATTGGAGGTATAAATGAAACAGCCGACCAGACGGCTCAAAACTCGTCGGCCCAACAGCTTTTTCGTTCCACATCCCCATCCACCCTCGTAATCGGCAGATATTTTCTGTATAGGAGGCGCATGTGCCGCGCCACCCGGCCGTGTGATCGCCGGACGTCTTCTGTGGCTTGTGTCGACAGAGTATTTACGTTCTCGACCCGTCGGACATGCGCGTCGGATTTGCGGCCGCCGCAGCGCTTCCGCGAGCGAACGACAATCATTTTTCGGCGCCGTCTGAAGCGCAAAACCGCGCGCGCCTACGGCGAGAGCCGCTCGATGATCCAATCCTTCGGCTCGCGCAATCGATACACGATGCGGTCGTGCAGGCGATCGGCTCTCCCCTGCCAGAACTCGACCGGGATCACGCGGTAGCCACCCCAGTGCGGGGGGCGTGGGATCTGGCGGTCGCGGTACGTCGCTTCGAGCTCCGCGAAGCGGAGCTCGAGATCGACGCGGCCGTGGATGACCGCGCTCTGGTTCGAGGCCCAGGCATTATCGGAGTCGTGTTTCAAGGCTCTGGAATTGAAAGTGCGCGACAGATCCTGCGAGCGAGATGGTTCGGAGTTTCCTGGTGCCGCGGTACGGCTTCGATATGACCGGTCTGCGGATTACACCACAGTTCGTGCTCTTTCCCCTGGCGCTTGAGATAGCAGCCGTGCCGCCGCAGATGACGAAGGAGCTCGCGTTGTTTCACTCAACAACAACCGTCTCGCAAATCGCCGTTTCGGGAACACCACGAAGCGCGTCTTCGCGCCGGTCTTCAAGAATCAGCGCAATCGCTTCGGCAAGATTGGCGCGCGCTTCGCCGGTCGTTCGACCCTGCCCATTCGCGCCCGGGATCTCCGGGGAATAGGCGATGAACCAGTCTTCGTCGCGCTCGATGATTGCAGTGAATTCGTTGTGCATGGAGCTTCGATTCTACTCCGACTTCGAGGGTGACGATCGGCGACGGTAGCGCGGCGCGTCGCGCCGCCCTTACGGCGAAAGCCGCTCGATGATCCAGTCCTTCGGCTCGCGCAGGCGATACACGATGCGATCGTGCAGGCGATCGGCTCTCCCCTGCCAGAACTCGAACTCGACCGGGATCACGCGGTAGCCGCCCCAGTGCGGGGGGCGTGGGATCTGGCGGTCGCGGTACGTCGCTTCGAGCTCCGCGAAGCGGAGCTCGAGGTCGCCGCGGCCGTGGATGACCGCGCTCTGGTTCGAGGCCCAGGCGCCGAGCTGGCTGCCGCGCGGGCGGGTGGCGAAGTAGGCGTCGGATTCCTGTTCGGTCGTCTTCACCACCGCGCCTTCGATGCGCACCTGGCGGTCGAGGACCGGCCAGAAGAAACAGAGCGACAGGCGGGGGTTCTCGGTGATCTGCACGCCCTTGGGGCTGTGATAGTTCGTGTAGAAGACGAATCCGTGCTCGTCGAAGTCCTTGAGCAGGCAGACGCGCGAGCGGACGATGCCGTCGGCGCCGCACGTGGAGACCGTCATCGCTTCCGGCAGCTCGCGGATCTTCTGTCTGGCTTCCTCGAACCAGTGCGCGAACTGCGCGAACGGGCTTTTCTCGAGATCGCTCTCGAGCAACGCGGTTGTATTCACGAAACACTCCTCTCACGCAGCAGGCGCTCGATCTTGCGGAGGACACGCAGCGACTCGGCGTGCGGCATGAGCGCGGCCGCCGGGTCGAGCGCGACCCAGGCGAGCTCGTTCGACTCGCCGCGGTCGATGGTGATGGCATCGGGGCTCGACGTGCGTGCGAGATATCGCACGTCGAAGTGATCGTGGTCCGGCTCATGGCGCGCCGCGGGGATTTTGTGGATGTCGAGATCGAAGATGGCCGTGGCGCTGGCGCGGATTGAGGATTGAGGATTGAGGATGGCGCTGGCGCGGATTGAGGATTGAGGATTGAGGATAGCGCTGGCGCGGATTGAGGATTGAGGATTGAGGATTGAGGAAGGAGGGAGCAGCTCGAGATCGGTGAGGCCCGACTCCTCGGCGCCCTCGCGGAGCGCGGCGGCATCGGGCGTTTCATCGCCTTCGACGTGCCCGCCCATCTGCAGCCAGCGATCGAGGCGGCGGTGATGATGGAGGAGCAGGCGGCCGCCGTCATCGATGATGAAGCAGCTCGCGGTGACGTGTCCCGGCGCGAAGTGCGCGCGCGAGAAGGGCTCGGCGGCGTCGCGCACGAGATCGAGCATCGCATGGCGATGCCCCGCCTCGAGCTCGTCGGCGGGCTCGTAGGCTCGGAGCTCTTCGAATAGTCGCGCGGCGCGGGACATCACTTCGATGGGAACCAATGATAGAGGAAGAAGTACACCAGCACGCCGGTGATCGAAACGTACATCCAGAGCGGGAAGGTCCAGCGCGCGACGCGGCGGTGCTGCGGGACGCGCATCTTCAGGCCGTTCCAGACGCTGAGGATGGCCAGCGGAACGATGATCACGGCGAGGATCGTGTGCGAGGTGAGGATGGTCAGGTAGAGCGTGCGCATCGCACCCGTTCCCGCGAAGCGCGTGACCACGCCGCCCTTGAGGTAGTGGTAGGTGACGTAGCACGCGAGGAACGCGAGCGATGTGAAGCAGGCCGCGAGCATGAAGCGGCGGTGTGCCTGAATGCGTTTCTTTCGAATCAACACGTACGCGGTCAGCAGCCAGACGCCGCTGAGGGCGTTGAGCGAGGCGTTGAGCGGGGGGAAGAGGTCGAGCAGGTGCATGAAAATGACGCGCTATCATACGCGGACGCGGATGAAATGCCCCGATTGCGGAGTCGAGCTCGAGGACGGCTCGCTCGTCTGCCCTCAGTGCGCCACGCAGGTCGCGACCGAGCCGCGGACGCTGCGCACGCCCTCTCCATCGAACGAGCCCTCCGCCGTTCCCTCGCTTCCCGGCTACGACATCGAGTCGGTCCTCGGCGAGGGCGGAATGGGCGTGGTCGTTCTCGCACGCGAGCGCGCGCTCGACCGGCGCGTAGCGATCAAGTTCATGGCCACACGCGAGCACGATGCCGGTGCGGTCGAGCGCTTCCTGCGCGAGGCACGCGTCGCGGCGACGATCGAGCATCCACACGTCGTGCGCATCTACAGCTACGGAGAGAGCTCGGGACGGCCGTACATCGTGATGCAGTACGTGGAGGGAGAGACGCTCGCACGGCGCATCCGGCGCCGGGGAGCGCTTCCGATCGATCAGGCGTTGCGCATCACGCGGCAAACGGCCGAGGCGCTGCGCGCGGCCTGGGAGAAGAACGTCGTCCATCGTGACGTGAAGCCGTCGAACATCCTGCTCGACGCACGCGGACAAGCACACGTGGCCGACTTCGGACTGGCCAAGCCGCTCGAGGCCGGCGACAGCAGCCTGACCGTGAGCGGCTCCTTCGTCGGGACGCCGTACTACATCTCGCCGGAACAGGCCGAAGGGAAGTCTCTCGATTTTCGCGCCGACCTCTACTCCCTCGGCATCATCCTGTACGAGATGCTCACCGGCGAGCGGCCGTTCGACGGGAGCACGCCCGTCGCGATCGTCGCGAAGCATCTGCACGAACCGTTTCCCGAGGTGCGGCGATTGCGGTCCGACCTTCCGCGCGAGGTCGAGATGCTACTCGCGTCGATGACCGCGAAGTCGCCCGACGCGCGTCCGTATTCGCACGGCGCGCTTCTCAAGATGCTCGACGATGCGGCGCGAGCTCGCGCGTTGCGTAGCAGGTACCGATTCCGCGCCGGAGCCGCGGCAGCGGTTGCAATCTGTGTGTTGCTCGCCGGCGCCGCGTTTGTTTTCCGCGCGACGAGGCCCGCGCCGCCGGCCGCGGAGCCGAGGCCAACGATCGCGGCAATCCCGGCAAGCACCGTGGACGTGATCGAGGTTGCACCGACGACCACTCCTCTCCCGTCACCGCCGCGTCTTCTGTGGCCGGCGGACATCGGCATGGTCGATCCGCCGAATCTCAATCTCGACTGGGCGCTGCTTCGCGATGCCGCCGCATACCGCGTGCAGGTTGCGGGCGACGGCGCGTTCCAGGAGATCATCGCCGATGTTCGTCCGGGAGTGCCGCCCGCCGTCATTCCGGTGAAAGGAGGGCGTGTCTATCACTGGCGCGTCGCGTCGATCGATTCAGCGGGACGGCAGGGGGAGTATTCGCCGTCGCGCCGCGCCGTGGTCACTGCCGCGGCGCCGATTCTGCTCACGCCGGACGGTGCCGTGTTTCGCGAGACTGTGACTCTCGAATGGGAGCCGGTGCCGGAGGCCGTGGCATACGTGGTGCGCGTCGACGACGGATTCGAGCGGCGGACGATGGATACGCGTCTGAAAGCCGCAGTGACCGGGGGCGGCGTCCACCGCTGGCAGGTCGCTTCGGTCGATCGGCGGGACATCGTCGGCACGTTCTCCAGGCGCCGCCGGTTCGAGATCAAGTGAAGCGCGGCTATTCGCGCACCAATGCCACGACGACCTTCGCGACTTCGTCCGTCACCGAGCCGTCGGTCGCGTCGTAGTATCCGCGGATCACGCCGTCCTTGTCCGCGACCGCGAATTTCGAGCTGTGCAGGAGCGGATCGCCCCCTGGGCCGGGATCGCCGGCGGAAAGCTTGAAGCCTTCGACGGAGAGTCTGACGATGTCGTCGCGGCTGCCGGTGAGGAACGTCCAGCGGTCATCGTTGCGGACGCGTTTCGCGTACGCGGCGAGGACCGCGGGCGTGTCGCGCGACGGGTCGATGCTGATCGAGACGAAGCGCACCGCGGCGTCCTTGTCGATCTTCGCCGTGAGCGCGCGCATGTTGTTCGTCATGATCGGACACGTGCCCTGGCAGTTCGTGAAGATGAAGTCGTAGACCGCGACGCTGCCTTTCATCGATGCGAGATCGACCGTCTTCCCGCGTTCGTCGACGAGCTTCATCTCCGGAACGGGATAGAGCCTCGGAAGATCGATCTTCGGCTGACAGGCGACCGCGACGAGGATGAGAATGAGTGTCAGCCCGAGCGTGAGCGAGGCACGCGCATGCCGCCCCGCCCGCCCAGGTCCCTCGCTGCGCTCGGGATGACAACACTTATGGACGGGCATTGATCACGAGCAGCAGCATCACCGTGAGGAGATAGAGGTTCGAGACCATGAACACGGTGCGCGCGTTGCGCACGCTGCGGTCGAAGAAGAAGCGGATCGTGGTCGCGAGGAGCACGGCGCCGGCGGCGAGCGCGCCGATGAGATAGACGGCGCCGGTCATGCCGAGGAGCGAGGGAGCGGCGCTGATCGGAATCAGGGCGAGCGTGTAGAGGATCGCCTGGCGCGCCACGGCGGTGCCGTTCGCGTCGCGCACGGCGAGCATCGCAAATCCGCCGCGCGCGTAGTCGGCGCGGTACATCCAGCTGATGGCCATAAAGTGCGGGAGCTGCCAGAGGAAGAGGATGCCGAAGATGATCCATCCTCCGATGGCCAGCTCGTTCGTCGCCGCCGTCCAGCCCATGAGCGGCGGGATCGCGCCGGGGATCGCGCCGATGAGCGTGCAGATCGTGTGCACGCGCTTGAGCGGCGTGTAGACGAAGATGTAGCTCGTGAGCGTGAACGCGCCGAGGGCGGCGGTGAGCCAGTTCACGGCGAAGGCGAGATAGAGCGTGCCGAGGATGGCGATCGCGGTGGAGAAGACGAGCGCGGCGCGCGGGGTGATGCGGCCCGCTGGAAGGGGGCGCGTCCGCGTGCGATGCATCTTCGCGTCGAGCTCGCGCTCGACGTATTGATTGAGCGCGTTCGTGCCGGCGGCGACGAGGGCGGTGCCCACGAGCGTGTGCAGCAGGAGGAGCGGATCGACGTGCGGCGCGGCGAAGAGGTAGCCGGCGGCGGTCGTGATCAGGACCATGAGGACGATGCGGGATTTGGAGAGCTCGAGGTAGGCCCTCACCCGCCGCGGAGCCTGCCCTGAGCCGGGCCGAAGGGCGCCACCCTCTCCCGCAAGCGGGAGAGGGGACTGGAAGGCGACGCTCATGCGGGCACCTCGATG
The DNA here is from genome assembly GCA_035525285.1 of Thermoanaerobaculia bacterium. Taxonomy (GTDB): domain Bacteria; phylum Acidobacteriota; class Thermoanaerobaculia; order Gp7-AA8; family Gp7-AA8; genus QHVT01. The sequence goes on from DATLFB010000033.1 coordinate 29,068, forward strand.
AGAGCGGGCGTCGGCGCCGTCTTTCGCCAGGCCAGCGTGCGCGTGGTGAGGGTCAGGATCAAAGACAGGGCGAGTGTCGACGCACCGAGCATCACGTGGAGGCTGGTGATGTGCGGCTGGCGGCCGCTCCAGATCACGTAGCCGCCGAGGAGGATCTGCGCGCTCACGACGATCACCAGCAGATGAGAGAGAAAGCGCAGCGGATGCTCGCGGTCGTAGCGAAAGAGGCGGACCGCCATCGCGATCACCGCGAGGGCGACCACGAGTCCGCCCACGCGATGCACGTACGCGGCGACGATCTGGTGGTTCGCGAGCTCGGGGATCCAGCGGCCGAAGGAGCGCGGGAAGTCGGGAATCGCGAGTCCGGCCTCGAAGTGGCGCATCACCGCGCCGGCGAGAATCTGCGCGTACACGATGGCCGTGAGTCCCGTCGCCATCGCGACCGGCGCGTCGCCCTTTTCCATCTTCCGCAGCTCGCCGTAGCCGCGCGAGGTGAAAAACGCGATGGCGATGTTGAGGCAGAAGAAGATCTCGGCGAGCGCGGCGTGCGAGATGGAGATCGCTTTCGGCAGCAGGAAGATCACGGTCAGTCCGCCGAGAAGTCCCTGCACGACGACGGCAGCGAGGGAGAGCCAGCCGAGGATGCGCACGAAGCGCTTCGGCTCGCGGCGCTGCAGCCAGAGCGCCTGGATGATGCAGAGGAAGCCGACGGTCGAGGCGATGAGGCGATGGCCGTGCTCGTAGAAGATCCCGCCGACCATCTTGCTCAGCGGGAACGAGAACATGAACCAGCCGTAGGTGTTGGGCCAGTCGGGCACGGCGAGGCCGGAGCCGGTCGAGGTGACCATCGCGCCGGCGAAGATCAGAAAGAGCGTCGACGCAGCCACGAGTTTGGTGAAGCGGCGCAGCCAGCGCGGCGTTTGTTCGTCGTAGGGGTGGATTCGGATTTCTTTCATGGAGGTATGAGGTGAATCGAGTTGAGAAAATTGAAAATTGAAAATTGAAAATTGAAAAAAGAGCGAACGGGCCCGTGCTGCGGCCTCCTTTTTCAATTTTCAATTTTCAATTTCACATTGGCGCTATCCCGAGATACTCGCAACCACCGGCGTCTGCCCCGCCATCCACTTGTCGAAGTCCGCTTTCGGCTGCACGTGATAGCGGCCCCGCATGCGGTAGTGGCCGAGGCCGCAGAGTTGCGCGCAGGCGATCTCCCAGACGTCGCTTTCGGCGCTCGCCTTGACGGGCGTGAAGTGTACCGGAACTTCCATGCCCGGTGTCGCGTCCTGCTTCACGCGCATGTACGGGAGGCCGAAGCTGTGGATGACGTCCTTCGAGCTGATGCGCACGATGACCGGACGGTTGAGCTGGAGGCGCAGATCGTTGATCGTGGCGATGTCGTCCTTCGCGTGCGGATCGCTCGGATCGATGCCGAGCGGATTCGACGTCGTCACGAACTTCACGCTGGTCCTGCCGAAAATGTTGTCGGGGCCGGGATAGTGGACGTTCCACGCGAACTGCTCGGCCACGACGCGCACGACGAGCGGGTTCTTCGCCGGATCGGGCGGCTTGGTCCACTGGTACCACAGCGGAATCGAGAAGCCGACCAGGAGGATGACTTCGACGACCGCGATCCCCGCCTCGGCATACGTCGAGATGTGCGAGTGCGTACCGTGATAGATCGCCTTCGGATGCTTCGACGCGCGGAAGCGGACGATCATGTAGAGGAACAGCAGCATCCAGGCGACGAACAGAAACAGCATCAGCCAGTGCACGTTGGCGTTCAGGCGATCGAGAGCCGCGCCGTGCTCGGAGTAGTCCGGAGGCATGTAGCGGGCGAGGTAATCCCTCATGAATGCGGTCCCCCTTCAATCACATGGAACTGGTCGCGAAAACGCTTCTGGTCGCGCGCGCGCCGCCAGAAGCTCCAGAACATCGCCACGAATCCGATCTGCACGAAGCCGATGATGCCGAGCAGAACCCAGACGCCGTTGTTCGTGCCCTTGACCATCGGGTCATTGGGATCGCCGTAGCAGACGGGGCAGGCCGACGCTGCTTGTGCCACGAGCATCGTTACGACGGCCAGACCGACGATGCGCAGGATTCGATGGTTACCCGGCTGCCCGGTTGCCCGGCGGCGCAGTGCGGGTGCCTGCGCCTTTGCGTGATGTGGCGCCGCCCCCCGGACGGCGCCGCCGGGAAACCGGGAAACCGGGAAACCGCCCCCCGTCACGGCAACTCCCTCAACTTCCGAAACACCTTCTTCCCGTACACGATCAGAGCACCGGCGGTTGCGAGGAAGATCAATCCGAGGGCGAGGGCGGGCATGTCGCGGCGGAGTGCGAACTCGCGGATGCCCCACAGCGCGACGTACAGTGACAGCACGACGGTCACGATGACGAACACGATGTGGAAGGCGCGGAGTGACATGCGATCAGTGTCCTGAGCCGTGCTGGCCCGCGGGCGGTGCGGGCTGGCTCGCGTTGGTGGCGTCGTAGCCGGGCCAGACGTCCCTGGCGTTGTTGCGGTGGTGCCATGGTCCCCAGATCATCAAGCCGAAGAAGAACACCGTGAGTACGAGCACGGCGTAGATCAGTCTCCGCTCGGAGATCAGATGCATGAAGAACGCCGCGACCAGCGAGCCTTTCACCAGCGCCACGACCAGCGCGAGCGTGACGCCGAGCCACGTCGGGAAATGGAACGTGCTGATCCACACCGTGACGCCGGTGAGAAACGCGAGCGAGTAGAAAACGTACAGGTACTTCCGAATCTCTTTCTTCACCGCCTCGGGGCTGTTGTCGTGGTGATGCTCGCCGTGCGCCGCGAGCGGCTCGCTCGGCGGTCCGCCCGCGTGCTGATCGGGTCCCATGTGGGCAGGTGGATGCGTCGCTTCAGTCATCTCGAGTCCTCACAGGAGATACAGAGTCGGGAAGAGAAAGATCCAGACCAGATCGACGAAGTGCCAGTACAGCCCCGTCACTTCGACGCGGTTCGTGTACTGATCGCGATTCTTGTCCCACAGCTTCGCGCCCGGTCCGATGAGATAGCCGAACACGATCATGCCGCCGAGCACGTGCAGTCCGTGCAGGCCGGTCATGACGAAGTACGTCGCGTAGAAGTTGTCGGTGTGCGGGCCGATGCCGTGACTGAACTTCGAGCCGTACTCGTAGGCCTTGATGAGCATGAAGATCAGGCCGCAGAGCAGCGTCAAAAGGAGGTAGAACTTCCCCTTCTTCAGATTGCCGAGGCGCAGATGTGCCCACGCGAGGACGACGGTGACCGACGACGCGATGAGCACGAACGTGTTCGCCGTCGCCCACCAGATCTTCAGCAGCGCCCATCCGTGCGGCCACGACGGCGCGCTCGTGCGCAGCAGAATCAGCGTCGAGAAGAGCGCGCCGAAGAGCATCACCTCGGACGCGAGAAAGAGCCAGATGCCGAGTTTTCCGTTGTAGAGGCCCGTGTCGGGGCGCGCGTGAACGGTGTACGGGATCTCGATCTCGTGATCGCCGTGCGCGTCGTGGCCGGGCAGTGCGTGCAGGTCAGCGTGCGCGGTCATGTCAGCTCTCCCTCTGCGCGACGGCGCCGGCGGGCAGCATGCCTCCGCCCGTCACGGGCGGCGGCGCGGCTTCATCGGGCTCGTTCTGCGGAACGTAATCGGACGCCTCATGTCCCGGCACGCTGTACTCGTACGGTCCGCGATACACGACCGGCGCGACGGCGAAGTTGCCGTGCGCGAGCGGAGGAGCGGTCGCGGCGGCCCATTCGAGAGTCGTGGCCTGCCAGTGATTCGCCCCCACGCGCTTTCCTTTGAACATGCTGTAGAAGAAGTTCCAGATGAACGGCACCTGCGACAGCATCAGCAGCCACGCCGAGTACGAGATCCACACGTTCGTGTGCAGGACCGGCTTCGCGTGCGCGTACTGCGCGCCGCCGTCGTACAGGCGGCGCGACACGCCCATCAGTCCCTGCAGGAACATCGGGGCGAAGACGCCGTTGATGAAGATCAGCGAGAGCCAGAAGTGGATCCTGCCGAGCTTCTCGTTCATCTGCCGGCCGGTCGCTTTCGGGAACCAGTAGTAGATGCCGGCGAACATCGCGAAGATCGTTCCGGGCGCGACGACGTAGTGGAAGTGCCCGATGACGTAGTACGTGTCGTGCAGGTGAATGTCCGCCGCGGCGAGGCCGAGAGGGAGTCCGGTGAGCCCGCCGATGCCGAACATCGGGAGGAACGCGAGGGCGAACAGCATCGGCACGGTGAAGCGGATCGATGCGCCCCACAACGAGATGATCAGAGCGGTCAGGATGATGACCGACGGAATCGAGATGATCATCGTCGTGGTCTGGAAGAAGGCGCTGATGACCGTGCCCATGCCGGTCATGAACATGTGATGCGCCCAGACCACGAAGGACATGAATCCGAGGAACACGCCGGCGCCGACGAGCGACTTGTAGCCCCACAGCGGCTTGCGCGTGTTGTTCGCGATGACTTCCGCGATGATGCCCATCCCGGGCAGGATCAGCACGTACACCTCGGGATGCGCAAGGAACCAGAAGAGGTGCTGCCACAGCAGCGGATTGCCGCCGCCCGCGATCTCCAGCGGCGTGCCGCTGATCACGAGACCGCTCGGCATGAAGAAGCTCGTGCCGGCGACGCGATCCATCAGCTGCAGAATCGCCGCGGCCTCGAGCGGCGGGAACGCGAGGAGCAGCAGGAACGAGGTGACCAGCTGCGCCCAGACGAAGAACGGCAGGCGCATGAACGTCAGCCCCTTCGCGCGCAGCTGGAAGATGGTGACGATGAAGTTCACGGATCCCAGGAGCGATGAGGTGATCAGCAGCACCATGCCCAGGATCCAGATCGTTTGTCCGTGTGTGGCGATGATCGACAAGGGCGGATACGAGGTCCAGCCGGAGTTCGCCGCGCCGCCGGGGATGAAGAAGCTCGAGAGCATGAGCAGGCCGCCCGGCAGGTAGCACCAGTAGCTCGCCATGTTGAGCTTGGGGAAGGCCATGTCGGGCGCGCCGATCTGCAGCGGCACGACGTAGTTGCCGAAGGCGCCGACGGCGAGCGGGACGATGGCGAGGAAGACCATGACCGTGCCGTGCATCGCGCCGAGCTGGTTGTAGAACTCGGGGAGCATCACGCCGCCGGGGGCGTTCGCCTGTCCGAGAAACTTCGCGATGAGCTCATGGAACGGCCTGCCGGGGTACGCGAGCTGCCAGCGCATGAGCAGCATCATCGAGAAGCCGATGAAGAGGAACGTCAGCGCGGTGATCGCGTACTGGATGCCGATCCACTTGTGATCGGTGGAGAACACGTACTTGCGGAGGAACGGGACGTGATGCCCATGCTCGCGCTGCTCGGTTTCGGCGACGCGCATCGCCTCCTCGAGCGCACGCTGCGCATCGCGCGCGTACATCCATTGCGAGCCCACGCGGATCTGTCGTTTTGGTGGCATCCATCCTCCTCAGTCCCCTCTCCCCCCGGGAGAGGGTTAGGGTGAGGGGCGTCCCCTCATCCGGCCTCCGGCCACCTTCTCCCCGCAAGCGGGGAGAAGGGACTGCTTGTTACCCCTTGAACGTAAAGCTCACCTGCTTCGACTCTTTCGGTCCCACCGTCACGGCCTGCTCCTGCTGGCCGTACTTCTCGTGCCATGCGACGAGCGTGTAGTTGCCCGGCGGGAGGTTGGCGATCGAGAACGTGCCGTTCATCTGCGAGACGCTGTGATACGAGTGCGGCAGCACGACCATGTAGGACTTCATCCAGCCGTGCACGTCGCACTTGATGCGGAACGGCGTCATCTCGACCTTGTCGAACTTCTGATCCGACACCATTCCCTGCACCGGCTGTCCCACGTTGAACGCGCGGTTGACCTCCGGCATCGCGTGGACGTTGTGCAGCGTGGCGTCGCTGTTCCTGATCTGGATCTTCTGGCCCGCCTGCACCGCGCTGACGTGCGGGATGTACTTGCAGCCTTGCTGATCGAGCAGAGCGGGCGTCGACGGCGCCGGCGTCGCGGGCGCGTTTTTCACGTAGACGATGACGTTCGCGAGCTCGCCTGCGGGACCGACGACGACTTCTTCGTCGAGCGCGGGCGTCGGATGCTGCGAGGCGCAATACGGATCGGCGCCCATCTGCAGCGCCGGCATCTTCGGCGGCGCTGCGGCTTCGAACTTCACGAGACCGTTGAGCGTCGCGGCATCGGCAACGACCGCGGTTGCGGCGGCGGCGGGTGCTGCGGTATCGCCCGCGGCGGTTTCGGTGGCCTTCGGCGCGCCGTCATCTTCGCCGAGGTCGGCTTCGTCGACGACTTCCTTGCCGCCGCCGCAGGCGACTGCGAGGAGGAGCGCGAAGAGCAGAGCGAGATACTTCCTGTGGGGCATTGAATCTCCTTTATTTGTGGAGGACAGGCAATCCTGCCTGTCGCGCTGGGACAGGCAGGATTGCCTGTCCTCCACGGTCGCCGGTTTGCACCGCCGGCGCGGGTGGTTGTCGAGGTGCGGGAACGGGCGCTGGACCCTCGGAGCCCGGACGCGCGGCGCGCATCTGATCGAGTCCGATGCTCCAGATGTAATCGCGGAGATAGTTCGTGAGCGCGACGGCGTCGGCCATCGTCTTGCGCAGCGCTTCGTCGCTCTCGAAGTACGGCCGCAGCACGGCGCGGTGGCCGGCGAACTGCGGCGTGTCGATCGCGTTCGCCAGCGGCGACTGGAAGCCGCCCGTCTGCGGATCGCGCGGGAAGTTCGCGGGCATGCGCGTGTCCGGGACCATCTCGCCCGGACGTCGGATCCAGTCGGCGATCCAGTCGTGGCGCAGGCGCAGTTTCGAGAGCGTGAGGTTCGGCGCGAGCGACGTGGTGTCGGCGACGTTGGGCACGGGCGGATTCGCGGGATCGACCGGCGCCGTGGAGTGGCACTGCGCGCAGCGCAGCATCGTGTAGACCTCGCGGCCGATGGCGACGTTCTGCTGCGAGGGCGTCGCGAAGCGATGCGTGTCGAACTGCGGCTCGTCGCCTTCCGCGGCGAATCCGGCCACGAGCGTGGCCGCTTCCTGGTCGGTGAAGCCGAACGTCGGCATGCGCACGCTCAGCCACGGGCGGATCTTCATCACCGTCGGATCCTTCAGGAAGTTGAAGAGCCACGGCGACTGCGAGCGCTCGCCCTGCGGCGTCAGATCGGGCGGGAGAAAGTTCGTGTCGGTGATGAGGGCCGCGATCGCGCGGCCGTTGCGATTGACGACGTGGCATCCGCGGCAGTTGCGCTGCGAAATGATCTTGCGTCCTTCCTCCACCGCGCGCATGCCCGGATCGCGCGCGGCGAGACGGTTCTCCGCGACCTTCTCCTTCGTCAACCCGAGGATGACCGAGGAGACGAGCTGCGCTTCATCGGGCGACAGGTTGAAGTTCGGCATCTTCAGCTTGTCGTTGTAGGGCTTGGTACGGCGGTCGTCGTACACGCGCGGGCTGCGGACCTTGTTGTAGATCCACGACGGGACGTTGTGGAGGACGTACTCCTTCTTCCCGTCCTCGTGCTTGTAGTCGTGCGTGTGTGTGGATGTGCCGAAGAAGCCGAAGTCGAAGAGGTGCAGCGTCTTCGAGCCTTCGGTGGTGAGCTCGGTGCCGATCGGCTTGAGGCCGTCGAAGCCTTTGATGTCGTGGCAGGAGTAGCAGCCGTACTTTTCGATGGACCGCTGCCCGAGGTAGACGAGCTGCTCGCGATCGCTCATCGCTTTCAGCTTCGCGTCCGCGTCCACATCGGACATCGTGTTGATGAGGTAGCCCTTCGCCAGATCGTGCACGGCCTTCCGCAAGGGCGGACGAATCGGCTCCTGCATGAAGCGCTGCTTCTGCAGCGACATCAGGTAGGCGGTGATGTCGGATGCCTCCTGATCGCTGAGGCGGAGGCTCGGCATCGGCGCGAACGGATCGTAGGCCTTCGGATTCTTCACCCAGTTGAAGATCCAGTTCGGATTCGTCTTCGAGCCGACGCCGGTGAGGTTGAATCCGAAGTGGCGCTCGAGCGGGAAGTCGTCGCGCTTCGCGACACGCACGGCGCCGGTCTTCGCGTCTTTGATCGTGTCCTGCGCAATGTGGCAGCCCATGCAGCCGATCGTATCGACGAGCTGCTTGCCGCGCGCCGCGTCACCGCCCGACGCCGGGGCGGACCAGTTGCGATGCGTGGATTTGTCAAAGAGGTACGCGACGATCGAGTGGACCTCGGCATCCTGATACCGGACGTTCTGCGCGCGCTCGGCCTCCGGTACCGCCGGTCCGGTCATGTTGCGCTGGTAGAAGAACGACGGCATGCGCGTGGTCGGACGGAAGTGCGTGGGGTTCGCGATCCAGCGGAAGGTCCAGGCGGGATTCGTTTTCTCGGCGATGCCTTCGAGCGAGGGGCCGGGCTTCTGCAGGTCGGTGAAGCGCCAGTTGTCGATCTTGTGGCAGGCATGGCAGCCGTACAACTCGACCATGTGCGCGGCTTTGTTGATCCGCTCGCCGTCGCGCACTTCCATCTGCGTCGCATGGCACTTCAGACATCCCGCCTCGAAATGCTGCCGCGGATACATCGGCGTCTCGAGGAACGGATTGACCTGATAGCCCCAGTTGCGCTTTTCGTAGTCGCCTTTCGTCGGGAAGAACGGCGAGGTCTTCTCCCAGCGCATCTCCATGCGCCGGCTCATCGGCGTGTGGCCCGCGCGTCCGAACTCGGTCGCGCGATCCTGCCCGCGGTGGCAAACCGTGCAGCCGTACTCGAGCAGCGGATGCGGCGAGGAGGAGCCGACGAAGACGTCGAGCTTCGGATGGGTACGGAAGGGATTCATCAATTCCGTCTTCGCGTCGACGATGCGCCTGAGCTCCGCGACGCGCTCCTCGGTCTCCGCCCGCCGCGCGGGAAGGACGAGATTCCTGTCGAGCTGCGTCTGCAGTTGCTCCGCGAGCCGCTCCGCTTCCCGCTTCGACTCGAAGCCGGGGCGATCGATCGCGCGATGACAGGTCATGCAGCGGTCGACGCGGGGCACCGACATGTAGTTCATGTCGATGAAGAGATCGCTGAGGACGACCTGATCGATTTTCAGGGTCGGGTTGATGAAGTCGAGCATCGGCGCGTTGAGCAGCAGGTTCGGCACGGATGCGACGGCGACGTTGCGCAGCTGCTTGTTCAGCAGATCGCTGCCGGCGGTGAGCTCTTTCCTGCGGTTCTCCAGTTCCTTGATGCGGGTGAGGAACTCGTCGACGCGCGCGCGGGCGGCGTCGCGACTGCGCGTGACGTCCTGCAGGACGAGATTGAGGCGGCCCACCTTCGCGGTGTGCTCGTTGTACTCGTGCTCCTTTTCACGCAGGTCGCGGCGATGCTGCACCATCGCGGCCTCGAACTCGTAGCGCTTCGCATCGAGCACCGCTTTCGCGAAGCGATAGTCCTGGTCCGCCGCGTAGTGTCTCCCCTCCCACTTGTCGAGGTCCCTCTGCGCTTCGATGTAGGCCTCGCGGTTGCGCGCGATCTCGACCTGTCCTTCGCGCATTTCCCTGTCGAGCTCGGCGAGGCGCTTGCGCATCTCGGCGTCGTTCTTCGCCGTCAGCTCCTGCTCGATGCGCTCCTGCTGGATGCGATTGAACTCGCGCTGGAACCACTTCCATCCGCGCACGTAGTCGTACATCACCATCACGAGCGTGCCGGCGAGCAGACCGACACTCGTCCAGAGGAAGATGCCGTTCAGCGTCTTCATCGAGTAGTTGTGCGGAATGGGCTCCTGGGGTTTCACTCTGCGGTAGCCTCACGGGTGGTGATAAAGGCAGAAGGCAGAAGGCAGAAGGCAGAAGTGAGAACCGTGACACGGCGCGTGACGCGTGCCTTTCTTACTTCTGCCTTCTGCCTTCTGCCTTCTGCCTTCATATGTTGAAGAAAATCTCCTGGATGTGAACGATGTACTTCAGATTGAACAACCACCGCAGCACCATCTTGATCGGCAGCGAAAGCATGGTCAGGAACAGGTAGGCGCCGACGTAGTAACGCGGCGCGCCCATCTTCAGATAGAAGCGGCGGAACGGGCCTTTCGTGAGAACGAGTGGCAGGCCGAGGTACAGGAGCACGAGCACGATGCCGAATGCCTCGCGGATGATCCAGAGTTTCGGCAGCGGCATCGCCAGGCCCTTGACCCAGATCAGTTCCGAGAGATCGATGTTGACGAGCGGCTCGAGCTTGTTCGGATCCCAGTACTCGTAGGGTCCGAAGAAGTTCCAGTTCGGACCGCGCAGGAAGGTTCCGGTGATGATCAGGAACGACCAGAGCACGAGGAAGCCGTAGAGGAAAACGCCGATCTCCCACTTGCGCTCTCTGAACGAGTAGTAGCCGCTGCCGCGTGGATTCGTGTCGATGTAGGGAATGGCCATGAGGCCGACGATGATCAGCGTCGGCAGCACGACTCCGGCGAGCCAGGGATCGAAGTAGACGAGCATCTCCTGGAGGCCGAGGAAGTACCACGGCGCTTTCGCGGGATTCGGCGACGACGTCGGATTCGCCGCTTCTTCCAGCGGCGCGCGCAGTCCGACCGACCAGACGATCATCACGATCGTCAGCGCGATCATGCAGAGCATCTCGGTGTAGACGAGGTCGGGCCAGGTGAAGAGCTTCTCGTCCGATTCCGTTTTCTCGAACGGGATACCTCCCCTGTCCATCTGCTTGTCGTTGAGGTACGCCTTCCGGAGCGCGATCCAGGTGAAGATGCCGAGGAGGAAGATCATCGCCGCGATGGGCACGTTGTCCGGCTTCGCTGCGATCTTGAAGAAGTTCTCATCGAGCAGCGAAGCGCCGAAGGCGATCCCGCCGATGATCAGACCCCAGAGGCCGACCTTCGCATCCCACAGTCGCGGACCGAGGGTCGCCAGTCCCCACAGCGAGATGAAGTAGGCGACGGCGCAATAGAGCAGCGGCGTGATGAAGAGTCCCGCCACCGCGAGCACAAAGCCGAAGACGATGAAGCCGATGCCGGCCTTCGACTTCACGCGGCCGTCCAGCAGGTTGAAGTAGACGATGAAGGCGAAGATCGCCGAAAGGAGAATGAACGAGATCGATGCGACGGACAGTACGTTGATGAAATTCTTGATGAACGTCATCGCCTGTTCCTCGCCTCGGCCCTACAGCGGGCCGGAGATCCCTCCGTCCTTGCGGACGCGCCAGAAGTGAATGGCCATCAGGAATCCGGCGGCCAGCGGAATCACCATGCAGTGCAGCACGTAGAAGCGCAGCAGCGTGGCCGCGCCGATCGAGCGGCCCGCGATCAACCCAAAGCGTGCGTCATCGCCCGCATGGATCAGCGGGACATCACCCAATGTGATGAGACTACTCATGGGCCCTTCAGTGCCCGCGCCCGGTGTCGCCCGGGCCATGTTCGATCCGACCGTGATGGCCCAGATCGCGAGCTGATCCCACGGCAGGAGATAGCCGGTGAACGAGAGCAGCAGCGTGAGCACGAGCAGAATCACGCCGACGTTCCAGTTGAACTCGCGGGGCGGCTTGTACGAGCCGGTCATGAAGACGCGGAACATGTGCAGCCAGACCGCGATGACCATCGCGTGCGCACCCCAGCGGTGCATCTCGCGCATGATCCCGAAGGGCGCCTGCTCGCGCAGATCCATGATGTCGGTAAAGGCGTACTCGATCGTCGGGCGGTAGTAGAACATCAGCAGCAAGCCGGTCACCGTCTCGACGAGAAAGAGAAAGAACGAGGTGCCGCCCATGCACCACGTGTAGCTCATGCGCACACCCGAGCGGCGCACTTTGACCGGGTGGAGATGGAGGATGAGGGAGCCGAGAACCGCCAGGACACGCTTGCGGTTGGTGTTGGGGACGCCGACCCGGAAGACCGACTTCCAGACCTGCGAGTTGACGATGCCTTCCTGAACTTGCTTCAGCGTCATCCAGCCCCCAACGAGTTGTCACGAAGCTCTTAGCTCTTAGCTGTTAGCTCTTAGGACATCGCCGTCGCCGGCCTTTCCTAAGAGCTAAGAGCTAAGAGCTAAGAGCTCATACCTTCAAAAACGACTCGGGATTCACCCACTCACCGCGTTCCTGGTGGAACTGCACCGACTTGTCGACGACGATCTGGCCGTCGGCGGTGTCGATGAAAACCCTGGCGCGTTCCAGAGGGCGCGGGGCCGGGCCTTCGAAGTTGATGCCGGTCCGGTAGAAACCGCTGCCGTGGCACGGGCACTTGAACTTGTTCTGCGAAGGAAGCCAGTTCGGCTGGCAGCCGAGATGCGTGCAGGTGGTGATGAGGGCGTACATCATCTCCTCGTTGCGCACGACCCAGATGCCGTACTTCTCTTTCCACCGCTCGTCGACTTCGCCGACGGTGTAGTCCGACGGAAAGCCGGCCTTGAACTTCTGCACCGGCTCGAAGAGAACGTTGGGAAACATGAAGCGGCCGAGGACGCTGGCGAGACCGCCGAGCGCGGCCGCGAGGGCGCCCCAGGCGAGCGTGAGAACGACGGGGAACCTGCGGCGGGTGATCTCCCCCTGCTCGCGGATGTCGGCCGCGGCACTCCCCGCGAGGGGTGTCTTCGGATTCACCTGATATGGCGTGATTTGTTCAGACATGGATGCGTCGAAACGCGGCAACTATCGGTGAAAACGGGAAGGTAGTCAAGCCGAACGATGAACGATGAACGATGAGCGATGAACGATGGTTCAACGCTCTGTTTCATCGCTCATCGTTCATCGTTCATCGTTCATCGTTTGAGCGCTTCTTTCGCAGCCGATCGCACCTGCAATGAGGGATCAGACTGCGAGATCGGCGTGAGGATCTTTCCCGCTTCCTCGGGCGCAATCTTCATCAGCGCGGGGATCGCGGCGAGCATCGTCGCGTCCTTCTGGTCGGGGCGCATGCCGGGGACGCGGTCGAGGCGCGAGCGGTCGAGCATCTCGCGGACCACGCCGATGGCGCCGGTGTCACCGAAGCGCGCGAGGGCGATCGCGGCGTTGTAGCGGACGTCGGGAGTCTCGTCGCTCAGCGCCTGCACGAGCGCGGGAACGGCGCGCGGGTCGCCGATCTCGCCGAGAGCGTACGCGGCGGCTTTCCGGACATCGCGCTCATCCTTCGCGAAGGACGAGAGCAGCGGCGGAACGGCGGCGGGATCGCGGAGGCGTCCGAGGGCCAGGGCTGCGTAGATGCGCGTCTCGGGCGAGCGGTCCTGCAGCGCGTCGATGAGCAGTGGCGTCGCCCGGCGGTCGCCGAGATTGCCGAGGACCATGCTCAGGTACTGGCGGATGCGGGGATCGTCGTTCTTCGCGTCGCGAAAGACGCGCGCCACGTCGTCGACGAGATTCGGATACTTCTTCGCCTCCCCCGCGTTGATCAGCTGCGAGAGCTGATACGCGGCCTGCCACCGCTCGCGCCGCCCGCCGGAGCGGACTTCGTTCAGATAGTCGGGAACGGTCTGCTCGTCACTCGCCAGTTTTCCGAAGAGAAAGAAGATGCCGACGGCAACGGCGACGACGCCGAGGGGGAAGAGCACGAATTGGAAGAGGATCGTGCGGGGGGACTCTTTGGGGACGTCGCTCATGCGTTGGAATTGAAAATTGAAAATTGAAAATTGAAAAACACGGAAGCACGATCCTTTTTCAATTTTCAATTTTCAATTTTCAATTTGCCTCCGCACTCACCGTCCCGTCCCTGCCACAACAAAATCCGGCAGATACGTCTTCAGCTGCGTCGGCGCATCCGGCACCACGATCGCGTCCTTGTCGCACACGCTCTCGCACAGGCGGCACGCGACGCATTTGTTCTTCTCGACGAAGGCGATCTTGTAGTGGTTGGCGATCGTCTCGTCCTCGGCATCGATCATCCTGATGCACTCGAACGGACAGATGTCGACGCAGAACTCGCAGCCGGTGCAGAGATCCTTGATGACCTCGGCTTTCGGGATGTCCTTCGGCTTGATGCGGGGGATGAAGTCGCCGTGCTGGTTCTGGATCGCGTCGACCGGGCAGTAGATGCCGCAGACCGAGCAGTCGATGCAGCGCTCGGGGTGGATGTAGTACTGGCCCTTGGCTTCGCCCCAGATCGTGTTCGTCGGACACTTGATCTCGCAGACCGAGCAGCCGATGCACTTGTCGGTGATGAAGTGGGGCATGGTTGGCGGTCAGTTTAACGTGGGCGTCAAGAGGGGAATTGCGGTTGCCCGGTTGCCCTGTTTCCCGGTTGCCCGGTGCTGTGGGTGGGCGGGACCGGGAAACCGGGCAACTGGGAAACCGGGCAACCCTAAACCGACAACAACTCCGAAATCGTCTTGATCAGATGCGAGCTCTGAATCGGCTTCGAGATGTACGCATTCGCCCCCAGCGCCAGCCCGCGCTCCCGATCCTCTTCCGCACCTTCGGTGGTGATGATGATGATCGGGATGCTCCTGAGCTGGGCGTTCTGGCGGACGAGCGAGACGAGCTTGAGTCCGTCCATGACCGGCATGTTGATGTCGGTGAGGATCAGGTCGATCTTGTCCGGACCGGAGAGTTTCTTGAGCGCGTCGACGCCGTCGACCGCTTCGATGATCTTCGCGTTCTTGAATCGCTTCAGCGAAAACGAGATCAGTTGTCGCATGGTCGGCGAGTCTTCGACGACCAGAAAGTTCGCGTTCTCCATCCCCACGAGTTCTGCCTCTCCCCCTAACTGGTGGTGGTGAGCAGGTCGAGGAAGCTCTGGATCGTGTTCAGCTTCCGCTCGGACTGCGAGTAGAGTTTCGATGAGAAGATCGCCGTCGCGGCGTGCGCGGCGAGCAATGAGAAGAGCTCGTAATCGACGGCCGAAAACGCGTCCTTCTGCTGCAGGAGCTTGTAGATCACGATCAGCCCGATCACATGCTCCTTGATCTTGAGCGGCACGGCGGCGAGCGGCTTCTCGATGCTGATCGCGCTGCCCTCGATGTCCTGATTGATGTAGTAGCTCTCCCCCGTTCTTGCCACGTTGCCGAGCACGCCCTCGCCGAGGCGCGTGGAGATCTGGTCGACGCCGGGCATCACGTCGTCGCCCTCGTAGGCGATCGTCTTCAGCTCGTTGGTCTTCTCGTCCAGCAGCAGGATCGCGAACGCCTCGGCGCCGACGAGATTGATGATGATCTCCTGGACGATCTGGATGACCTCGCGGAAGTCCAGCGTCGAGTGGAGCTGGTAGCTCGCGACGTAGAGATTCGCGAGATTGTTGTTCTGCTCTTCGATCTCGATGTAGCGAACGGCGAAGTCCTTGTTCTCTTCCTCGACTTCGCGGAAGCGCTGCTGGATGCGCCGGTTCTCTTCGGCGAGCTGGTTCACCTGATCGCGCAGGCGCTGGATCTCGTCCGGCGTGCGACCCTCGGTCTCGAGCGCCGCCATGCGGAAGCGCAGCCGCTGGTTCTCGCGCAGGAGCTCTTCGGTGAACTCCTTGCCCTTGTTGAACAGTTCGAGGAACTTCTCAGCTCTCTGGTGTTCGTCACTCATGGTTGCGGACCCGGAAGATGCCGTGAATGTAGCACAAGTGGAGGACAGGCAATCCTGCCTGTCTCATGAAACGCGGACAGGCAGGATTGCCTGTCCTCCACTTTCACGTGCCGATGCAAAGCTTGCGGATGGCATTCGGGATCAGCGGCAGCGCCAGCACTTCTTCGATCGCGCCGGTCTTGATCGCCTCGGCGGGCATGCCGAAGATGATCGCGGTCTCCGACGACTCGGCGATCGTTTTCCCGCCGCGCTCGCGCACCTCGCGAATGGCCTCGGAACCGTCGTCGCCCATGCCCGTCATGATCACCGCAACCATCCGCTCCCTGCACGCATCGCTCGCGGTCCTGAACAGACGATCGACGGACGGCGCGTACAGATCGCTCGATCCCGCGGGGAACACGCGCACCTGCAACCCCTCGGCAATCCGGCGCACTTCGCTCTGCATCCCGCCGGGCGCGATGTAGACATAGCCGGGGACAAGGATCTCGCCGTCGCGCGCTTCCTTCACCTCGTACGCGCTGAGCTTGTTCACGCGATCGGCGAAGAGACGCGTGAACGTCGGCGGCATGTGCTGCGCGACGACGAACGGAACGGGCAGCAGCGGCAGCGACTGAAAGAGATGCTGCAGCGCGGGCGGACCGCCGGTGGAGCAGCCGATGGCCACGAGCTCGATGCCCTGCGGACACGACTCCGGTACGGGAGTGCCCTCGTCCGCGGGCTCGGCTTCCTCCTGCACGCGGCGGCGGAGGTTCTCCATCCGCAGCTCGCCGATCTGCAGCACTTTCCCGACGAGATCTTTCTGGATCTCTTCGAGCCGCGGCGAGACGCGCCCGCCGGGCTTCGCGATGAAGTCGAGCGCGCCGAGCTCGAGGGCCTTGAAGACACTCTTGTCGCTCGAGCGCGAAGAGACGGCGATGACGGCGGTCGGCAGATTGACCATCACCCAGCGCAGGAACGCGAAGCCGTCCATGATCGGCATTTCGAGATCGAGCGTGATGACGTCCGGACGATGCTTCATCACCTGCTTGATCCCGTCCTCGCCGTTGACCGCGGTGCCGACGACTTTGATGCGCGGATCGGTCTCGAGCATGCGCGTGAGCGTCACGCGGTTGTACGCGGAGTCGTCGATGACGAGCGCGCGGATGGCGGGAGTTGCGGACGACACCGCGCGCAATTCTACTTCCGACAGTCAGGGATGCCCCTCACCCTGCCCCTCTCCCCGCTCGCGGGGAGAGGGGACTGATGCCTACTTCTGATACACCATGTCGTGCTTCAGATGCCGCAGCTTGAACTGCGTCGAGAGCGAGATCAGCGACTCGGAGTGGCCGAGGAGGAGGTAGCCGCCGTCGATGAGGCGGTTGTAGAAGTTGTTCACCACGACCTTCTTCGACGAGTCGTCGAAGTAGATGATCACGTTGCGGCAGAAGACGACGTCGAGATGGCCGAGGAGCGAGACGCGGGCCTCGTCGTAGAGATTGAGGCGGCCGAAGGAGATCCGGTTGCGGATCTCGTCGATCACGCGCCACGAGCCGTCGGCTTCGCGCGTGAAGTAGGTGTCGCGCAGGCGCGCGTCCGTCGCGCGGAATGCATTCTCGCGATACGTGCCCTTGCGCGCTTTCGACAGGACCTGCTGATTGATATCGCTGGCGAAGATCTCGAACGCCGCGCGCTGGTACCACCCCGCGTCCTGCAGCAGCATCGCGAGCGAGTACGGCTCCTCGCCCGATGAGCATCCCGCCGACCAGATGCGGATCTTCTTGATCGGCTTCCGCCCCAGCAGCTCCGGCACGATCTCGTCGGTGAAGGCCTGGAGCTGCGCGGGCTCGCGGAAGAAGTAGGTCTCGTTCGTCGTGACGAGATCGAAGATCTGATCGAACTCCGCGTCCGCGCGCGGATCGTACTGAAGGAAGTAGAAGTATTTCTGGAACGAGTCGAAACTCAGCTCGCGCGCGCGGGGCGAGAGGCGCTTCTGCAGGAGGTACTTCGACGAGTCGGCGAACCACATGCCGGAGCGTTTGTAGATCTGGTCCCGCAGCAGCCTGAAGACGTCGTCAGGCAGCTCCATGTGATGGTTCAACGAAAACCCGAACGTGGTCATAGAACAAAGCCAGCGATGAACGATGAACGATGACGATGAACGATGAACGGCCGCCACGCCTGCTCATCGTTCATCGTTCATCGATCATCGTTCATCGTTCGGTCCCACTCTTCTCTCGCATTGCCGCCAGAATCGCGGCAATCACCACCTCGCGCCGGCTGTCCGCCGTCCGCCACGCCTCTTCCAGCTGGTCGCGATACAGCTCCTTGTGTCGAACGAAGGTTTCCGAGACATCGTCGAGAATGGCCGCGTTCTCGAGCGCTTTGAACAGAAACGGGAACGACGAGGGGTCGGCGACTTTGTCGAGCGCCTGCACCGCGGACTGCTGCACGTACGTATCGGGATCGTCGAGCGCGCGGTGCAGCGCGGAGAGCGCGGTGCGGTCGCCGCGCACGCCGAGGGCGGTCGCCGCGGCGGCACGGATGCGCCAGTCGTCGTGCGAGAGCGCCGCGAGGAGGCGATCGAATACGTCGCGGCCCGGAATGCGCGCGAGCGCGAGCATCGCCGCGCGCTGGATCTCCGGATCGGCCTCGTCGAGACACTGGAAGAGCACGTCTTTCACGCTCGCGTTTTCCGACTTGCCGAGCGCTTCGATGACCGCGATGCGCACCGGCGGCGGGTCGTGCGTGAGATGGCGCATCAGCGGCTCGATCGAATCGGGATGGCGATACTCGCCGAGCGCCTGCGCGGCCGCGGTGCGGATCCAGATGTCGTTGTCGTCGAGTGAGCTGATCAGCGGCTCGAGCCCGGTCTCCGGACGCAACCGCACGATCGCGTTGATCGCCGCGAGCCGCACCGAGGTCGCTTCATCGGCGAGCGAGAGCACCAGCTGATCGGCGAAGCGTTCTTCGCCGAACTTGCCCATGAGCGAGACCGCTTTCTGCCGGATCGTCGGATCGCTGTCCTTCGACGCGAGCAGCAGCTCGTCGTGATAGCCCTCGCCCTGAATGTTCACGAAAACCGAGAGAGAGTTGAGCTTGATCGGGACCGAGGAGGACTGAAGGAGCCTGCGGATTTTCGTCATCACCTCGCCCTCGAACTCCGGGAAGGCGGTGACGAGCGCGGAGATCGAGTTGACCGCGGCCTGCTGCGAGGCGACGTCGTAGTCGTCGAGCTTCGCGAGGAGATAGTCGATCGACGCGGGATCCGGAATCTCGCCGATGGTCTCGATGGCCAGGCGCCGGATCATCGGATTGTCGTGATCGAGGAAGGGCAGGATGCTCGGGATGCTCTCCCGGCCGCCGACGACATTCACGACGCGCAGGAGCAGTCCGACGATCTCGTCCTCCTCGGCGTTGCGCAGCGCCTCGAGAATGCTCGGCACGGCGGCGGCACCGAAGTCGATGAGCGCTTGCGCGACGATCTCGGCGGTGTCGGGATGTTCGAGATACGCGATCAGGACCGGCAGCGCGCTCGCGTCCGAGGACCAGCCGAGAAACTTGAGGATGAACGCCTTCACCTCGCGCTTCGGCGTGCTGTGCAGATGCTCGACGAGCGGGACGATCTTTTCGCGCGGGAACGACTCGCGGAAGCGGTTCTGGATCAGTTGCCGCTCCGCCTGTTCGACGATGCGCGGCTTGCTCGCCTCGGCGATGCGCACGAGTGCGCGCAGCGCGGTGAGGTTGAGCTTTTCTTCGTCGGCGATGACTCGCAGCAGGAAGTTGACCGTGCCGACGTCGGCGATCTTGCCGATCGCCTCGAGCACCGGCTTGCGCAGCGACTTCTCCGCGAAGAGCGGAAGGATCGCGGGGAGCGCGGCGCGGTCGCCGATCTCGCCGACCGCTTCGATGACGTGAAACTTCAGCCAGAGATCCTCACGCTCGTGAAGGACGCGCATGAGATGCGGCAGCGCAGCGGCGTCGCGATATTTTCCGAGCGAAGAGACGACCGAGGAGGCGACGTTGATGTCGTGGTCCTTTGCCAGCAATTCGAGGAGGATGTCGAATCCGTCGCGGCTGCGGAGATCGCCGAGGAGATTGACCAGCGAGAGGCGGACGTCGACGTCCTGCTCGCGCCGCAGCCGCGCGACGATCGGCTCGATCGCCGGCGTCCCGATGCGCATCAGCGCCTCGGTCGAGGAGTTGCGCTTGCCGGCGTTCTCCGCGTCGGAGAGCGCGTCGAGGAGGCCATCGACGATCTCCGGCCGCGCGTCACGCACGAGCCCGTCGACGATGGTCTTGCGCACGCGCCAGTCCTTGTCGCCGAGGAGCTCGAACATGAGCGGCAGATTGCGGTCGTCCGCCGAATGGGCGACGAGGTAGGCCGCTTTCTGGCGCGCGTCGGGGTCGGACGAGCGCGCTTGTTCGATGATTTGAGGGTCGGCTGTCATACGTGCCACGTGCTGCGTGCTGGGTGCTGCGTGCCGCCGCTGCCTTTACGCAGCACGCAGCACGTAGCACGCAGCACCTCTATCGCGTCCCCGTCCTCACCTTCTCGATCTCTTCCCTCTTCATCTGCACGAACTGCTGCAGGGTCTCCGTGTAGATCTCCGTGTCGCGGCGCACGCGCAGCGGGACGCGTGAGTCGTAATACTGGCGGCCTTCCTCGACCTCGTCGTGGAGGATCTCGAAGAAGTTGTTGTTGCGGATCCCCTGCTCCACTTTCCCCGCGTGATAAATGATGATGTCAGAGAGGATCAGACGCGCGAGGCGTCGTGCTTCATCGTACTCGCGCGGCTCGATCGGCACTTCCCTGGTGTCGCCCAATTCGGGAAACAGCTTGCGCAGGATCTGCCGGAACTCCTTCTCGGGGATCAGCTCCTCGATGTACTCGTCGGCGCCGTACAGGTTCGTCGGATTCGCGCGGAAGCGGTTCGCGCGGAAGAGTGCGCCGATGAGGATGACGCGCGTGTGCTCGAGTCCGGGATCGGCCTTGATGTCCTCGGAGACTTCGACGCCGAGCTTACCCTTCAGATAGACGTTGACGATGACGAGATCGGCGCGCGCGCGGCGCACGTACTCGAGCGTCGGATCGCCGGTCTCGAAGTACTGCACCTCGAAGCCGAGGCGGCGGAGATGCTCGCCGAGGAAGCGGCGGAACGGGCGGGGCTCGTCGGCGATGGCGGCGGTGCGGCGGCGCGGCATCGGAGTCGGAGGCGGCGGCTCGTCGTCGAGATCGGGATGTGCGACGGGATGCATGCCGCTCGCGCTGCGCGGCTTGAGCACCATCTGATACTCGCAGCGCGGACAGGCCACGCGCACCGGTGAGCTCAGCGGCAGGTTCACGACGGCCCGAAAGGTCGAGCCGCATTTTTTGCACGTCAGTTCCATCGATGAAGTCCGGTGGCCGGGATCACGCCGTGCTTGCCGCGAGTGCCCTGCTGTCCAACAGCTTGTCCAAATCGAGGAGGATCGTCAACGCGTCCGAGACGCGGAAGACGCCGCGAATCGACTCGTCGAGCTCCGTCGAGTGCACCACGGGGGGCGGCTCGATCGTTTCCGCCCCCGTTTTCACGACGCGCAGGACGCGGTCGACGACGAAGCCGATCATCTCGTTGCGCTGGTCGATGACGACGATCCGCGTGTCGGCCGTGTCCTCCCCCGCCGGCGGATGGCCGAGTTTTTTGCGCACGTCGACGAGGGTCACGATCGTGCCGCGGAGGGAGATGATGCCGACGACCGACGCGTCGGCGTTGGGGATGCGCGTGAGCGGCCGCGGCGTGACGATCTCCACGATGCGCTCGATGTCGACCGCGTACTGCTCGCGCGCGATGACGAAGGTGAGGAGCTCGAGCTGCGACTCGGGCGCCGTTTCCTCCTCGGCGATCTTTCCCGCCTCGGCCTCGCGACGCTTGCCGGCTTGTTCCTTGAAGCGATCGAGCTTGGAGGACGTCGGCATGTCATCCCGAGCGGAGCCAGGGACCTGGGGCTCGGGTGGCGGCGCGATCTGCGATGTTTCGGGCGCGGATGGCGCCGCCTCCCGCCCGGGTCCCTCGCTCTCGCTCGGGATGACATCAGAACGCGCCTCTTCTTTACCTTTCTTTGCCTTCTTGCGGATCTTGACCAGATCAACCATGCGCGCTCTCCATGTGGTGCTCGCGGGCGGCGGCGGCGACGCGCGACGGGTCGATCGTCTCCGCGTCTTCGCCGAACGCGTCGAGGAGCGCGGTCGTGGCGAGGGTGTTGATCAGGCGGGGGATGCCGCCGCTGACGGCGTGGATCTCTTCCATGGCTCTTCGGTCGAACGGATTGCGCGTGCCGCCGGCGACGCGAATGCGATGTTCGATGTAGGCAATCGTCTCGTCGAGCGACAGCGGACCGAGAGAGTACCGCATGCCGATGCGCTGCCGAAGCGGCGCGTACGCATCGCGCTCGAGGCGCCGCTCGAGCTCGGGCTGGCCGATGAGAATCACCGAGAGGAGGTTCTGATCGTCGAGCTGAAAGTTCGTCAGCAGGCGGATCTCGTCGAAGGTCGCCTTCGTCGGAATCAGCTGCGCCTCGTCGATCATCAGCACCGGCTCGCGCTTCTCTTCGTACAGCTCGTAGAGGCGCGTGTGGATCTGATCGAGGATGTCGTTCCGAAACCGCGCCGGCTCGACGCCCATCCCGCGCGCGATCTGCTTCAAAAGCTGCGTCGGCGTGAGCCGCGGATTGATCAGCAGAACCACCGGCCGCTCCTCGCCGATGCGATCGATCAGCGCGCGGCTGAGCGTCGTCTTCCCCGACCCGATGTCGCCCACGAGCAGCGCGAGCTCCTTTTCCTCGACCGCGTATTCGAGGCGGGCGAGTGCCTCTTTGTGCTGAGGGGACTCGTAGAGGAATCCTGGATCCGGCGTCCTGCCGAAGGGTTTGGTGGCGAGGCCGAAGAATTCTTCGAACATGGATCAAATGAAGGCAGAAGGCAGAAGGCAGAAGGCAGAACTGAGAAGTTCCACGTTTCTGCCTTCTGCCTTCTGCCTTCTGCCTTCTGCCTTCATCAATGCACCAGCGCCCCCGCCCTCACATCGCGGGCACGCCCCCCAAAATGATCGATCAGCGATCCCACATCGACGACGAGAATGATGTCGCTCTCCCCGATTTCCGTCGCCCCCGCGATCCCGGGAATCGTCTTCAGCCTCTCGCCGATCGACTTGATCACTACTTCCTGCTGGCGCACGAGCGCGTCGACGAGAATGCCGATCGTCTTTTCGCCGGCGCGCGTGACGACGATGAACCACTTCGTGTCGGGGCCGTGGTCGTGGTTGTCCTCGAGGCTGAACGCATCGGCGAGCCGCAACAGCGGCAGCGTGAAGTCGCGCAGCGTGAAGACTTCCTTCCGCTCGACTGTGCGGATGTCGCGCGAGTAGATGCGCAGCGACTCTTCGACGGACGTGAGCGGAATGGCGAACTTCTCGCCGCTGGCCTCGACGATCAATGCCTGGATGATCGCCAGCGTGATCGGCAGGGAGATGCGGAACGTCGTTCCTTCGCCGAGGCGCGTGACGACGTCGATCGTGCCCTTGAGCTCCTGGATGTTCTTCTTGACCACGTCGAGGCCGACGCCGCGCCCGGAGATCTCGCTCACGGCGGCAGCGGTGGAGAAGCCGGGCGTGAACATCAGCTCGTATGCGCGCTGCTGATCGACCGCGTCCTTCTCGCCGATCAGTCCGCGGTGCACCGCGACGCGGCGGATGTTCTCCGGATCGATCCCGCGCCCGTCGTCGGTCACATCGAGCACGACCGAGTTCCCCTGCTGATACGCGTTCAGCGTCACGCGTCCCACGGGATTCTTTCCCGCCGCTCGCCGCTCCTCCGAGGGCTCGATGCCGTGATCGATGGCGTTGCGGATGATGTGCATCAGGGGATCGGTCAGCTCCTCGACCATCATCTTGTCGAGCTCCGTGTCCTCGCCGCGCAGGATGAGCTCGATCTCTTTGGTCAGCTCGCGCGCGACCTTGCGAACGGTTCGCGATAGTTTCGAGTAGATCTGTCCGACCGGGACCATGCGGATCTCGATGACCGACTTCTGCAGCTCGTTGAGCTTGCGGTCGAGATTGCGCGAGATCTTTCCCAGCTCGTGCGAGGCCATGCGCGCCTGCTGCGCGTGCGTGCCCTGGCCGAGGGCTCTCGCCAGGGTTTCGAGCTGCGTCTTCTCGATGATCAGCTCGCCAACGATGTTCATCACGTGATCGAGCTTCGCGATGTCGACGCGCACGGTCTGCGAGAGCGATCGCAGCGACAGCTCTTCTTCCGCCGCCGCCTCGATCGGCGCGACGGTGACGCCGGCCGGACCGGCCACGGCCGGCGAGACCGCTTTTCGCAGCGAGGTCACCACCGCTTCCGGCGCGATCGCCTGCACGGCCGCGTCGTTGAGCATCGATCCGTACAGCAGGCGGAAGGCGATGCCGTTCACGTTGCCCGTCGGAATCGCGGGCAGCGTCGAGATCACTTCGCCCGCCTCGCTGAGGTTCGCGGTGATCGCGCGCAGCCGCTCGTCGAAGTCGGCGAAATCGAACGTCACTTCGAGCGAGAGGATGTGCTTGCCGGAGCGCACGTTCTCCATCAGGCGATGCTCTTCGTATTCGGTGAGCGACTTCTTCGTCTGCTCGTCGAGGGTCAGCGCCGCGAACGGATCTTCATGTTTCTGCTGCGGCTGGCTGGTGACGATCTGGTGGATGCGGCGCGTGAGGCCGGTCATGTCGACGAGACCGCCGACGGACGAGTCGTTGATGGCGATGACGAGGCGATTGAGGCTGTCGACGGAGTCGTAGAGCAGATCGATCAGCTCGCGCGAGAACTCGATCTTCCCCATGCGCAGGCGGTCGAGCATGTCCTCGAGGCTGTGCGAGAGCTCGGAGATCTCGGTGAAGCCGAGCATGCCCGCGAGGCCCTTGAGCGAGTGCACCTCGCGGAAGATCTTGTTGACCAGCTCGGGGCGGACATTCTTTCCCTGCTGTTCGAAGTCGACGAGATCGCGCGAGAGTGTGTCGAGAAGCTCTTCCGCCTCGCTGGTGAACTCTTCCCGTGCGCGATCGTCTTCGCGTGCCATGGACCGCGCTCATGGTAGCGCATCGCCAGTCCCCTCTCCCGGCCAGGAGTCTGCGCGGCAGGAAGCGATCGTGGAGGGCGGACGTCTCGTCCGCCCAGCGGACGGGAGGCGGACGAGACGTCCGCCCTCCATGCCACGCGGGAGAGGATTCTCCAGGCCGGCCGTGAGTGCCAGGGTGTGGGGCCCTTCATCCGGCTACGCGACTTTCAAAAGTCTGCGTAGTTTCTCGACGAGCTCCCCCGCCTGGAACGGCTTGACCAGGTACTCCTCCGCGCCGAGCGCCGCGGCGCGGCGGCGGTCCTCTTCGGTCGACTCGGTGGAGATGACCATGATCGGGATGGCGCGGTAGACGGGATGGTTCTTGAGGAAGCTCACCAGCTCGAGGCCGTTGATGTCGGGCATGTTGATGTCGGTGAGGATGGCGTCGAACTTGTGATGAGGAAGCGTCTTCAGCGCTTCGAAGCCGCTCGCGGCCTCGACGATCTCGAGGTCGTAGCTCTCGGTGCCGCTTTCGATGATCGTCGTCAGGTAGGCGCGCATCGACGACGAGTCTTCCACTACCAGAATCTTCATACCCTCACCGCCGCCCCGCCCTCTCGGAAGCAAACACCGCGTTGCCGAATGCGTATCCGGCCTGCGACAGGAAAATCTCGAGACCCGTCATGCTGTCGATCGGCGCACGATGCTCGGCGTTGTCGCCGTACAGAATACCAATCGCGCGATGCTCGTGCATGATCGGAAGGGCAACGACTTCCGTCGGCAGCAATCCGCCGAGGCCGTCGATGAGCTCGACATTCGCAGGCGTGCGCCGCATTTTCCCGTGATGGGCCTGCCCGCTTTGCGCGACGTCGGCGAGTACTGACGTCTGATCGCGCGCGATGCGAAGCCTGCGCACGCGCGCGTCCGCCTCATCGCCCGCGGCGCCGGTGACGCCGAATCCGCCCAGGCCGACGAACTCTTTTTCGTTCGCCATGAAGAGCGCGCCGCGGTCGAGGTATTCGGCGGACAACCGGAGAATCGTCGCGGAAACCTGTCCGATGTCGTTCGGATTCGAGAGCTCGTTGATGAGCTGCCGCAGCAGATGGAACGAGCGATCGATGGTGTCCTTCGTGGCCATCTCGTAGAACTTCCTGCCGGCGTCGGGGCCGAGGCCGCGCGTGGTCTGCTCCCAATGCTCGAAGGCTCGCTCGGCGAAGAGCACGAGCTCGTCGGCGAAGAGCGAGAGCTCTTCTTCGGCGAGCCCCGGCTGCAGTCGCGCGGGAGACGGCTTGGTGAGATAGAGATCGGCGCCCGCGCGCAGGAGGTTGTGGCGGCGGCGCAGATCGGCTTCGATGTCGATGAGGACGATCGGCAGCCGCGGGTTCTTGCGCTTGACCTGCTGCATCAACCGGACGGAGGCCTCGTCTTCGGTCAGCTCGAGGAAGGTGACGAAGAAACTGTTCGCGCGGAAGAGCTCCGTCATCGCGGCGCGTACGTCTTCGAGTGTGCCGTACTGGAAAATCTTCGCGCCTTCGCGTGTGAACGCGCGCCGCGCGGCGACACGCACGAGCGGGTTGCGCTCGAACAACACGACATTCCGAAACGCCGCCTCCGGGGACTCGACTTCGAACAACCCGCCGGCGACTTTGAACTGGCCGCTGCCCGCGGGCGGCTGGCGCGTGGAGGACAGGCGATCCCGCCTGTCGTCTTCCGGGACAGGCAGGATTGCCTGTCCTCCACTGACGGTGTCCGGCAACTCTTCCACGGGTGTGAACGGCTTCTCGGCCGGCGCAGGGAACGTCAGGATGTTGTCGGTCGCCGTTTCCGCGGTGCCGGGAAGTTTCGGCACGGGCGGAGGACCGAGCGGCTGTCCGAGTCCGAGGTTGAGCGATGCGGGCGTGGCCTCGGCGGGAGCGGATCCGCGCAGCAATGCTTTCCCCACTTTCAGCGACTCCTCGAGTCCTTTCAGCGGCTTGATCTTCTCGCCGTCCGCGGCGCCGACGATCCTGTTCGGCGCGAACCCGCCTTCCTTGAAGAGTTGATCGGGCTCGTACTCGACGTCGAGCGGCGTCATCGTCTCGCTGAGGATGAAGTTGAACTCCCCTTCCTTGCTCTGCAGCAGTGGCGTGACGACGGTCTGCACGCGCTCGCGAATCGCGTTCGCCAGATCGTCTTGCGAGAGGAGATTGAGCTCGAGGACGGCGGTGCCGTTCGGAATCCCCTGCTCCTCCATCTTCCGCACGACCTTCGCGCTCTCCTCGGGAATCAGCCCCGCGTTGAGGAGGTACGCGACGAGGTCATGATCCTCGGGGGATGAGGCATTGACCACGAGCCCGCCGCGAAACATCACCGTGTGCCGTCCGCTCGAGTTGATGATCTCGAGCACTCCCGTGCGACGGGAGAGATAGACGATCTGGACGATGTCGGTGAGGGAGAGATCCTCTAAACGCCCAAGGAGGCTCATCGCGGCACGCGTGTCCGGCGAAGGCAGAAGGCAGAAGGCAGAAGGCAGAAGTGAGAAAACGACGTGGCGTTGTTTCTTCCTTCTGCCTTCTGCCTTCTGCCTTCTGCCTTCATCCGGTTCCCGCGAGATTGTACCGTTTGAGTATCCCGTCAAGTATCCCGTTGATGAATTGACTCGACTTCTGGGTTCCGAACTTCTTCGCGATCTCGATCGCTTCATCGATGATGACGAGCTTCGGCGTGTCGCTTTCGTGCATGAATTCGTAGATGGACATGCGGATGATGTTGCGGTCGACGGCGGCCATGCGCGAGAGGCGCCAGTTCTCGGCCTGGTTCTGGATCATCTCGTCGATCTCGGCGATGTGATCGACCGTGCCCCGGAAGATCCGGGTCGCGAACTCGCGCGTGTTCGGCTTCGACTTCTGCAGTTCCTCGAACGTCTCGATGATCTGATCCGGCGGATTGCCGGCCAGGTCGTGCTGAAAGAGCATCTGCAGTGCGAGCTCGCGTGCTTTGCGGCGGGCGCCCATCTAGATCCCTCCGGTGCGAAGCGCGCGCCATAGGTTCGCCATCTCGATCGCGGCGAGCGCCGCCTCCCATCCCTTGTTCGATGTGCCTTCCGAGGAGCGCTCGACCGCCTGCTCACGCGTGTTGCAGGTGATCACGCCGAAGGCGATCGGAAAGCGCGCCTCGCAGGAGACGCGCGAGAGCTCGCTCGTCACCTGCGCGGAGATGAAATCGAAGTGCGGCGTGTCGCCGCGCAGGAGGCATCCGAGCGCGATGATCGCGTCGCGCGGCGCATCGCCGCTGATTGCGTCACCGGCGAGCTTCGCGGCGAGCGTGGGGATCTCGAACGCACCGGGAACGCGGTAGAGCGCGATGTCCTCGTCGTCCGCGCCGTGGCGCGCGAGACACATGAGCGCGCCGTCGAGCAGGCCGGAGACGATGTCATCGTTGAAGCGCGCGGCGACGATCGCGAATCTCGAGCCTTGCGCGGCGAGGTCGCCTTCGAAAGAGCGGGGCATTCGGGGCGGATTATAGGTTGCCCGGTTGCCCGGTTTCCCAGTTGCCCGGTGTCAAGGCGCCGGCACCCGCACGGCGCCACCGGGCGACCGGGAAGCCGGGAAACCGTTCATCGCGCCCCACTCGCCACCACAGCGGGCCTCGTCTCCTGCGTCTCGTAAAAGTCAACGAGCCCCTGGTAGATCGCCTCCGCGAGCTGCTGCCGGTACTTCTTCGTCGTCAGCAGCTGGCGGTCCTTCCGGTTGCCGAGGTTGCAGACCTCGAGGAGCATGCGCGTGGGGACCTGGTTGTGACGGATCACGGCGGGGACCCATTCGCGGCCGCTGCGCACCACGTTGTCGCGCACGGGCGCGAACGGATGCACTTTCAGGCCGGTGCGGCGGAACGAGGCGATCACCGACTCCGCGAAATCGCGCGAGAGGCCTTCGGCGGCGAGGGCATCGTCGCGCGACTGCGTCACCGCCGGCTGCTCGCGCACTTCCGCGCGCGCGAGATAGATGTCGCCCTTCTTCCGATACGTGCCGGTCACGAGTCCTGCGCCGGGGATGTAGGCCATCGCGCCGCGCAGCGACGGATGCAGCGAGTCGGCATGAATGGAGAGGAAGACCACCTTCTCGCGCGGCACGCCGCTCTTCATCGTTCGGCGGAACATCGAGTTCGCCAGATACCAGCGGAGGTTCACGCCGACGATGGCGTCGTCGAGCAGATACGTCGGCGTGGTCTGGACGAAGTGATCCTTCGGCGCCTCGAGCACGTTCTTCTCCGGAATGCGGAAGCCGTTGCTCTTCGACTTCGTGGTCATCGACACCTTCGCCGCGCTCTGCTTTTCGAGGATGCGCTTGAGACGGCAGGCGACGTCGTAGACGTACGTCGACTCCCACACGTCGTCGTGCTCGGTGCCGACGTCGCGGCCGCCGTGTCCCGCATCGAGAATCACGTGCACGCCGGCGAGACCGGCAGCGCGCGTGCGGCGTTTCGCCTGCACGCTCGCGCGCCGCGTCGCCTCGGCGGCGACGCGCGTCGGATCGTCCTGCGGCAGCCACTCCGGCAGCAGCAGATCCATCGGGATCTTCACCGCATAGCCGACCGGCAGCTTCGCGACGTCCTCGATCTCGTTGAACTTCACGACGCGATCGAGCACGTCGTAGACGTCCTTCGCGTAGACGCGGCCCGTGAAGCGGATCGCGACCGAGGAATAGAGCGCCTCCCCTTTTTGCAGCTTGTAGACGGCAAACGGTTCGGCAGGCCCGCGCTCGTAGCTCAGTGCGGCAGGTCCCGTTGAGACCACATCCGCAGACGCCTCCGGAACGTCTTCATCCGCTGAAATGCGTTGAGCCGGACCGTCCTGTGGCTTCCGAACCTCCGCTGCCGTCTTCGGTGCATTCTCTTCCTCCGAGCTCCCGCCGAAAGCGGCGGAGAGCAACCGTTTGGGAATGAGGATCACGTCACCTTTGCGCGTCGAGAGACCCTGAGTCGGATTAGCTTTGCGAATGAGGCTGTAGTTGGCGCCGTGGCCGGTGAACCACTCGGCGAGCTTCCAGAGCGACTCCCCTTCGACGCCGCGCGAGCCGACGACCACGTGCCGCCAGCCGTCGGGCTTTGCGCGATCGAGGGGGAAGAGCGTGGCGATGATGTCGCGCTGCAGACTGGGACGCAGCAGCGCGAACGGAACGCGCACCTGCTGTTCGTTTTTCAGGTTCTCATCGGCCTGATTGAGCGCGGCGATCTCTTCCCACGCCGCGGCGTCGCCGGTGACGCGCCTGGCGAGACGCGTCCAGGCGTCGCCGCGATGCGCGGTCACCGTCACCTCGATCTCGTATTCGCGCGTGAGAACGGCACGCATCGCGGGCGAGATCTGGGCGAGGGCGATGGGAGTCTGCGTCGCGGAGGAGGCGGCGGAGAGAGGAATAGCCGCGAGGTTGAGGAACAACCACACCCACCACTTACGCACGGCGAAATTGTACACCCTGATTGACGTAGGGACCGGCTTCAGCCGGTCCACGCCCGGCTGTAGCCGGGCGCTACGTCACCAACAGCGGCTTGCGCTTCCAGTATCCCGTCTCGCTCTCGAAGAACTCCGCCGCGCGGAAGAGAGCGCGCTCCGCAAAGTGCGGCGCCATCAGCTGCAGCGAGAGCGGCAATCCATCCGCGCTGAATCCGGACGGCACGGCGATGCCGGGCACGCCGACGAGATTCGCGGGAGCGGTGAAGATATCGCTCAGATACATCGATAGCGGATCATCGGTCTTCGCGCCGAGCGTGAACGCCGGCTCGGGAGTGGTCGGCGTGATGAGGTAGTCGAACGCGCGGAACGCCTCCGCGAACTCGTGGCGCAGCTTGGCGCGCACGCGCTGCGCGCGGCCGTAGTACGCATCGTAGTAGCCGGCGGAGAGCGCGAAGGTGCCGAGCATGATGCGGCGCTTCACTTCCTCGCCGAACCCTTCGCCCCGCGAGTCGAAGTACACATCCTCGAGCGTGCGCGCGCGCGCACTGCGATGGCCGTAGCGGATCCCGTCGAAGCGCGACAGATTCGCGCTCGCCTCCGCGTTCGCGACGATGTAGTAGATCGCGATCGCGTACCCGATCGTCGGAATGCTCGCCTCTTCGACGATCGCTCCGCCACGGCGAAGCACCTCCGCCGCCGCTTCGAAATTCGCGCGCACTTCGCCGGTCAGCTGTTCGACCGCTTCGCGCACGATTCCGAAGCGAAGACCGTTCACGCCCGCGCCGAGCTCCGAGGTGTAGTCGTCGACGGGCTGCGTGCTCGACGTGGAGTCGAGCGGATCGTGACCGGCGATCACGCGCAGCACTTCCGCGCAGTCGCGCACCGTCTTCGTCACGATGCCGATCTGATCGAGTCCCGATGCAAAGGCGACGAGTCCGGAGCGGCTCACGCGTCCGTAGGTCGGCTTCAATCCGACGACGCCGCAGAACGCGGCCGGCTGCCGCACCGAGCCGCCGGTTTCCGATCCGAGAGCCGCGGGCACCATGCGCGCGGCCACCGCCGCGGCGGAGCCGCCGGACGAGCCTCCCGGCACGCGCGTGAGATCCCACGGATTGCGCACCGGGCCGAACGCGGAGTGCTCGGTCGACGAGCCCATCGCGAACTCGTCGAGATTCGTCTTGCCGATGATCGATGCGCCGGACGCGCGCAGCCTCGCGACCGCGGTGGCGTCGAACGGCGAGACGAAGTCGCGCAGGATCCGCGATCCGCAGGTCGTGGGCATGTCCGTCGTGACGATGTTGTCTTTGATCGCGATCGGCAGCGTACTGTGGAGGACAGGCAATCCTGCCTGTCCGGACAGGCAGGATTGCCTGTCCCCCACGTGCAGGAAGGCGTGCACGTCTTTGTCATGCGCATCGATCGCACGAAGGCACGCGTCGACGTACTCGCGCGGCGAGACGCGATCGCGTGCCTCCGTCCACGGCAGCGAAAGCAGTTCACTCACCGCCGATGACCTTCGGGACGACGAAGAATCCGTCGCGCCACGCCGGCGCGTTCTGCGCGACGAGCTCGCGGTCGAGTGACGCCCGATGCTCGTCGGCGCGCAACGGCGTGACAGTCGCGTCGCGCTCTTCGAATCCCTCGACATCGACCTCGCGCAGCTGATCGATGTAGGTCAGGATCTTCGTCATCTCCAACGCCATGCGCTCGAGGCCGGCGTCATCGAATTCCAGATGCGCCAGATCCGCGACCCGGCGGGCCTCCACGGCATCGATCTTCATCGGCCGCGGAGTGTATCAAGGCTCACGCGTTCATCGACGCGTTGACGAAATCCGCGAAGCGGCTCGCCATCTCGGCGTCGAACTGCGTGCCCGCGGCCCGCGCGATCGTCGCCAGCGCGTTGGTCGGCGACTCGGCGGGCTGGTAGCTGTCGGGATCCGTCATGGCCTGATACGCGTCGCAGATCGCCACCAGCCGCGAGAGCGCGGGGATCTCTTCGCCGTGCAGCTCGTTCGGATAGCCGCGGCCGTCCGGTCGTTCGTGATGACAGAGCACCGCCCGCGCGAGCTCGGGGCCGAGGAGCGGCTCGACGATCGCGGCGCTGACGGCGGGATGCTCGCGCAGAAATCCGAGCTCCTCCTGCGTCAGATCCTTTTTCCGAAAGAGGCGCTCGTACTCGAGCAGGCGCATGCCCGCGTCGTGCACGAGTCCGACGATGCGCGCGTTCTCGACTTCCGCGGGCGGGAGCGCGAGGAAGCGCGCGAAGCTCTCGGCGAGCTTCGAGGTCCGTTCCGAATGACGCTTCAGCTCCGGATACTTCGTGAAGTCGGGCTCGACGAGCTTCTCCGCGACGCGCTGGCGCATCGCCGACATCGCGCCGCGTTGCATCGACTGCTCGATGACGAGCTGCAGATGCGTGTGCAGCGCGGCGAGCAGTTCGTGCGCGCCGCGATCGGGCGTGCCGCTGAACGCGACGGTGAGATAGAGGCCGCGCATCGAGCCCGCGATGATCGGCGCGGTGAAGACCTTCTGCAGCTCGTTCGCACCGATCGCCGGACCGGAGGTCCCGAACGGCGTCGACACGGACGCGCGTGCATAGCCGCCCCCGCTGCCACGCTTCGCGAGCCAGAGGTTCAGCTTCGACTGCAGAAAGTTCTTCGCCTCCTCGGAAAGCGTGTTGCGCGCGACGATCTCCTGCACGCCGCCGAGGTGGCCGTAGGCGGAGAGCGAGACGGCGACGGCGCCGGGAATGAGGAGCATGTTGCGCAACGCGTCGCGCGCGGCGGCGAGATCGGCTTCCGAGAGCGACTCCGGCGGCGGTGCGACGATGCGCCCGGCGGCGGTGCGCGCTTCGAGGACGAGCGTCGCCAGTCGCGGCACGTGCACGCGCGCGGCCTCGCCGGAGGCAGCGGGCTGCGGTGCGGCAGCGGCGGGTTTCGGCGGAGCGGGCGGCGGAGGCGGAGGCGGAGGCGTCGCATACGGCTTCTCGCGCACGGGCGCCTCGCCGCTGATGGCCGGCTCCTTCGCGGTTTCATCTTTCGGAACCGCGGAGTGCTCGCCGCTCATGTTCGAGAGGGCGATGTAGCGGAGGCCGAACACGTTCGTGTTCGCGAAGAGCGCAACGATGCGCTCGGCGATCTCCTGGGCGCGCTCGGCATCCGCTTTCTCGAACGGCAGGCGTCCGGCCTTGTCGCGCATGTCGATGACGCCCACCAGTTTCCCGCGCGTGTAGAGCGGCGCGGCGAGGAGGCGGTCGGTCGACGACTCGAACAGCAGCTCGGAGAAGCGCGGCTCGACGGCGACTCCATTGACGTAGAAAGCCGTGCGGCCGCGGCCGCAGCGGTCGATCAGCGGATCGTTCGTGTCCGCCGACGTGCGGGCCGTGCCGCGGAAGCCGTACTCGGTGACGAGCTCGAACCGGTTGCTGCCGTCGAAGAGGTAGAGCGCGGCCTTGGTCGCGCGGATCTCCACCGCGCAGTCGTAGAGAATCTCCTTCAGTTTCGGCCGAAGCTCCTCGACCTCAGGATGCACGGGCGAGATTGTAAGCGAGGAGGGCGGACCTCCCGTCCGCCGGTCGGAATGGCGGACGAGACGTCCGCCCTCCTTCAACTGCTCAGCGAGCGCAGCTTCTCGACGATCTCGCTCTCGGTCGGGAAGCGCCCTTCGCTGCGCTTCGAGAAGATCACGCGATTGTCGACGGAGACGTCGAAGATGCCGCCGCTGCCGCGCACGAGCTCACTCTCGATGCCGAGGCTCTTCCGGATCTCGGCCGCCAGACTGGAGGCCCGGGGAAGGTAGTTTCAAACGCCGCAGTAGTCGATTCGAACGCTCACGTCGACACGGTCCTCACGAGCACGGCAGTGACGTTATCGAGTCCGCCGCGCTCGTTCGCGGCATCGATGAGCTGCTGACACGCCTTCTGCAGGTTCTGGTCGTTCTCCGTCACCACGCGCAGGATCTCGTTCTCCGGAACCATGCCCGTCAGTCCATCGGAACAGAGCAGATAGACATCGCCCGCCTGGGCGGCGATCTCCGAGGCGTCGGGCGTGACCTGCAGCGCGCCGCCGAGGGCGCGCGTGATCACGTTGCGCAACGGATGCTTCTCCGCCTCCGCCTCGGTGAGCATGCCCGCCTGCACCTGCTCGAAGACCCACGAGTGATCGTTCGTGATGCGCGAGAGCTGCCCTTCGCGGACGAGATACGCGCGCGAGTCTCCCACGTGCGCGACGGAGACCTTTTCCTCGTCGGCCATGCAGGCAACGATCGTCGTGCCCATGCCGCGCAGGCGGGCGTCTTTGCGCATGGCCTCGAGCACGCGCGTGTTGGCGAGGCGCACCGCGGCCATGAGGCGGTTCGTCGTGCGCGAGTAGTGCTCGTCGTACGCGTGTGGCCAGGTGCCGTCGTCTTCTTTGGTGTGGAGGATGAACTCGGAGATCGAGTCGACGGCGATGCGTGAGGCGATCTCGCCCGCGGCGTGCCCGCCCATTCCGTCCGCCACCAGGAAGAGCTTCGCGTCGCTCTCGACGAGGAACGCGTCCTCGTTGTGCTGCCGCTGGCGGCCGACATGGGTGAGACCGTAGGCGCTGATTTCCATCTGCATCAGCGTTTCCCGAAGATCGAGAAGCCGCCCTTCGCCTCCCTGGTCTGCCGCAGCTCGGCCAGCGCTGCCTGGATGTCGGCGTTGGAGGCGTCCCACTTCAGGGCCTCCTCGAGGTACCGCTCCGCTTTTGCCACCAGTCCTGCCTGACGGCAGATCAGACCGGCGTCCTTCAGGAACAACGGATTCAGCGGCTCGCGCTGCAGGGCGCCTTCGATGGCCTGCACCGCCTGGCGGGTGTACGAAGGAATGCGGGCGGCCGCGAGGGCGAGGTAGTGAAACGCCTTCGCGTCCTGAGGATTGTGCTTCACGGCCATGTCGAAGTTTTCGTACGCCGCGCTCGCGTCGTTTTCCTTGAACGCCTTCACGCCCTTGGCCAGATACGCCTTCGCGACCTGCGCGAAATCGGCAGGCCCCCGCCCGCCGCCGCTCACGAGCTCGGAATCGTGCTGCTTGCGCCTGGCCGCGTTCGTCAGCACGTTGACCGCCTCGGTGAGGGTCTGGAACTTCCGCTCCGCCTCGGCCTTGTCCGAGCCGCGATAGCGGTCAGGATGGTTCTCCCGCGCGAGCTTGCGAAAGCGATCGCGGATCTCCTCATCGCTGGCTGACCGATCGACCCCGAGGATCTCGTAGTAGTTGACCTTCATCCGGTTTTCTGGGTACGGGACAGATAGAGTTTCTTGGCCATCTCGCGGACGACCTGCTGGACGCCCTTGTCGTCCTTCAACCCTTTCAGATCTCGTAAGATTAGTCGATTGATGAATGGCAGGACAACCCCCACAGGCGTCTTCGGATTCTTGCAGAGGATGAGCATGATGTTGTACTTGCCCGACCAGTCCTTCTTCGCTCCGATGAGGCGGAGGACTTCCGGCTCCACGTTGCGCATGCCGGCGATGCTCTCGATCTCCGTTTCGGTGATGCGGGGGTTGCGCATGACCGCGGTGCAGATCAACCTGTTGCGGTCGCGGACGAGAAGCATGCGCAGCATGCGGTCCCCTTTGAACGAGAGCTGCACTTTCTCGGACACGGAGAGGTACTGCAGCTTCGCCCAGATCGCGAACTTCCGGGTGTCCTTCTTTTCGCCTTCGAGGAGCGAGAGCGTCTGCTCCGCCGCTTCGGGCGGAGGCTCGGCCGCGGCGCGCTCGAGCAGATCGGCGATCGGTTCGAGAGGGATGTCGGCGAGCTCCTCTTCGAGCTCCGCGACCACGGCTTCCATCGGCTGCATGCGCGCGCGCTTGTCGAAGAATTCTTCGCGCGTCTCGAGCGCGCGGCGCTTTGCATCGGCTGAGAGCGCTGGATTCTCGAGCAACGCATCGAGGATCTGCGGCGCGCGAAGAATGCGCGCCTGATTGATGACGATGACTTCCTGCAGCCTCCCTTCCGCGCGCCGGGCGAGCTCGGTGACCGCGGAGTCGGGAACGGTGCGATTGCGAATCAGGAGCTCGAGCACGGGACTGTCGCTGGTCGCGTTCATCAGATCGACGAGGCGCTCGACGGGAATGCCTTCGTTCGCCGCGTAGTCCAGCACGACGCGCGTCGGGATCTCGCCGAGTGCCGTGCGCGCGAGCGCGCCCACTTCGCGGTCGTTCGACGCGCTGAGATACGCGAGCACGCTGATCAGCTCCTCCTGCGGCAGCGGGAGATATCCCTGAGCGATCGTCATCACCACGTCGCGCGGGTACGTGCCCGCCTCGATCAGCGGAATCACCGCCGCGGCGGTCGGCTCCGTGAAAGGTGCGGTGCTCATGGCTGAGGTTCCTTGTACTCCTCGACGCGCAGGCTTTCCAGTGACTGGCGATCGAACACTCGATTCTTCACCACTTCGCCCTCCCCGCCGAGAGGAGGGATTTCGATGTCGTTGAGCCGCAGCGCGATGCCCGCGGCGTTGCCGATCGTGCGGAAGCGAAACTGCTCGGCCGCCTCGACGCTTCGCCGCTCGCCGCGCACCATCTCCGTGTTGATCACGGTCTTCCCGTCCGCTTCGAGCGTGACCCAGGAGTTGTCCGTGACCTCGACGGTGAGCCGCAGCATCGAGTCATCCGCCGGCTGTTTCGGCGCGGGGACGGTCACCGCCCCCGGCACGGCAGTTGCCGCGACGGCGATCGACGTGTCCGCCGCGGCATCGTGCTCGCGGCGCTTCTGCTGAATCGCCCACCACGCCACGGCAGCGAGCGCGCCCGCGATGAGCGCGAGCACGACGAGATTGCGATCGATGCGCGCGTAGACCGGAGGGATGCCCCGCTTCGGTTTCGGCTTCGGGGCGATGTCGCGCACGGGCGTCTGCGGATACTTCTCGATCTGGGGCGGCTTCTCGATGCGGTCATCGAGCGACGAGGCGTAGTTGTAGCGATTGACCATCTCCTCGGCGTTCAAGCCGACGTAGCGCGCGTACTCGCGCACGAATCCGCGCGTGAAGACGGGAGCGGGAAGGGTCTTGTGATCGTTGCGCTCGAGGGCCTCGAGAAACCGCCTGCTGATCTTGGTCGCGTCGGAGATCTCCTTGAGGGAGATGCCGCGGATCTCGCGCTCGCGCCGGAGGTCCTCGCCGAAGGCGGCGAGCTCCGTGGGGCGGCCGCCCAGCGGCTGCGGGTCCTGATCAGGCATCCGGCCGGCCATTGTAGGTCAATCGGCGGTTGCCGAAGAATCGTCGCGGCGCAGGCGCTCGATGCATCGGCGAAGGTAGACCGAGGTGTGCGGACTGGCGTGAATCTGGACGAGATCGCGGCGCGAGAGATAGCGCAACTGCGAGGCCGCTGCGGCACGCGGCGTGAGCGGATTCATGACCAGCGCCTTGCGGATCTCGTATCGATACGACCACTTCGCGTCCCCCGCGATCATGCGCAGCTGATCGACGGTCGCCCGGCCGGAGTTGACGAGCGCGACGAGGTCTTCCTGGCGCAGGCGCTTGTTCACGAGCAGCGCCTCGAAGATCTTCGGATGCGGATCGGAGAGGAAGACGGTGATGAGCGCGGGACTGCAGCGCCGTGCGGAAACGACGCGCTCGCCGATGGTGAGCTTCCCGAGGCGCTGCAGAAGCTGGGTGTCGATGGCCCGGCGGATCGGCGCGGGAACGGTGACGTCGACCGAGAGCCGCAGCAGGTCGAACCAGTAGAGATAGTGAACGAGCCTCGCCGCGTGGGCCTGGGGCGTCTGCCGGTGGGCGACGAGCTCGAGCCGCACCGAATAGAAGGCCGCGAGCCGCTGCGTCTGGGCGATCTTCGCGAGGATCTGCGGCGTGACGAAGGGGTTGTCGAGAATCGCCAGCGCTTCCCCTTCGAGAAGGGACGGACCGTGCTCGCCGACGACCAGCGCCAACTGCTCCGCGCTGAATTGCTTCAGCGCACGTTCTTGTATACTCCGACCTCTGTCCATCGCTCCGGAGGTAATCGCTGCCCGTGCCCCCTAGCCGTGCGTCCCTCAGCGCCGAGAACAGGATCGTACCCCCCGCGAATCCCACGGAGCGTCAAAGCGCGGCGCTGGAATCCGTCAATGATCCGGTCGTGACCCGCGGCGAGCGCGCGCTCGCGATCCTGACGGTGGCCGGGCTCGTGATCGTACCGATGATCTTCCTCACGGGCGTCTACGACTACTTCCGTGTGATCAAGGAGGTGGCGTTCCGCGCGGAGGCGATTCTCGCGGTCTTCCTCCTCGGCGTCGCGGTCGCGGCCGGCGGTACGGGTCGGCTGCGCGAGCTGCTGCGCGATCGCGCGGTCATGGCCGTCGTGGCTGGCGCATTCCTCTGGAGCGTGATCACGGCGACGCTCTCGACGAACAAGGTCCAGAGCGCTGAGAGCATGATCACGGTGGCCTGTTCCATCGCGCTGTTCATCGGCGTCTGGTTCGCGTCGAGGAGTATGCCGGTCGCGGTGCTGCTCGTCCTCGCGCCGGTCGCTCTGGTGAACGCGGTGCTCGTCGCGCTGCAGGAGTACGGAGTGTGGAACCCGTTCCACTTCACGCTCAACGAGGCCTCGCGGCACCTGACGGCGACCGGATTCCTCGGCAACCCGAACGACGTCGGCGCGTACTTCGCGCTCAGCATGGTGATGCTGCTGGCCGTCGCGCCGCATCTCGGCG
The DNA here is from genome assembly GCA_035525285.1 of Thermoanaerobaculia bacterium. Taxonomy (GTDB): domain Bacteria; phylum Acidobacteriota; class Thermoanaerobaculia; order Gp7-AA8; family Gp7-AA8; genus QHVT01. The sequence goes on from DATLFB010000033.1 coordinate 67,678, forward strand.
GATGGCAGCGGTGGGTTGCGTTCGCCGGATCGGCTGCTGCGCTCGCGGGCGTGCTCGTGTCCCAGTCCCGAACCGCAGTGATCGCCGCCGGCGTGGCGCTCTTCATCTTCGCCATGCGTAAGTCGCTCAAGGCAGGCCTGGCGATTCTCGTTCTCATTTTCGCCGGGCTGATCGCGGCCTCGTTCTTCCATATCCCGGCGATCACGCGTTTCATCGAGCTGCCGCAGCATGCGGCGCGCGGGGACTGGAATCGCCTGACTTCGCACCGTCTCGTGCCGTTCATCGTGGCCGTCGAGATGTTTCGCGAGCGTCCGCTCGCCGGATGGGGGCCGGGCACGTTCAAAACGCACTACATGCATCAGCGCCTGGCCGTGGCGGAGAAGTATCCCGCCGCGTTCCAGCAAGGCGCGACGACGATGTTCGGCGAAACACACAATGATCATCTGCAGCTGCTGGCGGAAGCGGGCATTCCTGCCTGCGCACTGTTTCTCGCCGCGCTCATCGTGATCGGACACACGCGGCGAAGCGCACGATCGGACGGCGTTCGTGCGATCGCCGGAAATGCTCTCGGCCTGCCGCTCGCGGCGGCAGTCTTCGTGATTGCCCTGGCGTTTTTCCCTCTTCAGATCGCGTTGACGAGACACCTCCTGCTGACCGCCGCGGCACTGATCGTCGGATGGAGAGCATCGTGAAAGCGTGGCGATTCGCGGCACTGCTCGTTCTCGGCGGCGTCTGCGCGTACGCGCTCCATGCATGGGCGTACGCGCCGTGCCTCTGCATCCTGGCCGTGCAATCGATCGGCGGCTCAACGGACGCAGCCTCGAAGGCGCCGACGGAATACCACACGACTCTCCAGGCTCGAGCGAATCTCTCGCGCATCGCCGCGCTCGAACGTCCGTGCCGCATGGATATTCGCCTGCTGATGATGAAAGCCGCTAACGAACGCCTTCTCGGCCGCCGTGAAGAAGCGCTGGCGACGTATCGGGGAATCCTGCAATTCGAGCCGCGGCCCGAGGTCTACCTGGCCGGGGGACGCACGCTGTCGGAAATGGGACGCTTCGACGAGGCGATCGAGTGGTACCTGCCCGCGGTGCGGTTCAATCCTGCCCTGCAGCTCGACATCGACAATTTCGGTGAAGAGCTCGGCCGTCGTGTCCGCGCACGGCTGGCCGGCGGCCGATGATCTTCGCTCACTCGCCGGTCCGCGTGTCGGATTCGGGGGCTGCGATCTCGCGCGACGCAGACGACATCGATGCCGCGAGCGGGATCAGCGCGAAGGCGATGTAGGTCATCATCCGCAGCCGGAAGAGCGTCCCGTAGTTCGTCACGGTGTAGATGAGCGGCAGAGTGACCGCGGCGATCACCAGGGCGAGCCAGAAAATCGGGTTCGACAGCAGCGACCATCGCGCACGACGCATCGCGAAGAACACCGAGATCGCCACGATCACATCGAACACGATCGTGTCGATGTCGGTGAACCACCAGAAGCCACGGCCTCCCCCGATCTCGAGCCAGCCGAGATTCCGGGCGACGACGCTGGGAACGAGAATCGCGATCGCGCCTGCGAGGAGACGTCCCCATTTGCTCGTCGGCATGACGATGTTCTGCGTCGTTTCGTCCTGCGCCGCCGGCGCGGCGGCGGGCGCCGGCGGCGCGGGCTGCACCACCGGTTGTACTACCGGTTGTGTCACCGGCTTCGTCTCGGCGACCGCGGAGACAGTCCGCGTCCGCGGCGGCTTCGACACGGCCCTCGATTTCTTTTGCTGCGGCACGACTTCCGTTCGCGCCTGCGTCGCCACCTGACTCGGCGCGTTCACGACCGGAGCGAGAACAGGAGTGCTGCTCTCAACGACGGGTGAGGGTTCCGCCACGACGACGGGTGAGGGTTCCGCCGCCACGACCGCCGGACTTGCAGTCTCCGCCGATGGCGGCTCCTTACGCGGGAGCGGCGGCGCCGGCGCGGTCGTCGTCGTCGCTGCGAGCTGCGTCTGAGGCGGAGGCGTCGCCTCCACGATGGTCGCATCCGACGTGGCAACAGGCACCGAATTCGGCTGTGCGATCACCTCGGCGGGAGGAGCAGGAGACGGGGTTGCCGGTGGCGCTTGCGGCGGCTCGATGATCGACTCGAGCGCTGGCAATGGCGCAGGCGGTGCCGGCTCGTTCGGCGCAATGGTACCCGCGGCACTGGCCATCACCGCGACCGGTTCAGCCGGTTCCGCTGGACGTTCCACCGGCAGTTGCTCCAGCGCAAAGGGCGGCTGTTCCACCGATGCGACCGCTGGCGATTCCGGCTCCGGCGCGGTCGAGGTTGCGGGCATCGTAGCCGTGGCCGCGGTCTGTTCCGCCTCCCAACGCGCCCAATCGTGATCCGTCACCGGCGCTGCCGCCGGAACGACAGTTCTGCCACCATCGAGTTTCGTCAGAGCTCCACCGACGCCGATCGCGGTGGCGCCTCCGACATCCTCGAAGCCCTTTCGCGCGACCTCCAACTCCGCCGCGAGCGCCGCCGCGGAGAGTTTCCTCTCATCCGGGTGCGTCGTTTCCCTCCACGGCGCAAGCGCTCGCTGGAGGTACGGCGGCATGTACGACGCTGCACTGAGGACCAGCGCCTGCGAGGCAAGAAGAAAGACAGCGATGCCGGCGGGCAGCGCCGCCCACTTCTTCGAGGCAGTCGCTGCGTTCAACATCACGAACACCAGGATGCCGAGCAGGGCCACGAATCCGAAATACCAACGGATCCCTGCCATCAGGAACAGCGAGACGATCATCAGCAACGCCGCGCCCGGGGATGCCCAGAGCGAAGCGCTCCCACGCCACGCTCGTTGCCAGATCGCCGCGCCGGCGGCAAGACAAACAACCAGAAACAGGAAGAAGGTGTCCTTCAGCGGCTGCAGCGACCACAGCATCGCCGACGGCGAGAGACTGATCGCTCCGATGGCGATCAACGCCGGAATGCGGCCATTCGGCACCCACTTCGACCAACGCAGGATGATCCAGCACATGCCGAGGTACGAGAACAGATTCAGCAGAATGCCGATCGATGCGACGCTGCCGAACAGCTTCGCGAAGATGGCCATGGCCTGCACCTGCGTCACGGAGATTCCGGTTCGCTCATAAAAGAGAATCGCCGATAGGCCCGCTTCCGCCGCGTTCGCGCCGGCACGGAAGTATCTCCGTCCGTCCAGCCCGAAAAACCACAGCCCGTAATCGAGCTGCAGACTCGGAGCGAGTGGAAGATGCAGCCAGGAAATCCAGTAGAGCAGCGCGCCCGCGACCGCCCGCGCGGTGAATCCCAGGAACACGCACGCGCGAAGCAACCGCTCCTCGCCGTCGAAGGAGCGCCACAACTTCCACAACGCCAGTCCCGCGAGACCACACAGGACGACCTGGATGGCGGCAGCGATCATGAACCCCTCGTCTCCTCGGCCACGAGCGGCAGAGCGACCGCGGCCGGCGCCTGGAGCGCGGCCGGCAGCGGATCGGGTGACGTGTATTTGAGGTAGAAGCTCTTCGGTACGCGATGCATCCTGTAAAGCATGTAGAAAAACGGACGCATGCGCTCGAAGGTCTTCTTGTACGTCGTGAACTCACGATACGTACGCTTCGGCAGTGCCATCAGACGCTCGAACTCCTCATCAGAGTAGCCGAGGCGCTTCTTCACGAACTCGATCAGCTCCCGATCGTACGGCTGGGGCTCCGCGATCTCCGCCAGGGCTTCGTCACGGGTGACCTGCCCTGAACGCACGAGTGCCGCCAGACCGAGAAGACGGCCGTCGTAGCCCCAGCGTTGCGGGAAAAAGTAACTGTGAAAGAACGCCGTGAAGCGATTCTCGAGGTGATGCCCACCGTACCACTCCCAGCCGAGCTCCGCCGTGAGGAACTTCTTCGTCTCTTCCTTGTGGTAATCCATGTAGTAAAGCGGACGGATTTTTCTGATTCCCGAAAACGCGGTCCACTTGATGAACGAGAAGAGCTCGAGGTTCGGGAACGTCTTCAGCGGCCTCGTCCCGTACGCCTTCTGCACCGACTCGATGTATTTGCCGTCCATGTACAGCCAGCCGAGCGGCGAAATGCCCTCGCTGCGGAACGAATGGCCCTCGAGCATGTACTTCACACCGTACTCCTCGCAGGCACGGTAGAGCGTGACGGCGAGGCCGATGTCGGTCGGCGCTTCGATATCCGCCACTCCCGCCTGAAGGAACGACCGATAAATGTCGTCGTACTCCTCGTTGTCGACGACGTACGTGTGCAGATCGACGTCGAGCTTCTTCAGCATGTTGTGGATGTTCTGGACGGCGATGGTCGAGTCCCACGTGTTGTCGAAGTGCACCGCGAGCGGACGCAGTCCCAGCGCTTTGGCTTTGTACAACATGTAGGAGGAATCGCAGCCGCCGCTGACACCGACGATCACGTCGTAGCGTTTGCCGCGGCCGGCCTGTCGGATCTCGCCGGCGATTGCGGCGAGGCGGCGCGCGCCTTCCTCGCCCATCGGATACTCGACCTCGAGCGAGTCGTGCATGTGGCAATACTGGCAGACGCCGTTCTCATCGAACGTGATCGCCGGAATCGTCTCGTCATACACACAGCGCGCGCAGCGTCTCATGTCGTCACTCCACCCGGAAGGACTCGGTCCAATTCGTCTCGCGTCGGAAAGTTGATCAGCACGGCGCGGTTCCGACCATGATAAACGGCCATGCTGCCGAGCGCAGCGGCCGACGCGCCGCCTTCTCTGACCGCAATCCCGCAATCCTCCACTTTTCCTGCTCCGCCGCTCGCCACCACCGGCACGCTGACCCGGGAGGTGACCCGCTTCAACAACTCGATGTCGTAACCCTTTCCCGTTCCATCGCGATCGATGGATGTGACGAGAATCTCGCCCGCGCCGGCCTCTTCCGCCTGCACGGCCCACACAGCAGGGTCGAGTCCGGTGGCCTTTCGGCCGCCGTGCGTAAAGACCTCGTATTTCCCGAAGAGCGTTCGCTTGACGTCGACCGAGACAACCACGGCCTGCGAGCCATATTTCCCGGCAACGCGCGTGATGAAGGAGGGATCGGCGACGGCGTGGCTATTGATGACGACTTTCTCGATGCCGAGGCTGAGAATCGCGTCGACGTCTTCGAGGCGTGAGACTCCGCCGCCGTATGCGACGGGCATGAAGCACTCGCTGGCGATCTCGGAAAGCAGCTTGAGCGGCGGACACTTCCCTTCGGCGGTCGCGGCGATGTCGAGAAAGATCAGCTCGTCGACTTCTTTCTCGTTGTAGATGCGGATGGCATTGATCGGCGCGCCGACGTAGCCGGGATTCCTGAACTGGATCGTCTTCACCAGCGCCGCGCCGCGCAACAGAAGGCACGGCATCACGCGGGCGATCAGCATCAGACCCTCTCCGCGAAGTTGCGCAGCAGCCGCAGTCCGAATTTGTGGCTCTTCTCCGGATGGAACTGCGTGCCCATGATGTGCTCTTTCTCGACGATGGAGACGAAGTCGTGGCCGTAATGCGTCCACGCCGCGGCGTCCGCGGGATCGGCCAGCGCGACGTAATACGAATGCACGAAATAGAAGCGAGAGGGCTCGTACAGATCCTGCACGATCCGTTTCCCGTCCGCCGTTCGCACGCTGTTCCATCCCATGTGCGGCACTTTGAGGTGCGCGAGCTCGGCTGGAAAACGGAATCGCTTCGTCACTCCCTTGATCCAGCCCAGGCCCGCGAGACCGCCCTCTTCGCTGCCCTCGGTCAATAGTTGCATGCCGAGACAGAGTCCGATCGCCGGCTTGCGGCGCACGAGGACCATCTCATCGAGCACGTCCTTCAGACCGCTTTCATTGAGCTGGCGCATCGCGGCGTCGAACGCGCCCACTCCGGGAAGAACGAGTTTGTCGGCCGCTTCGATCTCGGCGCGCTCGCGCGAGATCGTGGCCTTCGCACCGATTTTCCTGAGCATGTTCAGGATCGAGCCGAGGTTGCCCATCCCGTAGTCGACGATGACGATCATCGATCCATCTCCAGTTCGACGTTGCCATCGGCGCTGATGACGACGCGGCCAATCGGCCGGCACGGCGCGCCGAATGCGACCGTGTACGGCGGGATGTCTCGATTCACGAACGAGCACGAACCGATCACCGAGTGCTCGCCGATCGTGACCCCTTTGGCGATCACTGTCTGGCTGCCGATGTAGCAGGCGTCGCCAATCTTCACGGGCGCGCGCTCGGGCTCGGCGTTTCCGCCGGACACGGCCCACCTGACCGTGTCATGCGTGTAGATCTGCACCCCCGCGCTGATGCTGCAGGTGCTGCCGATCTCCAGCCCTCCGGAGCCGTCGAGAAGGGTGAACGGACCGATCCACGTGTTCCGGCCCACTTTCACGGATCCGAAGACGTAGCTGCTGTGATAGATGCTCGTGCCCTCGCCGAATCCCAGTCTGCGCGCGCGCTCCCACCGGTCGGACAACAACTCATCGAGCGGCAGATCGCGATCGTAGCGCTCCCGCATCGCCGCGCGCAGGTGCTCCAGCGCCGCACGTGCCTCGTCGATCCAGCGCTGGAGATCGTGTTCCATCAGGTAAGAAACTTCCGCAGCCACCACTCGAAGCTGAGAAGCGACCAGATCAGGAGACGATGGTTGTGCTGCCCCGACGTGTGTTCGTTCAGTTTGCCGTCGACGAAGTCGTATCCGAGATACTCGTAGATGCGCGCCTGCGGATTCCGCAGCAGGGCATTGACGTAATCGATGCTCTCGCCCCGAAACCAGCTCGCGTCCGGCGCGCTGAACCCTTGTTTGACGCGTTTCGTCACCTGCGGAGGGATCAGCCTCGTCATCGCCTCGCGCAGAACGCGTTTTCCGCTGCCCATGCGAATGCTCGGATCATATTTGCGGATGTCGTTCTCGTCGCGAGCCTGCACGTGCTCGAGATCCGTGACTTTGTACTGAGGGGCGAGACGGCAGGCGAATTCGACGAGCTCGTTGTCGAGGAACGGAACGCGCGTCTCCAGTGAATGGGCCATGCTCATCTTGTCCTCGACGACGAGCAATCCGTGCAGGAAGGTCTTCAGCTCGAAATAGAGCGAGGCATTGATGAAATCGGCGTTCGTCTCCAGGGGCATGTCCTTGCGAAACACGCCCTGCAGGATCTCGAAGGTGGAATGACCGTTCAACTGGCGGTACGTCGCCTCGTTGAAGAGCTTCGACTTCTCGTGATCGGGCACCAGGCGCTGCCAGAAGTCATAGTAGTTCCGGTAATACCCCTCGGGGCCGGAACTGTTGAGGCCGCGATAGTAGCGCCATGGATAACCGCCGAACAGCTCGTCGCCTCCCGCGCCGGAGAGCACGACTTTCACGAACTTGCCGGCCAGCCGCGCGACGTAATAATTCGGATAGCACTGACCGACGCGCAGGTCCTCGAGATGCCAGACCAGCTCGGGCATGACGTGCTCCATGTCGCCCGCGTGCATGACCATCTCGTAGTGCTCGGTCTTGAGCAGATTGGATAGGAATTCGGCGTCGGCACGCTCGTCGAACCCCATCTCCAGTCCCGAGGCGGAAGAGAGGTCGAACCCGGCGGTGAAGGTCATCAGGCGCCCGAGCTGTCCTCGCGCAACCGCGGTGATGGAGCCGGAGTCCATGCCGCCGCTGAGGTAACTCGCCACCGGCACGTCGGACACGAGCTGCCGCGTCACCGCGGCGGTGAACAGGCGATCGATCTCTTCGCTCGCCTCCCGGAAGCCGAGGGTCGTGATCTGCGAGGAAAAATCGTAATCCCAGTACTGGCGCGCCACGGGACCGCGGGTGTCGTCCGCCGCGATGCTGATGGTATGCCCGGCCGGCAGCAGCCGCACGCCCTCGAAAAGCGTCAGATCGGTGAGGATGTTCTGAAACGTGAAGTACTCATTGAGCGCGGGATACGAGACGGCGCGGCGTACGCCGGGATACTCGAGAATGGCCTTGATCTCGGACGCGAACAGAAATCTCGCGCCGTCCCAACAGTAATAGAGCGGCTTGACGCCGTAGCGGTCGCGCGCGAGAAACAGGCGGCGCTCGACGGTATCCCAGATCGCGAACGCGAACATGCCGTTGAATCGCTCGACGCACTGTTCTCGCCACTGCTGATACGCGTGCAGCACGACTTCCGTGTCGGAGCTCGAGTGAAAGCGATGTCCCAGGGCCTCGAGCTGGAGACGGAGGTCCTGATAGTTGTAGACCTCGCCGTTGTACACGATCACCAGATCGCCGGTCTCGGTGGTCATCGGCTGGCTCGCGTTCGGGCTGAGATCGATGATCGCCAGACGCCGGTGACTGAGCCCGATCGGTCCGGACGTCCACAGTCCGTCGCTGTCGGGGCCGCGATGGGTCATGCGGGCGTTCATCTTCGCCAGCGTCGCCGCGGCGACAGGGTGTCCGTCCGTGCGCAGTACGCCCGCCAGTCCGCACATCAGCGCTTGACCGCCCTCACCGTGTATCCGGCTTCGGAGTCATGCAGCCGCGTCACGCCGAGACCAGCCTCCTCACACCAGGCGCGGACCTGTTCTTCGGTCTGGCGGTGCGCGTAGCGCGGACGGTACCAGTCGAAGTTGATGTGCACGTTCTCCTCGAAATCCAACGCCGGATTCCAGAAGAGCTTCGCGAAATTCCAGTAGATCAGCCGCTGGATGTCATGGGTTCCCGACTTGATGCCGAGGAGCGGCACGTCGACATTGAGGGTCACGGATGCATGCGCTTCGGCGAGCACGCGTCCCAATTCCGTGAGCGAGCGCATGGCGTCCCAGGCCTCCTCATCGGAGAGGGATGCAATCTGCTCGCGCACGTAATCGTCGGTGAACTCGCGCACCGGACCTTTCTTTTTGTAGACGTAGAAGTTCGCCTCGCCTCCCGACGCCAGCACGCGTACGGCGGAAACGAGCGCGTCGCGCGTGGAAGGCGTGTGATGCAGAACTCCCTCGGAGAACATCGCTCCGAAGGCACCGTCGCGAAACGGCAGCTGCAGCGCGTCGCCCTGAACGAAATGCGTGTTCGCGATGTTCGCCAGCCGTTCCTGCGCAACGTCGATCGCTTCCGAGATGTCGACGCCGACCCACATCGCGCGTCCGGTCCATCGTGGCGACTCGAGCCACAGCGACGATGAGAATCCGCTGCCCGACCCGACGTCGACCACCGATTCGTGAGTGTCGAACCAGGCGGCCCATTCATCGAGCGAAGAGAAGCCGTACTTTTCGAGATACCAATGCGCGGCGGTGCGCTTCGCCGCCGGAGAGTCGTACGTTTCGCGCTTCTTCCACTTGAAACCGAACGCCTCGCGCGTCTGTGTCTGACCCGCGTCTGCGGTCAGCACGAACCGGGGGATGCCGTTCACGATCGGATAGCGCGCGCCATCCTCCGCGCACAACGCGGCGCCGTCGTCTGCGAGCGAAAGCGGTCTGCAGGCCACGGGATCGGCGAGTTTGCCGAGAAGCGAAGGCATCATGCGCGGATCTCGCTCGCGACGAGCTGGTCGATCACGTAGTCCTGCTCTTCGACGGTGAGCTGTGCGAAAAGCGGCAGCGTCAGCGTGAGGCGATCGGCGATCCACGCGTTCGGAAACTCCTCGGGGCGGATGGCGTACTTCTCGCGATAGAACCCCAGCGCATGCACGGCGTGCGTTCCGGGCCGCGTCGCCACACCTGCTGCCTCGAGCGCGTCCATCAAGGCGTTGCGCTGCGCGTGCAGCGCATCGATGTTGTCCATGCCCGGAACTTCCGGCTGGAAAAGACAGACATACGACTGATATCCATGCGCGAGGCCGGACGGCGTGATGGGCGGCCGCAGCCATCCCGTTGCCGCAAGCGCGTCGTCGTACCGTCGCGCCACCGCCGTACGGCGCTCGAGCAGCCACTCGAGGCGGCGCATCTGCGCCACGCCGATCGCGGCCTGGATGTCCGTCATTCGATAGTTGTAGCCGAGAACGTTGAAGTCGGGGAGCAGGTAGCTCCGCGCGCCGAGGTGACGGGCGAGATCGCTGACGGACGCGCCGTGATCGCGCAGGGAGCGCACCTGATCGGCGATCGCCTCGTCGCCGGTGATGAACATCCCGCCTTCGCCGGTCGTGATCGCCTTGCGCGGATGAAAGCTGAAGCAGCCGATGTCGGCGATGGTGCCCGCGTGCTTGCCGTGGTACCACGCGCCCGTCGCGCAGGCGTCGTCCTCGACGACTTTCAGACCGTGCCGCCGCGCGATGGCCATGATCGGCTCGATGTCCGCGGAGACGCCGAACAACGAGACCGGCATGATCACTTTCGTGCGCGGCGTGATCGCCGCTTCGATCTTCGTGACGTCGATGTTGAACGTCTCCAGCTCGATGTCGACGAAGACCGGCTTCGCATGCTGCATCTCGACGACATTCGCCGTCGCCACCCAGGTGAACGCGGGCACGATGACTTCGTCGCCGTGTCCGACGCCGAGAGCGATCATCGCCAGATGCAGGGCCGTGGTCGCGGAGGTCGTGGCGAGCGCGTGCGGCGCGCCGGTGTAGGCGCGGAAGTGCGACTCGAACTCGGCGACTTTCGGTCCCTGCACGATCCAGCCGCTCTCGATCGGCTCGACGACCGCGCGCCGCTCCTCGTCCCCGAAAAACGGTTTGGTGATCGGGATTTTCATTCCGTGACCAGCGCCTCCCGCCGCGCCCGGACGCCTTCCGCGTCCGCTTTTCTCCATTCGATCAGACGCTTCATCCCCTCTTCCAGGCCGATCTGCCAGCGGAAGCCGAGATCGCGCTCGGCCGCTTCGACGGAGCCGATGCGATTGGTGACGAAGGTCTGCCCCGCCGGCTCATAGTGGATCCCGGCGTTGCTGCCGGTGAGGCGGATGAGCAATTCGGTCAGCTCCTTCACCGACGTCCCGATGCCGCGGCCGACGTTGTAGCACTGTCCGGTGACGCCGGCCTGCATCGCGCAAATATTCGCGCGCGCGACGTCGAGAACGTCGATGAAGTCGTACTGCTGGCTGCCGTCGCCGTACACGACCGGCGACTGTCCGGTGTCGAGACGGTCGAGAATCTTCATCATCACCGCAATGTACGCGCCTTTGTAATCCTGGCGCGGGCCGTAGACGTTCATGTAGCGCAGGCCGGCCCAGTCGAGTCCATAGCGCGCACCGAGGCTCTTGAACATGTGTTCGCCCGCGATCTTGGTCGCGCCATAGAACGTGAAATTGTTGTACGGATGCTCCTCGGTCATCGGGATCTCGACCGCATCGCCATACACGGACGCCGACGATGAATACACGACGCGCTTGACCTTCTGCCTGATCGCCGCTTCGATCACGTTGAACGTTCCGCGGATGTTCACGTCGAACGCGGAGCGCGGATATTCGTGGCATTGCAGCAACCAGAGCGCGGCGAGGTGAAAGACACCATCGATCCCTTCCATGGCCTGCTCGAGGATGTCGGTGTGCAGGATGTCGCCGCCGTGAGGGAAGAATCTCACGCGCGGATCGCGCAACGCGTCGCGCAGATTCCCGACCCGCCCGCGGAAGAGATTGTCGTAGATCACGATCTCCGCGACGTCCGTCTTCGCCAGCAGATCGACGACATGACTGCCGATCAGTCCGGCCCCGCCGATCACGAGAATTCGTTTGTTCGTCAGTTCCATCCGCTCATCCTTCGAGTGCCTGATCTTCGGGCCAGTCGAGACAGCGCAGCGTTCCGTCCGACTCGGCATAACGCCATTTCGTTTGTGGACAGAGGAAGTCTCCCTCTGCATTGCGCTCGGCCAGGCGATGACCGTGACGGCTCATCCACCCCTTCTGCACGGCCGGCACTCCGGCCATGAGCGCGTAATCGGGCACGTTCGTCCGCACGAGCGCGCCGGCGGCGATGAATGCATACCGGCCGATCGTGACTCCGCAGACGACCGTCGCGTTCGCGCCGATCGTCGCGCCGCGGCGCACCAGCGTGAGGCGGTACTCGTCGTGCCGCAGAATCTGCGAGCGCGGGTTGGTCACGTTGGTGAACACACACGACGGACCGCAGAACACGTCGTCTTCGATCTCCACGCCGGTGTAGAGCGAGACGTTGTTCTGGATCTTCACGTTGTTGCCGACCACGACGTCGTTCGCGATGAACACGTTCTGGCCCAGGATGCAGCCCCGGCCCAGGCGGGCACGGGCCATCACGTGGCAGAAGTGCCAGATCTTCGTTCCCTCGCCGATCTCACACGGTTCGTCCACGTACGAGCTCGGGTGCACGTAATAGTTCGATGCGGTCATCGCTTCCGTTTCCTCAGCAATGGATGTGCGTCGTCGTCGATCGGTGAGGTGGGCGCCGTCCGGATCCGATGCACGATCTCGATCGACGGCCTGACGTCGTCGATCCCGAATCCGCGGCCGGCGAGCACTTCTTCATACACGCGGGTGTGAAGATCGGTGAACCCGTCGGTGAACTCCAGCTCCTGGCCGTCAATCGTGATCGAGCGATAGGTCGCTGCCTTCCCGGGGGCGGCGGGCACCGGCAGATCGCCGGCATCCACGGAGAGGAACCATCGTACGCGGGCGTGCTCGAGCTCGAGAAACCCCGCCATGCGCCGCTCATCGGCAAGGTGGACGCAACATCCCGTGGCGGCGCCGAAGAGCCAGAGCAGCAGATCGAAAAAATGAATGCCGATGTTCGTGGCGATGCCGCCCGACTTCTCCGGCGTTCCTTTCCACGACACGTCATACCACGCCCCGCGACCGGTGATGTACGTCAGGACGACGTCGTGCGGAGTCGCACTCGCGGATGCGCGGATCGTTTCGCGCAGGCGCATGAGCTTGTCGTGGAGGCGTAGTTGCAGGACAGTGCTGATCCGGCGCCCGGTCTCATGCTCGAGCTCCTGCAGCGCATCGAGATTCCAGGGATTGATGACCAGCGGCTTCTCGCAGATGACGTCCGCGCCGATGCGCAAAGCCAGACGGCAATGGGCGTCGTGCAGATAGTTCGGCGAGCAGACGGACATGTAGTGCACGTGGCCCTCTTCCGGGCCGCGGCGCAATTTTTCGAGATGGCGGTCGAAGCGCTCGAACTCGGTGAAGAAACGGACGTCGAGCGAATATCGGTCGAGGACGCCGACGGAATCGTGGCGATCGACCGCGGCGACGAGACGGTTGCCGGTGTCGTAAATTGCCGTCAGATGCCGTGGGGCGACGTATCCGCCGACTCCGGTCATCGCGAAGTTCTTCGGCTTCTGCGTGTTCATTCTTCGGCTGCTGCGCTCTCGCCGCCGCCGTGTTCGCCGCGGGCCTGGCGTTGCATCTCCGCGATCTCCGCCCGCAGGCCTTCGACCTCGCGCAGCTTGATCTTCAGGAACTCGATGGCGAGCTGCGACTTCTCGTCGAGCCCACGGGGAGTGAGGTAGTACGTGTAGGCGAGCTTGTTCCTGCTGTTCTTGAAGTTGCGCGCCTTCACCCATCCTTTTCGCACCAGCGCCTTGACGCAGTAATTCACCTTCCCGACGCTGATGCCCAACGCCCCGGCAAGCTCGCGCTGGCTCAGATTAGGGCTGGCTTCGAGCATCTTGAGGAGTTGGTAACGGAGATCGTCGGAGAGATAGGCGCTGCGTTCAGCCATTGAACGCAGAGGCTAACAGGTCGATGTTGCCTTTGCAACCGCGTGACCGTGACCCGCATGCTACTCTCTAGTCCCGATGAGAGTGGTCGCGCCGAATAACTTTATTGTCGCTCTATCGATTGCCTTTTTCTCGACGTCCGCGGCAGCCGCCGAGATCGTCCTCTGGCAGGACGGCCCCGAGTCGGGCGTGTTGCAGCCGCTCAAGGAGCTCGATGTCGAAGCCTGCGACGTCGAGCTCTCCTGTCCGCAGACGCTCCTCGTCAAGCGATTCGGACCGCGCGTGACGTTTCGAGAGCGCACGTACGACGTTTCGCGCGCCGGTCTCTATCGGTTCATGTCCAGCAGTGACGATTACTTCCGCACGGTCCTCAGTTATCCGATCGAGTACCCGCCGCTGACGATCCTTCGGGGGCTCGCGGCTCTGCATGTGCACGGAGAACCGGTCTATCCATTGCCGTTCGATCCGGCGCTGCTGGTGAGCACTACGCCCTACGCCGTGCTCACCTGCGGAAGCATCTCGTACATGGCCACGCGTGTTCTCGCCGATCTTCGCAAGCGCGGCGACTACAAGAACGTGCTCACCCGGGACGTTCACACATGCATTCATCCGGCCGTCGCTCCGAACGGCTACAACGACGGACATGTGATGATCGAGATCACCAACGATACGAAGAGCTGGATTCTGGTCGATCTCGACGCGGGCTATCTCTTCAGGGACCGCAGGAGCGGCGCGTGGCTGAGCGCGAAGGAGTTCCTTCAGGCCGTCCAGACGGACAATCGGCCTGACTTCGTTCCTTTGGCGCGCAAGGCCGCGCTCGTCGATCCGCACACGAGCTATAACGGCTATTTCTACGCGCCCGAATTCAACATGCTGTGGGGCAACGAAGCAGCGCTCTGGACGTGGTACCGCCGGAACACGGCCGTGTTCAGTACCACCGGAACCTGTCCGCCCGTCGAAACTCCGTCCGCAAAACAGATGCGCGCGCAGACGAACGCCCGGGTCTCGGCCGCGGCGCGGCCTCTTCGCCGCGCACCAGGATCGTGGGTGAACGTCGTGTACGATGGCGCTCTTTTCACGGCCTCCAACGGCGGCCTGTGGAAGGTCGAGCCCGACGATGTCGGAAGACTGGCATGGACGACCATCGGCAAGACGATGATGGTGAGCATCAATCTCGATTACACGTCCGTCAACGGCAATCCGCAGTACCTGCAATTCAAGGTTCCCGGGGGATTGAGAGCAGTCGGTCAGCATGACGACGTGGTGTGGGCGAAAAACGCCAGCGACCCATGGATGGCAGCGCCAGTGGCCGTGGTCGACGACACGATCCGTTTTTACCGGGGCGACTACCTGACGGCATGGACGGATGCGGAGCACACGACTCACGTCCGCGCGACGATCGCCTTCGAGACGCAATGAGTCAGGTCTGGCGGCCGGTCCTTCGATGCTGCTCGATGGCTTCGCGGAATGCCTCCAGATACTGCTCGCCGATCGCGGTCACTTCGAACTGCGCCGCGCGCTGCAATCCCTTTTTCTGCAAACGCTCGTAAAGCGCGGCGTCCCGGACCAGCTGCACGATCCGATCCGCCATCGCCTCGCTGTCGCCGATGGGAAACAGAAGCCCGTACTGGCCGCGATCGAGGATCTCCTGCGGGCCTCCGGAGCAGTCGGAGCTGACGATCGGAACGCCACATGCCAGCGCCTCGGTGATGACATTTCCGAATGCCTCATAGAGCGACGAGAACAGGAAGATGTCCGCGGTCGCCACGAGCGCGTGCGGCTCGGCGATCCATCCCGTGAATTCGACGGATTGCTCGACATGAAGCGCGCGGGCGGCGGCTTCGAGGTCGCGGCGCAGAGGGCCGTCTCCGATCATCGTCAGCCGCGCCTGCAAGCCACGGCGATGGACCGCCGCGAGCGCGCGGATGATCGTCTTCTGATCCTTGAATCCGACGAAGCGGCCGAGGCTCACGAGATGAACGATTCCCTCGTCCAGGCGCGGCGAACGTCCGGTGCGCGGGACGATGTTGCTGGCGTCGATCGGATTGTGAATGACGCGCACTTTCTCCGGCGGAACGTTGAGTGTCACCAGGCTCTGTTTCACCGCGCCGGAAATGGCAATCACGGCATCCGCCCGCGGATACATTGCATCGACCAGCCGCCGCATCATGAAATTGACGAGCGAGCCGCCGCGGTAATACTCCGTCGTCTGAATCCTCTCGCTGAGAACGACCGGGAACGAATGGTCGCCGAGAGCGCTGACGACGTGGACCAGATTCGCACGCACGAGGAAGCTGACCACCACCTCGGGCAGGCGGCGCTTCAATTCCCGCCGGAGCTCCGCGGCCAGCAAAGGGATGGCCAGAACTTTTCCGGGACCGACGGCGAAGCGGCCCGACGAGAGTTTCCGCACTTCCATTTCCGCCGGCAGCGGATAGGCGGCATTGGGCGGATGCAGCGTCAGAATCGACAGATCATGACCGCGGGAGCCGAGATAGAACGCAAGCGTGCTCACTACGCGTTCCGCACCGCCGCCTTCGAGACTATTGATGACGAAAACGATCTTCATGGATCAGGGCGCGCGAGCACATAAAGACTCTGAAAATCGTCGTTCCGGATCGGGAATTCCGGAAAGCGGGACAGCAGGGCCTTCTCGTCGACGCGCTCGCGGGACGCAAAACCCGCCTCGCCGAGCGCCCATGACAGCAGTTCGAGGTCGTACAGATTCCTGTGCTCCCCGCCCTGGTGAAACAACCAGTTCACGAAATGCTGGCTCGGCATTCCGTCGCGCATCCCCTGATCGGGCATCCGCCGGCGACGGTCGTCGTGAAGCGCGGCGCTCTTGTCTTCGACATACCCGCGGCAGACCTTTTCGAGGTCGGGACACGACAGCCACAGCTCGCCGGCCGGACGAATCACCCTGCGCAGCTCGCGCAGAAGCGGAATCAATTCCTCTTCCAGCTCGAGATGCTCGATGACGTGCTGACTGACGATGGCGCGGAACGACGCGTCGCGCCACGGCAGCCGCCCGCAGGCCACGTCGACGTCATAATCGGACGACCAGACATCGACATTCAGCCATCCCGGAACGCGCCGCCGCCCGGCGCCAAGGTGCAGAAGGTCCGATGCGGGCGTCACGCGACGGCGGTGCAACAGGCGCGCGCGCAGCCGCACGGCGTCGAACACGAGAAGCCGTGCTGTCCTGCCGGACAGGAATCCGAATCGCGGAAGGCGCATTGGGCCGCGAAGATAACATAGTCATCCGAGCGGGCTGCCGGTCCGAATGGACGCTATCGCGGCACGGCATTCGTCGCGCCGAAATGCCCCAGCCCGGCGCGAATTTCATCGCGGCGAATGAGCGTGAAAAAAACCAGAGCGCTGCTCGTGACGAAGACCAGACTCTTCACCACGACGTCCGCCGCGGCCAGATTCCAAAGCCAGCCCGCGACCGCGAAAAAGACGAGGACGCCCGCCGCGGGGAGCAACCGGCCCCATTGCAACGGCACACGGTAGGAGCGCTGCGACAGTGCCAGCTGCACGCTGAAGGACACGAATGCAACCACGCAACTCACGAGAGCTACGCCGGGGAATCCGAGCCGCCTCACGACGAGCATGGAAAGCAGAAGGCTGGACGTCGCGACGGCGAGATTGATCGCCGCGATCGTGCCGGTGCGCCTCGCGATCCAGAGCCCGGGCGCGAAGAGATAGAGATTCCCCACGAGCGCACTCAGTCCCAGAAGAAAAATCACGGCAGCGGCGCCGTCGTACGCGCGCGTGGCCGCGATGCGGACGATGTCCGTCGCGAACACACCCACAAACAGCAGGGGCACGCTCGTCGCCGCGACGAACCAGCGGAACAGGCGCTCGATGTTCATTGGCGCTTCCGGCTCCGCATGATGTTTGTAGATCAGTGGACTGAGCGCCATCTGGAACGCCGCCATCGCGATCGTGACCGCTGATGCGACGCGCGCCCCGACGCTGTACACGCCCAGCGTGTCGATGGTCAGAAAGGAACGGACGGCAATTCGGTCTGCATACGTCGCGGCGAGGACGCCGAGCGTGGAGAGCACCAATGGCGCCGAGAACTGCAGCATCTGCCGCAGTTTCCGGCCGTCGAACACGAAACCGATCTCTTCGCGCGCGAGCAGGCAGCTCACGGCGACGGCCACGGCCGACGCGAACAGCTGAGCGGCGAAAACGCCCGGCAATCCCCAGCGCAATTTCACGAGAAAGAACAACGCCGCGCCAATGGCGGCCGCACTGAACGTCAGGCTGCCGACGGCATAATGGAGCGCGCGGCCGGCATAACGAATTCCCGTCAGAACCGCGTACAACATCGCCTGTCCCGCAATGGCCGCGACGGCGATGCGCAAGGCCCCCGCGTGCGCGGCGCTGCCGGAGAGTACGCGTGCGATCGCCGGAGCGAAGAACCACACGATGACGACGGCGAGCGAAAACGACGCCGTCGTGAACCAGAATGCGGTCGACGCGAACAGCTTCCGCTCGCGCGCCGACGATCCGAGCGCGTAGTGACGCGCCAGTCCCTGCGCGACTTCGAGCGTCATGATCGTCGTACACACCGTTCCCAGGATCGTCACCAGCTCGAGCAATCCGTATTCGGAAGGCGCCAGCGCGCGCGTATACAGAGGCAGCAGCAGAACGGCGATCCCGCCGGTCAGGACCCGCAGAACGCCGTAGATCGCTCCATCCCGGATGAACGCCTTAAGCATTGGCGGATCCGCGCGCGAAGTCCACGAGGCGCCGCTGAAGCTCCGGCTTGTCGGACACGTGCAGCGCGGCCACGCCGCCGGCTTCGATGCACGCGCGCAGCACGGCACGCAAACGGTCGCCGGTGAGACCCCATCCGTGCAGATAGTCGATCCGCCGCGGGTCGATCCACCAGTGCGCCGGAATGTCGTTTTCGATCACGCGAAGGAAACGGCGGGCGACGTTCACACGCGACCAGCGCTGCCGCACGAATTCCCGCGCTTCACGACCGAGCGCGAGCCGGCGCTCGCGGTCCGTGTGGAGCGTCTCGATGGCCTGCTCCACTTCCGAGGCGCGGCAGACGAACGCGGGCGGAATCGTATCTTCCGTGCAGAATCGCCGCAGCGCGTCGAATCCGTGCATCCCGACGATGGCCGGTTTCCCGAACGACGCCGCCTCGGTCGCGAACGTGGCCATCGGCGTGTCGCTGTAAAGCTCATCGACGATGAAATCCGATTCCGCGAGCGCGGCCAGAACCTCTTCATTGCTTCGTCCGACCAGCGTCACCAGCTCGACGTCGAAGCCGCGCGCCTGCAGCGAGCCGACCGCGCTCTCGATGGCCCGCGTGCCCTTCGGCCCGGGGCGCGTCGGCGCGTGCACGATCACACTGCGTTGGCCGTTGTCCCGCTTCGTCTCCGCGAGCTGCGCCACTTCCGGCGACGGAATTCCGATCTCCAGCCAGTTCACGAACGGACGTTCGTGAAAATGGCCGTTCATCGAATGATCGATGCAGACGGCGTTTCGCTCGATCTTCCTCACCGCCGCCTTGATGCTGCGGGTCAGCGCGTTCCAGCGCTGCGGATCGAGATCCCCTTCGCTGCCGACATACGCGGCATTCATGTACGGCGGCCGCGAGTCCGAACCGTGAAAGACGGCGATAATCCGCTTGCCGAGAAGACGCAGGAAACCGAGATCGTGTCCGCGAAGGAAGGAATCGCCGCTGGCGAAAACATAGACGTCATACTTCCCGAGCGTGCCCAGAAAATAGAGCAGCAGAAAGAAACCCTGAACGGCGATCCAGAATCTCCGGCCGAACGAGCCTTCCCGCTGGCGGACGCGCTTTCGTCCCACCCATTCGACGATGCGCCCGAGCACTCCCGGCCGCGTGACGCGTGCGAACCGGTTCGGGCTCGGAAACGCGTTCACGTACGTGCAGTCGACGCCGATCTCGCGCAGGCCGAGCTCCAGTTGCTGGTAATAACCGCAGATGTCGCTGAGGCCCAGAAAGACACGCGGGCCGCGCGACTCCGAAGCCGAACGCGTTCCTGATGCTGCTTCAGCGGAAGCAGGAGCAAAGACGGGTTGGCGGGGCGTTTCCGGTGCAGGAGTCACGTTGTTCAACGTTTGAACGCAGATTAGACCATGCCTCATTCACGTGCAAGTTCCACGCGAGCCGCGGATTGCGGTTTTTTCTTTGACCTGCGCGCAGTCGAGCGGTTATCGTTGCGCGCCCAAATTCTCCGCGTCGTGATGACTGCTGCCGGCGCAACCCCGAGCAAGTCGGAACGTCCTGCGCGCGAGCAAATCATATGAGCCCGCATGGTGAGATTACGAACGCCCTGACCATCGACTTCGAAGACTGGTATCAGGGTCTGGAGATCCCGGTCAGCGAATGGGGCCGTTTCGAGAGCCGCATCGTGGGCGCGGGAGAACGCCTTCTGCGCATTCTCGCGGAGGCGAACGTGAAGGCGACGTTCTTCGTTCTCGGCGCGGTTGCCGAGCGGCACCCCGAGATCGTGCGCGCAATCGCCGCGGCCGGCCATGAAGTCGGCACGCACGGGTACTCGCACACGCTCATCTACACGCAGACGCCGCAGGTGTTCCAGGAAGAAATGAAGCGCGCCGTGGGCGCGGTCGAACAGATCACGGGCCAGAAGATTCTCGGCCATCGCGCGCCGTTCTTCTCCATCACGAAGAAGTCCCTCTGGGCGCTCGACATCCTCGGCGAGCTCGGTCTTCGCTACGACACGAGCATCTTCCCGGTGATGAACTATCGCTATGGAATCGAGGATGCGCCGCGCTGGCCGTACGAGATCGAAGCCGGCGGCGGCGCGATGAAGGAGTTCCCGATCTCCACATGGCGCATCCTCGGCAAGAACGTCCCCATCGCGGGCGGCGCCTATTTCCGCATTTTTCCGTACGCGATCACGCGCGCCGGCTTCCGGAGCATCAATCGCCAGGGGCGGCCCGCCGTGTTCTATCTCCACCCGTGGGAGCTCGATCCCGATCATCCGCGCATCGACCTTCCGCGGCGCATCGCCGCGACGCACTACTTCAATCTCGGCGCGACCGAGGGGCGTCTGATCCGCCTCCTGCGCGACTTCCCATTCGCTCCCATGAAGGAAATCCTGCATGTCCACTGACGACAAAGTCCGGCATCACTTCGATCTCGACGCGGAACGCTTCGACGCGATCTACGAGGACCGCAAAGGGCCGTTCGCGCGCTTCGTGGACAACGTCTGGCGCGGCGTCGTGCGCAAGCGCCTCGATCTGACGCTCGAAACGCTCGCGCCGTTCGCGGGCAAGACCGTGCTGGACGTCGGATGCGGCTCGGGCCGGTACTGCTTCGCCTACGTGCAGCATGGCGCGCAGCACGTCGTCGGCGTCGACTTCGCTCCGGCGATGATCGACATCGCGCACGAGCTCGCGAAGCGGCTGGGCGTCGAAGAGCGTTGCGAGTTTCGCGTGGGACGATTCCCCGAGGCCGTTTCGGACGGCCCGTTCGACTATTCGACGGCCATGGGATTCTTCGACTACATCGAAGATCCGGTGGCGATCGTCCGCGCCATGCGCGACAAAACGACCGAGCGGATGGCCCTGAGCTTTCCGAAGGCGATCGAGTGGCGCGTGCCCATCCGCCGCCTCCGTTTTCTCCTCTCCCGCTGTCCGCTGTACCTCTACACGCGCAGGCGCGTGGAAGAGATTCTGGCCGCGGCCGGTATCGATGACTACGATTGGATCAATCTCGACCGCGATTACGTTGTGATCGCCCGATTGAAGCGCTAGCCATGCCCGAGACCCGTCCCCTCCGCGTTCTGCACGTCATCACCCGCCTCATCATCGGCGGGGCGCAGGAGAACACGCTTCTGTCGGTCGAAGGACTCGACGCGATGCCGGAATACGATGTGACGCTGGTCAGCGGCATCGATCGCGGCCCCGAGGGGGACCTGCTCGAGCGGGCCGAGCGCACGACGCAGCTCGTGCTCCTGCCGGAGCTGGCGAGGAACATCCATCCCCTCGCCGATCTCGTCGCGCTCTGGAAGCTCTATCGCATCATTCGCCGCGGCCGCTACCACATCGTTCACACGCACTCCTCGAAGGCGGGCGTCCTCGGACGGATCGCCGCGACGATGGCCGGCACCCCGATCGTCGTGCACACGCTGCACAGCCTCGTGTTTCACGAGTATCAGCCGTGGCTGGTGAACCGGCTGTGGTGGCTGATCAAGAAGATCTGCGCGCCGATGACCGATCACTTCATCAGCGTCTCCGACATCATCAGCCGCAAGGCGATCGCCGCCGGCGTCGACAAGCCGTCGAAATTCACGACCGTGTACAGCGGCATGGAGCTGGATTGGTTTCTCAACGCGCGCGCCGACGGCGCGGCGGTGCGGAACGAGTTCGGGATTCCTCCGGACGCTCCGGTCGTCGGCAAGATCGCCCGCCTCTTTCCGCTGAAGGGACACGATCAGCTGCTCGACGCCGCTCCGGAGATCGTGCGCCGCCATCCCGGCGTCCGTTTCTTCCTCATCGGCGACGGCATTCTCCTCGATCACCTTCGCCGGCGCGCGCGCGAGGCCGGCATTCTCGACAACTTCGTGTTCGCGGGACTGATCAGGCGCGAGCGGATTCCGGAAATGCTTTCGGCGATGGACGTCGTCGTCCACACGTCGCTGCGAGAGGGCCTGGCACGCGTTCTTCCCCAGGCGCTGGCGATGGGAAAACCATGCGTCAGCTTCGACATCGACGGCGCGCCGGAGGTGGTCATCCCCGGCGAGACCGGCGAGCTCGTCGCGCCGAACGACTCCGTCGGACTGGCGAACGGCATTTCCCGGCTGCTCGCCGATCCCGCCTTGCGCGCGCAGATGGGCGCGAACGGCCGGCGGCGGGTCGATCCTGCGTTTCGTGCGGAGACGATGGTGCGGGAGATCGCGCGCGTGTACTCGATGCTCGTCGAGCGCCATCGCGATCGCCTGACCGCATTCGATCGCCGGCAGCAGCTCAGCGGCACGGACGCGCTTCCCCATCCGGTGATGAAGGAGTAAATACCTTGCGAGTACTGATCACGGGCGGCGCCGGCTTCATTGGATCGCATCTCTGCGACGCGTACCTCGAGCGCGGCGATGAAGTCTTCATCATCGACGACCTCTCCACCGGAAGCATCGACAACATCGATCACATCAAGAAGCACCCGCGCTTTCACTACACCATCGACTCCGTGCAGAACCACCCCGTGCTCGCGGAGCTGGTCGACCGGTGCGACGTCATCTTTCATCTTGCCGCCGCGGTCGGCGTGAAGCTGATCGTCGAGAGTCCGGTGCGCACGATCGAGACGAACGTGCGCGGCACGGAAGTCGTGCTGGCGGCGGCGAACAAGAAGAAGAAGAAAGTCCTCGTGGCCTCGACCTCCGAGGTCTACGGGCTGAGCGAGCAGGTCCCTTTCCGCGAAGACGGCAACCTGGTGATGGGCGCAACGACGAAGGGACGGTGGAGCTACGCCTGCTCGAAGGCCATCGACGAATTCCTCGCCCTCGCCTACTGGCGCGAGAAAAAGCTCCCCACCATCGTCGTGCGCCTCTTCAACACCGTCGGCCCGCGCCAGACGGGCCAGTACGGCATGGTCATCCCGACGCTCGTCAAACAGGCGCTGTCGGGACGGCCGCTGACGGTGTACGGCGACGGCACACAATCGCGCTGCTTCGGTTATGTCGGCGATGTCGTGGGCGCGCTCGTCAAATTGATGGATCACGAGGGCGCGGTCGGCCAGGTGTTCAACATCGGCTCGAACGAGGAAGTGTCGATCCGGAATCTTGCCGGGCGCATCAAGGAGCTGACGAGCTCGAGCTCCGAGATCGTCTATGTCCCTTACGACGAGGCGTACGAAGAGGGATTTGAAGACATGCCTCGCCGTGTTCCGGATATCTCGAAGATTGCAAAGCTGGTCGGGTTCCAGCCGCAGACCTCGCTCGACGGGATTCTCCGCGAAGTCATCGCCTACCACGCGGATCGCGTGTAAGCCGCGGGTCCGTGCTTGCCAGAAGTGCGGAAACCGAATAACTTGTTCGCGACATACTTATTCTCAATGTCTAACCGAGGGGCGAAATGCAGACGGCCGCAGCGCTGACGACGACCGCGATCGCGCTGGGACTGGCGATCGTGGTGACGCCGGCGGTCCGCGCGTTCTCGCGCCGCATCGGCGCCGTGGCCCAGCCAAAACTCGATCGCTGGCATCAGAAGCCGACGGCGATGCTCGGCGGAGTGGCCATCTATCTAGCGGTGATCGGCGCGCTCCTCCTCCGCCTGCCGCAGACGACGCACACCTGGGTCGTGATCGCCGCCAGCTCGGGACTCTTCGTCCTGGGACTGGTCGACGACTTCATCCGGCTCAAGCCGTACCAGAAGTTGATCGGGCAGTTCCTCGGCGCGGCCGCGGTGGTGTACTTCGGCCTCGTCCTGCCGTGGACGGGCTCGTTCACGCTGAACATGATGATCACGTTCGTCTGGCTCGTGGGAGTGACGAACGCGGTGAACATGCTCGACAACATGGACGGTCTGGCGGCGGGCATCGCCGCGATCGCCGCGCTGTCGCTGGCGGTCAACTTCTTCCTGAACGGCCAGAACGCGGAGGCGCTGATGCTGTGCGCGTTCTTCGGCGGGCTGGTCGGATTCCTGATCTTCAATCACAACCCCGCCTCGATCTTCATGGGCGATTGCGGGTCGATGTTCATCGGTTTCTTCCTCGCGAGCACGGCCCTGCTGAACGGACAAAGCGGCGGCCGCTCGCGCAGCGTCATCGCCGTTCTGGCCGTACCGGTGCTCGTTCTGAGCATCCCGATCTTCGACACCACGTTCGTGACTCTGGTGCGCAAGCTCGCGGGCCGTGCGGCGTCGCAGGGCGGGCGCGATCACACCTCGCACCGGCTCGTTGCCCTGGGCATGTCCGAGCGCGATGCCGTGTGGATGTTGTGGGCGTTCGCGCTCATGGGCGGCGCGCTCTCGGTCGCGGTGCGGCGATCCGATCTGGACGTGAGTCTCGCGGCGATCATCTCGTTCGCGGTCGTGCTGGCAATCCTCGGTGTGTACCTCGCCGGTGTGCGCGTTTACAGCGACGACAGCTTCGCCACGGCGAAGCAGAAGCCGCTGGTCTCGTTCCTGATCGATTTCTCGTACAAGCGGCGCGTGTTCGAGGTCGCGCTCGATGTCGTGCTGATCGTGCTCGCGCACTACCTCGCCTACCTCGTGATGTTCGGTCCGGCGAGCGCGGCCTCCGGCGACTGGCAACTGTTTCTCCAGACTCTCCCGGCGATCGTCTTCATCAAGCTCGCGGTCTTTCTGGTCACCGGCGTCTATCGCGGTCTCTGGCGTTACACCAGCCTCTCGGACGTGGTGGTCTACGCGAGAGCCGTGATCATCGGCTCCGTGGTGTCCGTGCTGGTGATGCTCTTTGCGTTTCGCTTCGCAGGCTTCTCGCGTGCGGTCTTCGCGGCCGACGGGATGCTGCTGCTGATGTTCGTCTGCGGGAGCCGGTTCGCCTTCCGCATCATGCGCCGGCTGATCCCTTCGCCGCATGCCCAGACGGGGAGGCGCGTGCTGATCTTCGGCGCGGGCGACGGCGGAGAGCTGTTGTATCGCGAGCTGCACAACAATCACGAGCTCGGCTATGTGCCGGTAGCGTTCATCGACGACGATCCGCGCAAGGCGGGCATGCTGTTGCACGGCCTGCGCGTCTATCCGGCCGATCAGGAGATCGCCGAGATCTGCAGAAAAACGCGGGCGGAGGAAGTCTTCCTTTCGACCATGA
The DNA here is from genome assembly GCA_035525285.1 of Thermoanaerobaculia bacterium. GTDB lineage: Bacteria > Acidobacteriota > Thermoanaerobaculia > Gp7-AA8 > Gp7-AA8 > QHVT01. The sequence continues at coordinate 93,029 of DATLFB010000033.1, forward strand.
GCATTCCTCTTTCCCGTCTTCGCCATCTGGTCGCGGAGTGCGAGACCATCGGGGTTTCGGTCAAGCGGATGCAGATCAGCATCGAGCGCGTCGCGGATCGCGAGCTCGGATGGGTCATGGCCGCGGTGGCGTCCGATCTTCCGGAGCCGACTGCTGCCGCGGCGGCGGGGACTCCCCTGCTGCCGATCGACAAGCCGCGCAAGATCGACCGTCTGAATACCGGTCATTAATCGATCTTCACGGAGACGAACGGAAGAGGCGCAGTGAGCTGACGCTTGACGGCTACATGCTCGGCGTTCGCGCCGCCAGGGGAGCTCCGTCCGTTTCCTGAATCGGATCCACTTCCGCGAGGGCGGCGGACCGCCTGCGCGTCGCCGCACCCGCAACTGTCAACGGCAGAAGCACGAGTCCGAGGTACACCATATTGCGGTGCCGGAAAAGCGTGCCGAAGTTGGCGATCATGTAAACCAGCGAGCCGGCGATCAGAATCGTGACAAAAAAGACGAGCCAGAACGATGGCTCGCGCAGACCGCCGCTCCGGATCGAGCCGAACAGGCAGTAAATCGCGTACAGGAGCACGACGTCGAAAATCAGCGTGTCGATCTCGGCGACGAGCCACAATCCACGGCCCCCGCGCACATCAATCAGTCCGAGGCGCGCTGCCAGAGCCCGAGGAAGGACCAGCGCGACCGTTCCGGCGATCAACCGCGTGGCGTGCGAGCGCGGCAGAACGACATCGCCGATCTCCTGCACGTCCGCGGCGACGGTTTCCTTCGGTGCCGTCGTCCTGGCGGCGGCAGGCGCCGCCCGAGCGGCGGGCTTCTTCGCCGCCGGAGACAGCGCCGGCCCCACGCCGATCAACGTCGAGGCTTTGCTCCTGTCGAACCCCGACCGCGCTTTGCTCAAGTCGCGCGCGATCGAGAGCGGTGCCGCAGCAGCCGGCCTGGCGTTTTTCCTGGGCGCGATCATCGCCCGTATGCTCGCGGGGAGATAGGGTCCGGCGCCGACGACGGTAATCGCAAAGAACCACGGGAGAAACAGCGCCGCTGCAATCGTCGTCTTCAAACGGTGCGAGGCACGGAGAATCGCCGCGACGAAGAACGGCACCGACGCCGCGATGATGAACAACGAGAAGTACCAGCGGATGCTGCTGATCGCATAGAGCGCGACCGTCATGATCGCGGCGGTCCACAGCAACGTCGTCACGCCGCGTGCGCCGCTCTGAGGCTCTCGGATTTCTTTTTGCCACCGGTCCGCCGCGAGAATGAACAAAGCCACGATGAACAGAAACACGGAATCCTTGAGGGGCTGCAGCGACCAGATCACGATCGACGGCGCGAACGTCAATGCCGCAATGCCGAGAACGCGGCCGCGAGCCGCCATGGCTCCGCCCATCGTCAGGATCACGCCGCACGTCCCGAGGTACGCCGCGAGATTCATCAGCAACGCGACGGCGGGACTCGCGCCGAACAGGTAGACACACGTCGCCAGCATCTTCACGTAGAAGACCGAGGCCAGGCCGGCATCCAGAGTGACGATCGCTCGGGGGCCTTCGCTCGCTGCGACCGTCGAAAGGTCATAGTAAAAAATCCCATCCAGTGCGAAAAACCAGAAGCCGTTCCCAGCTTGTAGCGACGGCGCAATGGGGAGGCCGAGGAAGGAAATCCAGAACAGCGTCTGCCCGGCAACGGCGCGGCCGAGCGTTCCGAGCGTGACGAGCCAGAACACGATGCCTGCTTTGCCGGCAACTCTGCGCCAGAGAAAAAAGAGACCGGCGCCAGCCAGAAGCGATAACAGAAGCTGCGTGACAGCGATCAGGAAGTCGGACATCGTGAGTGCGATCGAGGCGGCAGACTAAACGGCACCGTCGGCGCGGTCAAGGGATCTCATTGCCATTCCAGGCGACCGCGACCGTAACGTGGGGGAAGACCGCTGTCCACCGTCCCCGCGACCGGCAGCCGTGCCGCCATCGCCTTCAGAACCACGATTCCGAAGGCACCGCGAGGGACCGATCGGCATCCAGCCGCTATCGATCCCAGAACGCTCGCCCGGCACGACGATCCTCATCGTTCTCCCAAGGCGGACGCGACCGTACGTTCGAACAATTCCTCGTACGCGCGCACGGTGGAGTCGATCGAAAACCTCCGTTTGATCCGATCTCGTTCCCGTTGCCCCACGGCGAGGCGTTCTTCCAGCGGACGCCGGAGCATGGCCACGCAAGCCGCGGCGAGCGCGCCAGGATCGCGGGGCGGAACCACTGCGCCCTGCTCACCCAACAGGTACGCCGAGTCGCCTACGTCGGTGACGACGCACGGAACGCCAGCCGCCATCGATTCTCCGACCGCGAGCGGAAATGACTCCGACAGAGAAGATGAGACGCTGATGTCGAGCGACGCCACCATGGTGGGGAGATCATCCCTCCGTCCGAGAATGTGCACGGCGGAGCGCAGGCCGAGATCATCGATCATCGAGGTCAGCGGCAGATTGGACTGTTCAATCCCGACTCCGCCGCAGAGAATGAATTGCGTCTGCGGATATTCGCGCCGGATGCGTACCGCGGCTTCAAGGAAGGTTCGATGGTCCTTCATTGGATGGAAACGGGCCACGAGTCCGACCAGCAACGCGTCGTCCGGCAATGCGAGCTCGCGCCGGATCTTCACTCGCGCATCCGGCCTCGGGTACCACGCTGCGGTATCAAATCCGTTGGGGATGATCTCGGCCTTCCGCGCGTCGTATCCGATCGCGACGTGCACATCCGCGGCCGCACGCGAGTCGAAGACGATGCGCGCCGGCACAATATGCGATAGACGAGCACAGATTCTTGCAGCGATTTGCGTGGTTCGCTTCACGTTCGCAGTGTCCAGATTCGCATTATGTACGCCCCACACCACCGGCGGTGTGCCGCGCGGATTCGCCAGCGCTGCAGCTAGATCGCCGTGATACATCCAGCTCTTGATGACATCGGGCCGGATGCGTCCGACGAGCCGGTTCAAACGGAAGATTGCCAATGGAATGCGTAGTCCGCTCATCCCCAGTGCGAGCACGCGCTTGCCTGCCGCCCGCAGTTCCTCGCCGCGCCGGCCGACCGTCGTAAGCGAGACGATCGTGTGTTCGGCACGAGAGTGCATGACGAGGCGTTGAAGCATCGCCTCCGCTCCTCCCATGTTCAAGCCTGTCGTTACATGCAGAACGTGCATGTCAGAGGATGCGGCTGCGCAGCATTTCGAAATCGTCCTGCGCCCGCTGGTAGTCGTCGGGCCGGCCGATGTCGAGCCAGTAGCCCTGGTGTTTGTAGGTGTGGACAGGTTCGCCGCCAGCGACGAGCGCGCGGATCAGGTCGGGAAGGTCGAAGCGCCGTCCGGCGGGAACGTGCTCCAGGGCGCGCGGCTCGAACACGTACATCCCCATGCTGACCTGGTAGTGGTATACCGGCTTCTCGATGTACTCGGCGACGCGGCCACGCTCGTCGGTTTGGATCACGCCGAGGTCGATGCACACGTCGCGCTCATAAAGGCCAATCGTCGCTGCCGCGCGCTCGCGGCGGTGCGCTTCGACCATTCCATTGAAATCGAGATCGGTGAGCAGGTCGCCGTTCATCACCATGAAGGTCCCATCGAGGCCGTTCACCAGGCGCAGCGGACCAGCGGTGCCCAGCGGCTCTTCCTCGATCGAATATTCGATCTGCATCCCGAATTGTCCACCGTCGCCGAAGTACGCCATGATCAGTGAGGAAAGGTGACCGACCGCGAGTGTCGCATGCCGTACACCCGCCTTGTGCAACTGGCGAAGGAGAAGTTCGAGGATCGGCATGTCGCCGAGCGGCATCAACGGCTTGGGCAGCACTGTGGTGTACGGCGCGAGACGCGTTCCACGGCCGCCGGCGAGAATGACAGCGCGCATGCTCACACCTGATACTCGCCCACGCGATAACGGTGCATGTTTTCGCGGATCCAATCGATCGTCCGGCCCAGTCCTTCGGACAGCGGGACGGCGGGAGTCCAGCCGAGAAGTTCGCGCGCGAGCGTGTTGTCGGAGTGAAGCCGCTCGACCTCGCTTTTCGCCGGCCGCACTCGCGCCTCGTCAACCACCACGGGCACGGAACGTCCGGTGATCCGGAGAATCTCCGCAACGAGCTCACCGATGCTGACCTCGTCGTTGATCCCGAGATTGATCTCGCATCCCGAGACGTTCTCCGCTTCGGCGGCACGAATGAATCCTTTCACCGTGTCATCGACGTAAGTGAGATCGCGGGTCGGCGTCAGCGAGCCCAGACGGATCTCCGGACGCGTCAATGCCTGCGTGATGATCGTCGGGATGACCGCGCGCGCGGATTGCCGCGGACCATACGTGTTGAACGGGCGGACCGTCACCGCCGGGACGTCGAACGCGCGGTAGTAGCTTTCGACGATCTTGTCCGCCGCGATCTTGCTGGCCGAATAGGGCGACTGCCCTTGAACCGGATGTTTCTCGTCGATGGGCACGTAACGCGCGGTTCCGTAGACCTCGCTCGTCGACGTGTGCACCACACGGCGAGGTTTGGTCCGGCGCGCGGCTTCGAGCACGTTCAATGTCCCGGTGACGTTGGTCTCGACGACTTCGCGCGGATGTACATACGAGTACGGAATCGCGATCAGCGCACCGAGATGCATGATCGTGTCGACGTCGCCGGTGGCGCGCAGAACGGCCGAAGCGTCACGAAGATCGCCGGCGACGATTTCGAGCGACGGGCGAAGCTCCGCAGCGAGCTCGCCGAGAAAGCCGACGTCGCCGCGCGAGTTGTAGCGAACGAACGCTCGCACCCGCGCGCCGCGCTGCAGAAGCGCCTCCACGAGCGTGCTCCCGATGAAACCACCCGCCCCTGTCACAAGGACCGATACCGAGTTCCAGTTCATTCCGTTTGAAAATCTCCTTCGGATCTCGAACGCCACGAATCCAGCAGGTCGGCGAGGCTGCGCTCCAGCGAAATGCGAGGGCTCCAGCCCGTGGCCGCACGAAGGCGCTCGAATGTTCCGTACTGCTCGTCGACGTCCGCGGCACGGTATCGCGCGGCAGCGTGTTCCACCTGAATCGCGACAGCAGCATACCGCAGCAGCACGTCGAGCACTTCGCTGATTGCCGAGGGATGCCCGGAGCAGACGTTGTAGACCTCTCCTGAAACGCCTTCTTCCGCGACACGCATCAGTGCGAGCGCGGCGTCGCGGACGTCGACATAATCGCGACGCGATGCGAGATTTCCAACGCGTACCACGCGGTCGCCTCCCCGCTCGGCACGCACGATCTGCTTTGCAAAGTCAGAGGTCACCAGGGAGTCGGGCTGCCAGGGACCGACGAGGTTGAACATGCGCGTCCGGATCATGGGAAGGCCGGATCGCCGGTAGACCGCGAGCGCGATCTCCTCCTGCTTCGCCTTGCTCCGTCCATAGTCCGTAATCGGATGTAAGGGATCGTCTTCGCGCAGCGGCAGATGCGCCGGCTCGCCGTAGGCCGCACTGGAGCCCACGACGACGACCACTGGCTGTTCGGGCGAGGCCTCGATTGTCTCGAACAGCGCTGCCGTGGCGGCGACGTTGATCTCGTACATGGCCGCCTTGTCGCCGTTCGTCGCTCCGGCACAATGAAAAACATGCGTCGGTTTCACCGCGCGGAGCGTGTCGCGGACAAACGCGGCGTCCGCGAGTGCTCCGGTGTAAATCCGCGCATGACCGCGCACCGGCCTGCCGCCGCGCGTAATTCCGGAGATCTCCGCCCCGGCGGAGGTCAATGCCTCAGCCAGATGGCTGCCCAGAAATCCGGTAATGCCGGTGATCAATGCGCGCATGTCGCTGCGTGGCCGTCGTGCGCGGAAGCGACACGAGCCAGCCGCCGATTAAAGCACGGGCCTCAACGTCGCGCAAACGATGCGCGCACGAGAAACGACCGCACGCGGATCCACATCCGCCATGCCAGCGGGAGCAGTCCGAGGCGGCCCGCCGCTACCGCAACGAGATTCAGTGGAAAGGGCGCATAGGGACTGCCCATCCATCGTGCACGCACGGCATAGGTGAACATGCGAGCCGCGCCCGCCGTATCACCGGAGCGCAGCCGCTCGACGCCGGTGGCAAACAGAATATCGGCACGGATGCGCTTCGCTGCCCCCACATATTGCGGGTAGCGCGACTCCGCGATTCCGATGGCGACGAGCTGCTCGGCGAGTGCCGCATCGAATCGCTTCATGATGTTCGCGGAGTGAAGCCGGTACCGGGTGTAGACGTCTCGCACATAGCCGATCCTCCCTCGGGAAGCAACGTCGACCCACAGGAGCCAGTCCGACACGTTGCGGACGCGCGCATCGAACCCATGGCTCGGAATGGCGCTGCGGCGCGTCATCACCGAGGAGGATGCGAAGAACGTGGCGGAGCGGAACATCTGCTCGATGCCGCCGCCGCGGAACCGGTTTCGCATGCGGTCATGCTGGAGCCGCAGCGGCCGTCCGGATTCGCTGTCGAAGATCTCCGTATTCGTGTAGCAGAGAACGGCGTCGGGATTCTTCGCGAACCACGCGACCTGCGCCGAGAGTTTGCCCGGCAGCCATTCGTCGTCGCCGGCGAACCAGGCGATGAACTCCCCCGTGCATTGCTCGAGAATCCGATTCGCATTGGCAGTGATGCCGAGGTTGCGGTCGGACAACAATGCCTTGACGACGCCGGGATGGGCGCGTTCGTATTCCGCGATGATTGCCGCAGTGCCGTCCGTCGATGCATCGTCACCGACCACGATCTCGAGATTCGGGTAGTCCTGCGCGAGTACGCTGTCCAGCGCCTGGCGGATGAAATCGCGGTGCTGATACGTCAGCACGTGGACCGAGACTCGCGGATCGTTCACGGACGCCATTTCATCACGGCTCCATCGAAGACGATCGCCGCGCGGCGAGATTCACGAAGAAGAAGAAGCCCGTGTTCACGGCGAGGGACGTCCAATAGACGCCGACAACCACCCAGGCCGCCGCGATCGTTCCATGCCGCGGCACCCAGATCCAACTTCCGGCGACGCTCGCCAGGCCGAGAGCCGTGGTGATCGCAGCGGTGGTGAGGAAGTAGCCGCGCGCGATCCACTGTGGCGCCATGAGCACGGAAACCGTCATTCCCGGCACTGCGCAGAGCGCGACGCGGAACAGCGGCACCGCCGGACCGAACTCCGGCCCGGCGATCAGGCGGATGAGCCACGGCGCCAGCGTGTAGACGATCGGAATGGCCACGATCATGATCGACAGGAGTGTGACGAGCAGCGTCCGATGGCGCCGCCAGGCGCGATCGGACCCCTCGCGCGCAATGATCGAGGAAGCGACCGTTGCAGCAGCCATGGGCAGGATCTGCATGGCTGTCAGAAGCTGCAGTGCAAGCTGGATGTATGCCGTGTCGGCCGGCGTGCGGAAGGCGTTGACGATCAGCACGTGAGCGCCGGAGACGAGGTACGCGCCGACGGCGTTCAGATGTAACTTCAGCCCGCTCGCGAGAAACCATCGGGCCGTCGCCATCGCCGGCCGTGCGATTCCGGCGCGGCTCAGGAGCACCCCTACAGTGACGACCGCGTACAGGCCGTAATACGCGAGCGGCGCGAGCAGCGCTCCCATGACGCCCCAGCCCAATGCGCCGACACACACGAGAACCGCGATCATGCTCAGAGTCGCACCGGCGAGCTGCGCCACGTTCGACAGGCGCAATGCGCCGATGCTGAGCAGAAGCGCGTTCCCTGTCTCGAACCACAGCATGAACGGCATTGTGAGAAACGCGACCACGAGGACACGGCCCGGAAGATGATCGAACGCGTCGCCGCCACTGGCGCGATACAGCACGGCTGCCACACCGCCGCCGGCCAGGGTGACGATCGAATAAATGGTGACGAGTGTTCCCGCTGTCTCCGCCACCCAGCTCGTCGACCGCTGTGTCGCGGCGCGATGAATCACGGCCTGCGGCAGACTCAGATAACCGATCGTGGAAAACAGCGTCACCCACGCCGTGGCAGCGGCGAACACGCCGCGGCCATCAGGGCCCAGGACGCGGGCGGTGACGAATGTAATGACGAGGCCCGCCGCCAGCCAATACACCTTCGCGGCGGTCGTGGCTGCAATGTCGAACCAGGTCTCACGCATCGCGCGCGACAGCTTCCACGACCCGTTGCACGTCGCCTGCGGTCAGATGCGGACCCATCGGCAGGCTGAGAACCTCCCGCGCCAGCCGGTCGGCCATCGGCCAGCGCGCCGCATCCTGCAGATATTCGGGATATGCGCCCTGGCGGAAGGCCGGAATCGGATAGTGAATCAGTGTGCCGATTCCCGCGCCCGTCAGCTGGTTCTGCAACTCGTCACGGCGTGCCGTCCGCACGACATAAAGATGCCATACCGGCTCCGCCCATGACGGGACGGCCGGCGTTGCGACGGCGGGTGCGAGTTCGTTCGTGTACCGCGCCGCAACCGCGGCGCGTCGCGCGTTCCACTCGTCGAGCTTCTGCAGTTTCACCCGGAGCACGGCAGCCTGGATCTCGTCCATGCGCGCGTTGAAGCCGCGCAGCTGATGCTCGTATTTGATGCGCGAACCGTAGTTGGAGAGCATGCGCACGCGCGTCGCGAGCTGCGCATCGTTCGTGGTCACGGCGCCGGCGTCGCCGAGAGCGCCGAGATTCTTGCCCGGATAGAAGCTCCAGGCAGCCCCATCCCCGAAGCCACCTGCCTTTCGCCCGCGGCAGCGCGCGCCATGCGCCTGTGCAGCATCTTCGAACAGCAGCAGGCCGTGCTTCCGCGCGATCACCGCGAGCGCGTCCATGTCGGCGGTCTGGCCGTACAGGTGAACGGCCAGGATCGCCCTGGTCGCGGGGGTGATGGCTTCTTCCACGAGCGCTGGGTCGATGTTGAACGTAAGCGGGTCGACATCGACCGGGACGGGTCGCGCGCCGCTGTAGCTCACCCCGAGCCATGAGGCGATGAACGTGTGAGCCGGGACGATCACTTCGTCCCCGGCACCGATTCCGGCGGCCATCAGCAGGATGTGAATCGCGTCGAGGCCATTGCTGAGCGCAATGCAGTGCTCGACGCCGCAGTACGCGGCGTATTCACGCTCGAACGCCGCGACCTCTTCGCCGAGGATGTACCAGCCGCTGGCGAGCACGCGGCTCGCCGCCGCATCGAGGTCGGCCTGCAACTCCGCGTAGGCGGCGGAAAGATGGAGAAACGGAACGGCGCTCATGATTGCACGGACCGCGGCAGGCGAAGATCCGCGACGAACTGGTCGTAGTCGCGGTAGTAGTCGGCTTCATCGTAGTAGTTAGACGCGAGGACCATGCAGACCGAGCCCGACGAGAAGTTGTCGATTTCCCGCCAGATCATCGGACAGATGTAGAGGCCGAAGTACGAGCGATTGAGATGGAAGGTGGACCGCTCACGTCCGTCGTCGAGATGAACGTCGAAACTCCCCGACATGGCGATCACCAGCTGGTGCAATGCCCGATGTGCGTGGCCGCCGCGCGCCGAGCCGCCGGGAACATCATAGAGGTAATAGACGCGTGCGATGTCGAAGGCGACGTGGCGCGCGCCTTCGATAAAGGTGAGGTTGCCGCGCGCGTCCTGAATGCGCGGCAGTTCGATGACCTTGCAGTCGGAAAGCGGCATCCTTCGCGTTCAGCCTTCGGCGCGGGCGAGAATCAGGCGTTGATGTCCGAGGCGCGACCAGTCGGCCAGACCTGCGCCGTGCTCTGCGATCCACCGGCCGATCGTTTCCGCCTCGCGCGCGTCATAGAGCGCCACGCGATCGACCCACATGCGCAGCAATCCAGCGTCGCCGCCGGCCTCGGCAGCCGAGGCGCGTGTGCGGAACATGCAGGCAATCTCCATCGCGGCCTGATTGGCGCCGGACAGGAACGCGCAGTTCTCGGGTCCGACGGCGGCGGGGTAGACCACTTTGCTGAGCAGCATGTACGTATCGAAGCTGAGCGTCTCGCTCACCTTCCACCCATGTGCAGGCCAGTCGTGATAGCGGGACTCGTCAACGTAGCAATTGTGCCAGTACTTTTCGAGCGGAGGCACACCCATACCGCTGCGATACGCATCGGTGGCGGCGTGTCCCTGGCGCGTCGCCTCGACCAGAATGAGCGTCGCGCCGGGCGTGGCGACGCTACGAAGGTTGTCGAGCGCTCGCAAGTGCTCCTCATGGTTCGGCAGATTGATGAGAATCCTCTGACCGGTGATGACGTCGAAGTCCGAGTGCGGAATCTGCAGATCGACGATGTTCGCGGTGTGGAACTCGATCGCGCCGTGCTCGCCCATCGGCCACAGCGGGCTCAGTCGCGTGGCGATCTCGTCGCGATATTCCGCGTCGGCGAGCAGGCGGTGCGCCCATCGGATCATGACATCCGAGTAGTCCCCGCCGACCGCCTGCTCCGCACGACGCGCGAGGATGACCGTGCCGAACCCGGTGCCGCATCCGATGTCGAGCAGTTTCCGTGTCCGCGGAATGATCGTCAGCAGCGTCTGCAACTCGTGGATGCGGAAAAAATGGTCGCGGATCGTGACCTGCGGCGTGCGCCCGATCTCCTTCGCCTCGGCATCCCAGAACTGGCGTATGTTCTCGTACGTGTTGTCACGCTTCTGCCCCTGTCTCGACATCGATTCTCCTCGTGTATGGATTGGACCAGCGGCGCTGGCCGCGTTCCTGCAGCGGCAGGGCTTCACGCGGGAGCGTGCAAATTCAGCCCGGCGGTCGCGGCGCATTGAAGCACGAAATAAGTTCGTCCGCAACCCAGCAAGCCCGGCCGAGGATCCCCTATCCCTCAGCTTGCCAACCGGTTCGGGAACCCCAGATCAGACAAGAAAGTTGGCCGGAATGTGATGATCATCACACTAAGCCCCTTGATTTGCCGTAGAAAGGGAGTTAGGTTAAGACACCGCAAATTGGAATCGCCTATTCGCAGGACACTTAATCGGAGGATCAGATGAAGGGTTTCTTCAGGACGAAGTACGTCTACGTGTTTTTAGCCCTCATCATCGTAGCGGCTGGCGCGAACGCGCAAGCCACACGCACCTGGGTTTCAGGTGTGGGCGATGATGCGAACCCGTGCAGCCGCACGGCGCCGTGCAAAACGTTCGCCGGCGCAATCAGCAAGACCGCCAGCGGCGGCGTCATCGACGCGCTGGATCCGGGTGGGTACGGCGCCGTGACGATCACCAAGCCGATCACGATCGAAGGCAATGGGACGCTCGCCAGCATCCTCGCCAGTGGCGTGAACGGCGTGACCGTTAACATCACGAGCGGCAGCAACCGCCATGTCGTTCTGCGGAATCTCCTGATCGACGGCTCCGGCTCCACGCTCGGCATCAACGGCATCCGCTTCGTCGCGGGCGATTCGCTGACCGTCGAAAACTGCACGATCGAGCAGTTCTCCACGAACGGCATCGACTTCCAGCCGAGCACCGCCGCGAAGTTGAACGTCATCAACACCTACATCTACCAGGCGGGCGCGAACGGCATTCTTTCGAAGAAGAGCAGCGCCGGCTCGTCGAAGGTGTTCATCACGCGATCAGTTCTGGCGCAGAATGCGACCGGCTTCCGCTCGGAAGACGGCACGGGCGCCGAGATCACCGACACCGATATCGCGAACAACACCTCCAACGGCGTGACATCGCTCTCGGCCCTTGGTGAGGCGTCGATCGTCGTCATCGCCTCCTCGAGGGTATTCAACAACGGCGGCGTGGGCCTCTCCTCGACCGGCGCGGCGTCGAACATCGCCGCCAGCAACACGGATGTGATCGCGAACGGCACTGGCATGCAGTCCGTCACCAGCGGCGTCCTGACTACGTTCGGCCGCAACCGCGTCGCCTTCAACGGCGTAGTCGGCTCCGCATTCAACGCCTCGTTGCCTGAGAGCTAGGACTCGGCGCAAAACGACGTACCTCGAGCCGCCCCACGCACGTGGGGCGGCTTTTTTTACCCACGACACGCCAGACGTTCGGCACGTAATCCACCACGCCCTGCGCGGCGATCGCCAGGCCGTTCATGAACCAGATGTAGTTCTGACCTGTCCCGGCGTGCCGCCAGAGGATGTCGGCCGCTCCATTGCCGTTGTAGTCGCCCGATCCGACGATCGAGAAATTCGGATCCGTCACCACTCCGATCTGCCCCTGAGAAGCGATCGTGAGCCCGTTCATCAGGTAACCCCATACCTGACCGGTCGACGCATTTCGCCAGACGATATCGGCGCGGCCGTTCGCAGGGTCCCGTCGCGCCGCCGATGGGCGAAGCAGTATTGCCGGAGGTGCCGACATACCACTGGTACGACAACGGCGTGGTGCCTGATGCCCCAACCGAGAGGGTGGTGCTGCTGCCGGACGTGATCGTCGTGGACACCGGCTGCGAGGTGATCGAGGCCGGGGTGCAGGTCGGGCCGCATGAGCCGCCGGGATACACCGCATGCGCCGCGTTCTGATCCCACGTCTGCAGAGTGAAGCCGAGGCTCGAGACGGATTTCGTAAACGGTCGATACGTTGTGCCCGGTCTCCTGGACGTAACTTCCCTCGACAGTTCCGACGACGATGCCATTCGCCTTCGCGATCAGCTCTTCGTCTTCCGGAACGATGAAGGTCGTGGCAAGCGCGGGCGTGACGAGCAGTAGCGTCGTCAATGCGAGGGAACCGAATCTCAGCATGAATCCCCATCTCCGAGTAGCGGGGCTATGAAAAGATCGCCCCCGCTCATTGCAAATAACGTGGCACGGGAGTTTCAGGAGTGCGTGTGCGGAGATCAGAACCATGCCACGTCTCAGCCGATTTCTTCTGGCCGCTCCGTTCCTGTTCGCCCCCGCACTCCTTGCGCAGACGGCCGAGTCCGTGCCGATCTATCGCTGGGTGGCCACGCCGTGCGAGAACTGGGGCTGCGCGATCGCGGCGCTCGCTGCCGCGAACGGCGATCCGTACGTGATCGTGCTTCCATCGAAAAGCACGGAACGCCCCTGGGTCGTCCTCAGACGCGTGCTTGCCGGAGTTATGGTCTACCCGCAGGACGACACATACGTGGTCGAATATTTCAGCGCGATCGGAGAGGCCTCCGCTCGCTTCGCCTCGGTCGATTCCGCGCGGTATCCCATTCTCGTGACCACCGTCGACGGCGGAATGATCGTCATCTGTCTGCGGAATCCGCAGCAGAGCCCGCGACGTCGCGCGGTCGCACACTGACGAGACTCACGCAGCCGCCATCACGGCGCGATTCTCGTCGGCCCACGCCTGGAACATCAGAATCGTCCAGAGGTAATGGTGCCATTCGCCGCGCCCCGCGAGATGCGCCTGCCACGTGGCCCGTACCGCCTCCGCGTCGAACCACCCTTCCTCATTCAGGCGGCGCGGGTCGAGGAGGGACTCGGCCCATTCGCGCAACGGTCCGCGCAGCCAGTGATCGACGGGAATGCCGAAGCCCATCTTCGGCCGCTCGAAGAGCTCTTCCGGAACGTAGCGCGCGAGAAGCCGGCGGAGAATCCACTTCCCTTTTCCCTCGCGGATCTTCAGGTCCAGCGGGAGCGACCACGCGAACTCGACGAGACGATGATCCAGCAGCGGCTCGCGCGCTTCGAGGCTCACGGCCATGGATGCGCGGTCGACTTTCACCAGAATGTCGTCGGGCAGATAGGAGATCTGATCGAAGAACATCATCCGCTCGGTGAAGTCGTCGAGACGCGGATGGCGCACGCGATCGTAGATGCCGGCCATCGGCGGGCGTGCGCCGGGGACGACATCCGTCCACTGCGACACGACCTCGTAGTAGAGCGAATCGGGATCGCCGGTGTCGATCGCGCGTGCGAGTTTGTGCAGGCGCTCGCCGGCGCGGTCGCGGCGCAGCGCACGCGGAACGAGGTGCGACGCCGGCGAGAGCATGCGATTCCATGTCGAGATCGGAACGGCGCGCAGCGCCGCGCTCGCGAGAGGACGCAACGCACGCGGCACGGTTTGAACCTTGCGCCACAGGCGGCGGCCGAGGAAATAGCGGTGATATCCGCCGAACAGCTCGTCACCGCCGTCGCCGGAGAGACTGACGGTCACGAACTGCCGCGCGAGCTTCGAGACGAGGAACGTCGGAATCTGCGAGGAGTCCGCGAACGGCTCGTCGTAGATGCGCGGCAGGAGCGGAATCACGTCGCGCGCTTCCTGCGGCGTGACGTAGAGCTGCGTGTGATCGGTGCCGAGATGCCTGGCCACAGCGGCCGCGTAGTGCGCCTCGTCGTATTCGGCTTCCTCGAAGCCGATGGAGAACGTCTTCACCGGCGAACTGTTCTGGCGCTGCATCGCGGCCGTGACGAGCGACGAATCGATGCCGCCGGAGAGGAAGACGCCGAGAGGGACGTCGGCGACCATGCGCAGACGCACGGCGTCGCAGACGAGATCGTCGAGCCGGTCGAGCGCCTCTTCCTCCGTCCCTGTGAAACGCGCTGCCGTCGCGCGCTCCACGATCTCTTTCAGATCCCAGTACGGCCGCGGCACCGGATGCCGGGTTCCCGGCGCGATCGACAACACGTGCCCCGGCGGTAGTTTGAACACGCCGCGGTAGATCGTGTACGGCGAAGGGACGTAGGCGTATCGCGCATAGAGCGCAAGGACGTCGCGATCGATGCTCCTGTCGAAGAGCGGGTGCGCGACGAGCGCCTTGAGCTCCGAGCCGAAGAGGGCCGCATCGCCGAAAAACCCGTAGTACATCGGCTTCACGCCCATGCGGTCGCGGACCAGATGAACGGTCTGCTCGCGGCGATCCCAGAGCACGAACGCGAACATGCCGATGAAACGCCCCAGCGCGTCGTCGAGTCCCCACCGCTCGAATGCGGCGAGCATCACTTCGGAATCGGAGTGTCCGCGCCACGCGGGCGCAGCACCGTCGCTCTCGAGCTCCGCGCGGACGGCGGCATAGTTGTAGACCTCGCCGTTGAAGATGATCGTGTACCTGCCGCTCGCCGACTCCATCGGCTGATGTCCGGCCGGGGAGAGATCGATGATCGAGAGACGGCGGAAGCCGAGTGCGAGTCCGGCGCGCTCGTCGACGAGCTCGCCGGTGTCGTCCGGTCCGCGGTGCGCGAGACGGTTGCTCATCGCGAGCGCCGCGCCGCGCAACTCGTCACGCGAGGCGGCGCGGCGGAGATAAGCCCCTGCTACACCGCACATGGGCGGTCCTTCCTCACGCCCGCACCACGCGCACACTGCCGTCGCGGGGAACGATGTTCCGCGCGTCGACGGCCAGTTTGACGCTGCCGTACAGCGCCGGGTCCTTGAACTCCCGGTGCGGCGTGGAGACGACGACGGCGTCGTAACGGGCAAACTCTTCCGGTGTGCACGGCACGGACGTCAGTCCGAGATCGTGCTTCCTCCCGCGCCGCGCCACCGGGACGTAGGGGTCGCAGTAGGAAACCTGGGCGCCGCGCTCCTGCAATAGCTCGATGAGCTCGAACGAGGGAGACTCGCGGTCGTCATCGATGTCGGGCTTGTACGACAAGCCGAGGACGAGCACTTTCGCGCCGACGATGCTCTTGCCGTCCTGGTTGATCGCTTCCATCGTGCGGTCGACGACGTAGCGCGGCATGGCCGTGTTCACTTCACCTGCGAGCTCGATGAATCGCGCCCAGATGCCGTACTCCGCCGCCTTCCATGTCAGATAGAAGGGATCGAGCGGAATGCAGTGCCCGCCGAGTCCGGGCCCAGGGTAGAACGGCATGAACCCGAACGGTTTGGTTTTTGCCGCCTCGATGACTTCCCAGACGTCGATGCCCATCCGCTCGAAAACGACTTTCATCTCGTTCACGAGGGCGATGTTCACCGCGCGAAAGATGTTTTCGAGCAGTTTCGACGACTCCGCAACCTCGGTCGAGCTGACCGGCACCACCGCATCGATCACCGAACCGTACAGAGCCTGCGCGGCTCGCAGCGACGGTACGTCGATGCCGCCCACGACCTTGGGGATGGTCCTGGTATTGAAGCGCTCGTTGCCCGGGTCTTCGCGCTCGGGGGAGAACGCGAGAAAGTAATCCTTGCCGCAGACGAGTCCCGTCTTCTCGAAACGCGTGAGCAGCTCTTCGCGCGTGGTGCCGGGATACGTCGTCGATTCGAGGACGACGAGCTGTCCGGAGCGCAGCCGGCCGGCGATCGCCTCGGCTGTCATCCGGATGTACCTGAGGTCGGGCTCGCGATGCGAGCCGAGCGGAGTGGGCACGCAGATGACGATCGCGTCGCATTCGGCAAGGCGATCGAAATCCGTGGTCGCCTCGACGCGCTCGTTGCCGAAGGCTTTGCCGATGCGGTCTTCGCCGATGTGCCGGATGTAGGTCTTGCCCCTGTTGAGCATGTCCGTCTTCTGGGCGTCGACGTCGAAGCCCAGGACTGCGAACCCCTGCTCCTCGAAGAGCAGCACGAGCGGCAATCCGACGTAGCCGAGGCCGATGACGCCGACCCGCAACGTGCGCGTCTCCACGGCTTCGAGGAAGCGATCCAGGGTTGACGTTTCAGTGATCTCGATGGTCATGAGCGGCGGGGCCTCTGGAGGCGTCACGGGACGCCGTAATAGTCTTTGTACCACTTCACAAACCGGGCGATGCCATCGCGAACGCTCGTCAGCGGCCGGAATCCGACTGCCGCTTCGAGCTCGCTCACGTCTGCCATCGTCGAGGGAACATCTCCCGGCTGAATGGGAAGCAGTTCGATCTTTGCTTTCTTCCCGAGTTGCTCTTCCAGCACGGCGATGTACTCCAGGAGCTGGACCGGACGGTTGTTGCCGATGTTGTACACGCGGTACGGCGCGGCACTCCGCGCGGGATCGGGATCGGCGGGATCCCACTCCGGATCGCTCTCGGCGATGTGATCGACAATTCTCTCCACGCCTTCGGCGACGTCGTCGATGTACGTGAAGTCGCGCACCATCCGCCCTTCGTTGAAAACCGGAATCGGCTCTCCCGCGAGAATCCCGCGGGTGAACTTGAAGAGCGCCATGTCCGGACGGCCCCACGGACCATAAACGGTGAAGAAGCGAAGGCCGGTCGACGGGACCCGGAAGAGATGGGCGTAGGTGTGCGCCATCAGCTCGTTCGCTTTCTTCGTCGCGGCATACAGCGACACGGGGTGGTCCACGTTCTGATGCTCGGAGAACGGCTGGCGCGTATTCGCACCGTAGACCGAGCTCGAAGACGCGTAGACGAGATGCTCGACACCGGTTGCGCGGCATCCCTCGAGGATATTCAGAAAGCCGGTGAGATTGCTGTGCGCGTACGCGTGCGGATGAGTGAGCGAATAGCGAACCCCCGCCTGCGCCGCGAGATGAACGACGCGCTGCGGGCGAAAGGAGTCGAAGCAGCGTTCCATGGCCTGTTGATCGCCGATGTCGATGCACTCGAACTGAAAGCGCGGCATCGCCCGCAGCAGCGCGAGTCGCGCTTCCTTCAGCGACGGGTCGTAGTAGTCGTTCAGATTGTCGACCCCAACGACGTCATCGCCGCGGGCGAGGAGCCGCCGGGAGACGTGATACCCGATGAAGCCGGCCGCGCCGGTGACGAGGACCTTCAAGCGGCGCGGATCATACCGGATACGCGTTCCGGTACCACTCGATCGTCCGGCGCAGTCCGTCCTCGAGGGTGACCCGCGCCTCGAAGCCGAAGAGCTCTCGCGCGCGAGAGACGTCGAGCTGCCGCCGAGGCTGGCCGCCCGGGCTGGTGCAATCCCATTCGATGGGACCGTGATGGCCGGTGAGGCGCGCGATGAGGCCGGCGAGTGCGGCGACGCTGATGGACTCGCCGCTGCCGAGATTGATCGGCTCTTTCCCGTCGTACCGCTCCGCGGCCGCAAGAACGCCGGCAACGGCGTCGTCGACGTAGAGGAACTCGCGCGTCGGCGTGCCGTCCCCCCAGAGGACGATCTCGTCGTTCCCCTGTTCCTGCGCCTCGATCGTCTTCCGGATCAGCGCCGGGATCACGTGCGACGTCTCGAGGTCGAAGTTGTCCCGCGGGCCGTACAGGTTCACAGGGAGCAGGAAGACCGCGTTCAGCCCGTACTGCTGCCGGTACGCCTGCGCGCCGACGAGCAGCGCCTTCTTCGCGACGCCGTACGGCGCGTTCGTC
>DATLFB010000025.1:0-17378 GCA_035525285.1 Thermoanaerobaculia bacterium
GGACGTTCAACCTTGAAAGCATGCGTGGCCAGCCTTGTCATCCCGAGCGTGAGCGAGGGACTTGGGCGGGCGGCGGCGCGACCCGCGGGCTTCGTGCCACCCTACCCCCGGGTCCCTCGCTCACGCTCGGGATGACAAGCCGTGGTACCTACGCTTTCAATGTTGAGTGTCCACTAGTAAGTTGTTCATTCTAAAGAAGGACAAAATGACTTCATTAGAAGCCCTTCGCTCCGCGAAGGATGACCCCTAGCATGAAGAAGCTGTTCAAGAAGAAAAAATGCGGCCTCATCGCGTACGTCACCTGCGGAGACGGCGACACCGTCCGCGTCGTCGAAGAGCTCCAGCGCGCGGGCGCTGATGCGATCGAGCTCGGCATCCCGTTCTCCGATCCCATCGCCGACGGCCCCACGATTCAGGCCGCATCGCGGCGCGCACTACAAAACGGTACGAAGACGCGCGATGTCTTCGCGATCGCGCGCGCGATTCGAGAGAAGAGCGCGATTCCGTTGATCGCGTTCTCGTATCTCAACCCCGTGATGCGCTACGGCATCGAGAACTTCGCGCGCGACGCGGCGGATGCGGGGATCAACTCGCTGCTGCTCACCGATCTCCCGCCGGAAAGCGCGAAAGAGGTGCGCGACGCGATGCACGCGCACAACATCGGAACCGTGTTCCTTCTCGCACCGACCTCGACCGACGCGCGCATCAAAGCCGTCGACAAAGCCAGCGACGGCTTCGTGTACTACGTCTCGACCACCGGCGTCACCGGCGCACGCAACGAGCTCGATCCCACACTCCTCACGCGCCTCGACGAAGTCCGCGCGAAGCTGCGCAAGCCGGTCGCCGTCGGCTTCGGCATCTCGCGCCATGAGCACTACGCGCTGCTGCGCGACCGCTGCGATGCCATCGTCGTCGGAAGCGCGATCGTGAAGGCGGTCCATGAGGGCGGCGCGGCGAAAGCGGGAGATGTGGTCCGTTCGATTCTGGGCGTGACGTAGCGCCCGGCTTCAGCCGGGCGGCATCGGCGGTGTGTCCGTGGGGGGCGTTTCGGCGGGCGGGCTGAAGCCCGCCGCTACATTTTGCGCCTCGCGGACGACGGCGCAGACGTGCTCGTACATCTCCCGCGCGCGCTCCTTGCGCACGCGGAATCGAAGCAGCGCCTTCGAGCGGCGGCCGAAGATCGTCACGATGTCGACGCCGAGAATCGCTCGCAGCAGAAACGCGATCAGCAGGGCGAGCGCAATCACGCCGAAGATCGACGCTGCCGGGACGGCAGCGATGCCGCCGAAACCGACGATGAGAGCGAACAGACCGGCGAAACCCGCGGCCGCGAGACCGGTGAACACGAGATACAGCGTTCCGCGCTCGCGGTGAATCGTCACGAGCTGCACGTCATCGAAGTACACGCGGCGGCGCGTGATCTCGTAATGCTCGTTGGTCTCGATCTCGAAGCTGTCCGCCAGCTCGTACACGCGCTCGCGGCTCGCACCGCCAGACCATTTCGCGAGCAGCTTCCGCGTCAGCGTCACGGCTTGCCTCCGGGGACGCGGAAGAACGACCAGACCAGGAACGCGTACAGCGACAGGGCGCCGAGGATCTGCAGCACGGCGAAGACCGTGGCGATGATCGGACCGGCGCGCGAGCGTCCTTCCTCGCGCCGTTGCTTCATTCCTTTTTGCGCGTAATACAGCGCCAGTCCGCCGAAGAGGGGCGCGAAAAACCAGATCAGGATTCCGGCGAGGATGGCGATGCGCGCCATCGACACGTAGTCGCGGTAACGCGTGACCGCCGTCGGAAGCGTTCCCTCCGCGCGCATGCGTGCGAAGCAATTCGGGCAGAACGAGCCCGTGCCGATGTTCATCTCGCACAGCGAGCAGATGAACAGTCCGCAACGCTGGCAGTTCGTCGCCGCGGCGTTGCGCGGGTGGTTCGCGCATGCGTTCGATCCCTCGGGACCGGCGATCGCGACGTCCGCGATCTGCGGTCCGCGCCGCTGCGGCAGGTCGAACGCCGTCGCCTCGAAGCTCTTGCCGCAATGCGCGCAGGCGATCTCGCCGCTGCGCAGCGCGTCCGCGGCGAGGGTCGTGCCGCAACGCGGACACTGCGGGCCGGCGTAGGCGAGTGCGACGCGCATGGCTCAGTAGATCTCGACGACGCGCGTGCCGGCCGCGAGATCGTGCAGCGTCGTCTTTTCTTTCGTGAAGAACGCGGGCACGTAGTCCACGATCCAGAAGCAATTGAGGACCAGGCGGATCGCCGCGCGGCCCCACGCCTGCCCGCTGGTGATCCGCGAGCCGTCGGCGCGCACCACGCGTACCTTCAAAGCCATCTTTCCGACGGTCTGGCCATCCTTCCACTGCAGCATCAGTGCTTCGTAGAGGAAAGGAATGACGAACATCGGGATGTAGATGAGAAGAAGCCACGCCGACGGCTCCTTTCCCGGCTTGGCCATCGCGAAGATGACGCCGAACATGAGCCCGTAGATCGGAATGGCCTGGATGATGCCGTCGACGAAGATGGCGAGGAAGCGTTTGCCGAGGCCGGCGAGATTGAGTGTTGTCCGATCGACGCCGGAGCGGACGTCGAGGAGCTGCTCCTGCTTGCACGCCGCGCAATGGGGGAGGCCTTCGATGTCCACCAGGCAGTCGCCGCAGAACAGATTCGCGCAGCGCACACAGTGGCGAACGCCTTCGGAGACGTCGGGATGGTTCCGGCAGACCGGTAGCATGAGTGACCTCGGACGTGGACGGCGGCCATCCTACCGTACGGTCGTCTGGTGCGGTAGGGGCCTTCGCGCCTCTTCTTCGCGCGGATGAAACACGACCGCGGTGAGGTCGCGGACGAAATTCTCGCCGCTCATGTGCTCCTCTTCGACGTCGAGCTTCCCGCGATAGAACGCCGCGACTTCTTCCATCAGATCGTAACGCGCGGCGGGAGACATCTTCTCCGCGCGGAGACAGAGCGTGAGGAGAAACTCGCGCTCCTCGAGGCCGATGCGGTGGCGGATGAGGCGCAGCACGCGCGGTGTGCGCAGACTGTTGTAGCGGCGCTCAGCGGCGAGCTGGCCGCGCCAGGCGAGCGGTTGTGCGTCGCGAATGACGAGCGTGTCGGCGACGACGTCGCCGAGGCGGCGGTGCGACGCCGACGCGAGCGCGGAGATCGCGGCGATCCCGTAGAACGCCGGAGCGAAATCGAGCACGCGGGTGATGTTGCGCACGAGCGACTGATAGAGCGAGACCGGCAGTCCTCGCGCGTCGATCACGCGAATCCCGAGCGCACGCTTGCCCGGCGTGCGTCCCTGCTTGCGCGTCTCGAAGAACACGTGCCACGACCACGCCAGGACGAAATTCACGGTGATGAAGATCGCGGCGGCGATCCGGCCCGGCAACGCCAGCGCGAGGATGACGAGGATCAGCGTCGCGGCGCCATGCACGATGAACGAGTCGACGACGGTGGCGAGAAAGCGGCTTCCGACTCCTGCCGGCTCGAGGCGGATGTGCACGTGCTCCGGCGTGACGATGGTCAGCTCGCGGCTCATCGCTCCTCGCCTCCGACCCGTCGCACGAAGAGGTAGAACATCAATCCCGCGAACAGCACGACCGACACGGCGATCTTGACGCCGTAGGGAAACGTCTTCGCGGAAAACTGCGAGAACGAGCCTTCGATCAGGCCGGCGAGAACCAGCGTCAGCGCGGCACCGATCATCATCCGCCACACAGATGGGAGCACGCGCCGCAGCGACGCGCCGCGCGTCAGCGCGCCCGGCATCAGCAACGCGCGGCCGGTGAGAAGACCGGCGGCGCCGCCGAAGACGATCGCCGGGAGCTCGAGGGCGCCGTGCGGTCCGACCCAGGCGAAGAAGAAGACGGAGACGTCGTCGAGGATGTAGAGCGTCGCGATCGCGCCGAGGATCACGCCGTTGTAGAAGAGGATCCAGAGCCCGAGGACGATCGTCAGCGCGCCGAGGCTGAAGGCGAGAAATGAGACCTTGATGTTGTGCGTGTAGAGCGACGCGCCGAAGAGAATCGCCTCCTCGACGTTCTCGATGCGCTCCTCGGCGCTCTCGATCTTCTCCACGCGATCGCGCGGACGTTCGGTGAAGAACATCGGCGGTACCAGACGCTGCCCGTTCGACGGGTCGACCAGCACGGCGATCGAGCCGAAGAGCGTGCCCGCGAGCAATGCCGCGGCTGCGAACAGCACGTACACGCGCTCGCGGCGGAAAGCCGCCGGAATCTCGCGCGTGACCAGGCTCGCGAACGAGCTCCACACCGGCACGTCGTGCGCCGCGCCGTAGATCGTGCGATACGCGCGGCCGGTGAGCTGATTCAGATGTCCGAGAATCTCCGGACTCGCCGTGTACGAGCGAGCGCGATTGAGATCGCTGCAGGTCCGGCGGTAGAGCGCCACGAGCTCGTGCATCTGCGTGCGCGTGAGCTCCATCTCGTCCGCCTGACGCAGCAGCGCGTCGAGCTCGTCCCAGACGGCGCGGCGATCGGCGAGGAAGCGCTCGATGTTCATTCCCGCCCGACCTTCCGCCCGGTAAAAGGAAAAAGGTAAAAGGAAAAAGTGAGCGCTCGAGCAGCAATCGAGTAAGCCGGCGGAGCTACTTTTACCTTTTTCCTTTTACCTTTCGCCCAATTCATAACATCTGCCTCCGCTTCACCTCGATGTACGCGTTGACCGCGTCGACGCCCCAGTCGGCGGCGGTCGATTCCACGACCATCGCGCCTCGCGAGCGCAGCTCGCGCGTGAGCTCGGCCTGTCCGAGAGTCAGGTCGCGTGCGACGAGCGTGCGGGCGAGCTCCTCGCGGTTCGACGGCAGCAGCTCCGCCTGCGCGCGGAGATCGCGGTCGGTGAGGACGACGAACAGCGGCAGATGCTGTGGCGCGAGCAGGTCGACCGCACGCAGCAGATCGAATCGTTCTTCGCGCTCGGGCAGCACCGTGAGGATCAGCACGAGCGTGCGATGGTGCAGGCGGCGGCGCAGACTCGCCGCGAGCGCGAGGTAATCGGTATGCCGGTACGCCGCCTCGAGCTGGCTCACGTAAGCCGTGATCGCGCGCAGATGCGTCGCGCCGCGGCCGGCCGGCTGTCCTCGGTCGACATGCGTATCGAAAGAGAGGATGCCGATCCGATCCTCCATCCGGTTGCAGAGGTAACTGATCAGCACCGCCGCATTCACCGCATGATCGAGCCGGCTGATTTGCTCCACCCGGGCGGCCATGCGGTGTCCCTGATCGAGGCAGAGCAGGATCTCCTGACTGCGCTCCATGCGGAACTCGCGGACGATGAGGCGTCCGTGGCGCGCCGACGCGCGCCAGGCGATGTCGCGGTAGTCGTCGTCGCGCACGTAGTCGCGCAGGCGGTCGAAGTCGCGTCCCTTGCCGATGCGCGGTGCGGTGCGCGCGCCGAGAGAGCGGAGCGCGAAGTGGTTCAGCTTTCTGTGCATGCGCGCGACGGCGCGCAGGTTCGGGAGCACATGCACCGTCGTCGCAGCGCCCGCCGGCACGATGCGCTCGGCGAGCCCGCGGAACGTGACGGCGGCGTAAAGCGGATCGACGGACGCGGTGCCGCGCTCGATGCCTCGCACGCGAAAGTCGAGCGCGAGCATCTCCCCCGGCCGGCAGAGTGCCGCGAGCGTCTCCGAGCGCGGCGCGACGAGATCCGGCCAGCGCTGCCGCGCGGTGAGATGCACCGTGGCGCGCGCGTTCGTCGCGATCCGAATCGTGACCAGCTCCTCCTCGCCGAGCGGCACGGCGAGCTTCGCCTGCCGGTCGATCTGAAACTCGATCGCGCGCAACGCGAACGCTTCCGCGATCGCGAGCGCCAGCACGACGACGCATGCCGCCGCGAGAGCCCACACCAGCAGCGGAATCGCCGCGATGAGCAGCGAGGCCGCCGCGAGAATCACGGCGAGGCGGACCAGGAGCGGGCCGGGGCGCATCGTCAGCGCGGCACCTCCACCTGTTCGAACACACGCTTCATCAGATCCTCCAGCCCGAGGCCTTCCATCTCCGCTTCCGGCGTGAGCGTGATGCGATGGACGAGCACCGGCTGCAGCAGCGACTTCACATCGTCGGGCGTGATGAAATCGCGATCGGCCAGCGCCGCGGCGGCGCGGCTTCCTTCGAGCAGCGCCAGCGACGCGCGCGGCCCCGCGCCGAAGTGCACTGCGTCATCGCGGCGCGTACGCGCGACGAGCTCCTGGATGTAGCGAATGATGTGCGGCTCCACTTTCACCTGCGTGGCTACGGTGCGGCGCGCCTGCGCCAGCTCCTCCCCGCTGATCGCCGGCTCGAGCGAGGCGACGACGTCATCGTGCAGGCGCCGCCCGGCCGCGTATTCTTCGAGCATCCGCGCCTCGTCGTCCGCTTCCGGATAGTCGATGTTGATCTTGAACAGGAACCGATCGCGCTGCGCCTCCGGCAGCGGATACGTTCCTTCGAGCTCGACCGGGTTCTGCGTCGCGAAGACGGTGAACACATTCGAGACCTCGTAGCGCACGCCGTCGATCGTCACGGCGTTCTCCTGCATCGACTCGAGCAGCGCGGCCTGCGTCCGCGGCGGCGTGCGGTTCACCTCGTCGGCCAGAAGGATGTCGGTGAAGACGGGGCCGGGGCGGAAGACGAACTCCTGCGTCTTCGGATTGAAGATGTCCGCGCCGACGAGATCGGAGGGCATGAGATCGGGCGTGAACTGGATGCGGCGGAAGCGGCAGCCGAGGAGCCGGGCCAGCGCGAGCGAGAGCAGCGTCTTGCCGGTGCCGGGCACGCCTTCGAGCAGCATGTGTCCGCCCGCGAGCAGCGCGGTCGCGGCGAGGAGCTTCACCCGCGGCTGTCCCATGATCACGCGATCGAGCTGTTCGCGCAGGGCGGTGAACCGCGTGGAGATTTCGGAGATGGTCTGCATTCACTTCACTCCTTGAAATGCCTGGTTGAGAGTCTCGAGATGCTCGCGGAACACGGCGGGTGACAGATCGTCCCAGCGCGCGGGCGGAACGAATCCGCCGGTCAGGTCGTCGACGCGTTTGCGTAGGGCATCGCCGCGCAGGCCGGTGCGCGACGCGACGGTGCGCGTGAGTGCCTCGTGGTAGAGCGCGATGGCGTCGGCATCCGAGGTGACCTTCTCGTACAGCGTGCCGAGGGAGCGCACGAGATCGATCGCGTCGGAGCGCGTCTCGCGCTGGTCGTCCTCCGCCGGTCCGATGCGCCGTCCTCTGCGCCAGAACACGAGCGCAGCCACGGCGAGCAGCAGCAGCAGAAACGGCCCGAGGTTCCAGTCCTTCATCAGCGCGAGCGCGCCGTCATCGGAGACGATCCCGTGCGGCACTTCGTCGAAGTAGACCGGCCGGCGCTCGCCGGCGAGCGCCTCGAGCAGCTCGAGATGATTCGGTTGCGCGAGATGCGCGTTCGCGAACATCTCCGGCGCGGACAGCACGAACAGCTCGCCCGCGCCGATGCGCTGTCGCGCGAGGAGCGTCTGCGCGCCGCTGGCGAAGATTGCGTGCATGCGCGGCTGCAGATCCATGAAGGCGCGCGTGCATTTGCACGTGAAGTCGCCGGCGTTGGGCCAGAGCGGGAAGACTTTCTTCGTCTCCGCCGACACGAGCGCGGCCGACGGCAGCAACCCCAGCGGCGAGGCCAGGATCATCCGGCCTCCGCCGCGCACGAACGCCTCCTCGGCGTCACCGAGCAGCGGCGAGAGCTTCGGCTTCGGCGGCCCCACCTGTTTCTCGGCGAGCTCCTCCGGATCGAACATCAGCGGGATCTCGCGCGTGAGCCGGAACACGACCGCGTCGCGCGGCAGCGTCTCGCGTCCGGCCGGCCGCGTGAGCATGGCCACCTCGCGCCGCCCGCGGAGATAACCGGCGGCGAGCGACAGGCCCGTGTCGGATGTGTTTGCGCTCGAGTACGTGTCGTAGATGCGCTGTGCCGCGCGGCGGTCGCCGATGATCCAGAGGATACCGGCGGCCGCGAAGGCGGCGATCGCGAGCAGCGGCGGCAGTGCGCGTCTCATGCGGTACCCCGCGCCGCGGCTCGGACCGCGTCGATGATCGCGCGCGAGCTCTGTGCGCATTCGTCGAGTGCCTCGTGCGTGCTTCGATCCGAGCCGTACCATTCGCGCTCGAATCGCCGCGTGAGGCGCATCAGCTCCGCACGCCACGACACCGACGGCGCGAGCGCGGCGATGTACTCCCAGTTCGTGCGGCTCTTCCGATAATGCAGCACGCCCGCGGCGTAGCAGGTGACGAGGACGGCGTGGAACCACGCGCGAATCGCTTCGCGCAGTCTGCCCGCGGCGGCGAGCTGCTCGGCGTAGCGTTCCCACTCCGCCGCGCCGCGCGAGAGCGGATCTTCGTCGCGCTTCGATCCGATCGGCGCGCTCGTCTCGACCGGTTTCGCCGCCGCGCGCCGGCTGCGGCGCGTCACTTCGATCGCGAGCAGCACGATCAGCAGCACGATCACCGTCACGAGACCGGTAACGATCCAGCGCATGCCGCCGGTGGCGCCCGTCTCGTCGCGGCGGATGCGCGGCAGAAAGTCGAGGAGCCATTCGAGGAAGCGCGCGATCTGTTCGCCGATCCAGTTCACCACCTCGCCGATCGATTCCGCGAGGCGCTCGAGGATGGGCGCCGGTTCCGCGTGCACGGGAACGTCGCCGCCCTCCGGCAGCTTCGCGACTTTCTGCTCGGCCGCAACGCGGGCGAGCATCGCGCGATCCGCGTTCGCGCCCTCCGAACGAATCCCGCTGCGAAGCTCGCCGATCGTCGCGGCGATGCGCGTCTGCAAGCGGAGATCGCCCGTCGTGCTCTTCGCCACCGCCGCCAGAAGCGCGGTGTCGGTGTGGAATCTGCCGTGCGGCGAGGAGACGTCGTGTTCCGCGAGCTCGACGGCCTGCGTCCGCGCCGCCGCGAGCTGATTCGCGGCGAGGAGTGCATTCAGTCGTTCGAGCGACGCGAGATAAGCATCGAGGGAGATTGTCTCCGCCGACGCGGTCCCGGCGAAGAGCAACCACACGACGAGTGCCGATGCGCGTTTCATGACGCCCGCTGCAGCTCCTCGAACCACGCGCGCAGATCGTCGCCGCTTTCCTGTGCGCCCGCCTTTCGGACGAAGACGACATGTGCGGCAACCCAGAACGGCTCGACCGCCACGAGCGCGCCGGCGACGAGCATCAGCACGAAGCGGCGGTTGCCCAGGCCGAAGAGAACCGGCCAGTGCGGTGCGTCGAAGCCGCCGATCGCGGTGGCCAGCCAGATGCCGAGGCCGAAGGCGGCCGCGAGATTCACGAACGCGACGACGAGAGCGCAGAAGAAGACGAAGACCAGCGCCATCGGGATGGCCACGGTTCGTGCGGAGCGGAAGAGATTGCGGAACGGCGTCGCGATCGAGATCCGTTCGTTCAACTCCATCGTGCCGATCGCGAGTCCCGCAAACATGACCGCGACCACGAAGCCGGCGAGCGTGAAGCAGGTAACGAATCCGGCGAGAAACGCCGCCGAGCCGGTGAGGACGTAGCTCGCGAACGCAGCCTTCGACACGCGCCATGCTTCGCGTCCCGGCGCGGTGCCGCGTCCGTGCGCGAGCCGGCATGCGCGCGCGTAGACCGCGCGGCCCCAGAACGCCAGGAGGATCGCGGCGACGATCAGGTTCGCCGTCCCGCCGAGAAGGTTGCCGTAGCGCGAGGCCTCACTGCCGGCTTCCGCGAGCTGATCGAAGAACACGGCCTGCAGGAATCGATAGGGAATCGACGTCAACACGATCACCGCCGACCACGGCGCCGCCAGCCGCACCACCTCGGCGGCCTCGTCGAGAACGGACGTCGTGGAGAGCGGCGTGCGAATCAAAAGAGATCCGCGACGAGCGCGCTGGCCCACACCATCACCCGCGCGCCGAGATAGAGAAAGGTGAGTGAGAGGAGCGCGACGCCGAGCCACGCGCGAGCCGGGGAGCGCTCGACCTTCGCGTCGCGCTTCGCGGCGAGACAGCCCGCGCAGTACCAGATTCCCTCCCACGGCGTCGCGCACTGCTGGCAGAGCGTCTTCGCGCACGACATGCAGCGTGCGTATGCCGGCCGCTGTTCGTGCACGGCGCAGCGGGCGATCGCGGTTGGAAGCGGCATGGGATCGCCCGAAGTTTACACGCAGCTTGACCCGCTCCCGCGAAAGCCGTAACCTCGCGATCCACATGAATCACCGCGCCCCCAGCTACGCGTTTTACTACGGCTACGACACCTAGCGCGGGGCCCATTGCGCCCCGACGCGGGAAGGGGCGCTCGAACGGCATCGGCTCATCGAAACCTCTTCTCGGCTGACGGGAAGAGGTTTTTTGCTGATGAACGAACTTGATGCCGAAGCCGAACTGAAACGCCTGCGCGAGGCCATCGATCGCGTCGACGACGTGCTGGTCAAGCTCCTCAACCAGCGCGCGAAGTACGCCGTCGAGATCGGCGAGATCAAAGGCCTGCTCGCGCTCCCCGTCTACTCGCCCGAGCGCGAGAAACAAGTCCTGCAGCACGTCGAGAGCGCATCGGCCGGCCCGCTCGAGGGATCGGCCGTGCGCCGCCTGTTCGAACGAATCATCGACGAGTCGCGCCGCGTCGAGCGCGAGTCGGCAACGAAAGGTGCTGAGTGCTGAGTGCTGCGTGCTGCGTACCGCGTCGTGAGTTGACGCAGCACGCAGCACGTAGCACGCAGCACCGAAAGGAGCCCCCATGGTCATCGTGATGGAGAAGCACACCGCCGAGAACAACATCGAGCACGTCATGGCCGAGCTGAGCACGCGCGGCTTCGACGTCCACCGCTCCACCGGCGCCGATCAGACCGTCCTCGGCGTCGTCGGCCGCGTCGACGAGATCGATCCGCGCGAGTTCGAGCTCTTCGAAGGCGTGCAGGAGGTCGTGCGCGTCTCCGAGCCGTACAAGCTCACCAGCCGCACCTGGAAGCGCGACAAGAGCGTCATCAACGCGCGCGGCGTGGAGATCGGTGGCGACAAGGTCGTGGTCATGGCCGGCCCGTGCACGATCGAGAGCGAGACGCAGCTCTTCGAGACCGCGCGCCGCGTCGCGCGATCCGGCGCGCGCGTCCTGCGCGGCGGCGCGTACAAGCCGCGCACCTCGCCGTACGCGTTCCAGGGGATGGGCGTCGAAGGGCTGAAACTCCTGCGCGCCGCGGGCGACGAGAACAACATGGCCACGGTGTCCGAGGTGATGGAGATCGGGCAGATCGAAAAGATGCTGGAGTACGTGGACATCCTGCAGGTCGGCGCGCGGAACATGCAGAACTTCAACCTGCTCGCCGCGCTGGGACAGGTCCGCAAGCCGGTGCTGCTCAAGCGCGGCATGTCGGCGACGATTCAGGAGTGGCTGCTCGCGGCCGAATACATCATGGCCGGCGGCAACTACGACGTCATCCTCTGCGAGCGCGGCATCCGCACGTTCGAGACCTACACGCGCAATACGTTCGACATCTCCGCGATCCCCGTGATCGACAAGCTCTCGCATCTCCCGATCGTCGGCGATCCCTCGCACGCCACCGGCCGCCGCGACAAAGTGATGCCCCTCGCGCGCGCGGTCGTCGCCGCCGGCGGCGACGGTCTGCTGATCGAAGTGCATCACGACCCGGACAAGGCGGTGTGCGACGGACCGCAGTCGCTGTATCCGGAACAGTTCACGCAACTGATGGACGAGCTGCGGATCATCGTGCCGGCCGTGGGGCGCAGCATTTGATTCCCTCAGTCGCCAGTCCATGGTTGCTGGGTTGCTGGGTTGCTCCCAGTCCCCTCTCCCCGCGTGCGGGGAGAGGGTGGCGCGCAGCGCCGGGTGAGGGGTCGTATTCGATTCGGTGAGGGCCCCTCACCCTGACCCTCTCCCACTGGCGTGGGGAGAGGGGACTGGGGATGATTTATCATTCCCCCCGCGTGCGTCGGGTCCTCCTCCTCACTTCTCTGCTCGTGGTGTTTCGATGCGCGGCTCCGGCGCCGGAGCCGGTGCCTGCACCGCCGCCTCCGCTGGTCGTCGCGGCCGCGCCCGTCGAGGAGAAAGTCATCGGCATCGTTCGCGTGACCGCCTCCGCGCTGAATGTGCGGAAGGAAGCGTCGACCGAGGCGGATGTCGTGATGCAGGTGAAGAAGGGGCAGGCACTGTCATTGCTCGCCGAAGGCGACAGCTGGATGAAAGTGAAGCTCGCGAGCGGCGAGACCGGGTGGGTGGCGGCGCGCTTCGTCGCGCGTGACGGTGCGAAGGTCGCGACGAAGAAGAAGAGCAAGGGGAAGACGAGTTGTCCTGCCGACTCCGACTTCGCGTTCGTCGACACCCCGACCCTCGCATTCTCCGACAGCGGCGCTCACGGGATCGTCATCGTCGAAGCGAACGTGACGACCAGGGGAAACGTGACCTCGACGAAGGTCGTGTCGAACTCCACCGGCGACGAGGCGCTCGCATTTCTCGCGCAGCGGGAGATCAGGAGCGCGACATTCGCGCCGCCGATCCGCAACTGCGTGCCGCGCGCGTTCATCTTCACATACCGGCGCACGTTTTAGGAGCCTGCGCGGCAGAAGTGGAGAACAGGCAATCCTGCCTGTCCGGCCTTTCACGGACAGGCAGGATTGCCTGTCCTCCACTGTTCTCTGGCGCGCAGGCTCATCCCGAGCGTAGCGAGGGATGGACAAGCATCACTCCCTCTCGATGTTGATGTTCCCGTTCGAGGTCGTGAGGTCGATCCTGCAGCCGCCGCGGCCGATCGTGCCCACCAGCGTGTCGTTGCCGATCGTCGTGGTTGTGATCGGCAGCGCGCTGTTCACGCGGCCGAACGACGTCCGCGCGTTCAATGTGTAGCCTCCGGTCGCGGGCAGTGCGAGCTTGATCGAGCTGAACGACGTGCGCAGCACGACCGGGTGGCATCCGCTGCCGCGCAGCCCCTCCACCGAGATCGCGCCGTTCTCGTTCTGCACGTCGACGGAGCCGGTGACGCCGTTGATGAACGCCAGACCGAAGCTCGTGCGCACCTTGACGTTGCCGTTGATGTCCTGCAGCGTGATGCTGCCGTTCGCGCTGCGCACCTCGGCCGAGCCGCGGATGCGCTCCGCACGCACGGAGCCGAACTGGTTCTCCGCCGTCAGCGCGCCGCCGATGTCCATCGCCACGATGCTGCCGTTCGTCGCCTTCAGGCTGGCCAGGCCGCCGACGCTCTGCAGATTGATGCCGGCAAACGTGGTCTCCACCTTCGCGTTGCCGCCGATCGTCACCCCGTCGACTTTCGAGTTCTGCGCGGTCACCGTGAGGTTGCCCGATATGTTCTGCGCGACGACGCCGCCGAACGAGTTCCTCACGATCGCCGAGCCGTTGACATTCGACAGTTCCACTCGCGCGTTGCGCGTGGTCACGTCGACCGAGCCGCGGATCGTCGATGCCTTCACGCTGCCGAATGCGTTCACCACCTTGAGCGAGCCGGCGATGTCGAGCGCGGTGATCGAGCCGTTGGCGTTGTGGATCGTCGCGTCGCGGTCGACGTCGGTGACGCTGACGGAACCGAAACGATTCGTGATCATCGCGCTGCCGGCGATCTGCCGCACTTTGATCGAGCCGTTCGCGTTCGTGATCGTGACGTCGCCGGTGTTGTCGGTGACCTCGATCGCGCCGAAGGCGTTGCTGATCGTGTGCGCCGCCCGTCCCTCGGACACGCGAATCGCTCCCTGCTTGTTCTCGATTGTGCTCGCGGCACGCAGGCCGCGCACGTCCGTGCTCCCGAACTGATTCCTGGCCAGTACCGGCGCGTTCTGCGGCACGTACACGGTCATGTCGACGGAGTACGAGAGCGAGCCGCCGCGACGGTGGATCTGAGGAAAGATCGTCCTGATGATCACCCCGCTCGCGCTCTCGGTGGCGGTGATGCGGATCTGTTTCCCGATCTCCGGATCCGACGAGCGGATCTTCGCCTTCGTGATCACATTCGAGGCCGAGTGCGTGCGCACGGTGAGATCGCCGAAGCGGTGATCGATGGTCACGCCGCCGCCGCTGTAGTGCGTCGTGTGCGAGTAGTCGGTCTCGTAGCGCGACTCGTCGTCCGAGGAGTTGTGCTCCGCGTGCGCAATCGGCACGAGGAAGAGAAACAGCAGCGCGAGCAGCGCTTGATTACGGAGTCGAAACATGGGTGTCCTCCCGCAGCACGTCCTCGAGCGTCTGCTGTTTATCCGAGTACATGGCCAGCAGCTGCTTGCGGAGATGCGCGTTCTGTCGGTTGCGGTCGACGGCGGCCTCGCATTCGGCGATGGCGTCATCGAGCAGCATCAGTTTTTCCTTGTACGAGACCATGAGCGGCGTCTCGGTCTCTTCGAGTCTCGTCTCGGCGAGCCCTTCGAGCTTCGCGATCGCCGCGACGTGCGCGTTCTCGGCTTTTTCGACTTCATCGAGCGCGCTGCTCTGGATGATGCGGCGGTCGAACGCCGCCTCGTGCGCCTGCTCGCGCAGCGCGTACCACATCGTTCCGCCGAGGCCTACGGTGAGAAGCATGGCCGCGGCGACGCGCCGCACGCTGTGGAGGACAGGCAATCGTGCCTGTCCGGACAGGCGGGATCGCCTGTCCTCCACCAAGCGGCGCTCGATCCTCGGCCAGAGCAGATCGCTCGTCCACGTCGTGCGCATCGAGCCCGCCGTCGCCGAAATGTCATTCCACGACTCCAGCGTCTCCGCGCACGCGGGGCAGCCGGCCGCGTGCTGCGCGGCGAGCTGCATCGACTGCGGCGTGCCGTCGAGAAGGAGGTCGTCGAGATTGCTGCATGGGATTGTCATGGTTTTGTCCGTTTCCACTTCTCCTGGAGCTCTTTCTTCGTGGCGAAGAGAATCCACTTCGAGTTCCCTTCGCTGATGCCGAGGATCTCTCCGATCTCGGCGTGACTGAGGCCTTCGATCTCGAAGAGCGTGAAGACCGCGCGCCGCTGCTCGGTCAGCTCGTCGAGGAGCTTGCGGAGCGTGATGCGCTTCGCGTCGTCGACGCTCGGCGCGGTGCGCTCCGCGGTCTCGACCTCTTCTTCGATCGGCGCTTCGTCGACGCGGCGCTTGCGCTTGCGGAGCGCGTCGAAGCACGTGTTGACGAGGATGCGAAAGATCCAGGTCGAGAACGACGCTTCGCCCGTGTACGTCGACGCGGACCGATGAATCTTCAGGAACGTCTCCTGGACGGCATCCTCGGCATCGGAGACGTTTCCGAGGTGATTCCAGGCGACGCTTTTCATCCGATCGCCGAAGCGGCGGTAAATTTCTTCAAAGACCTTCGTGTCGCCTGCCGCGCAGGCGGCCGCGAGCCGGCGGTCGTCGGTGTTCGTCGCGATTCCCGGAAAAGTGCCGGTGATGGCCGCCTGGAGCATTCGTTCGGTCATTCAGACGTGTCGTGGATGGAAACGTTAGAGAGAGAAGGGGTAAAAGGTAAAAGGTAAAAGGTAAAAGGTAAAAGTGGCTTCGCCTTCGGTCGCGAGCCTTTCTTCTGGTTTTACCTTTTTCCTTTTACCTTTCGCCTTTTACCTTTTACCTAGAGCTCGTCAATCGAGCGAGGCCAGTCCCCTTTCAGAAGCCGCGACAACGCGCGATCCGCGAGCAACCGCCCCCCCGTCTGACACCGCGCGCAGTAGTTCGTCTCGTTCTCGGCGTAGACGATGTGCTGCACGGGAGTGCCGCAGTCGGGGCAGGGCTGGCCGAATTTGCCGTGGACCTTCATCTCCGGGCGGAACGCGGTCACCTTCTCCGGGAATCCCGAGCCGGTCTCGGCGCGGAGGCGGTCGATCCATTCGAGCAGCGTCTCGCGCGTCGCGCGGTAGATGCGGTCGTGCGCTTCGTCATCGAGGTTCGTGGTCATCTGGACCGGTGAGAGTCGCGCGCGATGGAGGATCTCGTCGGAGTACGCGTTGCCGATGCCGCTGAAGACGTGCGGGTCGGTGAGCGTGCGCTTGAGCGTGTGTCGCTCCCGCGCGAGCGCGTCGCGGAACTGCTGTGGCGTTGCATCGAGCACATCGATGCCGCCGGGATTGAGGGCGCGGAGCGCGTCCTCGCCGCGGACGATGTGCAGCGACGCGCGCCGCTTCGAGCCTGCTTCGGTGAGCACGAGCGTGCCGTTATCGAAATCGAAGGCCGCCAGGCCGGCAAACGTAGCGGCGGGCTTCAGCCCGCCGGTCCCCGGGACGCCCGGCTGAAGCCGGGCGCTACGTTGTTCTTTCCACTTGAAGCGGCCGGCGATCATCAGATGGACGACGAGAAAGAGCTCGTCCTCGAACGCGAAGACGATGCGCTTGCCGATGCGGCGCAGAGCCTCGACGCGTTTGCCCTCGATGTCGCGCGGGGCGGGCTCGACCGTGCGGAGGAGGAACGGGTTGGCGAGCCGGACCTTTTCGAGCGTATGGCTGAGCACGCGTGAACTCAGCGCTTCGAGATAAATCGTGATGTCGGGAAGTTCGGGCACGTCGCTTCTATTATCGGATCTCGTGCGTACCTTTGCTTTTCTCGCCAGCGGCTGGGTTCTCGGCGGACTCGTCGTGGTGCTCCTCGGAGCGTCGGCTTCCAGCCGTGGAGGACAGGCAATCCTGCCTGTCCGCATGGAGAGTGTCCGCGTCGAGACTGGACAGGCAGGATTGCCTGTCCTCCACAAGAGGTCGGCGCTGCTCGTTCCCGTCCTCGGCGTCGCCGCATCCGAACTCCACGACACCTTCACTCAGCCGCGCAGCGGCGGCCGCAGCCATCGTGCGATCGACATCCGCGCGCCGTACGGCACGCCCGTGATCGCGGCGGTCGACGGCACGGTGCGCAAGCTCTTCACCAGCCGCGCGGGCGGGCTCACGCTGTATCAGTTCGACGCGAAGGAAGAGCACGTCTACTACTACGCGCATCTCGACCGCTACGCGGACGGCATGAGCGAGGGACTCTCCGTGAAGCAGGGAACGGTGATCGGCTACGTCGGCACGAGCGGCAATGCGCCGAAGGACACGCCGCATCTGCACTTCGCGGTCGAGGTCCTGACGCCGGCGAAAGAATGGTGGAAGGGCGAGCCCGTGAATCCGTATCCGCTGTTTACGACACCCGCTTCTCGCTGATGTCCTTCGCCTTCGGCGCGAGCTTCTGCGCGTTCAGATAGCTGCTCCGCGCCTCGGCCTGCCAGGGGTTTGTCATCCCGAGCGTGAGCGAGGGACCCGGGGGGTAGGGTGGCACGAAGCCCGCGCCTCGCGCCACCGCACGCCCAGGTCCCTCGCTCACGCTTCCAAGAAACTCAATTTTCTCGAATCCGCAAACCACACGTGATCAGTACTTTGCAAACTGCTATGAGTCCTGCACACTCAAGAGGTTTCTTCCTCTCAGGCGCGGCGCTGCGCGCCGTCCCCCGCTCGGGATGACAA
>DATLFB010000080.1:0-111149 GCA_035525285.1 Thermoanaerobaculia bacterium
TGTGGAGTGCGGCGACGCCAGTCGCCGCTGTTCTACCGTAGTAGAGCGGCGACTGGCGTCGCCGCACTCCACACTACCGCGGCATCATCTGCTTCAGCCGCGTGAAGAAGTCCGAGCCCGACAGCCACTGCCCGCCGTCGATCACGAAGTTCTCGCCGGTGACGAACGAGGCGTAATCCGACAGCAGGTACGACGCGGCGTTCGCGACTTCCTCGAGCGTCGCGAAGCGGCGCAGCGGAATCGTCTTGCGGATCCCTTCGATGATCATCGGGTCGGGGAACAGCCGCTGCGCGGCGCCCGGCGTGTCGACCGGTCCCGGCGCGATCGCGTTGACGCGGATCTTGTGGCGCGCCCACTCCACGGCGAGCGTACGGGTCATCGCCAGCACGCCGGCCTTTGCGCTCGCGGAATGAATCACCCCCGCGCCGCCGGTCCAGGCGTAGTTCGCGATCACGTTCAGCATCACGCCGCCGTTCTTCTTCTCGATCATCCGCTTGCCGACGGCGCTCGAGCAGTAGAACGTGCCGTTCAGGACGATGCCGATCACGGAGTTCCATCCGTTCACCGACAACTGATCCGCCTGCACGATGAAGTTGCCCGCGGCGTTGTTGACCAGCACGTCGATGTGCCCGTGATCGCCTTCGACCTTCGCGGCCATCGCTTCGACCGCTTCCGCGTCGCGTACATCGAGCACGAAGTACGACGCTGCATCGGCGCGGCCCGTCTCCGATCGAATCTGCTCGACGGCCTTGCCGAGGTTCTCTTCTTTGCGGCTCGCGAGAACGACCGTCGCGCCGAGACGCG
Source organism: Thermoanaerobaculia bacterium (assembly GCA_035525285.1). Taxonomy (GTDB): domain Bacteria; phylum Acidobacteriota; class Thermoanaerobaculia; order Gp7-AA8; family Gp7-AA8; genus QHVT01. The sequence goes on from DATLFB010000080.1 coordinate 805, forward strand.
CGAGCTCGCGTGCGATCGCGTTGCCGATTCCGGTGGCGCCGCCGGTGATGATGCCGACACGGCCGGCGAATGTGTTTTCAGGAAGCATGGACGACTCTCCCTCCACATCATAATCGGAGGGCGGACGTCTCGTCCGCCCCAATCTGATGCGGAGGGAGTTGGGCGGACAAGATGTCCGCCCGTCCTACGGCGTGTACTCGGCCGCCGAAACGTAGCGGCCGTCGTTGGTCAGGTTGTTCACCACCACGGCGTAGCAGACCGCGGCTTCCGACGGATCGAACTGCACGACGCCGTCGCTGACGACCGTTCCCACCGACGTCTGTGCCCACGCGTTCGCGGGCAGACTTAGATTGATGGTTCCGAGCGTGAGCTGGCCGCTTTTGTCGAGGATCTTCGCCGTGACCGCATTCTGCGCATCGGACTGATTGAAGCAGCCGATGTTCGTGCGCGAGGTCGAGTCGACGGTCACTCCCGCCGCGAACGAGCGCGAATTCGAGCCCGGGAACTCGAGCACATCGACCTGCGTGCTGTAGTTCCCGGTCGTGACCTGCGTACTGATCACGAATCGCTTCGCGCCGTCGGCGCTGCGGAACGTCACCGCGCCGCCGCCCTCGAAGCCGAACACGTCCTCGAGAAAGTTCGTGTAGGTCTTCTGCTCGCCGGCGGCGAGCGAGATCGTCGCGTCGCGCTCCGTGCCATTGGCGTCGAACAGCGTCACGTCGACGGTGAACGCGGACGACGTCGGATTCAGCAGCGCCACGTAGCTCTGGAACTCAGCGCCGCCGATGCCGGTGGTGTTGGCCATGACCGGCACGGTCTGAAAATCGGATGCGAAGTTCAGCCTGCGCAACTGCTGCTGCTGCGCGAACAGCGGCAGCGTCAGTGTGAATGCGATGAGATAGATGAGTTTCTTCTTCATGATGCGTCTCCTGTCACGGGCACGGCTGCTCTTGATTGGGATCCGGGATGTCGGGAATCGGCTCCGCGTTGATTCCGCCGTGGCCCTGCAGCAACCCGTTGTGCGCGGGGGCGAGGAACGGGAAGCGCGAGAGGAAGTTCTTGTCGTTGGTTTCCACGCCCTTCGCGAGACCGGCGCTCGGATCGCCCGCGGCGATGAGGCTGATCAGCACCGTGTTCACGTTCACCTGATGGCGGTTCGGCGCGGTGCCGCCGCCGAGACGGCGTCCGTTCGGGAACTGCGAGTCGACCGCCGCGTCGAGCGTGATCACATCGCCCGTCGAGCCGTCGGCGACCGGAATCGGACGCCCAAGGTTGATGGCGTTGATGATGTCGAGCCGCGGTCCCTTCAGCGTCGTCACCGCGGAGTCGGGAACGCCGAGGGCCTTGTAGATGCCGAGCGCCTCGAGATCGCGCACGAGCACGGGGAAGAGCACATCGGCGCCGAAGCGCGACACGTCCTTCATCGGATCGGTGTGCAGGTAGAGACCCTGCCGTCCCGTTCCGACCAGTCCCGCATTGAACAGCGGCAGCGCATTGCGGCCGACCTGCACGTAGTTGCCCGTGCCGCGCAATCCCGTGATCGGGTTACTCGCATCGACGATCTGCACGGCCTGGCGGCTGATCCTCGTCCAGATGCGCAGCAGACTGTCGGTCGAAGACGCCTGCAGCGTGCCGTTGTGCGGGATGCCGTCCGGGAAGAGATCGGAGGTCGGAATCTCGAGCGCGATCGAGAAGACGTTGAAGCCGGTGAAGACGTCCTCGATCGGCGTCGCGCGCGCGCCCTGAATGCCGCCGAGATCTCCGCGCCCGAGGTTCACGAGATCGAAGATGCCCTTCTCGTCGAGCTGATACGGATCGTCGAACTGGCCGGCGATGATGCGAGCGCCGCCGCTCAGCGTGTGAATGAACGTGTCGACGAACGACTGATCGTAGAGGGCAATGTCGCGGCTCGACTTGTCGCCCGAGTCGTAGCCTTTGAACGCGCCGAGGCCGTAGATCAGGCGATCGGTCTGCGGTCCGTGATTGTTCGGAAGCACGGTGAGGCTCTCGCCGAGGACGACGGGGCTCGCCTGCCCTGGCGCCATCACGCGCGTCACCGTCATCGTCTCGGTGCCGCCGGTGAGCTGCCACAGAATCTCGTTGCTGCCGCCGAGAGGATCCGCCGGACCCGGCGCGGCATCGGCGGCGAGCGTGTTTTTGAACTCGACGCGATAGACCGCCTCGTCCTTCAGGCTCGTGCCCTTGCCGATGTGGAGCTCATAGCGATACCCGTTGCACGCGCGGAAGCCCTGATTCCCCTGCCCCGGCTCGTGCAGCGGATTGAAGTTCATGATCAGGTACAGCTTGTCGTGTGTCCCGTCCGACACCCATGCATACGTATCGGTGTTGTCGGCGCACGGCTCGTTGAGGACCGTCAACGCCTCGCGGTGACTGGACGCCATCGCCGGAAGGGAAACGGCGAGGACGAAGAGAAGGAGCGTCCCGCCGAGGCGGCGATTGAGAGAGCGATTCATAGGTTCTCCTGTTCGTTGCTGGTTGTGAGTGTTCTCAGCGCTGTGCGTTACCTACGCGCTGAAGGCCGAGTCGGATTGCCGTATCATCGGGTGCACCATGCGCGTTGCACTTTTCTCGCTCGCCGTGCTCACGCTTCTTGCGTGCGGAGAAAAAGAGAAGCCGCTGACCGAGGCGGGCGAGAAGCTCTACACCGTGCGCGGCGTCGTGCTCTCGCGCAGCGCGTCCGACAACTCCCTGCGCGTCGACCATGAGGCCATCCCCGGCTTCATGGAGGCCATGACGATGGACTACAGCGTGCGCGGTGCGAAGGTGGAGTCGCTCCCGGCGGACAAGAGCCGCATCGAGGCGAGGCTGCACGTCACCGGAAGCGCGTACTGGATCACCGACGTCAAACCGATTCCGTGAGCGACGAGCGCCGGCAGTATCAACGCCTGAACCTCGGGCAGCCGATCGACGGCTGGTTCGGCGACTACGCCGTCCGCCTGATCGACCTGAGCGCGAGCGGCGCCCGTTTCGAATGCGATGAGCCGCTCCCCGCGGACGCGCGCGCGCTGCTCCGTTTCTTCTGGCGCGATGAGGAAGTGGAAGTGCTCGCCCAGATCGCGCGCGACGGCGCGGTCACGTTCGTCGACGAGGCGCCGGTCCTGCGCGACCTGCTCGCGGACGCGGCGACCGAGCTGCTCCGCGCCCAGGAAGCGAACGCCCTGGGCGACCGCGCGAAGAACGTGGTCGGCGAGGAGACGCTCACCGCCGCGTCGAGCCACGTCTCGACGACGTTCATCACCTGGACCCATTCGGCCGGCGGCTGGAAGTCGCGCGTCTCGCTCGTGCCCGATCAGCCGGAGAACGGCTTCACGATCTTCGCCGGCGAGCCCGCGGAGCAGGTGGCGCTGCTCTGCGCGACGTACGAAGGCGGCGACACGGAATCGCGGCGCCTCACGCGGATGCTCGCGGAGCTGAGCGTGGCGTCGCGATTGTGACGATGGCGGAGTCGTGGCACCCGCTGATCCAATCCGGCAGCGGGCGGCTGACGCGGGCAAAACCATCTATAGGTAGATAGCCAAAGCGAACGATTCTTTCCTATATAGGTTTGCGCACCGAAAATGGGTGCTGCTCGAGGAGCATGTGTGTTGAAATGGGTGTTGGGTTAGGGCGGACTGCGAAGAACGCGATGTAGAATTCGTTCCGCGTGAAATCTCGAGTTCTTGTTAAAATCCAAGACACCAGTGGTGGCTCGACAGCAACTGCGTACCATCGCACTGGAATCTGGTGTTCTCTTCAGGCCAACACGCAAGACCAAGCCTTGATCGCAATCCGTGCCGAAATAGAGAAACGGCTCACGAACCAGTCGGCGGAGTGGGTCGCGCTGTCATATGACGGCGGTTCCATAGACGCAACAAACTGTCCGGAGGGTGCCATCAGGTTGCCCATCGACCTCTGGGTGTGCAAGTTGTTCGACGACATCTGTCCAATCCAGGCGCAGGTGTTCCTCCGCGACCGACAGGCGTTCTTTCGGGGCTGTCTTGCATCGTCCGATAAGAAGCAACAGATCTTCGAGACTGTATCCGAAGGGAAGTATCGCGGCTTTCATCACCTGGCCGGCCGCATTCCATGTCCGCTGTGCGAGGACGAAGGAAAGGGAAACTTCAGCTACCGCTACCCGTGGGAATTGGCCGATCTGGAGTATTACTCATCGTTTGTCGTGATGCGCGACTGGCCAATCCTTCGTTCGAAGCTTTCAGTCGGCCTTCGAAACCTGACGACTGTGACCACTCCTCTCTGTGCACCACATGCAAAAGCGCTTGCCGAGGAACTCGATCCTGCTCTATCGGCTAAACTTATGGTGTTAAACTTCGAGTTTCGTCGTCCATGACTAGCGCCCGAGTTGCGTGTAAACTGGCCAGCCGCCTAACTCACGCCTAACTCACACAGGAGCCGACGGCGGGCTGGCTGTCCGGCCCGCCGGCCGAGCCGGCTCGGGAACATCGTAACGGCACGGCGGCACGTCGGCTGCAGGTCGCGCCGCCGTCAAAGGCATTCGTGTCGCGGCAGCCGCCGCGCCGCATCGTTCCATGCGCGTGACGCCCGCCGCAGCTCAGTGTGAGGCGTTGGCCGACGTGGGGCAAGCGCCCGGGGTAGGGATTTTCGCCCTCGCGGCCCTCCTAATGCAAGGGAGAGGACGATGAGACGAATCGGTGCTACGGCGCTCTTGCTATTCAGCTGCCTGGCAGCTACGACAAGTTGTCTCGCAGCTAACAACCTGGAGCGAACCACCTGTGGATGGCGCGAATGGCTCGGGTTCAAACTTTGGCTACGAGCTGCCACCCAGCTAGATCCAGGGATTGACCCGCCCGGCGCTGTTCCTTACTTGGTTACGGCGATGGACGGTCGAAAACTTCATGGCTATAGGCTTAAGGCGGCCGGCGACAATGTGGGCCGCGTCGTGCTGGTGATTCAAGGAAACGCCATGACCGCAGCGACGATCGCGGATGCCTTTTGGCCTTTTGCTCAAGCCGGGTACGATGTCGTGATTGTTGACTTCAGAGGCTATGGTAAGAGTGAAGGAATTCCGCGTGCGAAGGCATTGCTCGCGGACAACCGCCAGATCCTCGTGGGGCTCCGCCAAAGATACCACAATGTCTACGTCTATGGTTTATCCCTAGGCGCAATTTTGGCGGCAAACCTGCTAGACCTCGATCTGGACGCATACGTACTCGACTCGCTACCCGCCACGCTTAAATCCTACGGTTGTCCAGCGGCGTTCGATCCCATAAACCATCTTCCAGCCAACTGCTCCAATCTTCTCGTTGTCTCGGGTGGCCAAGATCCTATAATCAAACCGGCTGCCTCAGAGCCGCTTCTTGCTCGAGCGTCGTCGTGTGGCGCTACCGTTGTAAGACGCGTTCAATGGTCCCACCCGTTCATGGACTATGCCACCGATCAGCGCGTGTCGAGTGCATTAGCATTCTTTCGACAGATAGAAGCAGGTGAGAAATGACGGCTGCTCAGGAAAGAGTCGGTCGTGTGGCCATGGCGTCGATTCTTGGTGTCGTAACAGGTATCCTTCTCCAGGCGATTTGTGGCGACTTTGGTCGCGCGGCGGCGGTCTGGCTTGCATACACGCTTGTTTGCGCCGCGGTTATTAACAGTTCCGACGGCGAGCGCGTGTCGGCGATCGCTTGGATGGCCCTGCTGCCCGCCGCAGTTCCGCCGCTTGTTCTCGTCTATCCTTTTCTGTTCTTGAATGGTTCACTGTGCTTCTCCGCTGTGCCGTTGAGCAGCAAAGCGATCAGCTTTGTTTTGGAGTTGGCGGGTTTTTTTGTCGCCGTGTCTTACATCGGCATCGTGCTGTTTGCGTTTGCTCGCAGTTGGCTACTCAACTTTGTCAGAGCATTAACGGACCCGCAGCTTACAAAGAAGCTTAAGACCGCTGACGCTGTACTGAAAGCGACGGTTGCACTTGTTGGATCGCTGGGCTTGCTCTATTTGGCAGTCACTCAATCATCGTCGTAACCGCAGCCCAACTCCGCCGTGCGGCCGGGAACATGGGTGACAAATCAGACCGGGCACATAGGTTACACCTTGTGACCTCCGTTCGAATACACGAGGGGCGATTTTTCGTAGCGTGAGCGTTCAAATGCGCGGAGCGTCAACCGCTGATTCAATTCGCACGATCGGCTGTGTCGGCACGATGAAGGGTGTTCGATCACGCAGGTGTTCAACTCACGACGCATCGTGCTCCTGTCGCGATCCGGATCCGGATCAGCCATGGAACTTCATCTCCCGTTCGTCGAAGCGTGCCAGAAGCACCGAGCCGAAGTAGAGCGACCAGATCCCGTCGTCGATCTCCTCGAGACCAACCCACTCGCCCGTCAGCGTCTTGCTCGTGAAGATCCGTTCGTTCTTCTATCGCATCAATCCGTTGTGTCCGATCTTTCGCGTCTCGAGATGGCCGGGGTACTCGATCGGCGGCAATGACTCGGGATACGGCCGTGGTGAGGGGCGGTAGATCGTCGCCGGGCGCTTCTGACCGAGAGCCTCGTGCGGGCGCTCGTGGTTGAACACGTGACGGAACTCGTCGAAGCGCCTCTGCTGACGATCCATGGTCTGCTCGGGCGGCCGAGTCGTTTCTGCCTTCAAGGTCCGATGCATCATCTGTGCGCTCGGCGACGCCACGATGGGCTAGAATCCCAAGGGAGTGGTCTTTTGGCAGAAGTTTGACCCCGAGCAGTTCGACTTTGAGTTCGACGAAGACGAGCTCGCGGGCCATGGCGTAACGCTGGACGAAGCGGTCGAAGTCATTTGGAACGGTTTTGATGTTCGCCGGAACAAGGGCTATCACGGTGGCTATCAACTGATAGGCCGGACTGACGGTGGGCGTCGGCTCAAGCTCATCGTCTATGAGAAAAGCAAGGGCCTGATCCGCGTCATCACTGGCTGGGATATATGAGCACTCGAAAAAAGCTGTCTGAAGAAGAGATAAAGCGTAAGCTGGTTGCGGACGCGGAGAACCCAACTGCATGGGACCCGCCGATTACAGTGCCAGCAAGCCGCTCGCCTCGTCCCGCCTGGTACGGCAGAACTAAACATCTGGAACTGGCGGCAAAGTTCTATGTGCTTTCGGTTCTGCACCGCCTCGGCGCAGAGGCGAATCTGACCTACGCGCAGCCAGACAATGTCGATATTGCGGCCGTCCGAAAGTCAGGGGAAGCGTTCACGATCGATGTCAAGACATTGACAGGTAAAGCCGATTGGTTTATCGAACCATTTAGTGCCCGTAGGCATCATTTTTTGGTCTTTGTACGCTTCCAACAAGATTGGCACGACCCGCAAACCGTTCCTGAGGTCTACATTTGGTCCTCTGAGGAACTCAGGTCATTTATCGCGCATCGAAGGGGCACAACCGTATCCCTTGAAGCGGTAGCACGGAAACTCGATCCAAGATCTGCGTGGGATCAATTCGCGGCGCAACCGGCGGCCTAACGCACAGGAGCCGACGGCGGCTGGCTGTCCGGCCCGCCGGCCGAGCCGGCTCGGGAACATCATAACTTCACGGCGGCATGCCGGCTGCACATCGCGCCGCCGTCAAAGGCATTCGTGGCGCGACAGCCGTCCTGCCGCGTCGTACCATGCGCGTAACCCCGCCGCAGCTCAGTGTGAGGCGTGTGAGGCGTTCTATGAAAGCGATTGTCAAGGGCGGTTCTCCTCTTTGCTGATTGCTTTTCGGTCTTCTCCCTTGCAATCAGCCCCGACCGACCAGATCGCGGCGATCGTGAGGACACCTGGGTGGGCGGAATAGTCTTACGCCGCTGACTCATCTTCGATTTCTCCGTTGATCCGCAGTGAGACGATTTCAAGCGGGCCGGCGATCACCTTCCAACGGTGTCGACCATGGTTCTATCTGAGACTCACGCTCGTCATACGACGTGGCGTGGACATGTCGCTTCTTCTGGTCATCCGAGGGGGCCTGTGGTTAGGCAAGTGCCTCGACGTGACTACTGTCGGACGGAACGCTTCGCTGAGACTCTCCCTCGAACCTTCGTCCCGGATTCAACTGAGATTTCGAAGTGGGTCACCCACACTCGACGAGTCGTCGCTGAACCGAGCGCTATGTCGCTTGTATCGTCAGTTTCTTCGGATCCCAGAATTCTCCTTTCTTCCACAGACGCAGGGCCACGGCGGAAATCTTGCGCGCCAGCGTGACCTTGGCGAGATCTTCCTTCACGCCCCGGGCAACCGAGGCTTCGAAATAGTCGCAAAGCGGACCAGGCTTCGATGCCGCGGCCGTCGCCGCTCCCTTGAAGACCGACTTGAGCAGCGGATTGTGATTCCGATTCAGTCCTCGCGTGAGAGGAGGCTTCTTGCTTCGCTGCAGCCTGCCGTTCCTGAACTCATGGTCGGCGCTCGAGCGCTTCACCACGGCCAGCCCGGCGTAGGGCCACAGATTTCTCTTGGTGCGGAAGCGGAAGGGCGTACGCATGATCGCCAGGATCAGAGCCACCCGCACCGGCCCGAGGAAGGGAATCGAGCGCAGACTCTTCCAGCCCGGCTGCCGGCGCGCCGCGCCGATCATCGCCGCCTTCGCCTTCGGCCGCAGCTCGAGCAGCATGTCCAGTTGCGTCAGCAGCGAGAGCGCTCGAACGCGGGCACCTCCCTCGAGCCTGGCCAGCCACTGTTTGCGCTGCGATGCCCGATAGACCGACACGCCCGGCGTGGGGATGGCCCGGGCCCGGAAGATGGCCTTGATGCGCAGCATCACCCGCGTGGAGTCCTCAACCAGGGCGATGTAGCAGCGCACGAGCTCTTTGAGCGTGAGGATCTCCGGTACACCATGGAAAACCGGCTTGAGCGCGCCGAGGCGCAGCAGCTCAGACAATCCATCGGCATCGATGCGGTCGCTCTTGTTCGTGGTCTCGCTACGTCCTCGCACATTGCAGACCACCACCCGCTCGGCACGACCGATCAGCAGATCGTGCAGCCACTGGGCCTGCGTTCCTTCCTCGAAGGCCACGTGCACGCGCTCGCCGGCGCTCTTGACCAGCGTGAGGATGGCCTTCGCCTCCGTGGGCACGGTCGCCCGCATGATCACCCTCCCGGCCTCGTTGCGGAGGCTCGCTACGACCGTTGCCTGGTGAACGTCCATCGCGAGATACTGAATCGCCTGTTGTTTCATGGCAGCCGCTCCTTCCTTTCGTTCGGGTTTTGTCGACTCCAAACTTACAGGAAGGAGCGCGCTTTCAACATGCGTTAGGCCTCCAGCGGCACGTCGGATTTTCGAACGGGGACACCTGGATACCCCTTCCGCGCCAGAAAGAACGTGACGGAAAAGTCCGTCGCGGCCGGCCGAAGCGTCGGACCATAGCTGACGCGTATGGTCGGCACGGTTCTGTATGGCGGCGCTTACTCGGAAAATAGAGTGAGGGCTGTGTCCGAGCACCGTGGGCGGTCTTATTTCAGGACACGAGCTAACGTTCGTTGGCGAGCGAGTTAAGGATGCTTGACTCGCGCGCTAAGACGTTCAGCACGCGTGCTAAGGCCTCTTACCTTGCGACCTAAGGCTTCTTATCTCGCGAGCTGACGATCGTTAGTACGAGCGGTAAGAGTGCTTACCTCGCGCGCTGAACGTTTGAGGTCGAGAGACAAGACGGCCTGGCTCGACAGACAGGACGGCTTGGCTCGAGAGTCCGCGACCACTACCTTGGGACGCTGAGCAGCCAACTCGCACGGCTGCAATCCCAGGCTTCGGCGTACAAGCACCTTTGCACGCCAGGCAATCGCCCTTGCATGCAAAGCAGGCGTGCTTCCGAGCGAAGCGTTCCGGCCAACCCGGCAAGCGCGATCGCTGCGGCGGCAACCAGGATTGCTTCGCGTCGCGGGCAACCGATCTACTTCGCGGTTCAACGGAGAAATCTCACCGCGGCATCGCGATCATGACCACCGGCGCGGCATCGTCCGCGCTCGCTCCTGCCTCGACGACCGCCAGTCCGTTCGCGTGGAGCATCGACGTCAGCGCGCCGGAGCCCTGCTTCGTGAGCGGCGTGGCGACGAGCTCTCCGTCGCGTGCGTCGACGCGCACGCGCACGTAGACGCGGCGATCTGGAACGCCGCGGAGCGGCGCGGCGAGACGCATGCGCACCATCGGCGGGAAGAGCTCCCCCGACTCCCCTGCCGCCTTCCGCAGCGCGGGAGCGACGAAGAGGTGGAAGGAGACGAAGCAGGAGGCGGGGTTGCCCGGAAGTCCGAACACGAGGCTCTCCCGAAGGCGGGACAGCACGACCGGCTTCCCCGGCTTCATGGCTACTCTCCAGAATTTCGTTTCCGCGCCGAGGGCCTCGAGCGCTTCCTTCACGAAATCCCAGGCGCCGACGGAGACGCCGCCGGAGGTGATGACGAAGTCGGATGCCGCGGCCGCGTCGAGCGCGGCGATCGTCGCCTCGCGCGTGTCGCGCACGATGCCGTGCGGACGCGGCACCGCGCCGCATCCGCGCACGAGCACGTCGAGGAGCGGTGCGTTGGAGTTGACGATCGTTCCCGGGCGCCGGGGCTCGTCGATGCCGATCAGCTCATCGCCCGTGGAGAGAATCGCGACCGTCGGTCTGCGTCCGACGCGCATCGCGCGCTTCTGCACCGCCGCGAGCATCGCCAGCTCCGCGGCGCCGATGCGCGTACCCTTTGCGAGCACGACGTCGCCCGCGCGCACGTCCTCGCCGCGTCTTCGCACGTTAGTCCCTTTCGCGAGAGTCGTGTCTATCGTCACGACCTCGAGCCCGCCGTCGGTGAGCTCGACCTGCACCACGGTGTCCGCGCCCTCGGGCACGAACGCGCCGGTCATGATTCGCATCGCCGTTCCCGCCTCGACGCGCTGCGTTGCGACGTGGCCCGCGGGGATGTCGCCGATCACGTTCAACGTTCCGGGCAGATCCGCGGCGCGCACCGCGTAGCCATCCATCGCGCTGTTGTCGGCGGGCGGCATGTCGATGTCCGCGATGGCGTCCTCGCGGAGAACGCGCCCGAATGCCTCATCGAACGCGACGCTTTCCTCGCCGAGGAGTGTGACCTCGGACATGACGAGTGCTTGTGCTTCTTCGACGGAGAGCATGTAGGGATGCTATGTCATCCCGAGCGTGAGCGAGGGACCCGGGGGGCGGGAGGCGCGAGTACGGCGCCACCCACACACACAGGTCCCTCGACTCACGCTCGGGATGACAGATCACCGCATAGAATCCTTCTTGCAAGGGAGCCCAAGCATGACCGCCACCCTGCCGGCCGAAGCGCCGGCCACCGCAGCGCGCACCGATCGCATCCCTGTCGCCGTTCTCGGCGCGACGGGCTCGGTCGGGCAGCGCTTCATCCAGCTCCTCGAGAACCATCCGTGGTTCCGCGTCCACGAAGTCGTCGCCTCCGAACGCAGCGCCGGGAAGACGTACGCGCAGGCGGCCGACTGGCGTCTCGAGTCGCTGCTGCCGCATGAAACCTCCGCGCTCACCGTGAAGAACCTCGGCGCTGACCTCGAGTCGCGCCTCCTCTTCTCCGGCCTCGACTCCTCGGTCGCCGGCGAAGCGGAAGACGACTACGCGGCCCGCGGCTGCGCGGTCATCTCCAACTCGCGCAATCACCGCATGGACGACGACGTGCCGCTGCTGATTCCGGAGATCAATCCCGATCACCTCGATGCGATCGAGCATCAGCGCAAGCGCCGCGGCGGGCCGGCACGGCCGACAGCGCCGGGTTTTATCGTCACGAATCCGAACTGCTCGGTGATGGGTCTCGCCATCGCCCTCGCGCCGCTCGAGCGCGCGTTCGGCGTCGAGCAGGTGCAGGTCACGACGATGCAGGCGATCTCCGGCGCCGGCTACGCGGGCGTCGCGTCGTACGCGATCCTCGACAACGTCATCCCCTTCATCGGCGGCGGCGAGGAAGACAAGATCGAGAAGGAGCCGCGCAAGATCCTCGGCACGTGGGACGGCACGCACCACGTCGACGCGCCGATCACGATCTCCGCGCAGGTGAACCGCGTGCCGGTGATCGACGGGCACCTGATGACCGCATCTGTGAAGCTGCGCAGTCGCGCATCGATCGATGACGTGCGCGCCGCATTCGAGTCGTTCGAAGGCGAGCCGCAGCGGCTCGGACTCCCGTTCGCGCCGAAGCACCCGATCCACTACATCGACGAGCCCGACCGCCCGCAGCCGCGCCTCGACCGCGACCGCGAGCGCGGCATGGCCGTCTCCGCCGGCCGCCTCCGCCCCTGCCCGATTCTCGACTTCCGCTTCGTCGCCCTCGTGCACAACACGATTCGCGGCGCCGCGGGCGCGGCGATCCTGAACGCGGAGCTGCTGAAAGCGCGAGGGCTGTTGTGACGCGCAGCGTGTGGAGTGCGGCGACGCCAGTCGCCGCTTTCCTACGCCGCAGCGGAGCTGCGGCGCGCGGCGACTCGCGTCGCCGCGTTGAACAGCGGCGACTGGCGTCGCCGCACTCCACACGGAGATCCGCATGATCGTCATCAAGTTCGGCGGCACCTCCGTCGGCGATGCGGACCGCGTGGCCAACGCGATCGAGATCGTGTCGGAGCGCCGCTCGCTGCAGCCGGTTGTGATCGTCTCCGCGCTCGAAGGCGTCACGAACGATCTCGTCGCCGCGAGCGAAGCCGCATGCGCGCAGCAGGCGGCGCGCGTGCGCGAGATCATCGAAGCCGTCCGCGCGCGGCACGAGGAAGTCGCGCTGCGGCTCGTGCAGCAGAAGTCGGATTTCTACGAAGCGTTCATCAGGCAGCTCGCGAAGCAGATCGAGGAGATCGACACCATCCTCCGCGGCATCACCCTTCTCGGCGAGATCACGCCCCGCGCCCGCGACAAGGTGATGGCCATCGGCGAGAAGCTCTCGTCGGTCCTCTTCGCCTACACGATGAAGATGCGCTCGCTCGCGGCCGAGCACGTGCACTCCGAGAGAGTCATCATCACGAACGAGCAGTTCGGCGGCGCGGCGCCGTTGATGGACGAGACACGCGAGGCCGCGCGCGCCGCGCTCACGCCGCTCTTCGAGCGCAACATCATTCCGGTCATGGGCGGCTTCATCGGCAGCACGAAAGCCGGCGCCACCACGACCCTCGGACGCAACGGCTCCGACTACAGCGCCGCGATCGTCGCCGCGGCCATCGGCGCGGACGAAGTGCAGATCTGGACCGACGTCGACGGCCTGCTCACCTGCGACCCGCGCCTCGTTCCCGACGCCCGGGTCATCGACCGCCTCTCATTCCAGGAAGCCGCCGAGCTCGCGCAGTTCGGCGCGAAGCTGCATCCGCGCACGCTCGAGCCGGCGGTCGAGGCAAACATCCCCGTGCGCGTGCTCAACACGCACAACCCCGCGTCGCCCGGCACGCTGATCACGCGCGTCGTGGAAGCGGCGGCGGGGCCGCGCTCGATCGCGCGGAAGAAGAACGTCACCATGGTGCACGTGACGTCGAACAAGATGCTCGGCGCGCACGGATTTCTCGCGCAGTTCTTCTCGATCTTCGCGGATCTCGGCATCTCCGTGGATCTGATCGCGACGTCGGAGGTGTCGGTCACCGTGACGGTCGACGAGAAACACGACATCGATGAGTTGAGAACACGGCTCGCAAAACTGGCGGACGTCGAGCTGATCGATAACCAGTGCATCATCGCCGTCGTGGGACAGAACGTGATGTCCGACTCGCGCGTCGGCGCGCGCGTGCTCGAGGCGCTCGGGGGGATGCCGGTGAAGATGATCTCCCTCGGCCGCTCCGGCCTGAACCTCAGCCTCGTCGTCGACGACGCGGACGCCGACCGCGCCATCCAGCTCATTCATCGCGCGCTCTTCGCGGCGCCTGCTGAAGCAACGGTCGCCGTATGAAGATCGCCCTCCACGGCTACGGCAAGATGGGCCGCACGGTCGAGCGCGTCGCGAACGAGGCGGGACACGAGGTCGTCTGCATCATTGGACGGCGGACGTCCCGTCCGCCTGCGGTGGCGGACGAGACGTCCGCCCTCCTCAATGCGGAGGTGCTGATCGATTTCTCGCACGCCAGCGCCCTCGATCACGCCCTCGGCGTCGCCTGCGACCACAAGCTCGACATGGTCATCGGAACCACGGGCTGGAACGATCGCCTCGAGGACGTGCGCAAGCGCGTCGAAGGCGCGGGCATCGCGTGCGTGTACGCATCGAATTTCTCCCCCGGCGCGAACGCGATGTTCGCGCTCGCCCGCCGCGCCGGCGAGCTCTTCGCACGCTTTCCGCAGTACGCCGCGGGAATGGAAGAACGCCATCACGCGCAGAAGAAAGACACGCCGAGCGGCACCGCGATCAGGATCGCGAGCGAGGTGAAGGAAGGAAGCGCCGGCAAGCTCGATCCGTCCATCGCCGCCTCGCGCGTGGGCGCGGAGTTCGGACTGCACACCGTCTTCTTCGACTCGCCGGATGACGTGGTCGAGATCTCGCACCGCGCAAGGGGGAGGGAGGGGTTTGCCAGGGGGGCGGTGTTTGCGGCGGAGAGATTGCACGGGAAGCGCGGGTTGATCAGGTTCGATGAGTTGTTGACGATGAACGATGAACGATGAACGATGAACGATGAGTCGCGCGCGATTGCTCATTCATCATTCATAATTCATCGTTCATCGTTCATCGTTCATCGTTGGCGCGGGGAGTAACGCATGTTCCACGGCGTAGGCACAGCTCTCATCACCCCGTTCAAAGAGGACGGCTCCTTCGACGAAGCCGCATTCGAAACATTCGTCGACTGGCAGATCACGGAAGGCATCAACTTCCTCGTCCCCTGCGGCACGACGGGTGAGAATCCCGCGCTGACGGCCGACGAGCACAAACGCGTCGTCGAGCTCACCGTCAAACGCGCGAACGGCCGCGTGCCTGTCCTCGCGGGCGCCGGCAACAACAACACCGCGCGCGCCGTCGAGCTCGCGCAGCTCGCCGTCGATCTCGGCGCGGACGGCATCCTCACCATCACGCCGTACTACAACAAGCCCACGCCCGACGGACTGCGCCGCCACTTCGGCGCGCAGGCGGAAGCGCTCGAGAAGAAGAAGAGCGGCTTTCCGATGATCATGTACAACGTTCCCGGCCGCACGGGCGTGAACATGACCGCGGAGACCACGCTGCGCATGGCGCGCGAGATCCCGAACATCATCGGCGTGAAGGAAGCGTCGGCGAACCTCGAGCAGATCCTCACCATCCTGCGCGACCGCCCGAAAGGCTTCCTCGTTCTCAGCGGCGACGACGCGTGGACGCTGCCGATGATGGCCTGCGGCGGCGAGGGCGTGATCTCGGTCGCGAGCAATGAAGTACCGCGCCTCATGCGTCAGCTGGTCGACACACGCGACATCGCGATTCAGAATCGCCTGCTGCCCTTGCTCATCGGCAACTTCATCGAGTCGAATCCGATCCCGGTGAAGGCGGCGATGAAGATGATGGGCATTCTCGAAAGTGATACGGTTCGTTCGCCGCTCGCGCCGATCACCGATGCGAACCGGAAGAAGCTCGAGGCGATTTTGAAGGAGTGCGCGTTGTTGTAGGTGGTTACCAGCAACCCAGCAACCCAAACCAGATGATCACCATCGAAGACCGCGTCAAAGCGCTCACCCACGCCGACCGCACCGAAGGAGTGAAGACCGTCGGTCTCTTCCTCTCGGAACTGGAGAAAGGGACCGTGCGCGCGGCCGTGCGCGATGCCGACGGCGTGTGGCACACGCAGGCATGGGTGAAGGAAGGGATCCTCGCCGCGTTCCGCTTCGGCCTGCTCGCCGAGTTCGCGTCGGGATCGCTCTCGTTCGTCGACAAGGACACCATCCCCGCGCGGCGCTTCAAAGTCGCCGACGGCATCCGCATCGTGCCCGGCGGCTCGTCGATCCGCCGCGGCGCGTACATCGCCAAAGGCGTGGTGATGATGCCCCCCGCGTTCGTGAACATCGGCGCGTACGTCGACGAGGAGACGATGATCGACTCGCACGCGCTGGTCGGCTCGTGCGCGCAGATCGGCAAGCGCGTCCATCTCTCGGCCGCCGCGCAGATCGGCGGCGTGCTCGAGCCGATCGGGAACATTCCGGTGGTGATCGAGGACGACGTGGTCGTCGGCGGCAACTGCGGAATCTACGAAGGCACGATCGTCCGCTCCCGCGCCGTGATCGGCGCCGGCGTCGTGCTCACCGCGTCGACGCCCGTGTACGACACCGTGCGCGGCCAGATCTATCGCCGCACATCCGAGAGCCCGCTCGAGATTCCGTACGGCGCGGTGGTGATCCCCGGCGCACGCCCGATGAAAGGCGCGTTCGCCGAACAGCACGCGCTGCACGTGGCCACGCCGATGATCGTGAAGTACCGGGACGAGAAGACGGATTCGGCGACGGCGCTGGAGGAGGCGCTGCGGTGAGTACCGGGTGCTGCGTGCTGCGTGCTACGTGCTGCGTGGCGATTCATGACGCAGCACGAGGCACGCAGCACGCAGCACCATGAACCCCGCCCACCGCCTCCGCGACATCGAGCTCTCCCTGATCCGCCAGATCAACGCGCTCGCCACCTCCCACTCCGTCAACCTCGGCATCGGCGAGCCGAACCTCGAGCCCGACGAGCACTTTCGCGAGCTCGCGCGCCGTGCGGCGACGACGTCGTGGAACTACTCACCCAACGCCGGTTCGCTCTCGCTGCGCAAAAAACTCTGCGACGGCACGGACTTCGATCCAAAGAGCGAAGCCTGCGTCACCGCCGGCACGCAGGAAGGCCTGTTCGCCGTCTTCACCGCGTTCGTGAATCCGGGCGACGAAGTGCTCGTGCCGAATCCCGGATTTCTCTCCTACGCGACCATCGCAAAGATCTGCGGTGCGAAGGTCGTCACGTACGACCTCGAGCCGCCTGACTGGCGCATCGACTTCGACGCGATGCGCGCGAAGATCACACCGCAAACGAAGCTGATCGTCGTCAACTCTCCCTCGAATCCCCTCGGCTCCGTCGTCGACGAAGCGACGCTGCGGCAGATCGCTGATACCGGCCGCCTCGTCGTCAGCGACGAGATCTATCGCGAGATCTGGTACGACGAGCCGCCCGCCTCGATGCTCGGCATGAGCGAGAACGTCATCGTCCTCAACGGCCTCTCGAAGAGTCACGGCATGACCGGCCTCCGCCTCGGATGGGTCCTCGCGCGCGCGGAACTGATGAAGCCGGTCATCACCGCCCATCAGTACATCGCCACCTGCGCGTCCGTGTTCTCACAGGCGCTCGCCGAGCTGATCTTCGACGAGCGGCACTGGAACGCGTCGTGGCTCGAAGGCGTGCGCATGCAGTTCGGCGAGCAGCGCGAGGCCGCGCTCTACGCGCTCGGGCACGAGCTCGGCGCGAAGATCGAGCCGCCCGGCGGCGCGTTCTACACCTTCGTCCCCGTCCCCTCCTGCGACACGATCACGTTCGCGAAAACGCTCGCCACCGACGCGGCGGTGCTGGTGATTCCCGGCCTCGCCTTCGGCACGCACGGCCAGGGCTTCGTGCGCATCTCCTACGCCGCGAGCGTCGAGCAGATCACGAACGGAATCGAACGCATCGGACGTTGGTTGCGCGCGACATACCGATGAGAAACCAAATCCGAATGCCTTCATCGTTCATCGTTCATCGTTCATCGTTCATCGTTCTGCTCCTCCTCGCCACCTCGGCCAGCGCCCAACTCACCGAGTGGACGCGCATCCTCTCCACCTACACGAACCCCACTCACGGCGTCGACTACAAGTCCCTCAAAGCCCGCGACGCAAAGACCGTCCAGGCGATCCGCCAGCAGCTCGCGCGTGTCAACGCCGCGAAGCTCGACCGCAAGTCCCAGCTCGCGCACTGGATCAACGTCTACAACGTCAACACCGTGGCCACGATCCTCGAGCACTATCCGGTCGACTCGATCCGCGACATCTCCACCGATCCGATCATCCGCCTCAACGTCTTCAAGAAGCCGCGCGTGCCCGTCGGCGGCGACAAGCTCTCTCTCGACCAGATCGAGAACGAGAAGATCCGCGAGGGATTCAAAGATCCGCGCATTCACTTCGCGATCAACTGCGCCGCGAAGAGCTGTCCGCCGCTGCGCACCGACGCGTACGCCGGAGCGAAGATCGACGCGCAGCTCGACGAACAGGCCCGCGCGTTCCTCGCCCGCACGCGATTCGAGCGCGACGGCGACGAGCTCACGATCCACGTCACGAAGATCATGGACTGGTTCAGCGACGACTTCGAAAAGTGGGGCGGCGGCAAGGCCGCATTCATCCGCAGGTACGTGAGCGCCGACAAGCAACGGATGATCGATCAGGCGAAGAAGATCGAGCTCGAGTACGACGACTACGACTGGGATCTGAATGACTGGAAGCGCTGAGTGACTGACAGCGCTGATTGACGTAGCGACCGGCTTCAGCCGGTCGAGGGCGGGCTGAAGCCCGCCCCTACGTTCGCTGACCAGCGGACCTTCAACCTTGAAGCATGCGTTGCCAGCCTTGTCATCCCGAGCGTGAGCGAGGGACCCGGGGGGAGGGTGGCACGATGAGCGCGCCGCCCAACCCCCGGGTCCCTCGACTCACGCTCGGGATGACAAACTAACTTACTAACTTCGCTAACCCAGCCAGTCCTTCAACTTCCCCCTCAAACCCCGGCTCGCCGTTCTCTCCGCCGCGTCCTGCTCGTAGTCGACGATCCTGCGGAGGATCTCCTCGTCCGGCCAGTGCGCGAAGCGATAGAACCAGCGCTGGCCCGCGGAGCGCACATCCGCGAGCTTGTAGAAACGTCCCTCGAACTGCAGCGCCATCTCGAGCGTCCACGATTTCCGCTCGTCCGGCGTGACCAGCGTGAGCGCCCACGGCGTCGCCTCCGAGTCGTCCTCGAGCACCTGATCGCCCGTCGCCAGCGTCCGCGTGCGGCGATCGCCGGACGTGCGCGGACGCTTCAGCTCCTCCGCCACTTCGTGCGCGCTGACGTAGCGATTCATCGGATCCTTCTCCAGGCACTTCAGCACGATCCGCTCGAGCCACGCCGGCACGTTCGGACGCTGCGTGCGCAGCGGCGGAGGAAGTGTCGACTGATGCTGCATCGCCAGTCCCACCGGCGTATCGCCGCGGAACGGCACCGCGCCCGCGAGCAGCTCGTAGAGCACGATCCCAAGCGAATAGAGGTCGCTTCGCGCGTCGACGCGATGACCCTGGAACTGCTCGGGAGCCATGTAGTCGGGCGTGCCGACGATCACGCCGGTCGCGGTGATCGTGTTCATATCGATCCCCGCGCCGCGCGCCACGCCGAAGTCGAGCAGCGTCACGCGGCCGTCGCCGCGGATCATCACGTTGTGCGGCTTGACGTCGCGATGAATGATGCCCATCGCGTGCGCCGCGCCGAGGGACTCGGCGATTTCCGCGCCGATCCGGCAGACCTCGGGCGGCGAGAGCACGCCGCGGCTGCGCAGCACGCTCCGCAGATCCTGACCGTCGATCAGCTCCGCGATGAAGTACATCCGATCCTCGACGATGCCCCAGTCGAAGATCCGCACGATGCCGGGATGCGTCACGCGCGCGAGGATCTCGATCTCGCGGCGGAAGCGCACGGCCGCGGATTCATCCTCCACCGTCGCATGCAGCACCTTCAGCGCGCGCTCGACTTCGTCCTGCATGTCGCGCACGCGATAGACCGAGCCCATGCCGCCGCGTCCGATCGCGCCGAGGACTTCGTAGCGCTTCGAGAACACCTCGCCGGCGCCGAACGCGCCGCCGCGTCGCCGCGGCCGCGGCGGCGTCGCGTCAGCCTGTGCAACCGTGCGCGCCTGCTCGAAGGGAACCGTGCCGGAGACCGTTTCCGCACCGCAAACGGCGCAGCTCTTTCCTTCTTCGACGAGCTCGAAACCGCATTCGAGGCATGCCATGGGGATGGAAGATTGTATTGCGCCGCACACTTCTTGCTTAAGATTCCCGCAATGGCCGCAGAACCGCTTCAGGCCGCGCGCGACTCGGTCGCCGCGGCGGAAGTCTCGCTGTTCCGCAACGTGATGAAGATCCGGCGCGACCACGCGCTGGAGAACCTCGGCATCGCGTTCTACGACGCCGAGACGACCATCCAGTGGTCCTACAACGCGGATCACCACTTCCACGCCGCGTCGACGATGAAGCTCGCCGTCCTCCTCGGCGTCTTCCGCGAAGTCGACCGCGGCGAGCTCGCGCTCGATGCGTCCGTGCACGTGCGCAATCGCTTCACGAGCATCGTCAACCAGGAGCCGTTCATGCTCGACCTCGGCCGCGACGCCGATCCCGACGTCTACGGCCACCTCGGCAAGACCCTCACCGTGCGCGAGCTCGCGTACTGGATGATCACCAGGTCGAGCAACCTCGCCACGAACCTCCTCGTCGACATCGTCGGCATCTCGAACATCCAGCACGCGCTCGATGAACTGGACATCGACGGCATGAGAGTGCTGCGCGGCGTCGAGGATCAGCGCGCGTTCGAAGCGGGACTGAACAACGAAGTCACCGCCAACGGACTGCTCAAGCTCCTGCGCCTCATCGCGGAAGAGAAGGCGTACTCCAGGGAGGCGTGCGAGCAGATGCTCGACATCCTGCTCGATCAGCAGTACCGCAGCGGCATCCCGGCCGGCCTCCCGAAAGCCGCGCGCGTCGCACACAAAACCGGCAACATCTCGACCGTACATCACGACGCGGGCATCGTCTACCTCGAGGACCGGAAGCCGTACGTGCTCGTGATCCTGACCCAGTTCGCGGCCGAGCAGGGTCGCGGGGGTGCCGTCGCGGCACTCTCCCGCGATATCTTCAGCACGCTCGCGGGTACGATGTATGAGTCGTGAGGATGGCGAATCGAGATTGAAAGTCGTCGACGCATTCGATCTCGATGACGAGCTGCGCGCGATCCTGAAGCCGGGAGAGATGCTGCGCGACCACGAAGGGCGGCGCCATCGCCTGCCGCGTTACTTCTACGAGATCCCCTCGCACGACGTCGCGATGTCGACGCCGCTCACGCCGCACTTCGGCATCAACGAATTCATCCTCAACGATCTGAAGGAAGCGCCGCGCCTGCAGCAGTATCCGAGGTACGTTCCGTGCGCGGTGCGCATCCTGGCGTTCTATCTCGAAGGGTTCCGCGCCGCCGCCGGCGCCTCGGTACACATCGCCGTGAACGGCGGCTA
Source organism: Thermoanaerobaculia bacterium (assembly GCA_035525285.1). Taxonomy (GTDB): domain Bacteria; phylum Acidobacteriota; class Thermoanaerobaculia; order Gp7-AA8; family Gp7-AA8; genus QHVT01. The sequence goes on from DATLFB010000080.1 coordinate 21,947, forward strand.
CCGCTCGCCGTCCCACAAGATGTCGCACACCGCCTCGCCTCACATGTGGGGGACGGCGGCCGACATCTACCGCATCGGCTCGAACATCCTCAGGACGAAGGAAACGATCGAGAAGTTCAACGACATCGCGGAAGATCTCTCCGACGACGTGAACGTTTTGCCTTACGGCCCGGTCACCGGCAGGAATGCCGACGATCACCTGCACATCGACCTCGGCTACATCACCCTGATCCCGCGCGAGATCAGCGAGGATCGGATGGAACAGCCGCAGGAAAACCGGCCGAGATTCGCGTTCGAGGAGAGGCGGCGGAAGGAGCGCAGAGCGCCCGCAAGCGTCGAGGAGTAGAAACGTCGCGACCACGAAACGTAGCGACCGCGAAACGTAGCGACCGGCTTTAGCCGGTCGTTCGCCCGGCTGAAGCCGGGCGCTACGTACATTCGCGCTACGTACATTCATCCGTGCGCTACGTACGTTCGCGCTCCCCGGCCCACCGTTTGCTTAGTCCGCTATCTGCAGTTCCTGATTCTGCATGCCGCCACCAGATTGGAAACGCGAGCTCGAAAGCGAGCGGCGCCGTGGGCGCCGAACCTGGCTGAAGATGCCGGCCATCGGCATGGAGTCGGAGTTCAACGTCTTCCTCGATGAGCGGGAAATCAATCCCGAGCCTTACTGGAAACACCCGAGCACGTTCATCGACCGACCGCTGCTGAAGCGGGAAAAATCTTCCCTGCAGCTTCCCACCGGAGGCGCGGTCTACTTCGATCGCGGCGTGATCGAGGTCGTCACCCCGGTGATCGAGCTCGCGCCCGCCTGCACGGCGCGCATGGTGCGCAATCTGTGGGAACAGGTCGGCTTCGTGCGCGACCAGCTCACGAACTGGGGCCATCAGAACGGCCACACGGTTCGCCTCAAGGCCTATAGCAGCCACTACAACATCTCCTACGAGATCCCGAAGTCGCGGCAGAACAGGAAGCGCAACGTCCAGGCCCTCGCGCTGCTGCTCGCGTACATCCTCCCCGTCCCCGTGATGCTCGTTGCCTCGAACCGGCGCTCGACGGGCGTCGGCGTGCGTCCGCGCGGCAACCGCATCGAGATCACGGTCGACTTCACTCCCGATCCCGGTCTGATGATCGCCACCGCAACGCTGATCGTCGGCATCGTGCGCGAAGTCATGAGCTGGCCGTCGTACGACCTCTCGCTGCTCGAGACGCTGCCGATTCCTGTGATCGCCGGCGTGACGCCCGGCAAGCACACGACGCGCAAGGGCTGGCTGACGAAGGACTTTCATTACCAGCAGAGTCCCTACACCGCCGACATCGACGCGCGGATCTGGACGACGCAGTACGGCGAGAAGAAATCACTGCGCGAGATCGGGAAAGAAACCGCGTGGTACTTCCGCAAGTCGATCCGCGAGTACTCCGATCCCTTCAGCTTTCGCCTTCTCTTCGCGATCTACGACGGCCGCGCCCCGTCGCTGCTCGAGCTGATCGACCGTCCGAGCGCGTACGAAGACGTCGGGCGTCTCTGCCGCTGGGGCATGGTCATTCACGAGTTGAAGAGTTACGAGGCGGAGATGGGATTGCTCGCGCCGTGGCGCGAGATGCACGTGCAGACGATCGACGCGTTCGTGCTCGAGCGGCAGAAGGCGCGCGAGCAGCATCACGCGGAGATGGCGAACGTGAGCGCGAACGAGCCGCGCGCGCGAACGAATTCGATTCAGGCCAAAGACGCGCCCTCGCGGCCCGCAACGCTGCTCGACGATCTCCCTCCGCGCCCGCTGCGCGGAGCGCCGCGGCGCACGGCGCGCAACAAGTCCGCGCTCGCGCGCCGCCGCGGCGATCGTCCCGGCAAGCTCGCGCCGAAACGCGCGCCGCAGTATCTCGACCGCCGCTCGATGTCCCTGCTCGGCGGCAACGGCCGCAGCGAGCGCCGCAAGGCGGAACGCCGCAGGTCCAACTACGCGATCCCTTTCCCCGATCGCCGCCTCACGAGATCCGCGTACGAACAGGTCTTCCTCAAGCTCGTCTCCGGCGGCCGCCTGCGCCTCGGCGACGACGTCTACACCCCGGTCGGCATGAAAGGCTGGTACCACGCGATCTTCCGCCGCACCTCCGACGGCGCGGAGAGGTTGTTGTCGATTGATCAGTTGTTGAGGAGGTTGGGGGATTGGATTTGAGTTGCCGGGTTGCCCGGTTGCCCGGTTTCCCAGTTGCCCGGTTTCCCGGTACAGGCGCCGGCCCCCGCGCGGCGCCGCCGGGCAACCGGGTAACCGGGCAACCCGGCAACCCAGCAACCTGGCAACCCCGCACCCCGCAACCTACTCCTTGGTCCTCCGCTCCCAATCCTCCTTCAACGCCGCCCCCGGCGAGCGATCCTTCAGCCGCGGTTTCTCGAGAATCGTGGAGAGCAGATCGGCGATGCCCCAGGCGAGGAACGTCGTTGCGGCAATCGTGAAGAGCTGCGCGAGCGAGGTGAGTCGCAGCAGAAGAAAGACGGTGACCGGCACGGCGATGCCCATCACGATCGTACCGACCAGGAGTCTGATACCGGACACGCTGCGCTAGTTTACCGTGCCGCGTCCGCGGGTGCGGTCTGCAACTCGTTCGCGCGATTCTCCACGCGGGTCCGATACTCCTGCTCGTAGTCGCGCACCTTCGACACGTAGTTGCGCGTCTCGCGGAACGGCGGCACGCCGCCGAAGCGCTTCACGTTCCCCTCGCCCGCGTTGTACGCCGCGATCACCTTCGTCTCGTTTCCGTCGAAGCGATCGTTGAGATACTTCAGATACTTCGTGCCCGCGGCGATGTTCTGCCCGGGATTCGTCAGATCGCGCGCGCCCATCCACCGCCCCGTGCGCGGTACGAGCTGCATCAATCCCACCGCGCCCGCGCCGGAGCGCGCCGTCGGTTTGAACCTCGACTCCTGATGAATCACCGCCGCGACGAGCTCGGGACGGATGTTGTTCTTCTTCGCCTCGCGATAAATGATCGGGCCGAACGGCACTTCGGTCCTGAAGAAGTCCTCGCGCACTTTCTCGGTGATCAATCCGATCTTCGCCGGCGCTTCAGCGACGGCCGCGAGCGGAGCGGTGGCCGCCTTCTCGACTCCGTGCGCCGCTGCAACGACACCGTCGGCAACACCGCCCGCAACCTGCCTCGCGATCGACTCCGCCGCCCGGAGGTCGCCGGCGAGCGTCTGATCGAGGCCGAGCGACTGCGGGGACGGCTGCGAGCTGCCGCCCTTCGGCTGCTGCTGGACGAACTTCAGCGGCACACCGAGACCGCCGATGGCGAGGGACGTGCCGAGCGCCCACGTCCCGGCCTTCCTGCGAAAACCCCTGAAACGCCGGGGGCGAACGGCCTCGATCTCGCGCCGCAGGCCGGAGCGCTCGAAGTTGTCGAGAAAGCGCTCCTGAAACGGCCTCCGGGTCCTCCGCTCGCCCATTCGTCGTCCTCCGTGTCGTCGAGCAGTTATTTGCAATCGAGACGCCACGACGAAACTGCTGAGCCACAAGAACTTAAAGTGGTGGTTTGGCGCACCTGTTGAAATACGCTTAGAATGCGCTGCCACGGAGGGCGGACGTCCCGTCCGCCACTGGGCGGACCCGCAGGTCCGCCCTCCCAAGGACGGCGGACGTCCCGTCCGCCACGGGGCGGACCGGAGGTCCGCCCTCCATTGACGATGAGAAAGCACGCTTGGATTGCGCTGTTGTTGCTGACGGCCCCTCTCGCGCTGGCGCAGCAGCCGGATCAGCCCTGCACGCGCCAGTTCGCGGAACCACTGCCGCCTCACATCCCCGAGCCCGATCCTCTCGACGAGCGTCTCCAGAAATACGCGGAGCTCGAGGCGGAGCATCGCCTCTCAGGGCTGGCGAGCTACTACTCGACGTTCTTCAATGGCCGCAAGACCGCGAACGGCGAGGTCTTTCACAACCGGAGTTTCTCCGCCGCCCACCTCACACTGCCCCTCGGCAGTTGGGTCGAAGTGAAGGCGCGTGCGACCGGCAAGAAGCTGCGCATGCGCGTGAACGATCGCGGGCCGTACGCGAAGAAGTTCATGCTCGATCTCTCGCAGGCCGCCGCCCGTTTCCTCGGCGTCGACATCGCGCCCGACCGCTACGTCGACGTGCGCATCATCGCGCTGCCGGGTGAAGAGCCGCTGCCCGAGGAAGAAGAAAACGTAGCGGCGGGCTTTAGCCCCAATGGTCTTCAGTCAAGCATCCCGAGTCTCCGCATGCGGTGATCTGAGTCCCCTCTCCCCCGGACACGGGGGAGAGGGTTAGGGTGAGGGGGTGTTCCGTCCGCCACCCAGAGAGCCCCTCACCCTAACCCTCTCCCCGCGCGGCGGGGAGAGGGGACAAGATCGCAATCAGGCGCCGTAGGTCGTGCCGTCGCGATGCTTAACTGAAGACCATTGGCTTTAAGCCCGCCTCGCCCGGCTGAAGCCGGGCGCTACGTCACGCCGGCACAGTAAAACAGAAGCTGCTGCCTTCTCCCGGCTGCGACTCCACGGTCATCTCGCCGCCGTGGCTCTCGATGATCCGCTTCGCGAGAAACAGCCCGTAGCCCGGCCCGCCGCCGCGCGCCTTATCGAGCTTGCTCGCGCCGCCGAGGTCGAAGACCTGATTCGCGTAGCGCGGATCGATCCCGATGCCGTTGTCGCGGATGCAGAAACGCACGCCGGCGTCGTCGCTCGTGCAATCGATCGCGATCGTGCGCTCGCCTTTTGCGCGATCGGTGAAGAACAGCGCGTTCCCGACGATCGCGCCGATCGCCTCGCGCATCTTCTCCGGATCGACGCTCACGACCGGCAGCTCCGCCGGAATGTCCACGCGCACCGATCCCTCTTCGATCTGGAAGTTGTACTTGAGGATCACTTCCTCGAGCACTTCGCGCAGCGGCGTCGGCTTGTGCGCGTTCGGCCGCGCCAGCAGCTTGACCATGTGCGACATCTCGTCGAGCACTTTCTTCATGGACTGCGCGCTCGCGCGAATGCGCCGCAGAAAATCCTGGCCTTCCTCGTCGAGCTTGTCCTCGTAATCGCTGAAAAGAAGCTCGCTGAACCCGTCGATGGCGAAGATCGGCGACTTCAGATCGTGCGAGAGCACGCTGAAGTAACGCACTACCTCTTCGATCGTCACCGGGTTCTCGACCGCTGCCGTCCGCTCCATGGTCTCGATGGCCAACGCCTCCGCTCCGCGCAAAGTGCAACGGCCGAGCCATTCACTGCTTGCGGAAAGCCGCGATCTTGCCTTCGCCCACGATCTCGCTCTTCCCGTCGCTGCCGACGAAGAGCGCCGTCTTCGGAGGAATGCCGATTCCGAGGGCGACGTCGGGGAGCGACATGAGGCGGCGCAGACCGGCGTCGTTCTGCGGATCGAAGCCGGTGTCGATCGCCGTTTCGGCGAGCCAGCCGAGGGCGGGGAGCGCCGTGCCGCCGCGGGAGTCGCGCGCGTAGACGCCGAAGCACGACGCGGCCGCGCCGATCGCCGCGATCACCGCGCCGTTCGCGGCCGCGTCGCGCATCGCGATGTCGGTCGGCGACTCGCGGATCGTGGCCAGCAGCTGATTCGACACCCCACCGCCGAGGTAGATCATCCCGGCGGTGAACATCGCGTTGAGATTTTTCAGGCGGCGGCTGTCTCGTCCGCGATAGATCGGAACGTTGATCACGTCGACGCTCGGATCGATGGAGCGAAAGTACGCGCCGAGGTGCGTCGCGTACTCGGCGGACCCGGAGGCGGTGGGAAGGAACGCGATCGTCCGCCGGTCGCGCGGCATGCGCGCGAGCAGCCGCTCATCGATCTCGCGCGTCTCGCCGAAGGAGAACTCGCCACCGCCGATGAGCGCGAGCGTGGTGATTGCCGTGGAAGGACGCAGCGAAAGTTGCACGACGAGACTTTGCCATAATGCGGCCCATGCGGAGGCGACTGTTTACCGCCGGCGGCGCGGTGTGGGGCCTCTCCGCGGCGGTCACGCTCCTCCCCTTCCTCCGCCGGCCCGCTCCGCCCGGTCAGCTTCCGGGATTCATGACGGCGCAGGGTCTCGATGCGCGCGGACCGTACATTCTGATCGTCGCTCTCGTGCTGCTCGCGTTGGCCGGCGCCATCGGCGGACGCATTCTCGCGACACGATTCGCCACGGCGCGTCCCTGGGCGGTGCGCGCCTCATGCGTCGCGTTGTTTCTCACACCGTGGATCGCGCTCGAGGGCGGCGGCATCGCGCTCACGCTCGTTCCCGTCGCGGCCGTCGTTCTCTTCGCGCGTCTGCAGAACTACGACCCTCGCTGGAGCCGCGAGGACGTCCTTCTCGTCCCTTCGTTTCTCGCGGCGCATCTCGCCGCGCTCGAGCTCTTCATCCAGCTCCAGCCGGTCGCGAGCGCGATTCTGGCCGCGTCACTCGTTCTCGGAGTGCGATTGCTCGTCGCCGCGCGATGGCGTCATCCACATGCACCGGGACGGACGTTCGTCGCCGCACCGATTGCATTCCTGTTCGAGCTTCGGATGACGGCCGGCGATCACCCGGCGGATGCCGCGATGGCGCTGCTGATCGCGTGCGCGGCTCCGTTCGCACTTCGTTTCCTTCCGATCTCCGCGCGCGTCGTTCGTCTGGCGTTTCCGTTGTGCGTCGTGCTGTACGCACACCTTCTCGCGGGATTCAACACGCCAATCGTGAATCTGTTCGAGCACGGATTCAGCCTGATGAATGCATCGGAGATGTTGCGAGGTGAAGCGCTGTATCGCGACCTGATCCCGGCGCACGGCGCGCTGGCCGACGGGGTGATCGATTGGATCGGAATGCGCGCAGGCGGCCCAACCCTCGGCGCGGCGCTGACCGCGCGATACTGCCTCGCGCTTCTTGTCCCGCTCGCGCTCTATGCGGTCGCGCTCGCGGCGACCGGCTCGGCCGAGATTGCATTTGTCGCGGTCCTCGGATCGATCTCCCTCGCGCCGGCGCCGGTATCGGCGCTTGCCGAGCTTTCGGCGATCCTCTTCCCGCGTCCCGTCCCGTCGCTCTTCGCATTGGCGTGCGCCGTCCGCGCGCTGCGCTGCCGTTCCAGTCGATGGTTGTTTGCCGGCGGCGCTCTCGCGGCGATCGCGTGGCTGACCAGCCTCGAGTTCGGCCTCTATGCGATCGCCGCCGTTGCGTTTGCGGCATTGCGGTTTTCAAGGGAACGCGTTCGCGCGCTCACGTGGACCGCCGCTGGCGTTGCGGCAATCGCGATCCCCGTCGCAATCTATCTGGCCGCGAAAGGGATCCTCGGACACTACTTTCGCACCACCTTCATCGAGATTCCCGCGTTGTCGCCCGTCTACAACTTCGGCTTCCCCGTGGGAACGGCGGCGTTCCCCGAGATCGTGTTTGCGGCCGTCGCGGACCCGGCCGTATTTCCTTTCGTTGCCTGGCTGATCATCGTGGCCGCACTCGCGACCGCACTGGTTCTCTCGCCGCTCCACTCGTCGCGGCGCATGGGACCGTTGCTCGCGATCGCGGTCTGGATCGCCGCCTGCGGGATCTCCTTCGCGCAGCGCCGGCACTTCTATTTCTATCTCGAGCTCCCGCTTCTGCTTGCGGCGGCCGCGTGGCAGATGCGACGCACGCGATGGATCGCTCTCGCTCTCGCGGTGGTCTTCGTTGCGACGACCCATTTCGGGCCGCACGTCGCCGAGGCGATGCCGAACGCCGTACGCGATCGCGAGGAGCTCGTTCGGCGCGACCTGACTACGTACCCACTCCCGCGCGCCCGCGGAGCACTGATTCGAAAGGAAGACGCCGCGCGACTGGACCTCATCCGCGGTGTGTTCGAGGCGGAGCTGAGACATCCCGCCGACACCTTCTTCAACTTCGTCAACATGCCGATCCTCTATTTCCTCTTCGACCGTGCGGCGCCGTTTCGCTACGGCGACGTACCGATGATGGAGAGTGAGGCGGCGCAGCGCCGGGTGATCGACACGATCGAGCGAGACCCGCACATCCGTCTCGCGCTGGTCGCCTTTCCCTACTGGGCCGAGCGCATCGACGGCATCGACAACCGCACGCGCGCGCCACTGGTGTGGGAGTATCTCTCGCGCCGTTTCGAGGTGATCTACGCACGCGACGGCGCGGTGATCATGAGACGGAGAGGAGCATGAACGTCGCCATCATCACCGGCGGCACGTCCGGCCTCGGCGCCGCGCTCACCGAGCGGCTCTCGAAGACGATGCGTGTCGTCACGGTTTCGCGGCGCGAGAAGGCCGACGTATCGGGCGACGCGTCGCGAGCCGGCACCGTGCGCCGCGCGATCGCCGCCGCGGAACACCTCGGCACGATCACGCTCCTCGTCAACTGCGCGGGCCGGGGCGACTTCGGCCGCGCCGGCTCGTACGACGAAGACCGCATCCGCGCGATCATCGACAGCAATCTCGTCTCCACGATTCTCTTCTGCGACGCGCTCTTCCCCCGCTTCGCGCGCGACGGCGGCACGATCGTGAACGTCCTCTCCACCGCCGCGCTGATCGCGAAGCCGAACGAGAGCGTCTACTGCGCCGCGAAGTGGGGAGCGCGCGGCTACACGGACGTGCTGAAGGCGGAGGCGAAGGGCACGAAGGCGCGCGTGATCTCGGTCGCGCCGGGCGGCATGCAGACGCCGTTCTGGGAATCGCCGCGCGAGGGATTCATGGACCCGCGCGAGATCGCGGCCATCATCGTCGACGCCCTCGAGCGGCCCGTGAACGTCAATTCGATCGTGATCGAACGAACATAGGCTGGCTAGGAGTCTGCGCGGCAGAAAACAGTGGAGGACAGGCAATCCTGCCTGTCCTTGAAGGCCGGACAGGCAGGATTGCCTGTCCTCCACTACACCATGCTGCTGAATCCTCTCCCGCGTGGCATGGAGGGCGGACGTCTCGTCCGCCTCCCGTTCGCTGGGCGGACGAGACGTCCGCCCTCCTAGCAGCTAGGGAACGCCGGCGACGCCGGCGTTCCCCAAAACAACGAACACCGGTTGCAGCCACGCCACCTTGCCGTTCGAATCGATGACCTTCGCGCGCAGGTAGCCCTCATCGCCCTGAATCGCGTACGTGGTCTCGCTCCCCCGCGACTCCTGCATCACGCGCCCCTGCGAGGCGATGAACTGGATGCGGTATCGCGCCAGATTCTTCTCGCGCACTTTCACCGTGACCTTCTCCGCTGTCACGTCGTACTCCGCGATCTCCACGCCCGTCGACGCGTAGAAGTCGCCGCGCTCCAGCGCCGCGAGGATCGCCTTCGGCTCGCACTTCTCCGCGCGCACCATTACCCACGCCTGTCCCGGCAGCACGACGTCGTTGTCCCACGGGCGCTTGAGATGGTGCATGTCGTCGACCGCGACGCCGTAGACGCGCTTGCCCGCGGTGAGCAGCGCGTCCCACATCTCCTCGACGGACGGCGGCCCGTGCATGTTCACGTAGCGATGTCCGCTCGCGATCTCCAGCAGCGCGAAATGCTCGAGTTTCAGCAACTCGTCCGCGCCGAAGGCCCAGCCGAAGTTCGGATGGTTCACGAGCGGCACGCCGCCGGCCTCGCGAATCGCGTCGATGTTGCGCTGCAGGATTTCGACGGGATTCGCGCCGGTCGCCGGCTTCACGACTTTCGTGAGCCCGAGCGCGTTCACATGCAGCGGCCTCTTCGGAAGGCGGCTCGTCACTTCCTCGCCGGGGATCAGCAGCAGGCCGCCCCCCTCGGCGACCGTGATCTTGTCGTGATCGGTGATGACCAGAAAGTCGTAGCCGTGCTCGCGATACCAGCGCACGACCTCGTCCGGCGTCGAGTCGCCGTCGCTCTCGAGAGTGTGCGTGTGCAGATTGCCGCGCAGCCATGCCGCCTCGGCGCGCGCGCACGGAATCAGCGCGATCAGAGCGACAATGAGCGCCACAGGAGGCCCGATGCACCGCATTCTCATCATCACCATCACTCTACTCGTCTCCGCGCCGCTCATGGCGCAGAACATCTCGCCCGATGATCTCTGGTCCGCAATGCTGAAAGGAAACAAGCAGTTCATGGCGGGCTCCGTCTCGTACACGGATCTGATCCAGGAGCGCGATCTGCTCGATGAACAGCAGTCGCCGCCGATCACGATCCTCTCCTGCTCCGACAGCCGCGTGCCGCCCGAGCTGATCTTCAACCAGTCGCTCGGCGCGCTGTTCGTGATTCGCACGGCGGGCAACGTCGTCGACGACTTCGGTCTCGCATCCGTCGAGTTCGCGATCGCCAACGGCTACACGAAGCTGATCATCGTCCTCGGACACGAAAGCTGCGGCGCGGTGAAGGCCTCCCTCGGCGGCGCCGATCCGAACACGCCGGCGCAGACCGCGCTCGCACAGCGGATCCGTTCGTCGTTCGTGGGAGTGCCCTACGACTCGCGCGACGAGAAAAACGTGAAGAAAGCCGTCGAAGCAAACGCGCGCGCCTCGGCGGCGCAACTGCTCGCGATGAGCCGATTGGTTCGCGATGCCGCGCTGACCGAGGCGATCAAGGTCGTGACGGCGTACTACGACCTGACCACGGGAGAAGTGACGAAGCTGGAGTAGCCACCAGGAGCGCACGTGAAAGTTGTTCTCGAGTACGGGACTCGATTCCGGTTGCCGGATGCATGTGCATGTTGTCTCGGCGTCGCAGAGATGACGGAGGAGATCTCCGGCAAAGATGCCGAGTGGGTCAGTACGCACGTGACGGCGAACATGCCGGTGTGCGGCGAGTGCATCCGCCATCGCCGGACCGGGCAGCGGCAGGCGTTCTTCACCGTTGCGACCGGGATCGCCCTCTTCATCCTGGGTGGGGTGCTGCGGTTCCGAGGACTTGCGCCGCGAGGAAGCACTCTCTATTGGGTGGCCGAAGGCACGGCCGTCGCGTTTGTGGCCTCACTGGTCGCTGCCCCGATCGTGTATCTCGTCGTGCGATGGCTCTGGCTCCGCGCAAACTGGCCGCACGTCGCCGTGGGGCGCGCGGTGGGCGTGGTACCTCTCGGCCGCGGTGTGCTGTTCATTTTCAAAAATGACGATTTCGGCGCCGGATTCGCGGACGAGAACTCGGAGCATCTGGTTTCGCGGAGCGATCAGCCCGACTAACGCGGCCGCCACACTTCTTCGAGCTTCTTCCCCATGTCGCTCGGCGCCTTCACCACGTGAATGCCGGCGGCTTCGAGCGCTTTCATCTTTTCGGCGGCGGTGCCGGTGCCACCGCTGATGATCGCTCCGGCGTGACCCATGCGCCGTCCCGGCGGCGCGGTCTGGCCGGCGATGAACGCGACCACGGGCTTCGTCACGTTCGCCTTCACGAACGCGGCCGCGTCTTCCTCCGCCGACCCGCCGATCTCGCCGATCATGATGATCGCCTCGGTCGCGCCGTCCGCCTGGAACGCGGCGAGACAGTCGATGAAGTTCGTGCCCGGCAGCGGATCGCCGCCGATGCCGACCGCCGTCGACTGCCCGATGTTGCGTGTCTGACCGACGGCTTCATAGGTCAGCGTTCCCGAGCGCGACACGATCCCGATCGGCCCCGGCTTGTGAATGTGTCCCGGCATGATCCCGATCTTCGCCTCCCCCGGCGTGATGATGCCGGGGCAGTTCGGGCCGATGAGGCGCGAGGGCGTTCGCTGCTCCGCGACGCGGCGCGCGTTCGTCTTCTTCATGAAGTCGTGCGCCTTCATCATGTCCGTGACCGGAATGCCTTCGGTGATGCAGACGATCAGCTCGATGCCGGCGTCGCACGACTCCATCACCGCATCCGCCGCAAACGGCGGCGGCACGAAGATCAGCGAACAGTTCGCGCCCGCCTGCACGCGCGCTTCGTCGACGCTGTTGAAAACCGGAAAGCCTTCGTGCGTCGTTCCGCCCTTGCCGGGAGTCACGCCGCCCACGACCTGCGTGCCGTAGTCGCGGCATTGAATCGCGTGGAACGTTCCCTCGCGGCCGGTGATGCCCTGCACGATGACGCGCGTGTTCTTGTCAGCCCAGATCGCCATTACGCCGTTCCCTTCGCGGCTGCCACGACTTTGGTCGCTGCGTCCCACATGCCGTCGGCCGTGATCAGCGGAAGACCGGAGTCCCGCAGGATCTGCTTGCCAAGGTCGACGTTCGTTCCTTCGAGCCGCACGACGACGGGAACGGGCGATCCGACTTCGCGCGACGCGCTCACCACGCCTTCCGCGATGCGGTCGCCGCGCATGATCCCGCCGAAGATGTTGATCAGGATCGCCTTCACGTTCCTGTCGCTGAGGATGATGCGGAACGCGTTCTTCACCTGCTCCGCGCTCGCGCCGCCGCCGACGTCGAGGAAGTTCGCGGGCTCGCCGCCGGCGAGCTTGATGATGTCCATCGTCGCCATCGCCAGGCCCGCGCCGTTGACCATGCAGCCGACGTTGCCATCGAGCTTGATGTAGTTCAGGCCGAACTTCGACGCCTCGACTTCGAGCGGATCTTCCTCGTGCAGATCGCGCATCTCGACGATGTCCTTGTGGCGAAAGAGCGCGTTGTCGTCGAAGTTCATCTTGCAGTCGAGCGCGAGGACGTCGCCTTCCTTCGTGACGAGCAGCGGATTGATCTCCGCGAGCGCCGCGTCCATCTCGACGTACGCGCGCATCAGCTTCTGCACGAAGTCGACGCACTTTTTGAAGGCGTCGCCGGTGAGGCCGAGGGCGTAGGCGACGGAGCGGGCCTGGAAGGGCTGCACGCCGAGAACGCTGTCGACCGGCTCGCGATGAATCGCCTTCGGATCCTTCGCCGCGACTTCCTCGATGTCCATGCCGCCCTGCGCGGACGCCATGATCACGTTCATGCCGAGACGGCGGTCGAGGGTGATGCCGAGGTAGAGCTCCTTGTCGATGTTGAGCGCCTCTTCGATCAGGACCTTGTAGACGACGCGTCCCTCGGGGCCGGTCTGATGCGTGACCAGCGTCATCCCGAGCATCTTCTTCGTCAGCTCCGCCGCTTCATCCGCATCCCTGGCGAGCTTCACACCTCCGCCCTTGCCGCGGCCGCCCGCGTGGATCTGCGCTTTGACGACGACGCGTCCGCCCAGTTCCTTCGCCGCCTGCCGCGCTTCGTCCGGATGATCGACGACGATCCCGCGCGGCGTCGGCACGCCGTAGCGCCGCAGGATCTCTTTGGCCTGATATTCGTGGACCTTCATAGGCGGCGCGTTTTATCACAGGTGGGGGACAGACAATCCTGTCTGTCCGCGTGAAGACGAGAGGACAGGCAGGATTGCCTGTCCTCCACTATTTGCAGTCCGGCTTCTTCGCCGGCGGCGCGAGCACGTCGTCGAGGATCCTGCAGAGGCGCACGCCGCCGCGCAGAAGGCGCTCGTACACGATCGGCGCGTTGCGGCGCTCGTAGTCGGAGCCGAGGCGCCCGCTGCCGATGTCGTACGCGCTCTCGATGGCCGCATAGTGCGACTCCTCGGCCCACTCGACGGAGTTGCCGTGCTCCAGCTCATCGGGCGTGCGTCCGCGCTGCTCGTAGTCGAGCAGGTACTGCACGTACTCGTCGACCGTCTCCGGTCCCGCCTCGATGATGTAGCTGTCCCAGATCGAATGGAGATTCGAGTTCGCGCCTTTGTACGTCACCTGAATCAGATTGCCGCCGCGGTCCGGCTCCATCTTCCCGCCGGCCTGCCTGATCATGCCCTTCGCCGCATGCAGCGGCTGATGCACGTCGCCGACGAAGTGCGTGAGATAGATCAGCGCCTTCTGCCGCTCGTTGTCCGGCTTGCAGCGATCGGCGAGCACCGCGCGGAACTTCTCGATCTGCGCGACCACGCAGTCGTCGTTCGCGCAGTCGCGCGCCGCGTCGTACTTCAGCGTCTCGTTCGGAATGCTGACGAAATGCCACGGGCCGGTCTTCGGCAGATTCGGATTGCGATCCTCTTCGCCGCGCCAGTCATCCGGCAGCGAGGCGACCGACGAAAGCGGCTGGCCGAACAGCAGCCTGCGCACCTCGGACGCAGCAGGAGCGGAGAGCTGCCGCTCCGCGAGCGCCGCGGTGACGGCGTGTCCCTTCGAGCCCCAGGCGAAGACGGTGCCGGGAGCGACGAGCAGCAGCAGAGCGGCGATTCGCATCGATGACATACTCGTACTATGCCGCACGCCGGCGAGGAAATCATCATCACGCCGACGGAGCTCGTCGCCGGCGGCGCCGCGCTCGCGCGCGTCGACGGCTTCCCGATCTTCGCGCTGAACGTGTTTCCCGGCGACGTCGCGCGCGTGCGGCTGTTCGAAGTGAAGAAGGGATTCGCGCGTGCGGAGCTCGTCGAGCTCGTGACGCCGAGTCCGTGGCGCCGCGCCGCGCCCTGCCCGATCGCGAACGAATGCGGCGGCTGCGACTGGACGGCGCTGCGGCTCGACAAACAACTCGAGGCCAAGCGGCGGATCCTCAGCGAGTCGCTGCGGCGGGTCGGCAAGATCAACGAGCATCCGCCGATCGCGCTGCATCCCTCGCCGCTCAACTATCGATTGCGATCACGGCTCCATCGCGATGGCGATGCGATCGGGTTCTACGCGATGCGCTCGAATCGCGTCGTGCCATTGAGCGAAGAGTGCGAAGTGGTGGGCGTGCTCACCGCCGATGTCATCCCGAGCGTCAGCGAGGGACCTGGGTGGGAGGGCGGCACCACCCGCTCCCCCAGGTCCCTCGCTGACGCTCGGGATGACATCTGGGAGCTCGACGGTCAGCTCATCACCGAGGGCGAGCTCGCGATCAACGGCTACCGCCTCTCGACCGATGCGTTCTTCCAGGTCAACCGGCATCTCCTCGACACCATGCAGCGGCTCGTGACCGCCCACGCGGAGCGCGTGAGGAACCGCGACACGGCGATCGATCTCTACGCCGGCGTCGGGTTCTTCAGCGCGCCGCTGGCGAAGCGGTTCGAGCGCGTGATCGCCGTCGAGGGCTCGCCGGTCTCCGCGCGCTACGCGCGGATGAACATCCCATCGAATGCGACGGTGATCGAGGCGCCGGTGGAGCGGCAGGCCCCGAAGCTGCCGGATGCAGATTTCGTCTTTCTCGACCCGCCGCGCGCGGGGACGCGCAGAGAGGTCATCGACGCAATCGCGAAAAAAACGCGCGAAGGGATTGCCTGGCTCTCGTGCGATCCTGTAACCTTCGCCCGGGACGCGAGCCGGCTGATCGCGTCGGGCTGGCGTCTCTCCACGCTGGACCTCCTCGACCTCTTTCCGAATACCCATCACGTCGAGACGCTCTCCTCGTTCGAGCGTGAAACATGAGGTTCCGGCCGGACTTCCACTCGTCGGTTTCATAGCGGGACTCGCGCTAGGGCCGATCCTCGTCAATCCGTGGTTTGCGGTTGCTGGGTTGCTGGGGGTGTCACTGCGGCTCGGGCGATGCGCGTTCTTCGCGGCAATCGGGATTGCGCTCACGCTGCACACGCCGGCGATTCCCACGTTCCATCCGGACCGCTTCGCAACCATCGAGGCTCCGATCGAGCACGACTGGACCGAGCGAAATGGTTCTTTCGTCCTTCGCGCATCGCGCTTCACGGCGAACGGGCTCGGGGTCGACACGCCGATCTCGATCTACGCGCGATTCGCGCCGCCGGAGATCGCGATGGAGCGCGTGGTTCGTGTCGAGGCGTTTCTTCGCGTCAATGAACACGGCAACTACGTGAGCACGGTGAAGTCGCCGCTGCTGCTCGGGTATCACGGCAGGCTCCCGTGGTGGAACCCCGCCGCGTGGAATCGAGCGCTCGCGAACCGTCTCGAGCCGTACGCGCGCGAGCATCCCACCGAGGTCGCGCTGGCGCAGGCATTGGTCCTCGGACGCGGCGAGCGGCTCGATGAGGCGTTGCGCGAGAACTTCCGCCGCGGGGGCACCTACCACCTGCTGGTCTTCTCCGGATTGCAGATCGCCTTCGCCGCAGGGCTGCTCGCCGCGCTGTTGCGCTGGCTGCACTGCCCGCGCGCGTCCGACTGGCTGCTGCTGATCTTCGCGATCCTCGCGCCGTTGTTCATCGGCCCGACCGCGTCCGTGTCGCGCGCGAGCCTCGGCATCGGGCTCTACGCGGCCTCGCGCATCGCGACGCGTCCAACCTCGGCCAGGAACCTCTGGTGCGTCGCCGCCCTCGCGTGGCTGGTGATCGAGCCGCGCGATCTCACCGATCCGTCGTTTCATCTGACTTACGCAGGCGCGGGCGCGCTGCTGTTCGTAGCGACCGGCTTCAGCCGGTCGAAGGGCGGGCTGAAGCCCGCCCCTGCGTTTACGCGTCGCCGCTGGGTTGCGTCGTTGTTCGCCGCGGAAGTCGCGATCACGCCGCTCACGCTGTTCCACTTTCATCAGTACGCGATCGGAGGCTCGCTGCTGACGCTCGTGATGTCGCCGCTGATCTTCGCGATGCTCGTCGTCTCCGCGCTCGCCTTCGCTGTTCCGTGCGACGCGCTCTTCGCCGTGATTCGCGCACTCCACGCGATGTGCGAAGCGCTGAACGCGATCGGCCTCTCGGGATCGTTCACCGCGCCGCCGGCGCTCGCGCTGATCACCGGCTTCGGTTTGGCGCTTCTCGCGATCACGCAAAAGCGAACGATCGCGATCGTCCTCGCGCTGCTCATCCCCACGATCGCCGCGATCGTGACCTACGCGTCGAAGCGCAGCGTGGCGCATCCGCGGATCACATTTCTCGACGTAGGCCAGGGCGACGCGATTCTCATCCGCTCCGGCCGCCGCGCGATTCTCGTCGACGGCGGCCCCGGGAAGCACATCCTGCCGCTGCTTCTCGACCGCGGCGTCCGCCGCCTCGATGCCGCCGTGCTCACGCACGCGCATCCCGATCACTGCGAGGGGCTGGTCGCGGTCGTCGAGCACCTCGACGTCGGAAGCGTCTGGATCTCTCCGCGCCGTTTTCGCGGCGAATGCGCCGAGCGCCTGCTCGACGCGGTGCGCGCGACGCAGACGCCGATTCATCTGATTCGCGACCGCGACACGATCGCGCTCGATGACATCAGCCTCACCGCGCACGTTTCCAGCTTCACCTTCCGCCGCGCGCCCGAAAACAACGCCTCGGTCGTCCTCCGCCTCGAGACCGGCACGCGCCGAATGCTCCTCACAGGCGACGTCGAGGCCGAGGCGGAGCTCGATCTCGCCGATCGCGACCTTCGCGCGGACGTGCTCAAGGTCGCCCACCACGGCAGCCGTACCTCCACGGCCGATTCGTTCCTCGAGCGCGTCACGCCGAGGCTGGCGATCATCTCCTGCGGCCGTCGCAACCTGTTCGGCCATCCGCACGGCTCCGTCCTCGACGCGCTGCGCGAGCGAGGCATCCGCGTGTGGCGGACCGACCGCGACGGAACGATCGACGTCGATGTGGAGGGCGGGAAGTTGTACGTCCGAGCGCGAAAGGGCTAGTGGGGCACGGCCGGCAGCATGGTGTAGTGGAGGACAGGCAATCCTGCCTGTCCGGCCTTCACGGACAGGCAGGATTGCCTGTCCTCCACTGTTTTCTGCCGCGCAGACTCCTGGTGGGTGGGCGGCGGCGCGACCCGCGGGCTTCGTGCCACCCTACCCCCGGGTCCCTCGCTCACGCTCGGGATGACAAGCCCTGGTACCTACGCTTTCAATGTTGTTTGAATGTCCACCAGGGCGGCACGGCCGCCTGCGTTGGTTGGCCAGGCCTCCTTCGGGATTGTCGCCCGTCGGCTTGTTTTCTGCCGAGCAGGATTCTAGAGTGAAGGCAACGCGCGATGTCCACGACTCTTCTGCGGCTCGGCCTCTGGACGGTGATCCTCGTGCTCGTTCTCTACGTCCTCGACGAGAGCTATCCGAACGAGCCGATCTCGGAGTTGATCCCCACGCCGATGCTTCAGCAGGCCCTCGTCGTCGCCGCCGCGGTGATCGTCGCCGGCCTCGTTTTTCGCGTCGTCGAGAAGGGGAAACGAGTCGTGGTGAAGAACCGCTGCCGCGTCTGCCGGACGCCGATCACCGCCGGCGCGATGTACTGCCGCGAGCATCTCCGCTCGATCCTCTCCGACGAGGATGAGAAGACGCACGCGACGCGCGTGCGCCGGTGAAGCTCATCGTCATCGCCGGCCCCACCGGCGCCGGCAAATCCGAGCTCGCCCTCCGCCTCGCCCGCGACCTCGGCGGCGAGATCGTCAACTACGACTCGGTGCAGGTCTATCGCGGATTCGACATCGGCAGCGCGAAGCCGTCCGCCGAGGAACGGCGCAGCGTGCCGCATCACCTTTTCGACATCGTCGACGCATCGGAGGAGTTCAACGCGGCGGATTACGGCCGCATCGCGCGCGCCGTGTGCGGCGACATTCACGCGCGCGGCCGCCGGGCGATTCTCGCCGGCGGCACGTTCTTCTATCTCCGCGCTCTCCTCAGCGGCCTGCCGGAAATGCCGGGCCGCAGCGAGCCGCTGCGCGCGCGCATCCGCGCCGTCGCCGGCAAGCCGCGCGGCGCGGAGCGGCTCCATCGCTGGCTGTCGAAGATCGACCCGCAAAGTGGTAGAACGATCGCCGCAGGTGACCGGCATCGCGTCGAGAGAGCTCTGGAAGTGTGGCTGAGCAGCGGGAGACCGATCTCGAGCTGGCAACGCCCGGAGGCCGAGGACCTGCCGGCGATCAAGCTCGCGTTGACCCTCGAGCGGCAGAAACTCAACGAAATGCTCGACCGCCGCGTAGAAACGATGTTCGCGGGCGGACTATTGGAGGAGACGCGCGCGCTGCTCGACCGCTATCCCGAGACCGCGCGGCCGTTCACGACCATCGGATACAAGGAGGCGGTGGCGGTGCTGCGGGGAACGATCGCGCTCGACGCCGCGATCGCCGAAACCAAACGCCGCACGCGCGCGTACGCAAAAAGGCAGATGACCTGGCTGCGGTCGGAGCGAAATGTGCACTGGCTCGACGCGGCCAACCGGGAAGAGACTTACGCCGCGGCGCGGCGGATCATCGAGGGAGACGCTTGAGAGTAACGATTCTTCTGCTCGCGGCGGCGATGCTCGTCGCGAGCTGTGCCGATACGACGCCTCCGCCCACGGTCACGCCGCAGGGCGAAGACCGCTATCTCATCGATCCGCGCACGGGCTACGGCGCGATCGCGCCCGAGATCGACCGCAGGTTCGAGGCGGCGTGGCGGTTCGCCATGACCGGCAACGAAATGGAAGCGCGGCGGCGGCTCGCGGAGATCCAGAACCGCGATGCGACGTTCCTTCCGGCGATGCTCGCCGAGGCGCTGCTCGACATTCAGGCGGGCCGGCTCGACTCGGCGCGCGCCGCGATCGAGCTCGCGCTGAAACGCAAACCCGATTACACCGCGGCGCAGGTGTACGAGGCGGAGATCGCGGTGCGCGAGCAGAAGACCCGCCTCGCGTACGACCTCTATCGCGAGATCGCCGCGCGTCCCGATGCGCCGCCCACCGCGAACGAGCGCATCGCCCAGTTGCAGACGACGCTCTACGAACAGCTGTTCGCCGCCGCGCAGGCGGCGCCGGACGCGGAGGCGATCGCGTTGCTGCGCGAGGCGCTCACGTTCAATCCCGCCGCGATCGAGCCTCGCCTGCTGCTCGCGCGGAAGCTGCTCCTGCAACGCAATTTCGATGAATCGCGGCGCGAGCTCGATCCGATTCTCAACACCGGCGAGGTCGATCGTCCCGAAGTGCAGGAGCTGCTGGCCGAGATCGACGTCGGACGCGGGCGGTACCAGGAAGCGATCGCGCGCTACGACCGTCTCGCGCGGCGCACGCGCGAGCCGCGTTACGCGCAGCGCCTCGAGGAAGTGAAGGAAGAGTGGAGCATGGCCAACATGCCTCCGCAATACCGCGCCGCGCTCGACAGCATCGAGCTCACACGCGCCGATCTGGCCATCCTGCTCTACTGGACCGTGCCCTCCGTCCGCTTCGCCACGAACCTCGGCGCACCTCCGATCGCCGTCGACATCGAAGACGTCACCGGCCGCGAAGAGATCATCCGCGCGATCGCGATCGGGTTGTACGACGTGGACCCCGTCACGCGGCGCGTGAGCCCGTATCGCGTGGTGACTGCCGAGCGGCTCGCGCGCTTTCTCGCGCGCTTGCTGACGCTGCGCGGCGCCGCGTGCGCGCGGGGGTTGGCAACGGACAAGGCGCTCGCCGCGTGCGGCGTGAGCGACCCGCTGGCGGCGTTTGCACCCGATGCAACGGTGACGGGGCAGGACGGGGCGAAGCTGCTCGCGGAGATCAAGGGAAAGTTGTAACGCCGACTTTCAGTCGGCGTTACCGGAACAACGTCAATTGCGGGAGGTCGTGCTTCTCGCGCACCAACCGCCGCACGTACGCTTCCTCCGTCCGCGCGCGCGTTGCGTCATCGAGCGCACCCGAAACGGCGCGAGACGCCTCCGCGCAAATGTCCTCCGTCACCAGCGCCGACACGAGCTCGTGCTCCAGCTCGCGCGGGTTGGCGTCGGCTGCACCGCAAAGTTGGACGACCGCCACCCCGCGAGGTGGTGCAAGGGAACGTTACCGATAGCAGTCAGCAAACCATGTCTGAGGAAGGTGAATGAACGAGTTCACCACTTTGCCAAGCTGTGCACCCTGCAGGCATGAGGCTGCGTACACCTTCTTGTTCATTCGCCGCACGACATCCACCGCTGGCGTGTAATCGCCGTCGGCAGACAGAAGATACGCTGCGTCGTACTCACCGTTAATCGCCATCGTGACCAGATCGACTGCGAGGAAGACGTCAACCGCTTTCTCGACGTACACGGTCGCCTGATGATGCCGGTTGGCGATCGCCGTGAGGTCCGACAGCACACTGGCATCAACCGTCGTAGTCAGGTTGGCGAGATACATTCGCAGTTCCTGGGCAGCATCATTCGTGGCTGTATGCGGCTCGATGCGTCCAAAGTGAACTGAGATTCTCGGATCTGTGTTCTGAAGACCCGCTAGAAAACTTCGCTGCTGAGCATAGAGCGATGGATTGTGCTTCTGATTGACCTGGCCAATGTAGTAACGCATTCCCAACCAGTCCCGAGGCCCTACGAGCTTTTCTGAGATCTTGCGATAGTCCAAACGCGCGCGGTCGTCCACACCAACGGTGCGGAGGCCGTGAAACCAGTTGTTGCCGTCGATGAAAACTACCGCTCGGTCAGCCACAGAAAGTCCAAAAAAAACCCCGGCGTGTGACCTAGGTCAGACACCGGGGGGGTTAAGGGACGAAGCCACGAGGGCTCCTTCCCGTGGGCATTTATAACCAGATTCCGCGCCATGTCAATCCCGACGACCGCCCGCGCTCTAACTTGCTCGATACGCTACGTTTATTCTCGGCTGCATCGGGCGGGTACCCTTCTGTCGGCAATCTCTGCCGTCCAACGGATCTGGCGGTCAGCGGCGCCAGCCGCACGCGGAACGGTACCACGCCTCCCGGAACGGTCGCGCGGCTGGCGTCCGCTGCACCGTACTCTTGGGTAGCGGCAGAGTTGGGCGGCTGCATGCCGCAGTTCTGAACGCGGCAAGTCGCGTCACTTCCTGAGTTCGTCGGGAAGCCAATCATGCCGCGCCTCCAAGTGACTCCTCATATGAGCCATATCCTCGAAGACGTAGACCTTACCGCCCGCGTGCGCAATTCGAAGGCGCTTCCACAATTCTTCGCGCGCCTCAGCGGTTCCCAACTCTTCAACGAACAACGGTGTCAGGTCTGGCTTCACGGTGTTCGTGATTAGAACGCTGCCGATCGGGAGGCTGAGAAGGATACTCTTCGTCAGCTTCCCCGCGTACAGGGGTCGTGCCGTGGGTCTAGCCCTTCCGACCGCTCGTATTGCTTGGCTGATCTTCTTCGCGACGTGTTGCAGACCTTCAGCAGTACTCACGGCCAAACGACCAGCCAGGATTGGCGAGTAGCTCCTGACCAGATCGACATTCAGATCGTGCCAAATTGGCAGGATAACTTTGGTGTTCACCTTCTCCCGCGCGATCAAGCCGTCGAGCTCGGCCTTGGGCCACTGCTTTCCGAAGAAGCTGGGGCTGAGAATGACGACGCCGAATTGGGACCGCGACAATCCGTCATCTATCTTCTCGCGCAGACTGTCACCCACCCGCAACTCTGTTTCGTCCAACCAGACCCTGATGCCGGTTGCAGCGAGTATGTCAGCCAAGGGACGGGCCACGGCGCCCCTGTCCTCGGACGCATGCGATATGAAGACGTCCCACTCGATCACGTTCGTTCCACCGGCAGACTGCAGTGTGACGTTGGCTCACCTAGGCCCACCTAGGCCACCTAGGCCACACCTAGGCCTCACCTAGGCCGCCCAACTTGTCCCTGAGCCGATTAGACGTACCAACCACGCCAGCCAACCGCGGAATGGCGCGTTCCGCGTTTGGCGGGCGGTCAACTCACGGGCCGTGTGGATCTTACCGCGCGCCGGCGCCGCCGCGGTCGATCCGCACAATCTGCCCGTGGGCTGCGCCAGGCCGAGGAGGATTCGGCCTGGTCCCGCCGCGATAGGCCGAACGGCTTCGCCTTCTTCACAGCGTCTCCAGTGGACTTCGAACGCCACGGCCGCCCACGCTGTTCAGCACGTGGGTGTAGATCATCGTGGTCTGGACGTCGGCGTGACACAAGGCGCTGGCCGCGTGCGGCGTGAGCGACCCGCTGGCGACGTTTGCACCCGATGCAACGGTGACGGGGCGCGATGCGGCGAAGTTGCTCGCGGAGATCAAAGGGAAGTTGTAACGCCGATTTCCAATCGGCCGGTCCGCCGGCATTCTGTCGGCGCGCGCCGGCTGGAAGCCGGCGGACCGGC
Source organism: Thermoanaerobaculia bacterium (assembly GCA_035525285.1). Classification (GTDB taxonomy): domain Bacteria; phylum Acidobacteriota; class Thermoanaerobaculia; order Gp7-AA8; family Gp7-AA8; genus QHVT01. Next base: position 44,692 of record DATLFB010000080.1, read on the forward strand.
AAAGTCGGCGTTACCGGAACAGCGTCAAACGCGGGAGGTCGTGCTTTTCGCGCACCAACCGCCGCACGTACGCTTCCTCCGTCCGCGCGCGCGTTGCGTCATCGAGCGTACCTGAAACGGCGCGAGAGGCTTCGGCGCGAATGTCCTCCGTCACCAGCGCCGACACGAGCTCGTGCTCCAGCTCGATCAACCGCTCCTCGATGCGCGGCACGCTGCGCTCCGCGGCGAGCTCGCGCACGCGCACGGCGAACGCGGGAAAGCGATCGGCGAGCGCGACTGCGAGTGCGTCGAGTGTCGCCTCTACCTCCGCCTCCGGCGTCGCGGCGTCCGCGCCCACCTGCAGCTGCTGCCGCTCGCTCCAGAGATCCTTCACGGCGTGGCGGCAATAGCTGAGGCTGTTGACGGTCTTGTTCCGCTCCGCCGCCTTGTCGAACACCGTGTCGATCGCCTCGATCAACACCGCCAGCGGAATGCCGTCGTCCGCCCACTTTTTCATCAGCGCCCAGTCTTTGGCGGACAGGACGAACGGCGTGCCGCGGCGCAGGGCGAAGTGCGCTTCGATCTCCAGAAAATAGTCCGCGGACACGCGTCGTTACGCTAGCACGATCGGCTACAATCACCGCTTTGGCTCCCACGGAGCTCCCGGAATGGAATCGGTCTCGACTCGCGCCGAAGTAACGGTTTACTCGCCGTTGTTCTCCCCGACCCGCCACGCTTTGGAGGGCTCGGCTGTGTCCATTGGGCGCGCATCCGACTGCTCGATCCCGATCAAGGATCGTTACCTCTCGCGCAAACACGCCGAGATCATCGCCGTCGGCAACACGTGGGTGCTCAAGGATCTGGGCAGCGCGAACGGCACGTATCTCAACGGCGCGCGCGTCGAGCACGATCAGACCCTCAGGCCCGGCGATCGCATCCGCCTCGGCGACACCGAGATCGTCTTCGAAGCCTCCGAGCGCAACACCGATCGCTTCATCGCCGTCGCGCCGACGACCGTCAGCCCGACGATCGCCATTCCCGTTAACGACATCTCCGATCGCCCCGAGGAGCAGGACGTCGCGCGGCTGCAGACGCTCACGCTTCTCGCGCGCGAGCTGATCGAAGACCGCCCGATGGACGAGCTGTTCGGCTTCATCGTCGACCGCGTGATGGAGCATCTGCATCCGTCGCGTGCGGCGATCGCGACCCTCGCGCCGGACGGCCGCTCGTTCACGAAAGTCGAAGTGCGGCGCCAGGACACGAGCGACAAGAGCGAGCTGACCATCAGCCACACGCTCCTCAACGACATCGTGCAGGAAAAGAAGGCGCTCGCCTTCATGGACATCAGCGCGGACGACAAATTGAGCCGCGCGCAGTCGATCATCATGCAGGGCATCCACTCGATCCTCTGCGCGCCGCTGATGATCGGCAACGCCGTCGTCGGCGTGCTCTACGTCGACTACCTCTTCACGCACCGCACGATCTCCGAGGATGACGTGCGGCTCGTGGCGCAGATCGGACGCTTCGCGGCGATCAAGCTCGAGACCACGCGCCTGCGCGAAGACGCGATCCAGAAGCGGATCATGGACGAGGAGCTCAAGACCGCCTCGAGCATCCAGCGCCGCCTCCTCCCCGAAGCCCCGAGCGGCATCGCCGGCTACACGTTCGTCGGACGCAATCAGCCCTGCCGCACGGTCAGCGGCGACTACTACGACTTCGCGGTGCGGCCCGACGGCAAGGTGTACTTCGTCATCGGCGACGTGAGCGGCAAGGGCGTGACCGCGGGCCTGATGATGGCCGGCCTGCAGGTCGCCTTCCGCATCTTCTCGAAGAGCGATCCCGATCCGGCGACGCTCGTGACGCAGCTCAACGTCGCGCTCAAGGAGAATCTCCCGCAGTCGAAGTTCGTCACGCTCTTCCTCGGACGCCTCGACACGAAGACCGGCGTCGTCGAGTACGTGAACGCCGGCCACACGCCGCCGCTCTTTCTGCAGCGCAACGCCGTTCTCGAGCTCACGGAAAGCGATCTTCTCCTCGGCGTGGTCACGAAAGCGGAGTTCGCGAATCGCAAGCTGCAGCTCGCGCCGGGCGACTCGCTCATCATCTTCACCGACGGCGTGAGCGAAGCGCGCAACGCGGCCGATGCGGATCTGAACGCGGACATCCTCAGCCGCGCGCTCGAGTCGCTGCACGGCGCGGACGCCGATACGATCGCGGCGAGCGTGAACGACACAGTGCTCGAGCACGTCGGCGACGCGGAGAATCTGGACGACGACGTGACGCTCGTCGTCGTGTCCCGCGCCGCGTCATCATAAGGAGGGCGGACGTCTCGTCCGCCGTTTCGGGCGGACGGGAACGGGCGGACGGGACGTCCGCCCTCCTTCAGGATGACACGTCGATCCCTTCCTCCGCGACCCACGCCTCGATCGCCTTCGTCGCCTGTTCGTTCTTGAAGTTGAAGAACTGCCGCTGCGCCCGCAGGTCCTCGGAGATCACGCGCCGGAACTCGTTCGCGTCATCGAGGTATTGCGAGAGGTGATCGCGCAGCGCGGAGAACTCCATCTTCTCCACGAACAGCCGCCGGTCCTCCGCCTCGCTCTCCGGCGTGCGCGTCGGAATGCGCCGGAAGCGCGAGTCGTCGCCCGGCGGCTCCGCATCGAGCGGCAAGTCGAGGATGTCGCCCGTCTCGAGATCGAGATAGTGCGCGAGCGCAACACCGAGGTAAGCGACCTGCAAGCCGTCGAGGTCCAGCATGTTTGCGAATGATAAGCTCGGGGATAGGGGTTAGGAGTCAGGGGTTAGGAGTTAGGGCGGCATCCCTAACACCTGACCCCTGATCCCTAACCCCTCTCACGAAATGAGTCAGGATCGGCTCGACGCAAGCCTGCACATCGATCGCGCGTCATCGATCGAGATCGTGCGGATCATTCAGGAGCAGGACGCACTGGTCGCGGAGGCTGTCGCGAAGCAGGCCGAGCGCATCGCTCACGCGATCGACGAGATCGTCGAGCGGCTGCGGCACGGCGGGCGCCTTTTCTACGCCGGCGCGGGCACGAGCGGGCGCATCGCCATGCTCGACGCGTCCGAGATTCCTCCCACCTTTGGCGTCGACATCGTGCGCGTGCTCATGGCCGGCGGCGAGCGCGCGTACTTCGAGGCCGTCGAAGGCGCGGAGGATGACGAGGACGCCGCGATCGAGCTCGTGAGCCGCGAGGTGAAGGCGGACGACGCGATCATCGGCATCGCGGCCTCCGGCACGACGCCGTTCACCGTCGCCGCGGTGCGGCGCGCGAACATGCTCGGCGCGCTCACGATCGGCGTCACCAACGCGCCCGCGTCGCCGCTCGCGCAGCACGTCGACATCCCGATCGTCGTCGAGACCGGCGCCGAGGTGATCATGGGCTCGACGCGGATGAAAAGCGGCACCGCGCAGAAGCTCGTGCTCAACACGATCTCCACCGGCGTGATGATCCGCCTCGGACACGTCTACTCGAATCTGATGATCGACATGCCGGCCACCAACGAGAAACTGCGCAACCGCGCCGTGCGCATGGTCGAGCTGGCGGCCGGCGTCACGCGGCCGATGGCCGTACAGGCGATGCGCGACGCGGGCGGGAATGTGAGAATCGCAGCCGTCATGGCGAAAAAGAAAGTCAACGCGGACGAAGCGCGCCGGCTCCTCGAACAGCACTCGCTGCGGGAGGTTCTCGAAGCGTGAACCGTCTCGAGCGGCTGATCGCGATCTCCCGCAAGAAGTCGCGCGTCGTCGCCGGCCTCATGTCCGGCACTTCCGTCGATGCGATCGACGCCGTGCTCGTGCGCATCGCCGGCGACGGCCACACGAAGGCAGTGATGGAGAAGCTGCGCTTCGACAGCTTCCCCTTCCCCGGCGACATCCGCACGCGCGTGAAGACGCTCTTCGATCCGAACAAGGCCCACATCGACGAGATCTGCCAGCTCGACTTCATCGTCGGCGAGATGTTCGCCGGCGCTGTGAACAAGCTGATCGAAGACGCGGGCATGAAGAACGACGAGGTCGATCTCATCGCCGCGCCGGGACAGACGATCTGGCATCACCCGCGTCCCGTGACCGCGGAATGGCTCGATCAGCCGATCGCCACACGCGGCACGCTCGCCATCGGCCAGTCCGCGGTCATCGCCGAGCGCACGGGCATCCTCACCATCGGCGACCTGCGCGTACGCGACGTCGCCGCGGGCGGACACGGCGCGCCGCTCGTCGCGTACTTCGACTGGGCGCAGCTGCGGCATCCGCAGCGCGCGCGCTGCATGCAGAACATCGGCGGCATCGCCAACGTGACGTACGTTCCGCCCGGCGCGAAGATCGACGACGTCTTCGCGTTCGACACCGGCCCCGGCAACATGGTCATCGACGAGCTCGTGTTCCTGCTCAGCGACGCGCAGGAGTCGTTCGATCGCGACGGCGCGCGCGCGGCGCGCGGCACGGTGCGCGAGGACGTGCTGGCGTGGGCGCTCTCCGAGCCTTACTTCGATCTCGATCCGCCGAAGACGACCGGACGCGAGCGCTTCGGACGCCAGTTCGCGCGGCGGATGATCGAGAAGTTTTTCGACGCCGCGCCCGACGATCTCGTGGCTACCGCGACGACGCTCACGATCGAGAGCATCGTTCGCGCGTACGAGCGATGGATCTTTCCACGCGGCAACGTCGACGATGTCATCGTCGCCGGCGGCGGCGCGAAGAATCCCGTGTTACTGCGGATGCTGCGCGAGCGCCTGCCGCAGTGCGGCGTCGAGGTCTACGAGCATCTCGAGGCGAAGGAGGCGATGGCGATGGCGCTCATCGCGAACGACTCCCTCCTCGGCCTCAACACCAACTGCGCCACCGGCGGCCAGCCGACGATCCTCGGCAAGATCTGTTTATGAACTCTTTTGGAGTTTTGAACGACAAATGAACTACCTGCACGGACGCGCGTTCGTCGACGGCGCCCTCCGCGACGACATCCTCATCTCCATCGACCGCGGTGTGATCGTCGATGTCGCGCAGAGCGTCCGCGTTCCCGCCGAGGCCGAGCGCGTGCGCGGCATCCTCGCGCCGGGCTTCATCGATGTGCACGTGCACGGCGGCGACGGCGCGGACTTCATGGATGCGCACGACGAGGCGGCGGAGCGCATCCTCGCCTTTCACGCGCGCCACGGCACGACCGCGCTCGCGGCGACGACGCTTTCCGCCTCGCGCGCCGATCTGCGCGGCGCGGTGGAGAGTATCGTTCGCATCGGCCTCGTGAACGGCGCGGAGATCGTGGCCGTTCATCTCGAGGGGCCGTACCTCAATCCCGAACGGGCCGGCGCACAGGATCGCGGATCGATCCGCGCCGCCGACATCAACGAGCTCGCCGCGCTCATCGCGGAGGGGCCGCGGATGCGGTGGATCGTGACCTTGGCGCCGGAAGTCGAAGGCGCGCGCGGACTGATCGAGCACTTCCGCGACCGCGTGCTCTTCGCGATCGGACACACAGCCGCCGATCACGCGCTCGCCGTCGCCGCGCTCGAATGGGGCGCGTCGCATTTCACGCATCTCTACAACGCCATGACCGGCCTGCACCATCGCGATCCCGGCGTCGTCGGCGCGGCGCTGACGTCGGTGCACGCGACCGCGGAGCTGATCGCGGACGGCGTGCACGTGCACCAGGCCGCGCTGCGCGTCGCCGTGACCGCGATGCCGCACCGCATCGCCCTCGTCACCGACGCCATGCGCGCGTGCGGTCTCCCCGACGGAACGTACAAGCTCTACGACTACGACGTCACGGTCGCGGACGGCACCGCGCGCCTCGTCGGCGGCACGTTGGCGGGAAGCGTGCTGACGATGGGAGACGCCGTGAAGAACATGGTCGAGCTCGCAGGGCTGCCCATCGAGACCGTGCTTCCCCTCGCGACCGAGGTACCGGCACGAATCGCGGCGGTCGCGGATCGGAAGGGGAAGATCGAAGTGAGGTACGACGCGGATGTGGTGGCGTTGAGCGAGAGGTTCGAGGTGGAGAGGGTGTGGGCTCGGGGGGAGGAGATATTGAAGGCAGAAGGCAGAAGGCAGAAGGCAGAACGAAGAAGATCGAGGTGAGGTACGACGCGGACGTGGTGGGGTTGAACGGGAGGTTCGAGGTGGAGAGGGTGTGGATTCGTGGGGAGGAGATATGAAGGCAGAAGGCAGAAGGCAGAAGGCAGAACGAAGAAGTTCTCACTTCTGCCTTCTGCCTTTATTCGTGATGCGCTGGCCGTCCTTCCCTTCCCCCACCGGCCTCGGTTCTCACTTCTGCCTTCTGCCTTCTGCCTTCTGCCTTCATTCGTAATGCGCTGGCAATCCTTCTCCTCCCCCACCAACCTCGCCGCCCACGCCGCGCAGCTCCTCCTCGACCACATCCGCGACAGTCCCCGCACGGTCCTCGGTCTTCCCACCGGCCGCACGCCCATCGGGATGTACGAGCGCGTCGTGCGTGAGTGTGCGCGCGAGTATCGGTGCTTCGCCGAGGTCACGACGTTCAATCTCGATGAGTACGTGGGCGTGCCGCGCGAGCATCCGGGGTCGTACTCCACGTACATGCGCCATCACCTCTTCGATCACGTCGACATCGATCGGCGCAGGACGAACATCCCCGATGGGATGGCGGCCGATCTCGAGGCGGAGTGCGTTCGCTACGAGAGCGCGATCCGCGACGCCGGCGGACTCGCCCTCACCTTCCTCGGCCTCGGCCGCAACGGACACGTCGCGTTCAACGAGCCCGGCGCGCCCTTCGACGCCCGAACGCACGTCGTAGAGCTCACGCCGTCCACGCGCGCGGCGAACGCGGAGTTCTTCCCCGACGGCGACGTCCCGTCCCGCGCGATCACCATGGGAATCGGCACGATCCTCGACTCGCGCACGATCGTGCTGCTCGCCGCCGGATCGGGAAAGCACGAGGCGATCGAGCGATTGCGATCGCGAGAGATCGACGAGTCGTTTCCCGCGTCCGCGCTGTGGCGGCACGACGACGTGCTGGTGCTGACGTCATGAGGAGGGCGGACGTCTCGTCCGCCGGGGCGGACGGGACGTCCGCCCTCCAGGGACACCGGCACCGTGCCGTGAAGCGCGGCGTCGACGTGAAGATCATGGTTCCGAGCGACGACGCGACCGACTCCCCGGTCGTGCAGCACGCCAGCCACCGTCGCTTCGGAACGCTTCTCGCGGCCGGCGTGAAGATCCGGGAGTACGAGCGCACGCTGCTGCATCAGAAGGTGATCGTGATCGACGGCGTCTGGTCCTCCGTCGGCTCGACCAACTTCGACGACCGCGAGGTCGCCGCGCAACTGCGCGCCGCCTTCGCCGCCGACCTCCGCCACGCGCGACAGCGCACGCTCCCGGAGTGGCAGAACCGCGGCCTCGGGCACAAGTTGAGGGACGGGCTGGCATACTTGGGGAGGTCGCAGTTCTGAGGTTGCCCGGTTACCCGGTTGCCCGGTTACCCAGTGAAGACGGCGCGAGCGATCTCGGACGCCGGGCAACTGGGCAACCGGGAAACCGGGCAACTGCATGGCAACTCTTCCCGCGGAAGGCCGTTGGTCGCTTCGGCTTCTCTCCGAAGACGACGTCAAGGGCGCGCTCGAGTTTCTGCAGCGCGATCCGCTGATCAACGTCTATCTCGTCTCGCGGCTTCTCGAGGAGCGGAGCCTCGCCGCGACGCAGATCGTCGTGACTCGCTACAACGGCGCGATCGTCCTCGTCGCCTCGCTGGCCACGAACATCGTCCTCGCCGGCGATCCCTCCATCTCGCGCGACATCACCGAGACCGCGATCGGCCTCATCGCCGACCGCATCCTCACGCGCATGCTGCCCGTGCGCGCGATCATCTCGCCGTCGCATCTCGTCGAGGCGCTGTGGAGCCATCTGCAGTCGCGTCTCGATCCGCCGACGGTCGTGCGGCTCAATCAGCCGATCTACGCGATCCGCCGCCGCTTCGACTATCCGGACTTACACAACGCGCGCTACTCCACCGTTCGCGATCTCGAACAGCTCGTCCCCGCCTGCGCCGCGATGCACAAGGAAGAGGTCGGCATCGATCCGCTCGACCGCGATGCGCCCGGCTATCGCGAGCGCATCCGCGAGCTGATCGAGAAGAAGCGCTCCGTCGTTCGTCTCGCCGGCGGACGCATCGTCACGAAATGCGAGTATTCGGCGGTGACCGCGGATGCGGTGCAGCTCATGGGCGTCTGGACCAACCCTCGCGAGCGGCGCAAGGGCTACTCGCGCGAGTTGCTGCGCGAGGTGTGCGGGCATCTCTTCCGGCGGGGAAAGATCGTCACGCTCTTCGTGAACGACTTCAACCGTCCCGCCATCGCGCTCTACGAGGACCTCGGATTTCAGCGCATCGGGATGAATCGCGCGCTCATCTGGTGACGTGGGGGCGGGCTTCAGCCCGCCCGATCGCCCGGCTGAAGCCGGGCGCTACATGGGCGCGAGCATTGCACAATTCAGCAGTGCCGTGGTGTTTCGTCGCGGCAAGTTGCGCAGTACGCGCCGGGCATGGCTTCACGGTGCGGCCGGAGGTAGGAATGCCTGAGACTGGTGTAGTGAAGTGGTTCAACAACGACAAAGGGTACGGCTTCATCAAGCGGAGCACGGGCGAGGATGTGTTCGTCCATCACTCTTCGATTCAGGCGTCGGGTTACCGCACGCTGAACGAGGGCGAACGGGTCGATTTCGACGTCAAGCAGGGTCCGAAAGGGCTGCAGGCTGAGAACGTGCACCGCGCTGAGGGTGGCGCACACGCGGAAGAAGAAGCCGTGTGATGTGATGGAGGACAGGCAATCCTGCCTGTCCTTGCTATCCGGACAGGCAGGATTGCCTGTCCTCCACGTCATTCGCTCGTCTGAAGGCGCGCGGCGAAAAACGCGCCGAGCGCGCCCCCAACGGCTACGGCCGGCAGCGCCTGTCCGTAGCCCTCGCGCGCCAGAAGGAATGCCGCGATTCCTCCCGCCAGAAGAATCAGAGCGCGCAGCGCGAAGTCGCGAAGATCGAGATTCATGAGTTGACCGCGGTTTGGACGACCCGCGTTGGGCTGCGATTGTAGCAGCAACCGGGCAGCCGAAATTCCGTACCATCACATCCGCTCGGGCACGGGGATGCCGAGGAGCTCGAGCGCGCCGACCATCGTGCGGCGGAACACTTCCGCGCACACCGCGCGGCGCTGGCGCTCCGCGGCGTCCTTCTCATTGAGGATCGGATACTTGTGGTAGAAGCTGTTGAACTTCTGCGCGAGATCCAGTAGTGCCTGCGTGACGACGGAGAGCTCGAGCGAATCGACCGCGCGGCGGATCGAGCTCGGGAGATCGGCGCTGAGGCGTACCAGCTCCCACATCTCGTCGGTCAGCCCCTGATTCAGCGTGAGATCGTCGACCGCGCGCTCTTCGATGCGCGGGTCGACGCCGCGCTCGGCCATCTTGCGGAAGATGTTCTGCACGCGCACGGTCGAATACTGCAGATACGGTCCCGAGTCGCCCTCGAAGCGGAGCGCTTCGTCGAGGTCGAACGCGATGACCTTGTTCCGGCCGTAGCGCAGCATGAAGTACCGCAGCGCGGCGATGGCGACCTGGCGGCCGATCTCTTTCGCATCGCCGGCCTCCGAGGCGTTCGCCTCCACCGCTTCCGACGCCTTCCGCTCCAGCTCATCGAGCAGATCGTCCGCCTTGACGCCGAAGCCTTTCCGGCCCGACATCTCGACGTACGCGCGCGTCGCGTCTTCGTCGGAGATCTCCATCCCCAGCGCCTTCGCCGTCACCGGCGTGAGCGCGACCATCTCGTACGCGAAGTGGATCGAGCTCTCCGCGGCCTTCTCGTGTCCGACCTGCCGGACTCCTTCCTTGACGACCTTCTGCAGATACGCCTGCCGCGAGTCGATCACGTTCACGACGCGCGACGCGCCGCCGAACTTCGGCGCGCTCGGATCGCCGTCGCCTTCGTGCGTCGTCTCCCACACCTCGTACGGCGCGGGACGGAACTTGCGATACTCGAAGTCGAATGGAGGGCGGACGTCTCGTCCGCCTTCGCTGTGGCGGACGGGACGTCCGCCGTCCAGCATGCCGAGCTTCCAGAGCTGATACGCGATGTCTTTGCCGGTGTACGTGACCGTGCCGTTGGAGCGCACGAGAATCTTGTCCGGCTCGTTCATCCCCGTGAACTCTTCCGACTCGTCGAGCTTCATCACCCAGCAGCCCTTGTGCTTCCCCTCCTTCTCGTAGATCACCGCGCCCGATTCCTTCAGGAGCTCGAACGCGCGATCCCAGAAGTGGAGGTGGATGATGTCGCTCTCTTTCGGCAGGAGGTCGTAGGTGATGCCGAGGCGGAGCATGGTGACGAGATGCCGCCGGACGATGGCCCTCGCGATGAGCACGGCCAGCTTCGCCGTGTCGCCTTCCTGTTTCTCGATGCGATGCAGCGTTTCCTTCCGCCACTCCTGCGACTCCGGATGGTCGGCGTAGTACTGGGCCATCTTCGAGTAGAGGTCCCAGCAGTAGTAGTCGAATCGCGGGTGCGTCTCGATCAGCTCCCGCACCTCGGCGAGGCTCTTCTTGTCGAGATATTCGAACGCGACCACGACGTCGGCAACCTGCACGCCCGTGTCGTCGATGTAGTTCTGCGTCTCGACATGTTCGCCGAGCCACTTGCAGCAGCGGACGTAGGTGTCGCCGAGGACCGCGTTGCGGAGATGGCCGATGTGCGCGGCCTTGTTGGGATTGATGTTCGTGTGCTCGACGATCACCCGCTCGCCGCTGGGACGCGGCGAGGCCATCACCGTGCGGAAGTGCTGGGCCGTGAATCCGCCGCGGTCGAATCGGAAGTTCAGGTATCCCGCACCTTCGACGGAAACCGACGCGACGAAGATCGGCAGGGTCATCCCGTTCGCGAGCTGTTCCGCGATCTCGCGCGGCTTGCGCTTCAGGACTTTCGCCAGCTCGAGCGCGACCGGCGTCGCGAGGTCGCCCATGTTCAGCTTCGGCGGCGACTGCAGCACGACGCGGTCGACGGGATGGCCGAAGAGCACGAGCACGCGCGACTTCAGCGTTTCGGTGAGTTGTTCCGTGATCTGTTCGAGAATCATGTCTGGTTCCAGACCTTCAGGACCCATCGGTCCTGCCGCCACATGAAGATATTCAGCGCCGCGTTGTCCTGCGCGAAGTGACGCGAGGCCATCACCGGCAATTCCAGCAGCGCCGTGGCGGCGATGCGAATGGCCGTGCCGTGCGTGACGACGATCGCCCGTTCGGAGTTGATGCTCGTGAAGGCGCGCTCGAGCCGTCGCCGGACGTCATCATGCGACTCGCCGTCCGGACACGGACACGCTCCGTCGCCAATCCAGCGCTGATAAATCTCTTCGTCATCGCGGCGAACGTCGAGAAAGGAACGCCCCTCCCATCCGCCATAGTTCATCTCGCGCACGTCATCGAGCTGTAGCACTTCGAGTCCGGTCGCCTTCGCGATCACCTCGGCCGTCGAGAGCGCGCGGCCGAGCGGCGATGAGTAAAGCGCCGTCGGCCGCATCGCCGCAAGGCGCTCCGCAACGCGTGCCACCTGCGCGCGCCCGTTGTCCGACAGCTCGCTGTCGTTCCACCCCTGCGCGATTCCGGCGACGTTGTGCAGCGTCTCGCCGTGGCGAACGAGTATGAGTTGGCGGCTCATGAGCTCCAGTCCCCTCTCCCCGCGTGCGGGGAGAGGGCCAGGGTGAGGGGCGTCGATCGAGGACCCCTCATCCGGCCTTCGGCCACCTTCTCCCCGCATCGGCGGGGAGAAGGGATTCCGCGGTCATCTCCGCCGGCTTTTCCAATCCGAGAATCGTGAGAATCGTCGGCGCGACATTCGACAGCGCGCCGCCGCCGCGCAAGGCGCCGAAGCGCTTTTTTGCATCGACCAGAATCAGCGGCACGGGATTCGTCGTGTGCGCCGTGTGCGGCTGCCCGGTCGCGGGATCGAACATCAGCTCCGCGTTGCCGTGGTCCGCGGTGATCAGTGCCACGCCGTCGACCTTCTCGACCGCATCGAGGATTCGCCCGACGGCAACGTCCGTGTCGTGCACCGCGGTCAGCGTCGCTTCCATCACGCCCGTGTGGCCGACCATGTCGGGATTCGCGATGTTCATGATCACGACGTCGTACTTCCGCGACTCGATCGCCTCCACCACTTTGTCCGTCACTTCGAACACCGACATCTCCGGCTTGAGATCGTACGTCGCGACTTTCGGCGACGGCACGAGCACGCGATCCTCGCCCGGGAACTGCAGGTCGGAGCCGCCGTTGAAGAAGAACGTCACGTGCGCATACTTCTCGGTCTCCGCGATGCGGAACTGTCTCAGGCCCGCGTGCGAGAGGACTTCGCCGAGGTTGTTGCGGATCTCCTGCGGCGGATAGACGACTGGGAGATCGAACTTCTCGTGATAGCGATTCATGGTCACGATGCGCGCGTTCGGATGCACCGCGCGCTCGAACGGCGTGAAGTGCTCGTCCTTGAGCGCGATGACGATCTGGCGCATGCGGTCCGCGCGGAAGTTGAAGAGGAGCAGGGCGTCGCCGTCTTCGATGCGGCCGAGATGCGCGCCGTCTTCGGTGAGCACGGCGATCGGCTCCATGAACTCGTCCGTGACGCCCTGTTCGTAGAAACGGCGCACGGTCTCGAGCGGATCCTTCGTCTGCGTGCCCACGCCGAGGGTCACGAGGTCGTAGCCGCGCTGCACGCGCTCCCACCGGTGATCGCGGTCCATCGTGTAGTAGCGCCCGATGATCGTGGCGAGGTGCGCGTTCGGTTTGTCCTCGATGTGCGCCAGCAGATCGTTCAGATACTTCTCCGCCGATTTCGGCGGCGTGTCGCGGCCGTCGAGGATCGCGTGCACGAATACGTTCTGCGCGCCGAGGGCGAGCGCGGCGTCGATGAGTCCATGCAGATGCTGCTGCAGCGAGTGCACGCCGCCGTCGGAGAGCAGCCCCGCGAAGTGAATCGCCTTCGACTCCTTCACCGCGCGCATGAAGACTTCGTTCTGCTCGAGCTCGTGATGCGCGATCGACTTGCTGATGCGGACGATGTCCTGATCGACGACTCTCCCCGCTCCGATGTTCAGATGTCCCACCTCGGAATTCCCCATCTGTCCTTCCGGCAATCCGACGGCGAGCCCCGAGGCCTCGAGCGTGGTCCAGGAGTGCTCGCGATAGAGGCGATCGAAGCGCGGCGTGCCGGCCTGCGCGATCGCGTTGTGCTCGGATTCGCGGCGGCAGCCGAAGCCGTCGATCACGATGAGGATGAGGAAAGGGGGGGCCGTCGCCATAGAAGGCGACGAAACATACCAGAGATTACGAGGTGTGAGCCTGGGTGCGGTTCGGCTTGAAGAAGCCTGGGGCAATCAGCGCTGCCGGCCGTGCCGGCTCAAAAGGCTATGCGGGCTGCGTTTGCTTCTCCCGCTTGAAGACCATCCCGATGTGATCGGTCGCACCGGTCTTGAAGTTGATCGAGGTGATGCTGACCAGTTCCCACCCTTCGTCGCCGAGGCGATTGAGCTCTTCGGCGCGGCGCGGATCCATCGAGTAGTTTTCCGACCGGACGTTGATGATCTTGTATTCCCACGTCTTCATGGCCGCTCCCCCTCCCGGCGGTTTGTGTGTGAAAGGGGAGTAAGTGTAGCAAAGTGAGGGGATGAAGGCAGAAGGCGGAAGCAGGTCGTGACCTTTTCTAACTTCTGCCTTCTGCCTTCTGCCTTCTGCCTTCATCTCTGCCTTCATCTCTCCACGCCACCGCCTCCCCCGGCAAATCCGTGATCACCCCATCGCATCCATCCGCGCGCAGCCGCGCCCACTGATCCGCGCGATTTGCCGTCCACGGAACGACGCGGATGTTTCGTTCGTGCAGCGACGACACGAGAGTGCGATCGACTGCGCTCTGCGAGGGAAAGCACCACGTCGCGCCGCATTTCTCTGCGTACGCCGCGGCGTCGATGATGCGGCCGTAGTACGTGATGCCGAGGTCGAACGCGACGCTGCGGCGATGGAGCTCGTTGATGAAGTCGTGATCGAACGAGGTGACGATGACGCCGGGCCATGTTGCGATGTGCTCGACGAGACGTTCGCTCCAGTTGCTGCGCTTCACTTCGAGGATCATGCGCGCGCGGCCGGCGAACCGTTCCAGATTGCGAAGCCGCTCCACCGTCGCGCCGCGCTCGGTGCATTGCGCAAGGGTCAGCGACTCGATTTCCGCGTCCTGAAACTCGTCGTCATGAAACAGAACGGCGGTCTGATCGGCGAGCAATCGGAGATCGGTTTCGAAGCCGTCCGCGCCGACGCGGAGCGCCTCTTCGAACGACGCCAATGTGTTTTCCGGATACCGCTTCGGACTGCCGCGATGACCGAAGATCAGGAACAGTGAAGGGTCGCGATTTGCGCTCATTCAGACCGCCACTCGTGCATCAGGCCTGGCCGACTGACGCCGCGGGCCGTGCCCGCCGTATCTCTTGTCCCTTCAAAACTAACGTGGTAGCTTGCTCCGATATCGGAGCCAGAATTCATGCCGAAGAAAATCCTTCTTGCGGACGACAGTATCACCATTCAGAAGGTCGTCGAGCTCACGTTCTCCGACGGCGATTATGAAGTCACGGCGGTCAATAACGGCGCGAAAGCGGTGCAGAAACTGGCCGAGATGCGGCCCGACATCATCCTCTCCGACATCATCATGCCGGAGAAGAACGGATACGAAGTCTGCGAGTACGTGAAGTCGCATCCCGAGTTCCGCAACATTCCGGTGGTGCTGCTGACGGGCACCTTCGAGCCGTTCGATCCCGATCGCGCGGAGAAGGCCGGTTGCGACGCGGTGGTGACGAAGCCGTTCGAGTCGCAGAGTCTGATTCACAAAGTGGAAGAGCTGATCGCGCAGTCGCGCACATCCGCGCCGGCGCCCGCTCCCGAGCCGGAAGCACCCGCGCCGTCGCCGTGGATGGAAGAGACGACCGAGGTGCAGCCGATGCCCGAGGCACCGCCGGCGTTCACGACCGCGAGCGGATCGTTCCCGACCTCGGACTCGTTCGAGCACGGCAGCGACATCTTCGGCGCTGCGGCACCGTCCACCGGCGAAACCACCGAGATGCCGTTCGAGACGCCGAGCGATTCGCCGTTCGGCGCGCCGCCGGAGCCGGAAGCATTCAGCGGCGAGACGCGCGCCTTCCCGAAGATGTCCCTCGAAGACATGCAGCGCATGGCCGCCGAAACCGCGCCGCCACCGCCGCCGGAGTCGCCTGCGCCCGAGCCCTCGCCGTGGGACGAGCCGGCGCAGTCGCCGTTCGCCGCGCAGCCAGAGGCCGCGTTCGGCGGTGAAACGCGCGCGTTCCCGAAGATGTCCTTCGAGGACATGCAGAGCATGGCCGGTGAAACCGCCGCGCCTGCACCCGAGCCAACCCCCGAGGCGGAGAGCGACTCGCCGTTCGGTGCGCCGCCTCCCGCCGAAGAGTTCAGCGGCGAGACCCGCGCGTTCCCGAAGATGTCGTTTGAAGACATGCAGCGCATGGCGGCAGAAACCGCGCCGCCTCCGCCGCCCGAACCGGCGGCACCCGAGCCTTCGCCGTGGGAAGAGCAGGCCGCTCCGCCGACCGGCAGCGAGACGCGCGCGTTCCCCCCGCTGAGCTTCGACGAAACGCCGGCCGAGGCCGAAGCGCCCGCCTGGTCCACCGAGCCCGAGATGCCTGAAGCCGAGACCGCGCAGGCGATGCCCGAAGATCTGCCGTTCGCGGCGGAGACGACCGCACCGCCGCCGCCGGGAGAGGCATTCACCGAAGTCCCGCCTCCGGGAGAGCCGGCGTGGGAGCCGGCAGCAGCGGCCGAAGCGGAAGCGGAGCGCTTCGAGGAGCCAGTGCCGTCACCGGCACTCGCGCCGGAGCCGGCGATTCCGATCTCCACGCACGCGAGCGATCTCACCGACGATCAGGTCGATCGCATCGCCCGCCGGGTGGTGGAGCTGATGTCCGATCACGTCGTCCGCAACATCGCCTGGGAAGTGATTCCCGATCTCGCGGAGATGGTGGTGAAGGAGCGGATCCGGCAGCTGGAGTCGGAGGCGTAATCGGTTTCGCGGTGGCGCGGTCGCGCGGTTTCGCGGTGATGCCGTGAAGATTTACACCCGCACCGGCGACTCCGGGCAGACATCGCTTTTCGGCGGAACGCGCGTGTCGAAAGACGACGCGCGCATCGAAGCGTACGGAACCATCGACGAGCTGAGCTCGTTTCTCGGAGTCGCGCGCGCCGGCGCGCTTCCGCAATCGATCGATTCCGTTTTGCAGCAGGCGCAAGTCGATCTTTTCGAGATCGGCGCACATCTCGCGTCACCCGGCACGAGCCGCTTCCCCGGCGTCGACCTCGCGCGCATCGAAGAGCTCGAGCGCGCGATCGACGAAATGGAACCCGAGCTCGAGCCGCTCACGACCTTCATTCTTCCGGGAGGATCGCTCGCCGCCGCGCAACTGCACGTCGCGCGAACCGTGTGCCGCCGCGCGGAGCGAAGAGTCGTCGCCTTGCGCGATGATTCCCCCGCAACACAGTCAACGATCGCCTACCTCAACCGCCTCTCGGATTACCTCTTCGTAGCCGCGCGCCGCGCCAACCTTGCAGCCGCCACGCGCGACATTCCCTGGCAACGGTAACAAGAAGGCTGGGCCAACCAACGCACCCGGCCGTGCCGGGTGGTCGGGGCAAGAGGACTTGAACCTCCGACCTCACGGTCCCGAACCGTGCGCTCTACCAGGCTGAGCTATGCCCCGATGTGTGGCGTTTCGCGAGAGAGGCTCGCGTTTGAGGAGCGCGGATTCCAGTGAATTTCGCGCTGCGCGGTCAAACAACGGCACCCTCAGCGGTTTCATTCCGGTGACGCCCGGAATCGACCCTCTCCGGAGCCCGTTCGCATCATCACAGGAGGCTTCCATGAAACGTTTCCTACTCGTCTGCGCCACCGCGGTGCTCGCGCTTCCCCTGCTCGCGCAGACGCAGCCCTTCGAAGAGCGCGTCGACGTCAACGTCGTCCTGCTGGACGTCATCGTCACCGACACCAAAGGCAATCAGATCCTCGGCCTCTCGAAAGATGATTTCGTCGTCAAAGAGGATGGCGTCGCGCAGCCCCTCGAGTCGCTCGACTACTTCACCAACCGCCGCCTCCTCGACGCCCGTGAAGAGAACGCGCCCTTCAAAGTCGAGCAGGTACGCGAAGAGCGCTACTTCATCTTCTTCTTCGACAAACCGGAAGACGCCGTCCTCTTCGATCAGCTGTCGCTCGCGCGCAACGCCGCCCGCGACTTCGTTCGCAACGAGATGAAGGAAGGCGATCGCGTCGCCATCGCCGGCCACGACTTCCGCCTCAAGATCTTCAGCGACTTCACCAGCGACAAGAAGCAGCTCGAGCGCGCGATCAGCGAGTCGGCGAAGTACGGCCGCGGCCTCGATCGTCCGAGCTCTGACAACGGCATCCTCCAGCACATCGACAGGACCGAGATGATCAAGCACACCGGCCGCGTCTACGACGCGCTGCGCGTGCTGGCCGAAGCCGTGCGTCCCATCCGCGCGCGCAAAAACCTCGTGGTCTTCTCGCCGGGGATCGTCGAGCAGGGCGAGCGCATCGTGAGCGGCATGATCACCAGCCGCAGCCGCTTCTTCGATGACGCGCTCGAAGCGCTGAACGCCTCGAACACCTCCGTGTACGCGGTGCAGCTCCAGCGCGACGTCGAGCTCACCCCGTTCATCCACCAGCGGCTCGACGAGCTGGCCGAGGCGACGGGCGGACAGTACTTCCGCTTCTCGACGTCGTTCTCGCCGGTGCTCGCGCGCGTCGAGCGCGTGAACAACGGCTACTACCTCCTCACCTATCGCACGCGTCACGGCAAGGGCGAGAAGGGATTCCAGAAGGTCGACGTCTCGGTGAAGAATCCCGAGTTCCGCGTGACCGCGCGCGCGGGCTATCCGTACGGCGGCTGACGCCGGGCTGGAGAATCGTCTTGCTTCTCACAGAGTGACGTAGCGCCCGGCTTCAGCCGGGCGGGTTCGGCCGGCTAAAGCCGGCCGCTACGTTTTTCGGCCTCGCTGACAGAACGAACCGCACACGCTCGCCCGGCGAAAGCTGGGCGAGCTTCCAGCGCTCCTCCCACAAGACCGTCATCGGCTGCAGATAGCCACCGGTGACCGGATGATCCGGACCCATCGCCACAAGACTGCCGTCGGGGTGGAGCTGCACCGTTCCACACTGCATCCCGATCGAGCGCAGATCCGCGGGGACTCGCGTGTCGATCTCGCGCAGCGGCCGGAGCCGGATGCCGACGCGATCGAGCTGCGGCGTGACTTCGCATTCCATGCCGGTGATGCGCGTCTCGTGCGGTCCGCGCATCGCGTGGATGACGAGGCGATCGCCGCGATCGAGCGTCGCGACGACGCCTTCGCGCTCGCCGAACGCGAGATAGCCGCGCAACCCGCCCTCGACTTTTCCGAACGCGACCTCCGCGCCCGCGCGTACGCGCCGCACGTGTCCGCACCACGCGACGAAGCCGTCGCGGCGGAAGCGGAGTCGCGGGCCGGCGATCGCGCATTCGAGGAGCGGCGCGTCGACGGCGTTGCCGACGGCGCGATTCGCGAGCGCGGCAGCGACGTCGTCGAAGGGGCCGCCGGGGGAGATGCCGCGCTCGATGCGCGAGTAGTCGGGGGCGTGCACGAGGGTCGCAAGCGGCGCGGAAAGAATCTCGGCGTACGGAACGCCGACTTCCAGTCGGCCGGTCCGCCGAGCTCCGCTCGGCGCCGGCTGGAAGTCGGCGGACCGGCCGACAGGATGTCGGCGTTCCGGCGGGCTGAAGCCCGCCGCTACGTTGATCGCGATCTCGTCGCCGGGGGCGATGGCGTGCTCGAGATCCGCGTCCGTCGTGCCGAGGAGATTCCAGCCGCCGGGCGAGTCGATCGGATAGAAGCCGGCGACCGAGCCCGCGATCGCGAAGCTGCCGCGCGGAACGGGGCGCGAGGTAGCGCGCCGCGGCATCGCCCATTCTTCCGGCCAGCCGTCGAGATACGCGAAGCCGCCGCGGAAGCCGAGGTAGCGCGCGGTGAGCACCATGCCGTCGACGCGTTTCAGAAACGACTCGCGCGACTGGCGCGTGTGCGCGAGGAACTCGTCGAGATCCGCTCCATCGAACGCGACGTTCAGCCGGTGAACCCTATGGACTGCGGCAGCGGAGCTGCCGCTTTCCAAAGCGGCGTCTCTGCCGCCGCAGTCCCCAGGAGCGTCGTAGATCACGTACAACGAAGAGTGTCCCGGGATGACGGCGAGCACACCCGGCATCGCGCGCGACGCGGCCGCGTATCCATGCAACTGCGACGCATCCACCTCGCCGAGCTGGACCAGACATGCGCGATCGCCGGCCGGCGCGATCTTCATCGGCATGGTGATAACGTGCGCGACCATGAATCGCAAGCACGAAACGCTGCTCGTCGAGCTCGCGCACGAGGCGATGATCGACAAGGGCCTGCGCCCCGAGTTCGATCACGCGGTGCGGCAGCAGCTCGACGGCATCCACGGCCCCGCCCGCGATCGCGATGCCTCGATCCGCGATCTCCGCTCCCTCGGCTGGTGCTCGATCGACAACGACGACTCGCGCGATCTCGATCAGCTCACCTGGGCGGAAGACGAGGGCGAGGGGAACGTGCGCATCTTCATCGCCGTCGCCGACGTCGACGCGCTGGTGAAGAAAGACACGCCCATCGATGCCCACGCCCGCCACAACACGACCTCGGTGTACACGGCCGCGAAGGTCTTCTCGATGCTCCCCGAAAAACTCTCGACCGACTTCACCTCGCTCAACGAGGGGGAGGATCGCATCGCCGTGGTCATCGAGATGCTCGTGCGCGACGACGGCGAAGTGGGCTCAGGTGAAATCTATCCCGCGCTCGTGCACAACCACGCGAAGCTCGCCTACGACCGTGTCGCCGCGTGGCTCGACGGCGAGGACGAAGAGCCGGAGAAGGTCACGCACGTCAAAAATCTCGCGCACGCGCTGCGACTGCAGGACCAGACCGCGGATCGCATGCGCGCGCTGCGGCATCAGAACGGCGCACTCGATCTCGATACGATCGAGGCGAGGCCGGTCATCCGCGATGGCCAGGTCATCGATCTCCAACAGGCGCGCCGCAACAACGCGCGCCTGCTCATCGAAGACTTCATGATCGGCGCGAACGGCACGACGGCGCGCTTCCTCGCGCGCAAAGGGCTGCCCAGCATCCGCCGCGTGGTGCGCTCGCCGGAGCGATGGGACCGGATCGAGCGGATCGCGGAGGAGCTCGGAGAGCGGTTGCCGCCGGACCCGGATGCACGCGCGCTCGAGGAGTTTCTGCAACGGCGGAGGAAAGCGGATCCGATGCGCTTCCCCGATCTCTCGCTCTCGATCGTCAAGGCGATGGGCGCGGGCGAGTATGTCGTCGAGGAGCCGGGCGACTCACCGGTCGGACACTTCGGCCTCGCGGTGAAGGATTACACGCACTCGACCGCGCCGAACCGCCGCTATCCCGACCTCATCACGCACCGCCTCGTGAAGGCGGCGCTGGCGAACGGCAAGCCGCCGTACACGACCGGCGATCTCGCGCAGCTCGCCGCGCACTGCACGGCGCAGGAAGATGCGGCGAACAAAGTCGAGCGGCAGGTGCGCAAGTCGGCGGCCGCGTGCATGCTGGCGAACCGCGTCGGCGATCATTTCGACGGCATCGTGACCGGCGCATCGGCGAAGGGAACGTGGGTGCGCATCTTCCGGCCGCCGATCGAGGGGAAGCTCGTTCGCGGGGAGAAGGGACTCGACATCGGGGATCGGGTGAAGGTGAAGCTCGTGGGGGTGAACATCGAGAGAGGGTTCATTGATTTTGTGAGGCAGCGGTGAGCGGTGAGCGATGAACGATGATCGATGAACGATGATCGATGAACGATGAATCAGAGCGATCGTTCATGGTTCATGGTTCATGGTTCATGGTTCATCGTTCATCGTTCATCGTTCATCGTTCATCGATCGCAACTATCGTGCTCGTTTCATCGAGCGTGATCACACCCCCCAGCGCATCATCGCGGAATGCGGATGTTGTCGATCAACCGCGTGCGCCCGACACGCACGGCTCCGGCGAGCAGAAGCTCGCGGCGAAAATCTGAAGGCGCTTCGAACGTGAGTGGATCGACGAGCGCCAGATAGTCGATCTCCACGCCGCCTTCCTCTTCCACGACGCGATGCATCAGCTTCTCGATGCCGGTCACTTCATGAATCCCGTGCGTGATCGCCTCCTCCCCCGCGCGGAGCGCACGATGCAGCACCGGTGCCTTCGCGCGCTCTTCGGGCAACAGATAGCTGTTGCGCGATGACATCGCCAGGCCGTCGTGCTCGCGGATGGTCTCGCCGAACACGAGCCGCACGGGAATGTCGAGATCGCGCACCATCGCCTCGATCACCGCGCACTGCTGCGCGTCCTTGCGGCCGAACGCGGCGACGTCGGGCTGCACGATGTGGAAGAGCTTCGCGACGACGGTGGCCACGCCGTCGAAGTGGCCCGGGCGCCGCTCGCCTTCGAGCGGTCGCGCGACCGCGCCGGCTTTCACACTCGTCGTCGCGCCCTGCGGATACATGACGTCGACGCTCGGCAGGAAGAGAAGATCGGTGTCTTCGCCCTCGAGCATGGCCAGGTCGCGCGCTTCGTCGCGCGGGTAGCGGGTGAAGTCTTCGTTCGGGCCGAACTGGGTTGGGTTGACGAAGATCGAGACGGCGACGAAACTCGCGCCCGCCTCGCGCGCGACGCGGATCAGCGAGAGGTGGCCTTCGTGGAGAAAGCCCATCGTCGGCACGAAGCCGATCGTCGCGCCGGCCGCGCGCGCCTTCGCGATCGCGGCGCGGATCTCGTCAATCGTTTTCGCGACTTGCATGTCCGAGGAGCAGCATGGCCGGGCCGATGAAATGCGTGAGCAGGCGCGGCGCGGTGGAGTTCACGAGATCGGCGGTGTTCCAGTCCGACACGACGAACATGATGAGGTAGATCGCGATCATCGGCACGATCGTCGCGGCCCCGATCAGGAGCGGACGCCACCGGCGCTGCCAGGCGAGAAACGCGCCCGCGGCGAACACGGCGATCCAGAAGAGGCCCCAGTCGGGGAAGGCGACGGCGTGACGGGCGAAGATGAGCAGGGCGTCGCCGAGGCGATCGAGACGTTCGGGAAGTGCGGAGAGCGTAAAGCGTGCTTCGTCGGTGGGATCGATGCGAGTGCGCCAGAGGAAGAGCGCGGCCGCCGCGATGCCCAGGGGAGTCGCGGCGAGGATTGCGCGTGCGCGCAAGCGCGACACGCTGACGCCCAACAACACCACCGCAAATGGAAGCCCCTCGTTTTTCGTGAGCACGATGAACGACAGCCAGAGGCCGGTGCGCAGCGCGCCGGGCGACTCGCTGGCGAGCTCGAACACGGCGCAGGTGATGAACGCGGCCAGCGCGATGTCCGCGTACGCGGTGAGCGCGCCGCCGGCATCGCTCACGGCGATCTGCGGCAACCAGAGCGTGAGCGCGCCGAGCCACGGACCGGCGTGGCGGCGCACTTCCCACGCGAGTGCGATCGCGAAGAGCGCGTAGAGCCAGCGCACGTGGCGCTCGTCGAGATCGCGTGCGGCGATCATCACCGTCGCCGCGTCCAGTGGAACGAGGAGCGGGTACTCGTTGCGCGGCGTGACCGCGGTCTCGCCGTGAAAGAACGGGCCGTCGATGCGCGCCTCGTGCGCGATCGCTTTCGCCTTCAGGAGCCAGAACGCGCGGCCGTCGTAGTCGTCGAGCGGTTTGATGGCGGAGATCGCGAGAAGCAGGACGATCGAGATGGCGATCGCTGCATCGGCGGGCTTCAGCGTGGGGCGCGCGGGCAATTCGAGTTTCGCGACCACGATCACCAGCGCCGCGACGCCGAGCACGAAGAGCACGGCATGCAGCGGAATGTGCAGCACGCCCGCGATGAACAACGCGAGCCCGTTCATCCCCGCGCCCGCGAGAAACCAGTTCATGCGGCCGGCGAGCCGTGACACCGCGGCGCCGATCAGCGGGAACCAGACCAGCGTGAAGAGCAAGCCGGTCATGGGAAGTTGAATCGCTCCCGGCCGTTGGTCCTGGCCGCCGAGAACGCGAGCACGTCGCGATCGGCGGTCACCTCGTTCATCGCGCGCGCCGGAAGCTGCGTCAGCGAGTGCGGCGCGATCGAGTGCGGCGTGCCGTCGACGGCGACGTTCGCCACGGCATCGTTCGGATTGAGAATCCAGAACCTCTCGCCGCCCGCGACGCGCTGCGGCAGCGGCGGCGTGCGCTCGAACAGCGGCAGCGCGACCGCGTGCCGGAGGCCGCGATTCACGAACCAGAACGATGCGCGCACGGGCGCGGTCGCGCTCACGCGCAGCCATCCCGCGTCGAGGCGCTTCGTGATCTGGTAAACGACGTCGCGCAGCACGAGCGGCTGGCGCGCGCGCAGCGCGAACGTCTTCGACTCGCCCGTGGGGAAGAACGTCAGTGTCGCGGTCGCGTCGAGGTCCGACAGCAGCACGCCGTCCGTCAGATACGCGTTGCCCGGCTGGCCGTCGATGGCGAGTGCCATCGGCACGATGGCGTCCGTCAAAGCGGTCGCGCCCGGCTTCGGATCGCGCACGATCGGCGTTTCCAGCACTTCCTCATGCCGCACCTCGTTGTACGTCATCAGCCGCGCTTCGCTCGTGCGCGCGGTGTCGATGCGCACGAGCCGTTTCGGATGCGCCGGGTCGACGAGCACCATCACCCGGTAGTCGTCGAGACTGCCGAAGAACCTCGTGCGGTGCGGGTAGAGGTAGTAATTCGCGAAGACGGCGTTCGTGACGTCGCGGCGCGTATCGCGCATCGAGATGCCGGCGGTCTCGTTCGCGCCGAGCTCCGCGCGCACGCTCCGCAGCGACGAATAGAACGGTCCGGCGACGCGCGCGCGGCGCTCTTCATACGCGAGCGGAGCGAGCGCGATCGTCTCGCGCACGAGTCGCAGCATGCGCGGCAACGAAGTCCACAACGCCGCCGCGAACAGAATCGCGACGGCCGCCTTATGAGCCCGCAACACCGCCGGGGAACGGCAGCACGCCGCCGTCTTCACGCGACGCGTACAGCCGCTTCAGCTCCTCGTCGCTGGCCATGTGGAACGACTCCTTCTCCTCGTCGGGGAACCGTCCCTCGCGCACGTCGGCGAGAAACGTCTCCAGCGCCGACTGCATGTCGTTCGCGAGGTTCGCGTACTGCCGCACGAACTTCGGCTTGTGGCCGTCGTAGATGCCGAGGACGTCGTGAAAGACGAGCACCTGCCCGTCGCAGGCGGGGCCGGCGCCGATGCCGATCGTCGGAATCGCGAGCTGCTCGGTGATCATCGTGGCGAGCTCGGAGGGAACGCATTCGAGCACGATCGAGAAACAGCCCGCGCGCTCGAGCGCGACCGCCTCGTCGATCAATCGCCGCGCGTCGCCGGCATTTTTCCCCTGTAGCTTGAAGCCGCCGAGGGCGTTCACGGATTGCGGAGTGAGGCCGATGTGTCCCATGACCGGGATCTCCGCGTCGAGGATCGCCTCGATCGTGCGGATGCGCGACGCCTTCGCGCCCTCGATCTTCACCGCCTGCGCACCGGACTGGATGAAGCGCCCCGCGTTGCGCACGGACTCTTCGACCGACACGTGGTACGAGAGGTACGGCATGTCGCCCACGATCAGCGCGTTCTTCGCGCCGCGCGCGACCGCGCGCGTATGGTGGAGCATGTCGTCGACGGTGACGCTGAGCGTGTCGGGAAAGCCGAGGACGACCATGCCGAGGGAGTCGCCGACGAGGATGATGTCGGCGCCGGCGGCATCAGCGATCTTCCCGCTCGGATAGTCGTACGCGGTGAGCATGCCGATGCGCGACTTGCCCTTCATCGCGCGGATGGCGGGGGCCGTGATTTTCCTGCGGTTGGTCATCTGCTCCTCCGTGGGAACGAGAGGAGCGGCGGGAGAACGATGAACGATGAACGATGAACGATGAACGATGAACGATGAATGGCTTGACGCCGGATTCATCGTTCATCGTTCATCGTTCATCGTTCATCGCTCATCGTTTCCTACGCGTTCGTCCCGGTCCGTTTACTCAGGATCCAAGCGGTACGTAGTACTGAGTTCCCTTTTGCGCATTTCGCACCTGCTCGACGAGCTGGTCGAAATGCTCCGGCGTGTTCACGAAATCGATCTCGGTCGTATTCACCACCAGCAACGGCGTCTCGTCGTACCGGTAAAAGTAGTGAGAGTACGCCTCGCTGAGCTCCTGCAGATACGAAGACGAGATCGCTTTTTCGTAAGCGCGCCCGCGCTTTTTAATGCGCTTGAGTAGTGTATCAAGACTGGCCTGAAGGTAAATGACCAGATCCGGCCGCGGGACCTGATCGAGAAGCAGGTCGTAGAGCCGGTTGTAGATCATCAGCTCCGAGTCGTCGAGCGTCAGGTACGCGAAGATCTTGCTCTTCGGAAACGAGTAATCGGCGAGGATCAGCTCGGTGAAGAGATCGCGCTGCGCCACGCGACGCTGCTGATCGAAGCGCGACAGCAGAAAAAACAGCTCCGTCCGGAACGCCGCCCCGCGCTTGTCTTTGTAGAAGTCGTCGAGAAACGGATTGTCCGCATCCTCGAGCACCTTCGTCCCCCGAAACCGCTTCGCCAGCAGGTTCGTCAACGAAGTCTTCCCGACTCCGATCGGACCCTCGATGGCGATGTGGCGCCAGGGAAGAGGACGGCTCACGGGACGGAAGGATAAAGGCAGAAGGCAGAAGGCAGAAGGCAGAAGTTGGAAAACAGCCCTTTCTCACTTCTGCCTTCTGCCTTCTGCCCTCTGCCTTCATCTCATGATAGAAAGCCGCCCCAATGCTCTCCCTCGACTCCTACCACCTCCCCAACGGCCTCCGCGTCGTCCTCAATGAGGACCACTCCGCTCCTCTCGTCGCCGTCAGTCTCTGGTATCACGTCGGCTCTAAAAACGAGCGGCCGGGGCGCACGGGATTCGCGCATCTGTTCGAGCACATGCTCTTTTCCGGCTCCGAGCATGTCGGAAACAACGAGCACTTTCGCTACGTGCAGTCGGTCGGCGGAGTACTGAACGGCACGACGTTCTTCGACCGCACGAACTACTTCGAGACACTTCCCTCCAACTACCTCGCCCTCGGCCTCTGGCTCGAGTCCGACCGCATGGGCTTCTTCCTTCCCGCGCTCACGCAGGAGAAGCTCGACATCCAGCGCGAGGTGGTGAAGGAAGAGCGCCGGCAGCGCTACGACAACGTGCCGTACGGCACGGCGTTCGAGCGCCTGCTGCATCTCGCCTACGATCCCGACTACTCGTACCACTGGCCGACGATCGGCTCGATGGAAGACCTCGGCGCCGCGTCGCTCGACGACATCCGCCAGTTCTTCGACACCTGGTACCGCCCCGACAACTGCACGCTCACGCTCGTCGGCGACTTCGTGCCGTCCGAGGCGAAGACGCTCGTCGCGCGGTACTTCGGCGAGATCAGGCCGGGAGGCTCCTTCCCGCCGTTCACGCAGAACCGCAAGCCCGCGGGGCACGAGAAGCGCGAGACCTTTCCCTCGATGGTCCAGCTCCCGCGCATCTATCGGCTGTATCACCTGCCGAAGATGGGCGATCGCGACTGGATTCACGCCGACCTGCTGACGACGATCCTCGCCTCAGACAAAGCAAGCCGGCTCGATCGCGTGCTCGTGCACGAGAAGCAGATCGCGCAGGACGTCGCGACGTACGTGCTGCCGACCGAGGCCACGGGGATCCTGATGCTGCAGGCGACCGCGCGGGAAGGCGTCGCGATCGAGAGCATCGAGTCCGCGATCGACGAGGAAGTCTCGCGCCTCGCGACCGGCGGCATCACCGAAGACGAGCTGACGCGCGCGAAGAACCGCGCGGAGATCGAGTTCGCGCACCAGCTCGAGACCTTCGACTCGCGCGCCGATCTCCTCGGCATGATGTCGACCTACTTCAGCGACCCGACGATCATCCAGCGCTGGCTCGATCCATATCGCGCCGCGACGGCGGAAGACCTCGCGCACGTGGCGAGGAAGTACCTGATTCCGGAGAACCGCGTGACGAGTTTGTTTGTGCCGGAGAGAGGATGAAGGCAGAAGGCAGAAGGCAGAAAGCAGAAGGAAGAAGTGCTTCGTTTCTCACTTCTGCCTTCTGCCTTCTGCCTTCTGCCTTCATCGGATTGCTATGACCATCGACCGCTCCACCGCCCCTCCTCCCGCCCCGCCGCGGCCGTACCGCTTCCCCGGCATCACCCGCCGCACGCTCGGCAACGGGCTGCGCGTGCTCGTCGCGGAGAATCACAACGCGCCGCTGGTCTCGCTGCGCGCGCTCGTGCGCTCCGGCGCGGATCACGACACGCTGCAAACCGCCGGACTCGCGTCGATCACCGCCGACCTGCTCGATGAAGGCGCCGGCGCACGCGACGCGATCAGGCTCGCGGAAGACATCGGCCTCCTCGGCGGTGCGATGGGAACGGTCGCCGACTGGGACGCCTCGTACATCTCGCTCGATGTGTTGAGCCGCACGAGCGAAGAGGCGACGTCGATTTTCGGCGACGTCACCGCGCGGGCTACGCTTCCCGCCGACGGCCTCGAGCGCGTCCGCGCGGAGCGGCTCAACGAGATCCTGCAGCAGCGCAACGAACCGGCCGCGATCGCCGGCAAGCGTTTCGCGAACCTGCTCTACGGCACCGGCGTGTACGGCAACTCCGTCATCGGCAACGTCGACAGCGTCTCGCGAGTCGCGCTCGACGACGTCCGGCGCTTCTACGCGCAGCACTTCATCCCGAACAACAGCTCGATCGTCGTTTCCGGCGACATCGACGCCGCGCGCGCGGTCGAGCTGATCGAGCGCACCCTCGGCGACTGGCGTCCCGGCGCCGAGCCGCCGCGTCCCACCATCACCGCGCGCGCCGTCGAGGCGAGCCGCATCTACGTGATCGACCGCCCGCAGGCGGTGCAGTCGGAGATCCGCGTCGGCCACATCGGCGTGCCGCGCTCGACCAGCGACTACATCCCGCTCACGGTCATGAACGCGATCTTCGGCGGCGTGTTCAACTCGCGCATCAATCTCAATCTGCGCGAGCGCCACGGCTACACCTACGGCGCGCGCTCGCAGTTCGCGTTCCGCCGGCAGGAGGGGCCGTTCGTCATCGCCGCGCCGGTGCGCAACGAAGTGACGCGCGAGTCGGTCTCCGAGATCGTCGCCGAGCTGCGACGCATCCGCACCGGCGATCTCACGGACCGCGAGCTCGACGACACGAAGAGCTATCTGATGGGCGTGTTCCCCGCCACCGTGCAGACCGCGTCCGACATCGCCAGCCGCCTGATCGACATGGAGCTCTACGGCCTGCCGCAGGATTACTTCGAGCGCTATCGCGAGATGATCGACGCGGTCACGAAGGGAGACATCGAGCGCGTCGCGCAGAAGTATCTCGATCCCGACCGCGTGCTGATCGTGATCGTCGGCAACGCAAACGAGATCCGCGAGCCGCTAGGCACCCTCGGCATGCCGGTGCACGAGCTCGACATCGACGGGAACACGCTACCGCTGGCGTAACGTAACGCCCGCCTCAGCCGAACGTAGCGCCCGGCTTCAGCCGGGCGAGGGCGGGCTGAAGCCCGCCCCTACGTTTGCGACCACCACGACCGCGCCCGCGGTCTGCATCACCAGCTGATCGCGCCACCGCCGCGGAACGCCGACATTCTGTCGGCCGGTCCGCCGACTTCCAGTCGGCGGGTGGGCGGACGACGCCGAGCGGAGCTCGGCGGACCGGCCGACTGAAAGTCGGCGTTCCGTTTCGCCAGTCACGGTCCCTTTGGTGTTGACGCGACCACCACGACCGCGCCCGCCGTCTGCATCACCAGCAGCAGCATCGACACGCCATGCAGCATCCCGAACCTCTTGCGCAGCGGATCCTCGCGGCGCAGCTCCGAGATCGGGGCGGGCGCGTTCATGCGGATCGAGCGGATGCGCAGATCGACGAACGCCTGCGCGGCCGCGAGCAACAATGCGATGAACAGCACGATCAGCACGAGCCTGCGCGCGTGGCGCAGCTCGAGGGCGAAAAGGATCAGCGGCGCGCCGAGGGCGATGTAGTGCCAACGGGTGAGCATCGCGCCGACCACGTCGGCGGCGGTCGTCGGATTCGGCGCGGCGCGAAACGCGGCCGATGCCGCGATCATCAGAAAGACGGCGCCGCCGAGCCAGACTGCGCCGATCAGCCGTTGTACAAGTTCCGTATCGCCTCCTCGTACGGCGGCCGCAGCACGCCGCGCTCCGTGATGATGGCCGTGATCAGCCGCGCCGGCGTGACGTCGAACGCCGGATGCCGCACGTGGATGCCTTCCGGCGCCATGCGCGTGCCATTCATCTCCACAACTTCGGCCGCGCTGCGCTCCTCGATCGGAATCGCCGCGCCGTTCGGACAGGCCGGATCGATCGTCGACACCGGCGCCGCGACGTAAAACGGCACGCCGTGCGCCTGCGCGAGCACCGCCACCGTGTACGTGCCGATCTTGTTCGCCGCGTCGCCGTTCGCGGCGATGCGATCCGCGCCGACGACCACCGCGTCGAATGTTCCCTGCTGAAAAAAGTGTCCGGACATGTTGTCGGTGATGAGCGTGACGTCGATCCCGTCGCGCTGCAGCTCCCACGCGGTGAGGCGCGCGCCCTGGAGATACGGACGCGTCTCGTCGGCGAAGACGGCGACGCGCTTTCCGCTCTCGACGGCCGCGCGGATCACGCCGAGGGCCGTGCCGTAACCGGCGGTGGCGAGTGCGCCGGCGTTGCAATGCGTGAGTACGGTCGTGCTCTCGCCGAGGAGCGCGGCGCCGTGACGGCCGATCTGCATGCAGGCCTCGACGTCTTCCCTGCAGATTCGCTCCGCCTCGACAACGAGAGTGGAGGACAGGCACTCCTGCCTGTCCTGCGTTTCGGGGCAGGCAAGATTGCCTGCCCTCCACAGCATGCGGTCAACGGCCCACGCGAGATTCACCGCCGTCGGCCGCGCGCTCTTCAATTCTGCTGCCGCGGCCGCGAGGTCTTCGCCCTGCTGCGCCGCCATGGCCATGCCGAACGCGGCGGAGACGCCGATCGCCGGCGCGCCCCGCACGACCATCGTCCGGATTGCGTCGCCCACCTCGGACGCGGTCTTGCATTCGATCCATGTCTCCTCGCGCGGCAGAAGCCGCTGATCGAGGAGGAAAAGAGAGCGGCCGTCCCATCGCAATGGCGTTACGTGCACGCTCGATATACTAACCGCGCCACAGGAGGTCTGAGGTCATGGTGAAAGTCGGGGTCAACGGGTTCGGCCGCATCGGGCGCAACGTCGTGCGCGCGGCGCTCGAGAAGAAGTACGACATCGACTTCGTGGCCGTGAACGATCTGGCCAGTCCGGAAACCCTCGCCTACCTCCTGAAATACGACTCCGTGCACGGCATCATCAAAAACGACGTGAAGGCCGGCGCCGGCAGCATCTCCATCGACGGCAAATCGATGAAGGTCTTCTCCAGTCCCGATCCGGCGGAGATTCCGTGGGACGAGCTGGGGATCGAGATCATCGTCGAGTCGTCGGGACGCTTTACGGACAAGGCGAAGGCGTCGCGGCATCTGAAGAAGAGCGTCGAGACCGTCGTGATCTCCGCGCCGTCGAAGGACGCCGACGCCATGTTCTGCATCGGCGTCAACGAGAACACCTACGACCCGGCGAAGCACAGGATCATCTCCAACGCCTCGTGCACGACGAACTGCCTCGCGCCGGTGGCGAAAGTGCTTCACGAAAACTTCGTGATCACGATGGGCATCATGACCACGGTGCACTCGTACACGAACGATCAGGTGATCCTCGACCTGCCGCACAAGGATCTTCGCCGCGGCCGCGCCGCCGCTCTGTCGATGATTCCGACGACGACGGGCGCCGCGAAGGCGGTCGGCCTCGTGCTCCCCGAACTCAAGGGAAAGTTCGACGGGATCTCGGTGCGCGTCCCGACGCCGAATGTCTCGCTCGTCGATCTCACCTTTCACACCGAGAAGCCGGCCACCGCCGACGAGATCAATCAGAAGATCCGCGAGGCGTCGCACGGCGCCCTTGAGGGAATCCTCACCTACTCCGACGAGCAGCTCGTGTCGGTCGACTTCAACCACAACCCGCATTCATCGATCGTCGACACGACCTTCACGCGCTCCGTCGACCCGCACATGCACAAGATCCTCGCGTGGTACGACAACGAGTGGGGGTACTCGAATCGCATTCTGGATTTGATCGCGCACGTGGCGCGGGTGAGGTCGGAGGCGTTGGCGGCGAGGTGATGGGGTTCCCGGTTGCCCGGTTGCCCGGTTTCCCGGCGGCGCCGCGCGGGGGCCGGCGCCCCAAACCGGGAAACCGAGGAACCGGGAAACCGGGAAACCGGGAAACCGGGAAACCGGGAAACCGGGCAGCCGTGAACAGCACAACATGATCAACATCAGAACACTCGACCAACTCTCACTGAACCCGGGCGCCCGCGTCTTCTACCGCGTCGACTACAACGTTCCGCTCGACGGCACGACCATCAGCGACGCCACGCGCATCGAGGAGACGCTGCCCACGCTGCGCATGCTGCGTGAGCGCGGGGCCGCGCTCGTCATCGCCAGTCACCTCGGACGCCCGAAAGGCGAGCGAAAGGAAAAGTACTCGCTCGAGCCGGTGCGCGAGAAGCTCGCGGAGCTCCTCGGCGCTGACGTGCAGTGGGCCGACGACTGCGTTGGCATCGACACTTCGCGCCTCCGCCCGGACGAGGTCCTCCTCGTCGAGAATCTCCGCTTTCACGCGGGCGAGGAGAAGAACGATCGCGCGTTCGCGGAGCAGCTCCGCCGGCTCGCGGACTACTACGTCAACGATGCCTTCGGCGCCTGCCACCGCGCGCACGCCTCGATCGACGCACTGCCGCGTCTCTTTCCGAAAGAAAATACAGCGGGCGGTCTGCTCCTCGCGAAGGAGCTCGAGTTTCTGCAGAAGGTGACCAGCGTCTCCGACCGCCCCTTCGTCGCGCTCCTCGGCGGCGCGAAGATCGCCGGAAAGATCGAGCCGCTCGAAGCGCTGGTGAACCTCGCCGACCAGGTGCTCATCGGCGGCGGGATGGCCAACACCTTCCTCGCCGCGCGCGGCGTGCCGATGGGCGGCTCGCTCGTGGACAACGACTCGCTCGACGTCGCGCGGCGGATCATGGAAGGCCGGCATCGCGCCGAGGTCGTGCTTCCCGACGATCTCGTCGTCGCCGATTCGCTCGACGCTCCCACGGAGATCGCCGAAGTGGACGTCGCGAGCGTTCTGAACGAGAAGCAGAAGGCGTTCGACATCGGGCCGAAGACGATCGCGAAGTATCAGAACGCACTGAAGACCGCAAAGACGATCTTCTGGAACGGCCCGATGGGCGTGTTCGAGAAGGAGGAGTTCGCGAAGGGGACGATGGCGATGGCGCGAGCGGTCGCCGAGGCGGACGCGATTACGGTGGTTGGCGGCGGAGAATCGGTCGAAGCGGTGAAGGCATCCGGGTTCGCCGATCGCATCACGCACATCTCCACCGGAGGCGGCGCATCGCTGGAATTCATCTCCGGCGCTACACTTCCCGGAGTGGAGGTACTCCGTGCGTAACTCACACCATGTCATCCCGAGCGGAGTCGAGGGACCCGGGGGCTGGGTGGCGCGCTCATCGTGCCACCCGCTCACCCAGGTCCCTCGACTTCGCTCGGGATGACACCCGCTGATGGCGCAGGAAATCGAGATCAAATTCGCGCTCCGCGACCGCAACGCGCTCGTGCGGCGGCTGCATGACATCGGCGCGCAGCGCCTCTATCCCGAAACGTTCGAGGACAACATCGTCCTCGACCGCCGCGGCGAGCTGCGCACGAAGGGAGCGATGCTGCGCGTGCGCAAGTTCGGCCGCTACGCGATCGCGACCTACAAAGGCCCCGTCGCATTCGACGGAACCGTGAAGACGCGCGAGGAAGTGCAGACCGGCGTCGAGTCCTTCGAGCTCGCCATCCAGCTCTTCGACTCCCTCGGCTTCAAGCCGACCTTCCGCTACCAGAAGTTCCGCGAGGTCTGGCGCGTGCGCGACGTCGAGGTGGTGATCGACCGCACGCCGATCGGCGACTACTTCGAGATCGAAGGCGCGATGGACGTCATCCGCTCGCTCGCCGAAGAGCTGGGGATGAGCGTGGAGACCGGAATCCGCCACTCGTACGCGGAGCTCTACCGGCAGCACCGCCGCACGCGCGGGGAACTGCCGGAGCACATGGTGTTTCCACCGGAGCAGATTTCTTCGGTATGAGGTCACGCGGTTTCGCGGTTCCGCGGTTGGTGCGCCGCACGCATTGAGTCCACCGCGTAACCGCGCAACCATGAAAGACCGAGCAACTTCCGACCGCGTGAACGATGAACGATGAGCGATGAACGATGAACGATGAAATCGCCGTCGCCCTGATTCGTCGTTCATCGTTCATCGTTCATCGTTCATCGTTCATCGTTCATCGTTCATCGTCCATCGTCCATCGTTCATCGTTCATCGTTCATCGTTCATCGTCCATCGTTCATCGTTCATCGTTCATCGTTCATCGTTCATCGCTCTCATGAAAGGCATGATCCTGGCCGCCGGCTTCGGTACTCGGTTCCGCCCGATTACCTACACCCTCCCCAAGCCGATGGTTCCTCTCTGCAACAAACCCCTCATCGGCTGGGCAGTCGAGTCCTATCTCGACGCCGGCGTACACGAGATCGTCGTCAACCTTCATCACCTGCCGGAGATCATCGAGCGTCATCTTCGAGCGCGCTACGACGCGCAGTTTCATTTCTCGCGCGAGGAAGAGATCCTCGGCACGGGCGGAGGCATTCGGCGCGTGCGCGGCCTGCTCGAGGGCGACGACGAGTTCTTCCTCATCAACGGCGACACGGTGCAGTTCCCGCAGTACGACGCGTTGCACGACGCGCGGCACGCGCACACCGCGGTCGCCGCGCTCACGCTGCGGCATCCGCCGGAAGGCGATCGCTTCACCGCCGTCTGGTACGAGAAGGGACTCGTCACCGGCTTCGGCACCGGCACGGGCGAGCCGCTGATGTTCTCCGGCTCGCACTGCCTCAGCTCGAGGATCTTTCAGTACCTGCCGGAGCAGGAGTTCTCGAAGATCGTCGAGCATGCGTACCAGCCGCTCCTCGAGAACCACACCGAGTGGATTGCCGGCATCGTCGACGACGGACTCTGGTTCGACATCGGGACGCCGAAGAGGTATCTCGCCGCGATGACGACGCTCATCGGGGGGGCGGACCTCTGGTCCGCCGGGCGGACGGGACGTCCGCCCTCCATCGTCGACGCGAGCGCGCGTGTGAACGGCACGATCACACGATCCACGGTCGGCGCGCGCAGCGACGTCCGCGGCACGCTGCGAGACACGGCCGTGTGGGAAGACTGCGCGATCGGCGAGCGCGCCGTGCTCGAGCGCTGCATCGTCGCCCACGGCGTGGAGATCGCCGGCGCCGTGGAGCTCCGCGACATGCTGATCTGCCGCGACGATCCCGCGATTCCCCCGGAATTCGAGCGCCGCGAAGGCCTCGTCATCGTGCCCTGCGTGTAAACTGAGACACCCATGGCTCCCCCAGGAAACCCGGAGTCCGCCGCGCGGAGACGCATCATCTTCGTCTTTCTGACGCAGGGTCTCGCCGGTCTGCTGTTGATGAGCTGGCTGACCTGGCTGCGGGTCGACCAGACGAAGGCGATTCTCGCCTCCCTGGGATCGGATGCCGCGATTCTCCTCACGCTCTTCATCGCCTTCGCGACCACGCTGGCGATGCTCAAGTTCGAGCTGACCGAGCAGATCTACGTCTCGCTCGTCCTCACCGCGTTCATGATCTTCCTCCCGCTTCTCGGCGGCCCGCTCACCGCCTGGATCGCCGTGCTGGTTCCCGTCGCCACGCGCATCCTCGGCATGAAGCAGATCGGCCCGACGAAAATCCCGGTCAACGATCCGCCGACCGAATGGGTGCGAACGTTCGGCCTCTTCGGCACGTACGGCATCCCCGTCTTCGCGGCGGCCACGCTGTACGAACTGCTGGGCGGCGAGCTGCCGGCGACGACGACATCGCTCGCCGCCGCGGCGAAGATCGCGCTCTGCGGCGTGACGATGATCGCCGTCAACAACCTGATGATGTTCCGCCCCGCGCGCGCGTATGGCTACTCGATCGCCAGGATCGTGAAGATCGACGTGGTCGACTCGTCGATCTACCTGCTCACGATTCCTTACGCGGTCGTGACCACGCTCTCGTACGGCTCGCTCGGCTGGGTCGGCGTCGTCGCGCTCGCCTTCACCGGCGGCGTGGCGAATTTCATCGCCCGCAATCTCGCCGTGACGCGCGCCAGGAGCCGCCAGCAATTGCAGCGCCTCGCGTCGCTCACGCAGATCGGCAAGACGATCTCGCTTCGTTTCACGAACGACGAGCTGTTGATGGCCATCTACACCGAATGCCGCAAGGTCATCGACTGCTCGCTCTTCAGCATCTCCATGTTCGACGAGCACACCAACGAGCTTGCCTTCGAGCTCGACATCCGCGACGACATCGTCCTGCCGAAAGAGCGCATGCCTCTCGGCGAGGGACTCAACTCCTGGGTCGTCCAGAATCATCAACCGCTGCTCCTCGCCAGCACGGCGGACGAGCGGCGGCTGGGCCTGAAGTCGGTCGCCGACACGAAGGCGAGCGAGTCGTGGCTCGGCGTGCCGATGATGACCCGCGACCGCGTGATCGGCGTCATCGCCGTCGAGAGCTATCGCAAGAACGCCTTCTCCACGGATGACGTGCTGCTCCTCACCGCGATCGCGAACCAGGCCGCGGTGGCGATCGAGAATGCACAGCTCTACAAGGATCTCGAGGGACTCACCTACGCCCTCGAGCAGCGCGTGATGGAGCGGACGAACGAGCTGCGCGAGACGAACCTTCGCCTCCTCGCCGCGGACCGCTCCAAGAACCAGTTCCTCGCGAACATGTCCCACGAGCTGCGCACGCCGCTGAACTCGATCATCGGCTTCTCGAGCGTGCTGCGGGAGGCCACGCGCACGAGCATCCCCGCGCGGCTGCACAAGTTCCTCGAGAACATTCACGCGGCGGGCAATCACCTGCTCGAGCTGATCAACGACATCCTCGATCTCTCGAAGATCGAGGCCGGGAAGATGGAGCTGCGCGCGGACGTGTTCGACCTGCGCGAAACGATCGCCGCGGTCGAGCGCGTGATGAAAGGCTTCGCGGCCGACGCGAAAGTCCAGATCATCTCGAACACCGATCCGGCGGTTCCGCAGGTGCGGCTCGACGAGGGACGGCTGAAGCAGATCCTCTTCAATCTGATCTCGAACGCGGTGAAGTTCTCGCCGCAGGGCGGCGTGGTCGCGATCAGCAGCCGCCTCGTGCCGAAGAGCGACTCGCCGCTGGGAATCGACACGGTGCGCATCGACGTCATCGATCAGGGCATCGGCATTCCGCCCGAAGAGCTGCATCGCATCTTCCAGGAGTTCTACCAGACCGAAGAGGGGCGGCGGGCGCGCGGAGGCGGGACGGGACTCGGACTCTCGCTCACGCGCAACTTCGTCGAGCTCCATCGCGGGCGGATCGAAGTGAAGTCGAAGCCCGGCAGCGGATCGACGTTCACGCTCTACCTGCCGGTCGACTTCAACGAGGCGTTGGACGTGCCGGTTTCGCCCTCGCGCCTGGCCGTGCGAACTCCCGTATAATCCGCGCCCGCATGTCGAACCGTACATTCACCATCATCAAGCCGGACTCCGTCCGCAAGGGAAATTTCGGAACGATCGTCAGCCGTCTGGAAGCGGAAGGATTCCGCATTCTCGGGCTGAAGAAAACACGCCTCTCGCGCGCGCAGGCCGAGGAGTTTTATGCCGTGCATCGCGAGCGCCCGTTCTTCGGAGGGCTCGTCGACTACATGACCTCCGGGCCCGTGTACGTCGCCGCGCTGGAGCGCGAGAACGCCGTCGCGCACCTCCGCAACGTCATGGGCGCGACCGATCCCGCGAAAGCGGATGAGGGAACGATCCGCAAGGACTTCGGCGAGTCGATCGAGCAGAACGCGATCCACGGCTCGGATTCGGACGAGAACGCGCAGATCGAGATCAGCTTCTTCTTCGGAGAATCGGAGCTGCTGTAGTGGACATTCAACATTGAAAGCGTAGGTACCAAGGCTTGTCATCCCGAGCGTGAGCGAGGGACCCGGGGGTAGGGTGGCACGAAGCCCGAGCGTCGCGCCGCCGCCCGCCCAGGTCCCTCGCTCACGCTCGGGATGACAAGGCTGGTCGCGCATGCTTTCAAGATTGAAGGTCCACTAGGTTCGTGCCAAAGGAGGGCGGACGTCCCGTCCGCCCCGGGGCGGACAGGATGTCCGCCCTCCAAGGTCACTCGCTCACGATGATCGCCGAGATCCCCTTGCTCTCCAGCGACTCGCGCGCCAGCAGCGCCTGCTCCCTCGTCGCGAACGGGCCGATGCGCACGCGGAACAGATCCTCGTGATCGATCCACGCGCGCTCTCCGATCGTGCTCAGACGCTGCTGCAGGGAGCGCGCGTTGTCTTCGACCGCGAACGCGCCGACCTGCACGACGAACTGCCCTTTCCTGACTACCACGGCCGGCAACGCCGCGACGCTGCCCACCGGCACGCTCTCGATCGAGCGCCCATCCGGCGCGACCTGCTTGCGCGTGATCACGCCCGCGCGCTGCTCTTCGACCACCACGCGGTCGACGACGACAGGCTCGCTCTTCGCCGGAATCGGAATCTCCACATTCGGCGCCTCGACCGGCGACGCCACCGCACTCACGCTCTTCGGCGCTTCGGCGAGCGTGATCTCCATCGGCGCGGGCGGCTCGCGCTCGCCGCCGCCGACCTTGACCACCATGATGTCGACTTCGCCGGTGCCCGGCTCGATCAGGCCGATCTTCTGCGCCGCCGCGTACGAGAGATCGATCACGCGATTCCCGATGTACGGCCCGCGGTCGTTCACGCGCACGCGCACGCTCTGCTGCGTCTTCGGGTTGGTGATGTCGAGGACGGTGCCGAAAGGCAGGGTGCGATGCGCGGCGGTGAAGAGCAGCGGATCGAAGATCTCGCCGTTCGCCGTCGTGCGTCCCGCGAACTCCTCGCCGTACCAGCTGGCGATGCCGTGCAGCGCGTCGGCTTGCGGCTGCGGAGACGGCGTCGACGTCGCGCAGCCGTAGACGATCACCGCGAGGAGCGCGAGCAGCGCGATGCGCGGCTTCATACCCGCACCTCCCCCGCCTCGGCGCGGATGTGCTCGCGCTGCGCCTCGAGAATCGGATCGACGTCTTCGATCAGGAACCGCTCGGTCTGCTGCTTCGCGAGCCCCGTGTAGTCGTCCGGGCGCGCGAGCTCTTCGATCGACGCGCGGTCGATGCTGAACAGCGCGTCGTCCGCGATGCGGTCGAAGAGATCGTTGCGCGCGGCGCCGCGCTTGATCGCGTCGGCGGCCGCCTGCGAATGAATCCGCACGCGCTCGTGCAGCACCTGGCGGTCGCCGCCACGGCGCACGCCTTCCATCATCAGATTCTCGGTCATCAGGAACGGCAGCTCGCGTCGCACGTTTGCCGCGATCACTTCCTCGTGCACGACGATGCCGGCGATGATGTTGTCGTAGATCAGCGCAATCGCATCCGCGGCAAGGAAGGCCTCGGGGATCGCGATGCGCCGGTTCGCGGAGTCGTCAAGCGTCCGCTCGAACCATTGCGTCGCCGCGGTGAACGCGGGATTCAGCGCGTTGATGATCAGGTGCCGCGCCAGCGCGTCGATGCGCTCCGCGCGCATCGGATTGCGCTTGTACGCCATCGCCGAGCTGCCGACCTGCTCCTCCTCGAAAGGTTCCTCGATCTCGTGGAGGTGTTGCAGCAGGCGCATGTCGTACGCGAACTTCGAGGCCGACTGCGCGAAGCCGGAGAGCGCGTTCACGACCTGCGAGTCGACCTTGCGCGAGTACGTCTGTCCCGACACCGGATAGCTGCGGCGCATGCCGAGCTTTTCCGCGACGAGCTGCTCGAGGCGATGGACCTTCGACTCGTCGCCCTCGAAGAGATTGAGGAACGAGGCCTGCGTGCCGGTCGCGCCTTTCACGCCGAGGAGCGCGAGTTGGGAGAGACGGAACTCGAGATCGCGGAAGTCGAGCAGCAGATCGTGCAGCCAGAGCGTCGCGCGCTTGCCGACCGTCGTCAGCTGCGCGGGCTGGAAGTGCGTGAACGCGAGCGCCGGTGTCGCGCGCCACTGCCACGCGAAGTCGCGCAATCGCGACATCAGCGTGACGATGCGTCCCCGCAAAATCTTCATCCCCTCGGCCATCTGCAGGATGTCCGTGTTGTCGGTGACGTACGCGGACGTTGCGCCGAGGTGGATGATCCCTTTTGCGGAGGGTGCCTGCAGGCCGTACGCGTAGATGTGCGACATCACGTCGTGCCGGATCTCGCGCTCCCGCCGCTCCGCGTCCTCGTAGTTGATCGTCTCGAGGCTCGCCCTCAGCTCCGCGAGCTGCCCGTCGGTGATCGGCAACCCGAGCTCCTGCTCCGCCTCGGCCAGGGCAACCCACAGCCTCCGCCACGTCCGGAACTTGAAATCGGCGGAGAAGAGGTACGACATCTCCCGCGACGCGTACCGCTCGGTCAGCGGGTTGGAGGCGTGATCGCGCTTCACGGACGAATTATATTCGCTACACTAGCTCCCGAATGCTTCCGTCTGTCTCGACGCACGATTCGCGGCGCGCGACCCAGGTCACGCTTCGCGCGGTCGTGCTCCTCTCGGGCGCGCTCACTCTCGTCTTCTTCATCTCGTTCGTCTTCAGCGACCGCGGGCTGCCGGAGTTGCAGCATTCGCGCAAACGGGTCGGCGACCTTCGCGCGAACATCGCCAGACTCGAGGCCGAGAACGCACGGCTGCGCGCGGAGATCGAGAGCGTGAAGAAGTCGACTTACGCCGTCGAGCGCATCGCCCGCGAAGACCTCGGCATGTCGCGCAAGGGCGAGACCGTGTACATGCTCACGAAATAACGTAGGGGCGGGCTTCAGCCCGCCCTTTTCGCCCGGCTAATGCCGGGCGCTACGTTCCAGCGCCGCCGCGTACGACTCCAGCACCTTCGCCGCAATGACGATCTGCTCGTTCGCGTCCGCCCATTTCTTCTGCTCGATCGCCTCGCGGATTCCGGGCAGCGTCTTCACGCCGTAGCCGGTGTAGAACCCCGGCGCATAGACGTGGTGCTTGTACCACCAGCGACCCGGCAGGCCTTCGCTGCGCGTGAGCAGCCGCTCGAGCTGCATGGCGGTTCGATCATCGATTCGCGCATCGCGCGCAGCCTTCCGTAACCGCTCGACCGCGTTCTGCAGCGGCGAGAAGTTGAGATGTGGCACCGGCGTTTCGAGCGCGGGAACGACGAGCGGCTTCGTCGGATCCGCCGCGATCTCGATCGTCCGCTCGCGGATCTGCCGGTTGCGCTCCTCCGTCTCTTCGCGCATCGACTTCGCGAGATCCTCCACCTCTTTCGCGTACCGCGCGACGGTCTCGGCGAGCGTCGACGTCTCGAACGGCAGGAAGTCCGCGTTCGCGAGGCGCAGCATCATCCGGCCCGTCGTCTGCGCCTGCGCGATGCCGTAGTCGCCCTTCGGATCGCCGAAGCGGATGAAATGATCGAACGAGTCGTACACGGAGTGATACGCGCCGTACTCCGCCTCGCCGCCGTAGCCGACGTCGAGCGAGGCGATGCCCGCGTGCTGCAGGAACGGCGTGTAGTCGGAGCCCGATCCGAGCGCGTCGAGGCGGAGGATCGAACGCTCGCGGATCTCCTTCCGATCGTCGCTCGACGTCGCGCGCGTGAGCTGCAGCGCGCGCAATCGCTCCAGCACCGACACGCCGCGCTGCGGATCTTTCACATCGCGCGCGACCTCGGTCACGAAGCGCTCGAGCGTGTGCGATCCGCCAACGTCGAGGAATCCGCGGCCGTTCGAATCGGAGTTGATGTAGACCGCCGCGTGCTCGCGCAGCTCAGGAAGATGCGTCTCGACCCATTCCGTCGATCCGAGGAGCCCCGGCTCCTCGGCATCCCAGGCCGCGTACACGAGCGTGCGGCGCGGCCGCCATCCGCTCTTCGCCAGCTCGCCGATCGCGCGCGCCTCTTCCATCATCGGCACCAGTCCGCTGATCGGATCGCGCGCGCCGTGCACCCACGCGTCGTGATGATTGCCGCGCAGGATCCACTGATCGGCGAGATCGCTCCCTCGCAGCTTCGCGATCACGTCGTACGCCGGCACGAGCTTCCAGTCGAACTCGAGCTTCATGTGCACGCGCGCGGGACCGGGGCCGAGGTGATAGGTGATGGGGAGCGCGCCGCGCCATTCGGCGGGAGCGACGGGGCCGCCGATGGCGCGGAGGAGCGGGAGCGCGTCGCCGTAGGAGATCGGCAGGACCGGTATCTTCGTCAGCGTCGGCGCGCTCGCGATCTCGAGCCGCTTCGCCTGCGGCGTCGCGCCCACACCCGGCGTCAGCGGATCGCCGGGATAGAACGGCATGTCCGCGACCGAGCCGCGCTGCGCGCCATGCTCGTTGCGCCATGCGCCTTTCGGATAGACGTCGCCGAGGGTGTAGCCGTCGTCGCGCGGATCGGAGTAGATGATGCAGCCGATCGCGCCATGCTCCGCCGCGACCTTCGGCTTGATCCCGCGCCAGGAGCCGCCATAGCGCGCGATGACGATCTTTCCCCGCACGTCGACACCATTGCGCGCAAGCACGTCATAGTCGCGCGGCACGCCGTAGTTGACGTACACCAGCTCGCCGGTGACGTCGCCGTCGATCGAATACGCGTTGTACACCGGCAGGATCTCGTCGACCTGCCCCGACGTCGCATCCTCCGCGAGCGCGGGCTCGACGAGCTTCGCGCGATACGCTTCCGGCGCCACGAGCTCGACGATGCGCGTCTTCGGCGTGGGAAACAACACGTCGAACCGCTCGATCGTCGTCTCGTAGCCCCACGACCTGAACATCGACGCGATCCACTCCGCGTTCTCCTTCCCGTACGCGGAGCCGACGTGATGCGGCCGCGCGGAAAGCCGCTGCATCCAGGCGCGGAGGTTTTCGCGCCGCAGCTTCTCGTCGAACCGCGCTTCGAGCGTGAACTGCTTCGCGGGGTCGGCGAACCCGTAAATCGATTTAGCGGGCTGCTGCGCGGAAACGAACGTGGCGAGGAGAAGAAGCGCGATCAGGCGACGCATGGGCGGGGATTTTACGCGTCCTGAGGCGGCCAGCGAGGACGCATTTTTTTTGGCTTCACGAGGACGATGCCACATGCGATGAGGACATCCGCGTGCTCGGCGATCGCCCGTCGGCATTCGGCGACATGATCACGCGCAGGTATGTTTTCCAGCACGATGATGCCGGCGTTCGGGAGCCCAAATCGTACCGCGAGCTCGCCGAACCCGCGATCGATCGTGATCAGAACCTGGCCCGCTGCGGCCGCAATCCGAAGGATCTCGACGTCGCCCGGATCACTTGGCCACGTCAGAACGCTTTCGGTCTCGTGTCCGTCGCCGCGCAACTCCTGGGCGACGCGATGCGAGATGCACCGGTCAATCAGCAGCTTCACTGGTGACCAGCGCCGGCGAAAAATACTCGCGCCCGATTACACACGACGCGTACAACAGGCACGCCTGAATGTCTTCGCGTTCCAGCCACGGATAGTGCTCGAGCAGCTCATCGATCGACGAACCGGCAGCCATCATTCCGAGGACGTGATCCACAGCGAGCCTGTGCCCCCGAATGATCGCCTTCCCGCCAAAAATCTGCGGATTGTAGGTGATCCGTTCCATCAGGTCCCTGTCGCTCATGTGCCGACTATACTCCCCACCCCATGTGCGGCATCAACGCCATCTTCGCGTATCGCGCCGACGCGCCGCGCGTCGACGCGGACGAGCTCCTCGCGACGCGCGAATGCATGCGCACGCGCGGGCCCGATGCCGCCGATCAGTGGATCTCCGATGACGGGCGTGTGGGATTGGGACACCGGCGGCTGGCGATCATCGATCTCTCTCCAGCGGGCGCGCAGCCGATGCGGCGCGGCGAGAACGTCATCATCTTCAACGGCGAGATCTACAACTATCGCGAGCTGCGGGCGCGGCTCGAGGCGCGCGGGGAACGATTCATTTCCCACTCGGACACCGAGGTGCTGCTCGCGATGTACGAGGTCATGGGCGAGGCGATGTTCGCCGAGCTGCGCGGGATGTTCGGCATCGCGTTGTGGGACGGCGCGCGCAGGCGGATGCTGCTCGCGCGCGACCCGTACGGCATCAAGCCGCTCTACTACGCCGACGACGGCGGCACGGTGCGCGTCGCCTCGCAGGTGAAGGCGCTCATCGCCGGCGGCCGCGTCTCGACGCGTTTCGATCCTGCGGCCGCGGCGGGATTCTTTCTGCGCGGCACGGTGCCCGAGCCCTTCACGATGTATCGCGCGATTCGCGCATTGCCCGCGGGCTCGTTCTGCTGGATTGACGAGAACGGCGTGCAGGAGCCCGTTTCGTATTTCTCGATTGCCGCGACGCTGCGCGACGCGGTCGAGCATGGGCACGAGGTCCGCGACGACGAGCGGCTCGCCGAGGTGCACGACGCCGTGCTCGAGTCGGTGCGCTACCACATGGTCTCCGACGTCCCCGTCGGCGCGTTTCTCTCCGCCGGCATCGACTCCACCGCCGTCGTCGCGCTCGCGCGCGAGAGCGGCGCGAGCGATCTGCAGACGATGACCCTGCGCTTCGAGGAGTATCGCGGCCGCGACAACGACGAGGCGCCGCTGGCCTCGCTCGTCGCGCAGCAGTACGGCGTCCGCCACACGATCCGCGATCTCACGCTCGCCGATTTCAAGGCCGAGCTGCCGCGCATCTTCGCCTCGATGGATCAGCCGACCGTCGATGGACTCAACAGCTACTTCATCAGCAAAGCCGCCGCGGAGCTCGGACTCAAGGTCGCGCTCTCCGGCACCGGCGGCGATGAGCTCTTCGGCGGCTACACGTCGTTCCGCGACATCCCGCGCTGGATGCCGATCACCGCGCCGCTCGCGCGCGTGCCCGGACTCGCGGAGGGAGTGGCGCGGCTCAACAGCGCGCTCGCGAAACGGAGCCGCCACATCAGTCCGAAGATGGGCGAGATCCTGCGCCACGGCTCGTCGTACGCGGGGGCGTATCTCGTGAAGCGCGGACGCTTTCTCGCTTCCGAGCTCCCCGGCGTTCTCGGCGACGACATCACGCGCGAAGGACTCGAGCGCCTGAACGTGCTGCAACTCATCGAGCGCGCGGTGACGCCCGATCCCGGCAATCCGTACGCGCGCGTCGCCGCGCTCGAGTCGTCGCTCTATCTGCGCAATCAGCTGTTGCGCGACATGGACTGGGCGAGCATGGCCCACTCGCTCGAAGTGCGCGTGCCGCTCGTCGACGCGCATCTGCTGCGCCGCCTCGCACCGGTGCTCGTGACGCGCCGCGAGCGCGGGAAACAGATCCTCGCCAACGCGCCGCGCCCGCCGCTGCCCGCAGTCGTGCGGCAACGCCGAAAGACCGGCTTCACGCTTCCGATCAAGGAGTGGCTGAAGCAGGAAGGGCGCGTCGAGTTCGGGAAGCGGAGCTGGGCGCGGAGGGTGTATGAGGAGATGTTTTCGGCGGAGCGCGGGGCGTGGTGAGACGAAGCGGTTGCTGGGTTACTGGGTTACTTGTGCCGCTCAGCAACCTGGCAACCTGGTGGACATTCAACACTGAAAGCATGGGCGCCAAGGCTTGTCATCCCGAGCGTGAGC
This sequence comes from Thermoanaerobaculia bacterium, assembly GCA_035525285.1. Classification (GTDB taxonomy): domain Bacteria; phylum Acidobacteriota; class Thermoanaerobaculia; order Gp7-AA8; family Gp7-AA8; genus QHVT01. The sequence continues at coordinate 89,617 of DATLFB010000080.1, forward strand.
GAGGGACCCGGGGGTTGGGTGGCACGAAGCCCGCGGGTCGCGCCGCCGCCCGCCCGGGTCCCTCGCGACGCTCGGGACGACAAGGCTGACAACACATGCTTTCAAGGTTGAAGGTCCACCAGCAACCCAGCAACCCCACGTCCGCCTGAAGTAGGCTTCCCGCCGCGGATGCCCACCGAACGCAAACTCGATCTCGCCGCGCTCGCGCTCGTCGTCTTCGGCATGCTGCGCATCGCGTCGACGTGGAACGTCTTCTCGGCGACCGTCGACGAGCCGATGCACGTTTCGGCCGGCCTGCAGCTCTACACGCAGCATGTCTACACCTACCAACCCGAGAATCCGCCGCTGCCGCGGCTCGTCTTTGCGCTCGCGCCGTTCCTCGGCGGCATGGAGTTTGATCCCGCGCGCGAGATCGGCGAGCAACTGCGCGGGGTGTTCTATTCGCGCGGCCGGTACAAAACGAATCTCGTGCTCGCGCGCTGCGGCAATCTCCTGTTCTTCGTGCTGGCGTCGATCGCCGTCTGGCGCTGGGCGCGGCGCGAACTCGGCGCGGCCGGCGGTTTCATGGCGATGCTGATCTTCACGATGCAGCCGGCGATCGTCGCGCACGCGGGATTCGCGACGCACGACATGGCCGCGACCGCGGGCGTCGCCGTCTCGCTGCTCGCATTCGCGCGATGGCTCGATCGTCCGACGCTGGCACATGCGATCGCATGCGGTGCGGCATTCGCGTTCGCGGTGCTGTGCAAGTTCTCGGCGATCGGCTACGTCCCGGCGGCGTGGCTGGCGCTATATGTCGTGCGCGCCGTGCGCGAGCGCAGGATGCAGAACCCGATTCCGAGCCTGCTCGCTGCTTCGGCAACGACGGTGCTCCTCATCTGGGCCGGATACGCATTCACCACGCGCGCATTCTTCGCCGGCATTCGCGGCCTGCGCGCGCTCGACGGCATGCACCACTTCGCATTTCTCTTCGGCGACGTCAGCGGAAGGGGCTGGTGGTATTACTTTCCCGCCGCGCTCCTGCTGAAGGCGACGCTCGCAACGCTGCTCCTCGTCGCGTGCGTGTTTCTCGCGCGGCGCATGCGCATCGCCGGGGAGTCGCTTGCCGCGGCGCTCGCGATCCTCGCCGTCTCGATGACCAGCCACCTCAACCTCGGCGTGCGCTACGTGCTGCCGATCTTCGCGCCGCTCGCCGTCACCGCCGCGGCAACGGTGCTGGCGATGCTGCGTTGGCAACGTAGCGGCCGGCTTCAGCCGGCCGGCGGGCGGGCTGAAGCCCGCCCCTACGTCATGCGGTTCGCAGCGATCGCGCTTCTCGCGTGGCACACCGGCGCGTCCGTGCTCGCGCATCCCGACACGCTTCCGTACTTCAACGAGCTCGCCGGCCGCGAGCCGTGGCGCTATCTGATCGACAGCAACATCGACTGGGGTCAGGACGTGCTGCGCCTGAAGCGCGTGATTCGTCAGAAAAAGATCGAGCGCATCGGCCTCGGCATCATGGGTTGGCATGACTGGGACAAGCTCGGTTTCCCGCCACACAACGATCTGCATCGCGACATCCCCACGCAGGGCTGGGTCGCGGTGAGCGAGCACATTTACGGCGTCGCGCGCGGCGCGCCGTGGCTCGAGGGACGCCGGTACGAGCGCGTGGGAAAATCGATCCGCCTGTACTACATCCCATGAAACGCGACTGGACGTTCATCGCCGCCATCGCCGCGCTCGCGCTGATCGCGGTCGTGCGCGTCGCCTCGACGCATCGCGTGTTCAGCGCGACGCTCGACGAGCCGATTCATCTGGCCTCCGGCTACGAGTGGCTTCACGGCGAGTACGCGCTCGACGTCACGCATCCACCGCTGGCGCGCATTTTTTGCGCTCTGCCGGTGGTGCGATTCCCTGAACCGCGGCCGACGAACATGATCGACGCCGGCAATCAGCTCCTGTATCACGACAATCGCTACGTCGACACGCTCGCGGCCGCGCGCCGCGGCAATCTCGTGCTCCTCATCCTCGCGACGATCACCGTCGCGGCGTGGGCGCGGCGTCACTTCTCGCGCGCCACCGCGATCGTCGCCACGGCGCTCTTCACCAGCGTTCCCGCGATTCTCGGACACGCGGGCCTCATCACCACGGATCTTTCGGTCGCTGCGACGCTGCCGCTGGCTCTGCTCGCGCTCGATCTCTTTCTGGAATCGCCGTCGGCAAAGCGCGCCGTCTTTCTCGGCGTCGCGATCAGCCTCGGCGCGCTGTCGAAGCTGAGCTTCTTCGTTTACTTCGCCGTGTGCGTTGTGGTGTGGAGTGCGGCGACGCGAGTCGCCGCTGTTAAAAGCGGCGACTGGCGTCGCCGCACTCCACACGTAATCGTGATCGCATTCGTCATCGTTTGGGCCGGATATCACTTCGACTTCGGCCCGCCCGAGGGCGTGACGAAAGACGTTCCCAACACGTTCCAGGCCGTTGGGTTGCCGAGGTGGCTCGCATCGATGCCGATGCCCGCTCCGGCGATCCCCGTCGGCTTCGCACAGGTCAAACTCCACGATCTCGCGGGTCACACCGCGTACCTCCTCGGCGAAACGAGCCGTCACGGCTGGTGGTATTACTTCCCCGTCGTTTTCTTCTTCAAGACGCCGATTCCGCTGTTGATCCTCGCCGCGTGGGCGCTCGTCTTCCGAGACAAACGCGTCACCGAGCTGCTGCTTCTGGCCGCCGCCATAATGCTCACCGCGATGACCGCCTCGCTGAACATCGGCCTGCGGCACATCCTCCCGATCTACGCGCCGCTCTCGATCGTCGCCGCGTACGCGGTCGTCACGATCTGGCAGCGCGCGCGCGACGCCTTCGGCCGCGCGACACTCGCCGCGCTCCTCGCGTGGCTATTCATCGGCGTCGCAGTCGAGCATCCCGACTATCTCGCCTGGTTCAACGAAGCCGCGCGTCCTGATCCCGCGCGCGTCGCCGTCGACAGCAATCTCGACTGGGGGCAGGACGTCCTCCGCCTCGCCGAGTTCGTGCGCGCGCGCAGGATCGAGCATCTCTGGATCGTCATGAACAACGCGACCCGTCTCGATGCGCACGGAATCCGCGCCGTGGGGCTGCCGCCGCGGACGCCGGTCACCGGATGGATTGCGGTCGGCGAGAACTGGCTCGCGTTCAGCGGGGATGAGTACGACTGGCTGAGGGTCTACCGGCCGGTGAGGCGGATTGGGAAGTCGATCCGCGTTTATCGGATTCCGTAGGGTTACCCGGTTGTCCGGTTGCCCGGCGGAGCACCGGGTGACTGGGCGACCGGGGAACCGGGCAACCGGACGTCAGTGAACGCTCATCGGCTCCGGCTCGAGCGACAGCTCGAGCTTGCCCGCGGCATTCACGTTCACGAACACCGTATCGCCCGGCTTGAACTGCCCTTCGAGCAGCCGGATCGCGAGCGGATCGATGATCAGCCGCTGCAGCGCGCGCTTGAGCGGACGCCCGCCGAACGCAGGATCGTAGCCTTCCTGCGCGAGAAGATTCTTCGCCGACTCGCTGATCTCGATCGTCAGGCCGCGCTCCTCGATCAGCTTCGCCAGACGCTTCAGCTGGATGCCGATGATCTGCTTGATCTGTCCGAGGTCGAGCGTGTGGAACACGATCACGTCGTCGATGCGGTTGAGGAACTCCGGCTTGAAGCGCTGGTGCAGCTCCGCCTCGACCATCCGCCGCATCTCATCCTCGGCCATCTCTCCCTTCGACGCGTCGTGGATGTACTGCGAGCCGACGTTCGAAGTCATGATGATCACCGTGTTCTTGAAATTCACCACGCGCCCCTTCGAATCGGTCAGCCGCCCGTCGTCGAGGATCTGCAGGAACACGTTGAACACTTCCGGATGCGCCTTCTCGATCTCGTCGAAGAGCACGACCGCGTACGGCCGCCGGCGGATCGCCTCGGTGAGCTGGCCGCCCTCCTCGTATCCGACGTATCCGGGAGGCGCGCCGATGAGCCGCGCCACCGCGTGACGCTCGCCGTACTCCGACATGTCGATGCGCACCATCGCGTTCTCGTCGTCGAACAGGAACTCCGCGAGCGCGCGTGCGAGCTCCGTTTTTCCGACGCCCGTGGGACCCATGAAGATGAATGAGCCGATCGGGCGATTCGGATCCTTCAGTCCCGCGCGCGAACGGCGCACCGCATTTGAAACCGCCGTCACCGCCTCGTCCTGACCGATCACGCGGCGGCGGAGGTTGTCCTCCATCCGCACGAGCTTCTGCACTTCCGACTCGAGCATCCTCGTGACCGGCACGCCGGTCCACTTCGACACGATCTCCGCGATGTCCTCGTCGGTCACTTCCTCGCGCAGCAGCGCGCCGCCCTTCTGCATTTCCGCGAGCTTCGCCGTCGCCGCGTCGATCTCGCGCTGCAACTGCGGAATCGACCCGTAGCGGACTTCGGCCGCGCGATTCAGATCGCCTTCGCGCTCCGCGCGTGTCGCGTTCTCACGCTCGTCCTCGAGGCGCTTCTTCAGGTCGTTGATCTGCGTGATCACCGCCTTCTCGCTCTCCCATTGCGCCTTGAGGCCGGAGATCTTTTCCTGCAAGCCGGCGATTTCCGAACGCACGCCGTCGAGGCGCGCCCTGGTCGCCGGGTTGTCCTTCTCCTTCTGCAGCGCCTGCTCTTCGATCTGCAGCTGCGTCAGCCGCCGCGTGAGCTCGTCGATCTCCTGCGGCATCGAGGTCAGCTCGATGCGCAGGCGCGACGCGGCCTCGTCGATCAGATCGATGGCCTTGTCGGGGAGGAAACGATCGGTGATGTAGCGATCCGAGAGCATGGCTGCAGCCACGATCGCCGAGTCGGTGATCGTCACCTTGTGATGCACCTCGTAGCGCTCCTTCAGGCCGCGGAGGATCGCGATCGTGTCCTCGACCGTCGGCTCGCCGACGTACACCGGCTGGAAGCGGCGCTCGAGCGCGGCGTCCTTCTCGATGTGCTTCTGGTATTCGTTGAGCGTCGTCGCGCCGACCGCGCGCAGCTCGCCGCGCGCGAGCGCAGGCTTGAGCAGATTGGACGCGTCCATCGCGCCCTCGGCCGCCCCCGCTCCGACGAGCGTGTGCAGCTCGTCGATGAAGAGCACGACGTTCCCTTCGCTCTCTTCCACGTCCTTGATGACCGCCTTCAGGCGATCTTCGAACTCGCCTCGGTATTTCGCGCCGGCGATGAGTGCGCCGAGGTCGAGGGAGACGACGCGCTTGTTCTTCAGGCCCTCGGGGACGTCGCCCGCAACGATGCGGCGCGCGAGCCCTTCCACGATCGCCGTCTTGCCGACGCCGGGCTCGCCGATCAACACGGGATTGTTCTTCGTGCGGCGGGAGAGCACCTGGATCACGCGGCGAATTTCTTCGTCGCGGCCGATGACCGGATCGAGCTTGCCGCGCCGCGCGAGCGCGGTGAGATCCCTCGCGTAACGCTCGAGCGCCTGATACTTGTCCTCGGGATTCTGATCGGTCACGCGCTGCGTGCCGCGCACCGACTGCAGCGCCTTCAGCACCGCATCGGCCACCACACCGTGGCGCTTCAGGATCGCCGCGGCACTCGACTGCTTCACATCCGCGATCGCGAGCAGAAGATGCTCGGTCGACACATATTCGTCGTTGAAGTTTTCGGCTGCTGAAAACGCGGAGTCGAAGACCTTGCGCAGCAATGAGGACGTCATCGGCTCCGCCGATGCTCCGCCGACTTTCGAGTACTTCGAAATCTCCGCGGCGACCTCGGCTTCGATCGTCGCCGGCGTCACGCCGAGCTTGTTGAGAATCGGCGAGACGATTCCGCCTTCCTGGCGAACCAGGGCCAGCAGCAGGTGCTCCGGCGTCAGCTCGGGGTTCCCGGCGCCCCGCGCGAGGTTCTGCGCGTCGACGACCGCTTCCTGCGCCTTGACCGTAAGTTTATTGAAATTCATGAGTTACCTCGCATTGAGGGGTTAGGGATCAGGGGTTAGGGGTTAGGGAGGCAGCCGCAGCTACGAACGCCGCTGCATTCCTAACCCCTAACCCCTAACCCCTAAACCCTAACCAAGAGGATATCCTTTTGCGCATGAAGCGTCTGGTGCTGCTCCTCACGCTACTGCCCGTCGCAACGCTGATGGCCGAAGAGAACGCGAGAGTCCTGTTCATGTGCCCGTACGGCGGCGCGAAGAGCGTCATCGCCGCGGAGTACTTCAACCGCATCGCTGGGGAGCGCGAGCTCGCGTTCGTCGCGATCGCCGCGGCGGCGGAAGAGCCGTACGAGGCGGTGCCGCCGAAAGTCGCCGACTACCTCGAAAAGGAAGGCTTCGACGTGCGCACGTTCAAGCCGCGTCGCGTCGAGGCGGCGGACCTGCGCAACGCCGCGCGCGTCGTCTCCATCGACTGCGATCTCACGAAGCTCGACGCGCAGGACGCGAAGATCGAGCAGTGGGGCGACGTGCCGAAGGTGAGCGTCGATCTGCCGGGATCGGCCGTGGCGATCCGCAAGCACGTCGAGCAGCTCGTCGAGCAGCTCGCGCCGAAGCATTGCCATTGAGCCTGCTCCGCCGACTCTCGCCGCGCGGCGAACTGCTGCCGATCAATCTCCTCTGCTTCGGTCCGTTTGCGTGGATGAGCATCACCGGCGCGCTGCGACGCGAGATCGTGCTGCTCTACGACGATCGTCGGCTCTACACCATCGTCGCGATCGAGATCGTCTGCGGCACACTCGCGCTGCTCATCCTTCGTGCGCGCGGGTGGAACCTCCGCGACCTCGGCGTGCGCTTCACGATGCCCGACACGATCGCGGGCTTCGGCCTCTTCATCGTCGCGAACATCCTGATCTACTGGCTCAACGAGATCTTCACGTTCCTCACGGGATTGAATCCCGCCGCGATGACGACGCCCGTTGCAGCGGCTTCATGGCCCGCCGTCATCCTGATCCTGGCGATCGATCCGCTGTACGAAGAGACGTTCGAGGTCGGCTACAACATGCGCGCGACGGAGCGCGACGGTGCATGGTTCGGCGTGACGCTCAGCGCGGGCGTGCGCCTCGTCTGCCACCTCTATCAGGGACCGATCGCGCCACTGACGATCCTCCCGCTGGGGATCATCTTCGCGCTCGTGTACTGGAAGTGGCGCCGCATCTGGCCGCTCGCTGTTGCGCACGGGGTGGCGGGGTTCTTCGCGCTTGCGCCGAAGGGCTAGTGGACGTTCAACCTTGAACGCATGCGTGGCCAGCCTTGTCATCCCGAGCGTGAGCGAGGGACCTGGGCGGGCGGCGGCGCGACCCGCGGGCTCCGTGCCACCCTACCCCCGGGTCCCTCGCTCACGCTCGGGATGACAAGCGTTGATGCCTGCGCTTTCAATGTTGAATGTGCCGCTAGAATGGTTGCGTATGACCTCCTTGCAGCGCGCTGTATCCGAGCGATAGACTCGTTCCGGAGACCCGCCATGAGCGCCACCGCGCAGCCCCTTCACGAAGTTCATCCGCAGTCTGCACTCTTCGACAGCATTCTCGAGCTCATCCGCCGGACGTCGACGCAGTTGCCGGACGACGTCGTCCGCGCCGTGACCGGCGCGCGCGCGCAGGAGGAGAAAGGCTCGAACGCCGACGTCGCGCTCGACGTCATCGGCTGCAACATCGCTCTCGCGCGCGACAGCTCGCTGCCGCTCTGCCAGGACACCGGCACCATCCTCTTCTACGTCCACACGCCCGTCGGCTACGACCAGCTCGCATTCGAAGAGACGGCGACCGAAGCGGTGCGTGCGGCGACGAAGAAGGGATATCTGCGGCAGAACAGCGTCGACAGCGTCACCGGAAAAAACACGGGCGACAACACGGGTCCCGGCTCGCCGGTCTTTCACTTCCATCAGTGGCGCGAGCCGTATGTCGAAGTGAAGCTGATGCTCAAAGGCGGCGGCTGCGAGAACATGAACGCGCAGTACTCGCTCCCGCATCCCGACCACGGCGGACGCGATCTCAAAGGCGTCGAGAACGCGATTCTCGACTGCATCCTCCAGGCGCAGGGCCAGGGCTGCGGCCCCGGCATCCTCGGCATCTGCATCGGCGGCGATCGCGGCACGAGTTACGGTCACGCCAAGGAACAACTCCTGCGCACGATGGACGACGTCAACGACGATCCGCAGCTCGCCGCGCTCGAAGCGCGCATCGTCGAGAAAGCGAATCAGTCCGGCATCGGCCCGATGGGCTTCGGCGGCAGGACGACGCTGCTCTCGTGCAAAATCGGCACGCTCAATCGCCTCCCCGCGTCGTTCTTCGTCTCGATCGCCTACATGTGCTGGGCGTTCCGCCGCCGCGGCGCGCACATCGACGCGCGCGGCAACGTCACGGAGTGGCTCTACTGATGGCTCTCGTCAAGCTCCACACCCCCATCGATGAAGCAACCATCCGCTCGCTGAACGTCGGCGACACCGTCTCCATCACCGGCCGTCTCTACACCGGCCGCGATGCGGTGCATCACCGGCTGCACGAGGGCGTGAAACCGCCCGTCGAGCTCGAGGGGCAGATCATCTACCACTGCGGTCCGGTGATGGTGAAGGAAGGCGATCAGTGGGTGTGCAAGGCCGCGGGGCCGACCACGTCGTCGCGCGAGGAGCCGTACCAGTGGGAAGTGATGCGCGACTACCGCATCCGCGGCGTGATCGGCAAAGGCGGGATGGGCGAGAAGACGCTCGCGGCATGCAAGGAGTACGGCGCGGTGTACATGCACGCGATCGGCGGCGCCGCGCAGGTGTGTGCCGCGTCGATCAAGCGCGTCGACGGCGTCGACTGGATGGACCTCGGATCCCCCGAGGCGATCTGGCATCTGTGGGTCGAAGACTTCATGGCCATCGTCACCATGGACGCGCACGGCCGGTCGCTGCACAAGGAAGTGTTCGAGGAATCGAAAGAGCGGCTGGCCGCGCTCAAGGCGTAGGGGATTGGGAGGGCGGACGTCCCGTCCGCCCAAAGAGAGGCGGACGAGACGTCCGCCCTCCTTCTCAGGGCAATGACACGAGTCGAAAAAGACACTCTCGGCGAAGTCCGCGTCCCCGCGGACGCGCTGTACGGCGCGCAGACCCAGCGCGCGGTCGAGAACTATCCGATCAGCGGGCTGCGCGAGCATCCGCAGTTCATCCGCGCATTCATTCTGCTCAAGCGCGCTGCAGCACTGGCGAACCGGGAGCTCGGCGCGATCGACTCGAAGATCGCCGCCGCGATCGTCGCCGCCTGCGATCGGATCCTCGGCGACTTCGACGCTCATCGCCGGCACTTCGTCGTCGACGTCTTCCAGGCCGGCGCGGGAACGTCGTTCAACATGAACTGCAACGAGGTGATCGCGAACCTCGCGAACGTGTCGCTCGGCGGAACGCTCGGCAAGTACAAGCCGGTACACCCGAACGATCACGTGAACATGGCGCAGTCGACGAACGACGTGTTTCCGACGGCGATCCGCATCGCGACGCTGCTTCTCCTCGACGAGCTTTACCCCGCGCTCGACGAGCTCGCGAATGCGCTCGACGAGAACGGCAATCGTTTTGCCGGCGTCATCAAGTCCGGCCGCACGCACCTGCAGGATGCGGTACCGGTGACGCTCGGCCAGGAATTCAATGCCTACGCGGCAGCCGTGCGGCGCTCGATCGGATTGCTGCGCGCTGCCGGCGAAGAGGCTCGCGTCCTCGGCATCGGCGGCACCGCGACGGGCACGGGCATCAACACGCCCGCCGGCTATCGCTTCACTGTGATCCGAATTCTCAAAGAGTCGGCCGGCATCGAGCTCCACGCCGCCGACGATCTCCGCGAGGCGATGCAGTCGCAGCTCCCCGTCGTCGCCGTTTCCGCGGCGCTGCGCAATCTCGCGCTCGAGCTCACGCGCATCACGAACGACCTGCGCCTCCTCTCCTCGGGACCGATGACCGGGCTCGCGGAGATCAGCCTTCCCTCCGTGCAGCCCGGCTCGTCGATCATGCCCGGCAAAGTGAACCCGTCGATGCTGGAGTGCATGAACCAGGTGCTCTTCCACATCATCGGCGCGGACACCGCGGTCGCGTACGCGTCGCAGGCGGGACAGCTCGAGCTGAACGTGATGATGCCGCTGATGGCGTTCGAGATCACCTTCTCGATCGAGATCCTGAAAAACTTCCTGCCGGTCTTCGTCGCGAAGTGCATTCGCGGCATCGAGGCGGACCGCGAGCGCTGCGAGGCGTACTACATCAGCTCACCCTCGCTCGCGACGGCGCTCAATCCGCTGATCGGCTATGCCGCGGCGGCGGAAATTGCGAAGGAATCGGTGCGCACCGGAAAGCGGATTCCCGACCTGCTGCGCGAGCGGAAGCTTCTGTCCGAGGAGAAGATCCGGGAGATCTTCACGCCGGAGTTTCTCGCCGGTCAGGCGGATCGAACGTAGCGCCCGGCTTCAGCCGGGCGTGGGCGGGCTGAAGCCCGCCCCTACGTTACAATCACCGCGCCCGGTCCCCAATGCGACTCTTCCTCGCGACGAGCTTCCCGTCGGAGGTCCTCGACGACCTCAACGAACGCGTGTCGCGATTCAAATCGCGCCTGCCCGCGGCGTCGTGGGTGCGCCCCGGCACGCAGCACCTCACGCTGGCATTCTTAGGCGAGCAACCCGAGACTCTCGTCGATTCGCTCACGCCGCCGATGACGAACGCCGTCGCCGCGTTGCCTCGCTTTGGGGCCACGCTGAAAAGCTCCGGATTCTTTCCGAATCCGCGTCACGCGCGCGTGGGGTGGATCGGCCTCGATCCCGAAGAGAAGTTTCGCGCGCTCGCGAAGAGCGTGCGCGACGTGGTGCTGGCATGCGGCGTCTCGCTCGACGGCGCCGACTTCAAGCCGCATCTGACGCTGATGAGGATGCGCGCAGGCTGGCCGCCCGCGTCGATCGACCTGTTCTCGAAGACGCTGCGCGACTTTCGATCGGCGCCGTTCGAAGTGACGGAGGTGACGCTCTTCTCGAGCCAGCTCAATCCGAGCGGGGCGATTCACACGCCGCTGCGGACGTTCGCACTCGCATGAAACTGCCGCCCGACTTCGCCGACGCTGCGTACGACGAGCTCTCCTTCTGGGCCTCGCACTTCGGCGCGCTTCTCTTCGACAACCTCGAACTGCGCCGCGGCGTCATCGGTCTCGACGTCGCCTGCGGCGCGGGCTTCCCGCTGTTCGAGCTCGCGTACGTGCACGGTCCGTCGTCGCACTTCACCGGCGTCGACATCTGGAAGGAAGCGCTGGACCGCGCGCTCCGCAAGAAGACGTATTACGGACTCACGAACGTCGAGCTCCGCGAAGCCGACGCGGCGGCGATGCCGTTCGACAACGAGTCCTTCGACCTCATCACCTCGAACCTCGGCATCAACAACTTCGACGATCCCGCGGCCGTTTTGCGCGAGTGCCATCGCGTCGCGCGGCCCGGCGCACGCATCGTGCTCACCACGAACCTGACCGGCCACATGGCCGAGTTCTACGAAGTCTTCCGCAGAACCGTGCCGCCCGATCTGATTCCCGCGGTGAATGCACAGGAAGCGCATCGCGGAACGCGCACGGGCGTCGAGCAACTGCTCGTTCACGCCGGATTCCGGATCACGAAGGTCGTCGAAGACGAGTTCTTCCTCCGCTTCGCCGACGGCACGGCGATGTTCCGGCATCACCTCGTGCAGTTCTTCTACGACGGCTGGCGCGGCGTAACGGACGATCCGGCGATCTACGCCACGATCGAGGAGAAGCTCAACGCCGTGAGCCCGCTTCGGATGAGGATTCCGATGCTCTACGCAGAGGGCGTCCGCCCGTAGGCCGGCACGGCCGGCAGCGCTTATTGGCCCAGCCTTCCTGAAGCCTTGTCGTCAGTGGCCTGGCTATCGCGTAGCCTCGTGGCTCTGCTCTTCGCGATCTCTTTTCCGCGCAACTGACCGCAGGCCGCCGCGATCTCGTGTCCCTTCGAACGGCGCACGGTGACGCGCACGCCGTGATTCACGAGCGTATCGACGAACGCATCGATCGCATCGTCGTTCGGGCGCTTCATCCAGGCCGGAAGATTCGGATCGGCGTTGAAGGGAATCGCGTTCACCTTCGCGTGGATGCCGCGGATCAGCTTCGCCAGCGCGACCGCATCGCGGGGCGCGTCGTTGTAGCCGGCGAGCAGCACGTACTCGATCGTGATGTCGCGGTGCTTCTCCAGCGGAAAGCGGCGCAGCGACTCCATCAGCTCGGCGAGCGGGTACTTTGCCGTGATCGGCATGATCTCCTCGCGCCGCTTCCGGTCGGGCGCGTTGATCGAGACCGCGAGATTCGGCCGGCGCTCGAGCCTCGCCAGATCCTCGATGCCGGGGATGATCCCCGACGTCGACACGGTGATGCGCTTCGGCGACATGCTGCGATAGAGGATGACGAGCGTCGCCGTCAGATTCTCCAGGTTCAACAGCGGCTCGCCCATCCCCATGAACACGACGTTCATCTGCTCCGCGGGAATCTGCTTCTCGTGCTGCACGACAAAGAACTGTCCGACCATCTCCGACGGCGTGAGATTGCGTCCGGCGCCGAAGAAGCCGGTCACGCAGAACGTGCAGCCGACCGCACAGCCGGCCTGGGACGACAGACAGATGCTGGTTCTGTCACCCATCGGCATGTACACCGACTCGATGCGCTGATCGTCCTGCAGGCGGAAGAGATACTTCTGGCTTCCGTCGGCCGCGGGATCGGTGCGCGTGAGGACTTCCGGAAACGCGAGCGTGAATCGCTCGGAGAGCCGCGCGCGAATCTCTTTCGGCAGGTTCGACATCGCGTCGAACGAGCCGGCGCCGCGAACGTGCATCCATTCTTCGATTTGTTTGACGCGGAACGGAGGGGTGACGATCTCGCCGAGGGTTTGTTCGAGTTGTGCGGGAGCGAGGTCGTAGAGATTCGTCACTGGCCGGACTGCGCGATCGGCTCGACACGGCGAGCGGTTCTCACCTTGCGCGTCGGATCGATGCCGAGAGAGCGGAGCAGGGCGAGGTCGTTGATGTTGATCCGGAACTGTGCGTCCTTCGGCGGTTTGGCCGGCTGCGGCGCATCCGCCGCTTCGTTGTCATCCTGTTTGTTCAGACCGATCGTCGCATCGAGGACGACATAGAGGTCGTAGCCCTCGTCGCGGATTTTCTGGATGTGCCGGTTGACGTCATCGGATCCCGAGATGGACTCGTTGATCGCCGTCCCGAGGTCTTGCAGCAGTTGCTTGATTCGATCGTCCACGCGCCCTCCTCAGCGCACGTAAACGATTCGTAAACTATTGAGAAGCAAGCAACTTACATTTACGTGCTGGAAGTTCATTATGCAAACGGGACCGGCCGTGGTCAATATTTCAGAAACGCGGCGAGCGGAGTACACTGTTTGTCCTTCCGTTCACCGGGCTGCAGGCCTCAGCCATCCCTCCAGAGCTCCGACCAGTAGGCCAGATACTTCCAGCGTCCCCATTTGCGGTAGCGGCGGAGCATCGCCGCGTCGCTGACGGTGCGGCCGCGGTGATAGCGCTCGCGGACGTGGCGGCGGAACTCGGTGTCGACGGCGATGAAGTCGTGGCGCCCGTCCATCGCCAGCAGATGCGCGGCGCCATACGGGCCGATGCCGGGCAACTGCAGGTAGTACTTGTAGCGATCCTGCGTGCCTTCCGGCAGTTCGCCGAACCGGAAGTCCGCAAGTGCGCGGATCGTCTTCGCGCGATAGCCGAGACGGCAGTCGCGTTGCAGCTCCTCTTCGGTGAAGCGCGCGACGTCCTCCTGCGACGGAAACGCGCCGTCGCGCCCGCACTTCGCGACGAGCAGTTCGCACATGCGCACGGTCTGCCGCCACATCGTGTTCGTCGTGGTGATGACTTTCACCGCGTCTTCCCACAGCGTGGAGCCGCAGAGCAGGCGTCCGAAGCGTGCCTCCACGACCCACGCGTGATCGGGCGACGCACTCGCGAGCTCGTGGAACTCGCGCATGTCGAGGTCGAGCTGAAACATGCGCGTGATGCGCTTGCGGAGCTCGTCCCCGTCGTCGTTCTCGGATGTAGCGGACAGCTTCAGCCGGCCGGCGGGCTGAAGCCCGCCGCTACGTTGCACCACGAGTTTGTTGCGGCGGAATGCGATCTCGAGCTCGACAATCCCGCCCGGCAGCGCTTCGCTGCGACGCAGCACGCGCTCCTCCACCGACCAGCGAAACGGCGCGAGACGATACCAGCCGTGAGACTCCACGGTGGCGGCGAACGAGAAGTTGCGGGGGACGGCGAAATTGGAGGCGACGGCCGGAATCGAACCGGCGGATAAAGGTTTTGCAGACCTCTGCCTTACCACTTGGCTACGTCGCCTCGAAGAGGAAGGCGAGTCTAGTGAACCGTGTCGGGAGCGTCAATATTCGGCGGAATCCAGTACAGCCGGATCGATCCGCCGATCTGCATGACCGGCCGATAGGCGGACAACCATTTGTAGCCGCCATGCTGTTCGAGGAGACGGAACGGCGTTTCTCCGACGGCGATCCAACCTCGCACGTGATGTCCGGGAGGCAGCGGTTGCGCACGGATTCCGTGGCGCTCGAGTTGCGCGTTCGTCGAGAGAATCGTCCAGAGCGAGTCGATGTTCCGCGCGCGGACCTCGCGCGCCAAGCGCAGCACGTCCTGTCCCCAGTCGAGATTGCTGTCGACCGCGATGCGCGACGGCACGGGCCGCGCGAGCTCGTTGAACCACGCGAGATAGTCGGGATGCCGGACCGCGACGCCGATGAAGAGCCATGTGAGGACGCCGGCGAGCGCGGCGCGGCTGAATGCATCCGCCGCGCGGCGCCAGATCTCCACGACGGCCAACGCGGCGATCATCGAGAGCGAGACGTACGCCGGAAGCAGGTAGCGCAGCCCGATGTTGAGCGACGCCGGCATCACGACGAGGAGCATCGCGAGCGGCATCAGCACGTGCTCGATTCCCTTGCGCATCCGGACCGCGAGCACGGTTCCCCACGCCGCGAGCAGGAGAAACGGAATCGGCGTCTTGAAGAAGAAGACGACCGGAAAGTAATACCACCAGCCGGTCTCGCTGTGTTTGCCGAGGAGGAACGAGAGGTGGCCGGCTTGCTCGTGCAGCTTCACCATTCCCAATCCGGTCAGCAGGCCGGGTGCGGGAATCGGCACATGCGCCGCGGCCCAGCCGGCGAAGTCGCTCAGCCGCGCCGGCGCGGCGAATCGGAAGACGAACATTGCGTCGGGATGAATCGTCGCCGGTCGCGCGACCTCGAACTGGTATCCCGCCCAGATCGTCACGAATGCAGCCGCGACGGCGACCAGCGCCGCACGCCACGCCCACGGACCGCGCTTCCACCGGACCACCGCGAGCACGAGCGCACATGGCGGAAAGAACGCGATGAAGGAGAACTTCGTGATCACGCCCGCCCCGATCGCGACGCCGAGGAGCGCGCCGTGGCCAATCGTGCGCGCTTCGAGAAACCGCTCGCATGCGAACAGAGCGAGCGTCAGAGTCGCGACGAGAGCGATGTCGTTTGTGGCCAGTCCGCCGTGTCCGAGGATCGGCGGAAGAGTCGTGAAGAGCGCCACGGCGACGATCGCGACCGCGGGCGAAAACGTCCGGCGTGCCCAGGCCGCGAGCGTCACGATCGCGACGATGAGCCACACGAGTGTCCCCATGCGCGCGCGGGCGAGGTTCTTCTCGTAGCGATCGCCGTAGTAAAAAAGAAAATTGCCTTGCTCGACTTCGGTGCCGGGCGGCGGCGCCGGAACGCCGGCGAGTCGCAGCGAGAGTCCGGAGAGGATTCGCCCGAGAGGCGGACTATGAAGATCGATGCGGTACTTCGCCGTCAGCCACTGATAGCCCGCGGCGACGTGCACCGGCTCGTCGAGCGTCTCGCTGAACACGCGATGCGTCGACGCGACGCGCACGATTGTGATGAGCGTGAGCGCGGTGATCGCGGCGATGAAGGTGCGGCTGTTCATGAAGCTCAGCGATGGCGAACGTATCACCAATACGTTCGCGAACGCCGGGCCTTCATGGTCGCCCTGGGCTTCGGCGCGCTCGTGGTGCCGAGGGGCTGCAAAACCAGCGACCACCTGATTGACAAATCAACGTGATCCGCTTTGTGAAAGGCTCGCGAAGCGCCGGTGGATATCGTGATCGGGGATCTCCGCGATCAGCTGTTTGATTTCCATGTGGATCAATGCTTCGTCGAGCCGGGACCGCTGCGTTTCGATTACGCTGCGCGCATCCTGGAGATCCCGGTCGCGGGTTGCGAGCACCTTCAGGATCACGAAGTCCTCGGGTGAGGTCGCGCGGATCTCATGGCCGCGCAAGGAACCAGTTACCGCCCGGCGGAAGACGTTTCCCGCATAACGTGACGAACGAGGAGTGACCAGACCGACCGTGTTGATTTTGCCGCCGCCCACCAGCGATAGCCGCGATACATCGCATCCTCCGAATCGCACATTCGAGAATGCGATGACGACGTCGACGCCGAGATCGGCAATCGCGAGACGTGCTCGTTCGATATCGACGCCGGTAACGGCGAAATCGGCGTCGCGTGTTTCGCGGGGCTCGCCGTACATTCCGAGCGCGAGGCCTCCGTAGGCCGCACACTCTGCGCGCGATCGCTCGAGCGCGGCGGCGGCAATGAGCATCAGCGCGATCGGGTCATCGAGATCGATCGACATCGGACGGACGCTTCGACGCGACCAAAGCGTCGCGCGAACCGGCCGTTCGGCCCGCCTCCCGCGCGGCCATGGCCTCCTCACCGAATTGTCTCAGCTCACGCGTTGCACGACGCAACTTCGTTCGGACTTCATCGGCGTGACGGAGCATCCAGTCGACTTCAGTGCGCGTCAGCTCCATGAGGTCAGTGTAACTCGTTCCGCTCTCCCGAACCTCGGAGACTCCGTTCTGAGAGGAAATTGGCTGTGGCGGGTGGACTCGAACCACCGACCACCTGATTGACAAGTTCTTCGAGGAATGCGGCTCCTACGGCGCGCAGCAGCTACCGGACTTCCTGACCTTCTTCGCACTCGGACTTTGCCGCCGTGAGCGAGTAGCACATCCACAGGCCGCTCTTCCGCGTCTCGACGAGCGCCGAGCGACGGAGATATGCGAGATGCCGCGAGATCGCCGGCTGCGGCATGTCGAGGATCGTCACGAGATCGCCGACGCACAGCTCCCCTGCTCGAAGCAGATGAAGGATGCGAAGCCGCGTCGGATCGGAGAACGCCGCGAACTTGTCGCTGACGGATCTGGAAGTCGCACGGGGCGGCATCGCTGAGCGAAGTATAGCGGGCGGCGTGCGCTGACCCACCGCGGCACAACCTCGCCGCTCATCACATCGATGGGGTGAGCGCTGTCACTTGCTCGAATGAATCGGGGCGATTACGCTGTTTCGGGATTTAACGAAATGACCATGACGCCCCTCGCCCACCTCGTTCAGATTCACAAAGCCATCGGCCATCCGGTCCGGCTCCGCCTCCTGGCCGTCCTGCGCACGGGTCCGCTGTGCGTCTGCCAGGTGACCGTGGTGGTCAAACTCGCGGCGTCGACCGTCTCCGAGCACCTGTCGGAGTTGCGGAAGGCGGGACTGATCAGCGAGCGCAAGGAAGGGCGCTGGGTCGAGTACCGGCTTTCCGATTCAGCGTTGCGCGACGGAACGCTCGATGCGATCTGGCCTGCGCTCGAGGACGATCGCGAGGCGAAAGCGGACGCCGTGCTCGTCAAGGAGCTGCGCCGCGTTCCGGTCGATGAGCTGTGCAGCGTCGATCTCGACCTCGCTCGACTCCAGCGGCCGAAGCTGGCGACCGCGGTCGCGAAAGCAGCGCAGATCCGCGCTCGTGACGAGCTGCCGCGATGACGACCGTCGCAGACGCACCGCGCGCTCCCCATTCGAGACTACTCCGTCCGCGGACAGGCCTCACGATCATCGCGGCCTGCCGGCACTGGTGCTGCTCTACACGCAACTCCAGCGCATCGCGGAGCTCGTCACCTACGATGTCGCCCGCCTCGCTCGCGGCAGTCACCTCGCCTCAGCGGTCGAGTTCTTCGTGTTCGAAGTGCCGAAGGTTCTGCTGCTCCTGACTGGCGTTGTCTTTGTCGTCGGAGTTTTGCGCAGTTTCTTCACGCATCCTGACCCTCGTCGGTATCTACGAGTCTCTGCGAACGATCTTCTTCATCCTTTGAAACGACGGAGCCCATGCAGAAACGACTGTCCTTCCTCGACCGCTATCTGACGCTCTGGATCTTTCTGGCGATGGGGCTCGGCGTGCCCCTCGGCTACGCCGTGCCGCAATTCAACGCGGCGATCAACGCGTGGAACATCGGCTCCATCAGCGTCCCGCTCGCGATCGGTCTGATCCTGATGATGTACCCGCCGCTCGCGAAGGTGCGCTACGAGGAGCTGCATCTCGTTTTCGAGAACAGGAAGGTGCTCGCGCTCTCGCTCCTGCAGAACTGGGTCGTGGGCCCTGTGTTGATGTTCGGGCTGGCGGTGGTCTTCCTGCGTGACTACCCCGAGTACATGATCGGCCTGATCCTCATTGGCCTCGCGCGCTGCATCGCCATGGTCATCGTGTGGAACGATCTGGCGAAGGGCAGTACCGAATACTGCGCCGGCCTCGTGGCCTTCAACTCCATCTTCCAGGTGCTCTTCTTCAGCGTCTACGCGTGGTTCTTCATTACCGTGCTGCCGCGGCTGTTCGGACTCCAGGGCGCCGTCGTGAACATCACGATCGGGCAGATCGCCGAGAGCGTCGCGCTGTATCTGGGCGTCCCCTTCCTCGCGGGATTTCTGACGCGGTACTTTCTCGGGAAGGCGAAAGGGCTCGCCTGGTACCACCGCGTCTTCGTGCCGCGCATCAGTCCGATCACTCTCATCGCGCTGCTCTTCACGATCGTCGTCATGTTCGGCCTCAAGGGCGACGCGATCGTGAAACTGCCGCTGGATGTAGTGCGCATCGCCATTCCGCTGCTCATCTACTTCGTGGTGATGTTCCTCATCAGCTTCTGGATGAGCCGGAAAGTCGGTGCGTCGTATCCGCAGACGGCGACGCTTTCTTTCACGGCAGCATCGAACAACTTCGAGCTCGCGATCGCGGTCGCCGTGGCAACCTTCGGGATCGCGCACGGCGCAGCCTTTGCCGCGGTCATCGGACCGCTCGTGGAGGTGCCGGTCCTGATCGGTCTCGTCAGCGTCTCGCTCTGGTTGAAGCGTCGGTGGTTCCCGGCTGCCGACGTCGAGATCCTTGAAGGTCAAAAGCTCGTTTCTCAGCCGAAGCGCCCGGTGATGTAGTCCTCGGTCTGTTTCTTCTTCACCGGAAAAGGTGGCGTCGGGAAGACGTCGCTCTCGTGCGCGACGGCGGTCACGCCCGCGGATCGCGGCAAACGGGTCCTCCTCGTCAGCACCGATCCCGCCTCGAATCTCGACCAGGTGCTGGCCACCTCCATCGGATTGCTGCCGACGCCGGTGGAAGGAGCATCGACGCTTTCGGCGATCAACATCGATCCGGAAGCCGCCGCGGATGCGTACCGCCATCGGGTGATCGACCCGCTCCGCGGAGTGTTGCCGGACGACGCAATCGCAAAGATGGAGGAACAACTCGCCGGAGCCTGTACGACCGAGATCGCCGCGTTCGATCGGTTCGCGGCGCTGATCGCGGGAGGCGGTGAAGGCGACCGGTTCGCGGACACGACGGCAATCGCCGGGCGGCACCAGCAACAAGTACTGCTCGCGAACAAGCACGCGCTCGTTTCCGAGCTGGCGGCGCGCGCGCGAGGATGTGCACCGCGCCTTCGGAAACGCCGCCGTGCCTGCGGCTGAGCGGGGAGCGTCCCGCACCCCGCTTCGGGTGCCCTCCAGTTCCGTGCCGGAGCGGCGGCCAACGCGAAGAGCTTCACGCCGCTTCACGGCGAGGTGTGACCGGCAGCACCACGCCTTCATGCGCCGTGCTCTATATCGAACGACGGAGGCGAATGTGCATCCATCCGTGCGTTCCGTGTTCCTCGCTGCCGGTCTGACCATCCTCTTCTCCGCGCCGCTCTCGGCGCAGCTCTCCGGTAGCTGGAGGGGCACCTACACGATCTCGATTGTTTGCGCCAACGGGTCGAGCTTCGACTCCGCGGGATTGGCGGCTGCCGTGCTCGAGGAGAGTCCCGACCGCGACGTGACCGGGACGCTGCTCGTCGACGACTTCCTGTTCGGCGACATCGCCACCTGCACCCCGCAGTCGCGCGCGCCCGCCTCGTTCGCGCTGACCGGAAGGGTATCCGGCTCGTCGTTCACCGGGGCGGCGAGCGTGTTGGGGATCGTGGTGCCGTTGAGCGGTACGGTCACCGAGAATCAGTTCAGCGCCACGGTCCAGTCGAACCTCGCCACCGGCGGGTTCACGTTCACCCGGGACACTGCGTCCGTCCCCGACCTCACCGGAACGTGGAGCGGCGCCATCGGCGGCGTGATCGTCTGTGACGGAGAGCCGATCCCGCAGCAGAAGGGACCGGTCACCGTGTGGCTGCGTCAGAACGGCGACCAGATCGCCGGCACCGCCGTTGCGTACATACTCTACGTCGATCCTTGGACGTGTGAAGTCGAAGGTCCCGTCTCCATCCCGATGGGAATGATCGCGACCGTCAACGGCAACGTCCTCCGCGGATACCTGACGACGCTATGGGGCGACAAGCCGCTCGTCGCCTCCATCGGTCCCACCTCGATCGTCGCTGCAGCAACCGATGCCGGCGCCTCGGCCACTCTTTCGCTCACGAAGACCGACAGCATCGATCCGCCTTCGGAGTGGTCCGGCGTCTGGAAGGGCACGGCGACGACGGAAGAGTCGGTCGCCTGGGCCTGCGCGAACATGAACACCCTGCGCTACGACGAAGTCGTCTCCGTCACGATCCTCCATCTCGGAAACGCGTTCTTCGGTTCCGGGACCGCGAGCGGTGCCAGGTACGTGGTTCCGGATGCGAACCGCAACTGCACCGTGGTCCAGGAGCCGCCTGTGAGCTTCACCGTGGCCGGCCTCGTGCAGGGCTCCGAATCCGCCGGCGCATTCGTCTTCGAGGACACGCTCGCCGACTTCCACGGGCAATTCACGGGCAATACGTTCTCCGGGGTCACGGGTGACGGGGAAGACCAGTCGACGTTCTCTCTGACTCGACAGGAACCGACAGGCAACGCACCGGTGATGATCACGTCGTTCACCGCGCGGCCCGCCACCATCCGGCCCGGCCAGGCCGTCGAGCTGCGCTGGGTCACGGCGTACGCAAACTCGGTGACGATCGCTCCCGGCGTCGGCAGCCTTCCGCCGAAGGGAACCGTCTCGGTCCATCCGTCGGAGACCACGACATACACCCTGACGGCCACGGGCAGCGATATGGCGAGCGCATACTGCAGCGTAACCGTCAAGGCTCCGGTGACGGGAAGGCGACGCGCGGTCCGGCATTGATCGCCGCCGTTTCCTGTCGTCGTTGCCCCAGTTCCCACTTCGGCGATGGTTTGGCCCTCACATCCCGACGATCGTCGCGAGCGCGCGGCCGAGACGGCGGCAGCCTTCCGCGATGCTCGTGGC
>DATLFB010000081.1:0-10649 GCA_035525285.1 Thermoanaerobaculia bacterium
AACCGGCGCCCCCGCGGGCGACGAATCTGTACCGCTGCGCCCCCAGCCCCCTCGCCCCGCGTGCGGGGTGAGGGTCCGGGTGAGGGGCGTCCCCCGAAGAAGCATCCCCTCACCCGGCGCTGCGCGCCACCCTCTCCCCGCGCGCGGGGAGAGGGGACTGAGGGGGTACGATGCGCGGCGATGGATGTCGTTGCCCGCCTCACCCGTTTGTTCACGCACCTCATCAGCGAGACGAGCGGGTTGTCGATCGAGGACACGCTCGCGCTCGCCGAGCAGTCGCCGCAGCTCGATTCCGACGCCGAGGTCGCGGCGCACATCCGCGAGTTCCACGAGCTCCTCGGCCGCTTCCGATTGCACGCGACTCCCATCGAGACGCTGCTCGATCATCCGGTGTCGGACGCCCTCGCCGCGTTTTTCCGCGCCTTTCCAGTGCCGTTCCACGATGAGCACCTTCATCTCAGCGGCTCGCTCGCCGCGGACTTCATTTATCCGCGCCTCGCGCAACTGCTCGACGGTCCGCGGCGCGCGCTGTACGAGTCGAAGATCCGCGAGGTGTACGGCGAGGACAGCCTGCCGATCCGCGGCGCCGCTGACGTCGACCGCCTGCTCCGCCTCGGCGAGAACGAGCAGTTCGACCGCTACCTCAAAATCCTCTACCTGCCGAAGCTGATCCTCACCAGCCGCGAGGCGCATCGCGAGGCGGCGTATCACATGGCCAGCCGTCTCTATCGCACGTCGAACGTCGGCGCGCTGCGGCTGAAGTTCACGCTGTTTCGCGAGACGACCGATCCGTCGGAGCAGATTCCGGGCATCGCCGATCTCACGCCGGAAGACACGCTGCTGGGTCTCTATGAGGGCTTCCGCGCGTTTCAGGCGGAGATGCCGTCGTTTCGATTCATTCTCTCGCCGAGTTTCCGCAAGGAGGCAGGCTTCTACGACGCGACGCGGTATCCGTCGAAGCGCGCGAGCTTCGACGATCAGGTGCGGCAGATCATCGAGCTGCTGAAGCGCCATCCCGAGCTGCGCGACGTCGTCACGGAAGTCGACACCGTCGGCAACGAGCGCGGGTTCTATCGCAAGGCGCACTTTCAGGAGTTCCGCGTCGGCATGCGCAAGCTGCAGGCGTACGGGTTCCGCACGCGCAGCCATCACGGCGAGACGTGGGACACGTTGCGCCACGGGGTCCAGGCGGTCGACAATGCGATGAACATCTGGCACGTCGACGCGGTCGAGCACGGCCTGAGCCTCGGCATCAATCCGAACTTCTACTTCCACAGCATGCTGCAGCGCATCCTCCGCGCGAACATGCGCGGCGAGGCCGTGGCCGCGGGATCGCGCGAGCACGCGGAGCTGATGGACATGGATACGACGGGCCGCGAGGACATCCGCGAGAAGTTGCTGCGCGGCGAGCCGCTCAGCGCCGCGGAGACGGTGCTCGCGACGAAGACGAAGTTCCACCACGCGCGCGAGGTGGAGACGTATCAGCACGACGTGCTGAATCGGATGATCGACAAGCGCCTGACGCTCGTGTCGCTGCCGTCATCGAACAAGCGGCTCACGGGCGCGCTCGCCGATTACGCCGATCACCCCTTCTCGTGGTGGGAAAAGAAAGGCCTGCGTCTCGGCGTCGGCACCGACAACGACATTACGCTCAGCACGAGCTTCCTCCGCGAGATGCTGATCCTTCTCTACACCGATCCGCTGGAGCTGAAGATCACGAAGCTGCTCATCGTGACGACGGGCGAGTCGCGGCGCGGATACCTCAGCCACCTTTTGTGGCAGATGCGGAAGGAGAACGCCTGACGGCGAAGGAAGCCGGGCGCTACCGAACCTTCAACCTTGAAAGCATGCGTGGCCAGCCTTGTCATCCCGAGCGTGAGCGAGGGACCCGGGGGGGCGGGTGGGGCCAGTCGCATGCGATTCGCGCCGCCCACCCACCCGGGTCGCTCGACTACGCTCGCGATGACAAGCCCTGGTACCTACGCTTTCAATGTTGTTTTTCGGCGTTCCACGTTCGCGATCACCTCGTCCGCGCGCACTTTAGGCATCCTCCGCTCGTAGCCCCAGATTCCGTCGAGCCACTCGGTGCCGGTGGTCTTCTCCTGCGCTTCGGACGTCATGCGCAGCGCTTCGACGACGCCGGGGACGACGTACGTGTGGCCGCGCGGGTCGCGCAGCATCGTCCAGACCCAGTCCTGCATCGTGCCGAGGTCCGTGCGCGCCTGCGAGAGCAGGCGGCCGAGGGCGCGCAGGCGATGCATGACCGCGATGAGGCCGCAGGTGGCGAAGAAGGCGTACGGCTCGAGCGTGGCCAGGCGTTGCGCGAACGAGGCTTCGTCGCGATGAAGGGTCACGGCGCCGGGCGCGAGATCGGCGTGCGTCTTCGCGCTCGAGACGATACCCACCGGGCGCAGATCGATGAAGCCGTTCACGCTCATCTGAAAGGCACGGTAGTCGTCGAGCGAGCAATCCGGCTTCGCCTCGTCGTACGCATCGGAGAACATGCGCGCGAGCGAGTCTTCGCGCGTGATGATTTTTCCGAACGGTGCCACGTAGTAACCGCTGCGCACGACGTCGTCCTCGACGACGATGGGAGAGCCGAGGGAGGTGACGGCGAAGACGGCGTCGAGCACGACTCGCAGCACGGCGAGATGCGCTTCGTCGCGCCCGCCGAACTGTCCCGGATCGACCATCGGCTCGAGCGCGAGGAGTTGTCCGGGCTTGTCGGCGGTGACGAGCGTGTGCAGCTCGGCGGCGAGCGTGTTCGTGTCCCATGAGTCGAGATCGCGGAACGTGAGAGCGCGCGAGTTGTCGAGCAAAAAGTGCCGAGGATCGAAGGACGCGCGCGGATACTCCTCGAGCGCGTCGATGTCGAGCGTCTTCAGGCGATGCAGGAGGATCAGCAGCGAGAGCGTGTGCAACTCGGCCTGATGCTTGGCCGAGCCGAGGTCCTGCAGGGCCATCGGATCGATTCCGCCGAGCTGCGCTTCGAGGAGCACGGGCTGATAGAGAAAATCGAAGACCTGCTTCGAGCTCGCGGTCTCGGTGTAGTAGCAGATGCTGTCGCGAAACCACGGCGCGTTGGGATCATCGCCGAGAAGGCCGACGGAGGCGAGCACGTGTCCGAGCTCGCTCACGGAGGCGACTTTCATCACGCGATAGAGCGCGTCGGCGTTGGCGACGCTGAAGAAGCCGTTCTCGCCGCTGCGGATGGCGTACGCGGGGCGGAGCTCGGCTCCGAGTTTGAAGTGGAGGGGACGCCCCTCACCCTGGCCCTCTCCCCGCGAGCGGGGAGAGGGGACTGAGAAGGTCAGCGTCGCGGGTTTGAAAATTCGGATGAACTGTTTTCGCTCGCGCGATCCGCGGAAGATCTCGTGCGGCGCGTCGCGCAGCGCTTTGACGATGCCACCGTGCA
Organism: Thermoanaerobaculia bacterium; assembly: GCA_035525285.1. GTDB lineage: Bacteria > Acidobacteriota > Thermoanaerobaculia > Gp7-AA8 > Gp7-AA8 > QHVT01. The sequence continues at coordinate 3,416 of DATLFB010000081.1, forward strand.
GCGGGATCGGCTCGCGCATGCGCACTTCGTCGATGCCGATCGCCGCGGCGGTGACGAGCATGAGGATGCCGCGCTGCGCGTACTCGTGCATGAGGTGCTCGGCCTCGATGTGCTTCTGGCGCAGCGCTTCGTCTTTCGCGGCGTGCGCGAAGCCGAGGCGCGGCGTGGTGCGGCCGTCGGGCGTTTCGTCGTACATCCCGCCGACGCCGGTCGTGTGCGCGACGAGCACGCGCGCGCCCCACGTCTCGCGCACGGCGACGAGATCGTCGGCGAAGGTCTTCTCGAACTCGGCCTTCACGCGCGCGGTGAACTCCGCGCCGAGGTGCAGCGCGCTGGCGACGACGGCGAGGCCGCCGGTCTGATACGCGAGGATGCTCGGCAGCGGAAAACCGAGGAGGACGGAGCGGAAGGGCTTGTCGCCGTAGTCGCGCAGCCGCACCTTGCGGTCCTCGAGAAACGACGTGATCGGGCGCGCGGAGCGGACGTACTCGACGAGCTGCTCGGGACTCCCGACATTCGCGACGCGCAGGAACTCTTCGGCCGCGGCGGCGCGCGAATGGACGTCGGCGTCGGTCACGATCTCGAGTCCCGGCACGGGCTTCATCTCGAACTTCGAGACGGCGACGTAGACGCCCCCCGGGGTGAGGACGCCCTGCTCGAAGTGCCGCGGCGACGTCCCCGCGCCCCAGCGCGTGCGCAGAAAACGCTTGAGGCGCGACTCGAAGGTGTGGACCTCGTCGTCGCTGCGGCCGGTGACGATGAGCACCGGGACGTCGTCGGGCGACGCCGGCGGCTGGATGGTCATCATCTCTTCGAACATCGCGACCATCTGCAGCGCCGCCGCGCCGCCGACCGCGCCGGTGCCGCCGATGAAGACGTGCACGTCGCGATCGCGGCTGCCTTCACGCGCCGCCGCGACGAGGCGCGGCCCGAAGCGGCTCTTTTTGAATCCCATCGCGGGCGAAGAATATCGTTACTGCAGCCGCACCGTGCAGTCGTCGCCTTCTTTGCATCGAATCGAGGCGTCGAACGGAGTGAGGGAGGTGATCCGAAGCCCGTTCCACGGCACGATGCCGCGCGCGGCGATGACGCGGCGCGCCGGCCCCGCGGCTTCCTTTACCAGGTGCGCGAATCCGAGTCCCGTGCGGCAGCTCTGCAGCACGATCGTCGCCTCGGGGTCGAGGCGCGCGAAGAACGCGGCCAGCCGCGCGCGGTCGGTGTGATCGAGCGTGCGGCGATTGCGGCGGTTCATGTAGATCGAGTACGGATCGCCGTGGCCGGAGATGACGAGCAGTTTCGCGCCGTCGACGTCGACGGCAAAGAGCGCGTCGTCGCTCGCGATCTGTTTGTGCACCGTGACGTCGTAGCGCGCCCCGAGATCGCGCACGAGGGCGCGCTGATGCGGCGTGTAAAAGACGCGCCGGAACCACGGACGCTCACGAGGGTAGATGAGCACCGCGCGGTCGCGTGCGTTGTGGAGGGCGGACGTCTCGTCCGCCACGAAGGCGGACGGGACGTCCGCCCTCCTTTCGAATGATGCGCAAAGCAACAGCAGTGCGATGAGGGCACGCATGGGGGACCGGTTACTGGACCGTTCCATTGTACGACGCCTGACGTAGGGGCGGGCTTCAGCCCGCCCGCCCACGGGACGCCCGGCTGAAGCCGGGCGCTACGTCATGGGGGCGCTACGTCATTTGTCGTTCGCGAGCTCGACGAACTCGTAGATGTAGTTGCCGGTGCCAAGGGCGTCGGAGAACTCGCTGATGAAGACGCCTTTGCCGCAGGGCGAGGGAGCGCCGCTGCCGGGGTTCGCCGTGCTCGATGCGTTGCGGCTCCAGCTGCTGGACTTGTTCGCATTGCCGCAGCCGTTGACGCGCCTGATGCTCTCGCCGCCCGAGCTCGCCATCGCGATCGTAGTGCCGTCGACGCGCTGGTTCGATGCGTTGCGGAGGTCGTACGTCTCGCTGCCGTTGATCTGCGGCATGGTGTCGCCGCTGTTGATGTAGATGACGTTCGATCCGAGGGTGACACCCCAGAAGGTCTCGAACTGCGCCTTCGTCGCGTTGCGGCCGACGATCACGTAGCCGCGCGACGGGATGGTCGTGCCGGACGGGATGAAATACGTGAGCGAGGCGTTCGCCTGCACGATGCGATAGCCGCTGATGTCGATCGGCGTGCCGTTGCTGACGGTGACGCCCACCGTCGACGACGTGCCCACGTTATTGGCGGCGTCGTACGCCTTCGACACGAGCGAGTGCGTGTCGTTCGTGGCGGTGGTCGTGCTCCAGCTCCACTCGTACGGCGAGGTCGTGTCGGTCGACTGCAGCACGTTGTCGAGGAAGAACTCGACGCGCGTCACGCCGACGTTGTCGCTCGCGCTCGCGGTCACGTTCACGGTGCCGGAAACGGTCGCGCCGTTCGCGGGTGCGGTGATCGACGTCGTGGGCGGCGTGGTGTCGTTGTCGACCGTCACGCTGACCGCGGACGACGTACCCACATTGCTCGCGGCGTCATACGCCTTCGACACGAGCGAGTGCGTGCCGTTCGTGGCGGTGGTCGTGCTCCAGCTCCACTCGTACGGCGAGGTCGTGTCGGTCGACTGCAGCACATTGTCGAGGAAGAACTCGACGCGCGTCACGCCGACGTTGTCGCTCGCGCTCGCGGTCACGTTCACGGCGCCGGAAACGGTCGCGCCGTTCGCGGGTGCGGTGATCGACGTCGTGGGCGGCGTGAGATCGTTGTCGACGGTGACGTTCACCGTCGACGAGGTGCCCGCGTTGTTCGCGGCGTCGTACGCCTTCGACACGAGCGCGTGCGCGCCGTTGGCGGCGGTGGTGGTGTTCCAGCTCCATTCGTACGGCGACGTGGTGTCGGTCGATTGCAGTACGTTGTCGAGATAGAACTCGACCTGCGTCACGCCGACGTCATCGCTCGCGCTCGCGGTGACGATCGTCGTGCCGGCGACGACGGCGCCGTCGAGCGGCGCGGTGATGGAGGTCGTCGGAGCGGTCGTGTCGCCGCCGCTGGATGCGGAGTCGTTGTGCAGCTCGACGAACTCGTAGATGAAGTTGCCCGTGCCCGCGGCGTCGGAGAACTCGTTGATCTTCACGCCGCCGCCGCAACCGGCGCCGGCGCCGCTGCCCGGATTGCCGGACGTGCTGGCAAGCGCGTTCCACGTCGTGCCGCACGGATCGACGCGCTGCACCGACTGGCCTGCGCTCGCGGACATCGACGGAGTCGGTCCGTCGACGACGACGGCGGATGCATTCCGCAGCGTGTAATTCTCGTCGCCGTTGATCTGCGGCATCACGCCGGCGGAGCTGAGATACGTGACGTTCGCGCCGAGGGTGACGCCCCAGAAGGTCTCGAAGGCGGTCTTCGTCGCGTCGCGGGCGATGATGAGATAACCATCGGCGGGAATCGTCGTGGCGGCCGGAATCGTGTACTCCCACGTCGCATTGGCCTGCGTCACCTTCCAGCCGGAGACGTCGGCGCTGCTGCCACCGCCGCCGCCGCCGTTGCTCACAGTGACGCTGACCGTTGCCGATGTGCCTTCGTTGCTCGCGGCGTCATACGCCTTCGAGACCAGCGCGTGCGTGCCGTCCGTCGCGGTGGTCGTGCTCCAGCTCCACTCGTACGGCGCGGTCGAGTCGCTGGCCTGCACGGCGCCGTCGAGGAGGAAGTCGACGCGGGTGACGCCGACGTCGTCGCTCGCGCTCGCGGTGACGAGCGTGGTGCCGGAAACGGTTGCGCCGTTCGAAGGCGCAGTGATGGACGTCGTCGGAGGAGTCGTGTCGCCGCCCCCGCCGCCGCTCTCGTAGGTGATCCACATCGGCGCGGACCAGAGATCGTGTCCGTCGGCCTGCACGGCGTGCACGTAGTAGTAGTACGTGCCGGACGTGAGCGACTCGGTGATCGTCGCCGACGACTGGTTCGAGAACGACGCGTGGGGCGACGTCGGCACGCCGGCGCCGATCTGGCCGCGCCAGATCTCGAGGGTGGAGATCGACTCGCCGTCGGGATCGTAGAGGTTCGCGACGAGGGTCGCGCCGCCGGCCGCGGTGAAGATGTCGCCCATGATGTGGGCGCCGTCGTTCGTCCGGAAGACGAGCTGCGCATTCGGATCCTCGCTCGCGAAGAAGTGACGCGCGCGGTGCGCGGCCATCAGATCGGCCTTCGTGAGCGAGGGCGCGATGTAGACCGTGCGCGTCGGAATGGCCACGCCGTAGTTGTTGCAGTGCGAGTCGTGGTCGGCGACGGGACCGGCGTGGAAGCCGATGTTCAGCGCCTGCTTCCAGCGCGCGGAGTAGTCGGTTGCGCCGACGTTCGTGTTCGCGCAGTCGTTGGCCGTGGAGAACGCGAGACCGCTGCGGACGGCGACGCCCTGAATGGCATTGTCGGCGTCGGCATTGAACGCGAAGCCGTCGAAGTGTCCGCTGGACGGATGGTTGAAGATGCCGAGCGCGCCGGCGCTGGAAGGATTCGCGACCGAGCGCGCGTAGAGCGTCAGATAGCCGAAGCGCTTCGGCGTGAAGACGTCGAAGTAGCAGTCCGTTCCCGGCGTGCACTCGGCGCCGGGGCCGTTGCAGGTCGAGCAGGTCTCCCAACCGAAGAGGGCCGGCGTTTCGATGAGCGTCACGTGGCCCTGATCGCTGTTCGTGGTGACGCCCCACTCCATTCCATACAGGGCGACGAAGTCGCCGTTGACGGTGGCCGAATTCGCCGCCGCCAACCCGTCCTGATACCGCTGCCGCACCTTGGCCTCGGTCACGGGCGGGTTGTTCGTGTCGATCGCGTTCTCGATCAGATGGTTGTGCTCGTTGATGACCCAGAAGTCGAGGCCCGCCTCCACTTTCGCGAAGTTGTAGACCGACGAGGGGGGAAAGGTGCCGCTGCCGTAGGCGTTGCCGGACGAGCAGCTGGTGGTCGGCTGTCCGCCGTCGGACCAGTTGGAGTGCGCGTGCGTGGAGCCGTAGTAGAAGTTGTACGCGAAGCCCGCCTCGAGCGGCGCGTTCTGCTGCACCTGACAGGAGGTCGCGTTCGCGGAGATGCGCAGCCGGTGCGCGGTGACGGGCTCGAGGTCGTAGTCGACGATCACGTCATCCGTCGAGGCGGCCGCCTCGTCGTAGTCGTCGAACACGGCGTCGTACGCATCCGGCACGGGGCGCATCCGTCCCGCGCCGCCGAGGTAGCGCGCGACCCAGGTGTAGTGGTAGCGCCCCGCGCTCACGAGTGCGCCGCGCTCATCGCGGCCGTCCCAGAAGAGCTCCGCGACCGCCGCGCCCTCGGCACCGATGTACGAGCGGCCGTCGACGGTGAACACGCGTTCCCCATCGGACGCGCGATCGATGCGCAACTGCCAGATCGCGTAGCCGAAGCGCTTCTCGTGCGCCGCGCGCTGGTAGGACAGGATGGTGAAGAGTCTCACCGCTCCGAGGTCGCCTTCGTGCGCCGGCGAGAACTGATACGCACTCGAGCCGATGAAGGCGATGAAGTTCGCGTCGCAGTCGTCGTACTCTTCAGCGAGGACGGGCGACGCGAGCAGCAAGAGGACCAGCAGCGCGCTGAACGAGAACCGGCGCATGGGAAACCCTCCGTTAAAAGATTACGGAAAAAGAAACGCAGTAATTTTAAGCGGAAAAACCCCTCGGAAATGCCACAGATTTGTAAAGCGAAGGGCGGATCATACGCCATTTGAGAGAAAAATGGCGGGACGGACCAAAAATCGTCCGCCCCGCCTCTTCCACATCGAGAACCGGCAGGAAGTGTCTCGATGCAGAACTCGCGTTACCTGATCGGAAAATACTGCTGCACGCTCAGCGTGTAGGCCTGCGGCCCGGTCAGCCATCCGCGGACGCGCGCCCTCCACGCGCCCACCTGCGGAAAATCGATCGCGACGCCTTCGCGCGCGGCGAGACTGAGAGCCTGGATGTCCTGCGAGTTCGCGACGTCGACCCACGTGCCGTTCTCGTCGCGCTGCAGGACATCCTTTCTGTGTCGATCTTGCACGGTAGTGATACTACTGCCGCACTGCCGCTCAAGCAAAGTTGCCGCCATGTCGCGTAACTATTTGACGGGATTGAGTTTGCAAAACGCGCCGGGATCGCGACTGGTAGGAGCACCACCTTGATTTCCTCTCCTCAGGCGATTACGCTGATCGCAGTGACCGTCCACGACGCCGCCGACAGCACCCAGACCTCGCGCTCACGGCTGCTCGCCGCCGGCAAGTCGCTGTTCGCGAAGAGCGGCTACGAGCAGACTTCGACAGCGGCAATCGCGCGCGAGGCGGGCAGCTCGGAGTCGCAGCTCATTCGCTACTTCAACGGAAAAGCGGGATTGCTCGAGGCGATCTTCAACGAGTCGTGGGGGTCGCTGAACGAGCTCTTCTCGCAACAGATCGGTTCCGCCGTGCACGGCCGCGACGCGATTCTGAAGGTCCTCTCGCTGCTGATTCAGGCGTTCAGCCGCGATCACGACATCGCGTTTCTGTTTCTGTTCGAAGGGCGTCGCATGCGCGGCGGCGCGCACGAGGTGATGGTCTCGAAGGGGTTTCAGACGTTCACGGAGGCCGTCGACGGTCTCATCGAGCGCGGCCGCGCCGACGGCTCGTTCCGCACGGACATCCAGAAGCACGTCCTCTTCTCAGCGATGCTCGGCTGCGCCGAAGGCATGATCCGCGACCGCGTCCTCGCCGAGCGCAACAACGTGCCGCTGGTGTACGACGATCAGGAGATCGTGCGCACGTTCACGGCGATGGTGAACGGGTTGGCGCCGTTGGCGGAATTGAAAATTGAAAATTGAAAATTGAAAATTGAAAGACCGGACCCGCTCGCGCTGCTCGCATTTCGCGTCTCCGATTTTTCAATTTTCAATTTTCAATTTTCAATTTCTTACTCACGAAAAGCAGACAAGCAATGGAAACCTCCATCAACATCGACCCGCAATTGCGCCGGGAGCGCACGTGGCGATTGGCGGCGGTGGAGTTGCCTCTGGTGCGATTGGCCGGATCGGTTCTGCTGGCGCTGGCGGTCTATGTTCATAACCGCTTTCTCATTCCCACGAACGAGACGAACGCCTGGCTGAGCGTGACGATCGTCGTGGCCTTGTACGCGATGGTCTCCTGGATTGCCATCGCCTTCTTCCTCCGCCGCGATCCTCCCATCGACTTCACGATGCCTGCGCTGGTCGGCGATCTGCCGGTGTGGACGTATGCCATCTACCAGTCGGGAGCCGA
>DATLFB010000107.1:0-1678 GCA_035525285.1 Thermoanaerobaculia bacterium
GGCCATGCCCCTTGGAGTGGTGGAAATTGAGCCATCCGTCGTGACTCTCAGCGACGGTCGTAGCGGCGTCGTCTAGGACGCCAGCAGCAGGCTCTTCGCTCGCTCCACCTCCTTCGTCTGGACATCATCGCGGGACTGGTCAAGGAGGGCCATCGAGCCCTCCGACAGGTAGCGTCGCTCGGCCACCGCCCACTCGTCGTGGATCTCCAGCAATACCGCCCCGGTGAGGCGCACGACGGCCGACTCGTTGGGGAAGATGCCCACCACGTCGCTCCGCCGCTTGACCTCCTTGTTGACCCGCTCGAGCGGGTTGGTCGACCAGATCTTGCGCCAGTGGCTGGCCGGGAAGGCGCTGAAGGCGAGCAGGTCACTCTTGGCCTCAGCGAGCATCGCTGCCACCTGTGGGAAGCGCGGCTCGAGGCGAGCGGCGATCTCGTCCAGCTGCTCGGCCACCGCCGTCGCGTCGGGCTGGGCGAAGATCGTCCGGACCGCGGCCAGCACCATCTCGGCGCTGCCCTTGGGCACGCGGGCCAGCACGTTGCGCAGGAAGTGCACCCGACAGCGCTGCCAGGCGGCACCCAAGAGCACGCCGGCGATGGCCGACTTGAGACCCTCGTGGGCGTCGGATATGACGAGACGCACGCCGGCCAGGCCGCGCGCCCGCAGGCTGCGCAGGAACGCCGTCCAGAAGGCGCCGTCCTCGCTGTCGCCGACGGCCAGCCCGAGCACCTCGCGGTCGCCGGTGCGCGTCACGCCGGTGGCGATGACGATCGCCTTGGCCACCACCGACGCGCCGTCGTGGGCCTTCACGTAGGTCGCGTCGAGGAAGACGTAGGGGAAGGCGACGTGACCGAGCGGCCGGTCGCGGAAGGCACCGACCACGCCGTCGAGCTCGGCGCAGATGCGGCTCACCTCGCTCTTGCTGACGCCGGCGTCGATGCCCAGCGCGCGCACCAGGTCGTCGACCTTGCGCGTCGACACGCCGTGCACGTAGGCCTCCATGACCACCGCCCACAGCGCCCGATCGATGCGCCGCCGCGGCTCGAGCAGCGCGGGGAAGAAGGAGCCATGGCGGAGCTTGGGGATGCGCAGCTCGACGTCGCCGGCCTTGGTCGAGAGCAGCCGGCTCCTCGCGCCATTGCGGTGGGTGGTCCGCTCGTCCGTGCGCTCGTAGCGGCGGGCGCCGATCGCCTGGCTGGCCTCGAGCTCGATCAGCTCTTGCAGCACCAGCGCCATCGCCTCGCGGATGACATCCTCGCTGCCACCGGCGCGGATGGCGTCGAGCAGCTCGGACAGTGCAGACTGTGACAGGGCCATCGGTCTTCTCCTCGTGCCTTGCTAAGGGACACGCTGAGAATCACACCGGTGGCCCTGATGCTGCTGGTCGTCAGCGCACCTCAGGGCCCGGTCTCAAATTCCACCACTTGAGGGGACACCTACGGGAGCGTTGGACTCCTGACTGCCGACCGAACCTCCAGGAGGGGCTCACCACACTCCAGGGGGCCTAATCCAGATCTGTTCGGGCAAGCGGACCTATCGCCCGCATCGGTGAAATAAGGGACCGATAACGGGCGGATGAGCGCATGCCGAGACAATCCCGCATCAAGATGCCCAAGCGCAACGGTAGCGGAATAGACCTTCTGGCCGACCCGACCCGCCGACGGATCGTCGCCCTGCT
>DATLFB010000112.1:0-35946 GCA_035525285.1 Thermoanaerobaculia bacterium
ATGCGGCCAACTTACCGAATGCACACATATGTGTGCACTTTTTACTCAGGGCATCGAGCCGGCTGGTGTCAGCCACCAACGAATCACATTTTCCACAGGTTCAGCGGGCAACGTTGCGACAGCGTGAGAAATGCGGGCTAGGAGTCTGCGCGGCAGTAAGCGATCGTGGAGGGCGGACGTCTCGTCCGCCCAGCGGACGGGAGGCGGACGAGACGTCCGCCCTCCATGCCACGAGGGAGAGGATTCGCCAGGCCGGCCGTGCCGGTTGCTCCCGCGCGCAGTTTGCATGTAAAAGACGCTCGCGTATGCAGGAGACTTCATGGCCACTGATGTAGTCATGCCCCAGATGGGCGAGTCGATCGCCGAAGGAACCGTGTCGCGCTGGCTGAAAAACGTCGGCGACAAGGTCGATCGCGACGAGCCGCTGCTCGAGATCTCGACCGACAAAGTCGATGCCGAGATCCCCTCGCCCGCCGCCGGAACGATCACCGAGATCCTCGTCAAGGAAGGCGACACCGTTCCCGTGAACGCCGTCGTCGCGCGCATCGCCGCCGAGGGCGAAGCCGCCAAACCCGCGGAGCCGAAGGCGGAAGACAAAACCGTCGAGAAACCGGCGCCGGCTGCCGCCGCGCCCCCCGCGGAACGTAGCGACCGGCTTCAGCCGGTCGAACCTAAGCCGGTCGAACCTAAGCCCGTCGAAGCCGGCGGGCTGAAGCCCGCCGCTACGTCAGAAGCTGACGCCGCAGAAGCTGACGCCGCGCCCGCGCAGGACGACGACACCATCACCTCCCTCGACGAACGCCGCCGCACGAAATCCTCCCCCCTCGTCCGCAGGATCGCGAAGGAAAACAACATCGACATCTCGCAGCTGCAGGGCACCGGCGTCTCCGGCCGCGTCACGAAAAACGACATTCTCGACTTCCTCCAGCAACCCAAACCCGCCGCGCCACCGCGCGACCGCGAAACCGCGCAACCGCCCCCGCGCCCGCAGCCTCAATACAAACCCGGCGAGACCACGCGCCTCGAGCCCCTCTCCGTCATGCGCAAGCGCATCGCGCAGCACATGACCCACTCGAAGCAAACCTCGGCGCACGTGCACACCGTCTTCGAAGTCGACTTCACCGCCGTCGACAAGCTTCGCCGCCAGCACAAGGACGCCTACGCCGAGCGCGGCGTGAAGCTCACCTTCATGCCGTTCGTCGTGCAGGCGGTCATCGACGGACTGCGCGAGTTCCCGGTGCTCAATGCGTCGATGGATGAGAACAACGTCATCTATCGCCGCGAGATGAACATCGGCATCGCCGTCGCGCTGGAGTGGGGCCTCATCGTTCCCGTGCTCAAGCACGCGGACGAGCTCAACATCCTCGGCGTGTCGCGCGCCATCAACGATCTCGGCGACCGCGCCCGCGCGAAGAAGCTCACCCCCGACGACGTGCAGGGCGGCACGTTCACGATCACGAATCCCGGCGTCTTCGGCGGACTCTTCGGCCTGCCGATCATCAACCAGCCGCAGGTCGCCATCCTCGGCGTCGGCGGCATCAAGAAACGCGCGGTGGTGATCGAAAGCGCCGCGGGCGACTCCATCGCCATCCGCTCGATGTGCTACTTCTCTCTCGGATTCGATCACCGTCTCGTCGACGGCGCGGTCGCCGATCAGTTCATGGCGAAAGTGAAAGCGACGATCGAGGCCGGCCGGTTCACGATGTGACGCTGATCGCGCCCTACGGCGGAAGCCTCGTCAACCTTCTCGAGCCGCCCGAGACCGCGCACGAGCTCGCGCGGTACGCCGCGACGCTGCCCTCGGTGCCGCTTTCGGAGCGCTCGCTGTGCGATCTCGAGCTCCTCGCCACCGGCGCGTTCTCGCCGCTGGATCGATTCATGGGGCAGGGCGACTACCAGCGCGTGCTCGACGAGATGCGTCTCGCGGACGGCACGCTCTTCTCCATCCCGATCACGCTTCCCATCGACACACCCGTCGATCTCCATCGCGACGTCGCGCTGCGCAGCACGAAGCACGACATCGTCGCGGTGATGACCGTCGAGGAGATCTACGGGTGGGACCTCGAAGAAGCCGCGCGCAAAGTCTTCGGCACGACGGATCGCAAGCATCCGCTCGTCGCGGAGATGGATCGCTGGGGAAAGCTGCACATCAGCGGCCGCCTGCGCGTGTTGCGCCTCCCCGTCGCGCACGATTTCCGCGAGCTGCGCCGCACGCCCGCGGAAGTGCGCGCGTTGCTGGAGGGCGGACGTCCCGTCCGCCCCCCCGGTGGCGGACGAGACGTCCGCCCTCCTCTGAACGTCGTCGCGTTCCAGACCCGCAACCCGATGCATCGCGCGCACGAGGAGCTCACCAAGCGCGCCATGGAAGCGATCGACGGCGTGCTGCTGATTCATCCCGTCGTCGGACTGACGAAGCCGGGCGACGTCGATCACTACACGCGCGTCCGCACGTACAAAGCGCTCGTCGAGCATCACTATCCGCCCGATCGCGTGCTGCTCTCGCTGCTCCCGCTGGCGATGCGCATGGCCGGTCCGCGCGAGGCGCTGTGGCACGCGCTGATCCGCCGCAACTTCGGCGCGAATCACTTCATCGTCGGGCGCGATCACGCCAGTCCGGGCCGCGAGTTCTACGGCCCCTACGACGCGCAGGAGCTCTTCGCGAAGCACGAAGCGGAGCTCGGCGTGAAGATGCTCGCCTTCGAGGAAGTCACGGGACCGGGAGGCCAGAACCTCTCGGGCACGCAGGCGCGAGAGGAGTATCTGGCGCAGGGCCGCATGCTGCCGGATTGGTTCACGCGTCCCGAAGTCGCCGCGATTCTGGCGGAAACGCATCGCAGAGGCTTCTGCATCTGGTTCACGGGACTCAGCGGCGCAGGGAAATCGACCACCGCGGAGATCGTCGTCAGCCTGCTCCTCGAGTACGGCCGCCAGGTCACGCTCCTCGACGGCGACGTCGTCCGCACGCATCTCTCGAAAGGCCTCGGCTTCTCGAAGGAAGACCGCGACACGAACATCATGCGCATCGGCTTCGTCGCCGCGGAGATCGCGCGTCACGGCGGCGCCGTCGTGTGCGCGGCGGTGAGCCCGTATCGCGCGACGCGCGACGCCGTGCGCGAGCTCGTCGGCGACGATCGCTTCCTCGAAGTCTTCGTCGACACCCCGCTCGAAGTCTGCGAGCAGCGCGACGCGAAAGGGATGTACGCGCAGGCACGCGCGGGCCTCGTGAAGAACTTCACCGGCATCGACGATCCGTACGAGCCGCCGCGCGACGCGGAGCTGACGCTCGATACGGAGCGTTCTACGGCGGAGGAGAATGCGCAAAAGATCGTTGCGCTGCTGCGCGAGCGCGGTTACGTGCGCTGAATGACGTAGCGGCGGGCTTCAGCCCGCCGACGACCGGCTGAAGCCGGTCGCTACGTTACCCGGCATTTCGTAGTGCGCCCGCACCAGCTCCGATCGCGCGTCGAGCAGCTCCGGAAACTCCATCCCATGCAGCACCTGCACGTCGAAGATCTCCTGCACGGCATCTTCGAAGCGCAGAAACGCGACGATGTTGCCGTTGCGGATGTCGACGGCCCACACGCCGCACGATCGCTCTTCGAGCCTGATGCGTTTCGCGAGCGGGATGCCGTCGAACACGCTCTCGCGCACCTGCGAGAGTCCGATGAAGGCGTAGTGCTCCGCGAACGCGAGTCCGCGCGTGAAGCCGGGCAGTTGCGCGACCGTCTCCACGCGTCCGGCGTTCGTGTCGACACAGATCAGCGTTCCCTTCCCTGACTCGAGCAGCCAGATTTTTCCCGCGTACCAGCGCGGCGAGTGCGGCATCGAGAGCCCGCGCACGATGGTCTTGCCGCTGTCGACGTCGATCAGCGCGCCGCCCGTCGCCTTGTTCGCGCGCCAGCCGCCGGGGGTGTTGGTTTCGCCGAGGACTGTGACGAGGCGGGGGCGCCCGGCGATCATCGCCAGGCCGTTGAGATGGCAGCGATCTTCGGGGGCGAGATCGGCGATGAACGGCGGCGTCCAGCGCGGCACGAAGCTGTGCTGCTCGTCGAGCGTGCAGAGCGCGGAGAAGCGCGTGTTCACCATCCACAGCGTTCCCTCGCCGTCGAATGCGATCTCGTGCACGCGGATGTCGCCCGTGACGTGCTCGTTGCGCGGGAGTAGCCGCGCGTCGTGCTGCCGGAAATCGACGACGCTCGCTGCCGTTCCGATCGCGAGACGATTGACGCCCTGAGCGATGCCCATCGGGCTCTCGAACGGCAGGAAGTGCGTGTTCGCGACCTCGCCGTCGCGACGCACGAACACCACGCGCCCACTCTGATACGTCGACACCGCGAGCGAGGCGCGAACGTTCTTCAGGATCTCCGGCAGTGTACTGGTGTGCACGCTGCGAAAATGGAGGACAGGCACTCCTGCCTGTCCGTCCGGGTGATTCGGGACAGGCAGGATTGCCTGTCCTCCACTCGTAATGACCCGTGCGCGGATCGCCGGCGTACGCGCGAACAGCTCGCGCGCTCGCTCCGCGACCGGCGCAATGCGATCCGCGATGCGATCGATCGCCTCGCCGTTGCGCAGCCACTTGTCGGGCGCCGGCGCGGTGAGCGTCATTCGCGAGAGCGGCAGCGGCGCGGAGAGTTGTCGATCCCACGCGAGCTCGGTGAACGCGCAGAGCCGCTCGATCTCCTTCTGCGGCTCCGTCACGAGCGCGTCGTAGCTCGCGACGCACCACGATCCGGCATCGAGCGACTCGAGATCGTCGAGCATGATCCGCGTCGCCTCGCTCCACTGATGCGCCACGATCTCTTCGAGCGGCTTTCCGTTCACCCCGCGCCAGCCGGGAACGAGCACGAGCGACCACGGCGGGCCTTCCCATCCCGGAAGCCGCGGATAGGTGACGAACTTTCCGGACCGCCACGCATCGAGCATGCTGCTGATCGTCGCGCGCGGATCGCGATAGAGATAGATGAAGAACGCGTCGGGATGGATCGCGCGCAGAAACGGGATGCGCAGCGAGTTCTTCGGCGTCTTCTCGAGCATCCGCAGTTGCGCGGGCAATCGCCGGCTGCCGTCGCGCGCGCGCAGCTCCGCGAGGAAGCGCGTCTCCAGCACGGAGGCGATGATCGGAGACGCGTCCTCTGCGGTGAGGCGGTTCGATTCCCATCCCCGCTGCGCCGGATGCAGCACGTCGATCCCTTCGATGATCGTGTGACTCTCGCCGCCCGTGGTGAAGACGCCCGGCGATTGTGCGAGCGTCTCGAACAGAAGCGTCGAGCCCGCGCGCGGCGAGGAGACGATGAACACCGGCCGCTCGATCCGCCGCCGTCTCACCACTGCCGGCGCGCGCGAATCCAGCTCGGGATTCAGCGCCGGATGCACGAGCATCTGCCGCATGATCTGACGCTGCGGAAGCGAGTCGAGCGACGCATCGAATGCATCGAGCAGCGCGCGGTACTTCGCCCACCCGCCGCGCGACTCCCCATGCAGATGCCACAGCTCACGCCAGTCATCGAGAAACCGGCGCACGAGCGGCGGCACGTCGTCGAGCAGTTCGACGAGCGATGCCTGCTCCTCGGGCGACATGACAACGGGAAAATTGTGAGACTCGAAGTGGAGGGCGGACGTCCCGTCCGCCACCGGGGGCGGACGGGACGTCCGCCCTCCAGCCATCTCCCGGAACTCCGGCGACCCCTTCGTATCCGCCACGAGATGAATCCTCCTCGTCGGATTCGGATTGATCACGTTGTGCGTCTTCGACGTATCGAAAATCCACGCCTCCCCCGCCCCCATGTGCACCGACGCGCCGCCGCAAAGGAACATCACCGCCGGATCCGTGACCACCGGCACGTGCACGCGCGCCCGCTGCATCCAGTAGTAGTTCGAATCGATGTGCGGCGTCGCCTCGGCATTCCCGTCGATCCGCATCAGCCGCGTGCGTCCGATCGGCGCGCGCAGCGACGCCAGCACTTCCTGCACGTACGGGCATCGCGCGAGATGCGGCGTCGGCCGCATCGGACCCTTCACCGCATCGCTCGCGGGATCTCCGCTGGCGGCGACGAGCGGCAGCGCCCAGTTCCCGCGATGCCCTTCCGGATGCGGACGCCAGTCCGCTTCGTCGAACTGCGCGATCTCTTCCGCGAGCCGCGCGGCATCGAAAGTCAGCGGAAGTTTGATGAACTCGGCCGGCAGACGCATGAGGACACGCGCATATTCGCATATACTCGAACGACGGATGCCGCGCGTCCCCAACACAAAACGACGGAAGCTCGCCGCGGGAGCGGCGATGGCAGTCGCCGCGGCCGTTGCGCCGCAGGCGGCGAACGCCGCCACGATCACCGTCAACTCGCTCAGCGATGCCGTCGTCCCCGTCGACGACGGCCTCTGCACGCTGCGCGAGGCGATCATCAACGCCAACGACAACGCGGCGACGCACGACGACTGTGCCGGCGGCCTGAATCCCGACACGATCGATTTCTCCGTCAACGGAACGATCACCCTCGCCGGAGAAAGCCTCTTCATCACCGACTCGCTGACGATCAACGGGCCGGGTGAAGCGAGTCTCACCATCGATGCCGAGGACAACTCGCGCATCTTCACGATCGACGACGACGCGCTGCTCGACGTCACGATCCGCGACCTCACGCTCACCAACGGCAACGCCGCGGATGAATCGATCGGCAGCGGCGGCGCGATCTTCTCCGCGGAGAACCTCACCCTCGAGCGCGTCACGATCACCAACAGCGACAGCTTCGCATCCGGCGGCGGCGTTGCCGTCGAGGGCGCCATCGAGTCGGGAGCTCCCCTGCTGCTCACGATCATCGACTCGACGCTGACCGGCAACACCGCCGGCTGCTGCGGCGGCGCGGTCGAGACGATCTACACGACGACGTCGATCAGCGGATCGCAGATCGACAGCAACGACGCCGCGTACGGCGGCGGACTGGCGTTTTACAGCTCGGGCTCGGTCACCATCAGCGATACGGTCATCACCGGCAACGACGCCACGGCCAGCGGCGGCGGACTGTATCTCTACGGTTTGTACGGCGGTTCCGTCCTGATCGAGAACTCGACCATCAGCGGCAACACCGCGCTGGAGACCGGCGGCGGCCTTTCGGTCCGCAATCTCTACGGCGCTCTCACCATCAACGACACGACGATCTCCGGCAACGAGGCTCTCTACAGCGGCGGCGCGTATGTCTCCACCGTGCTTTCGGCGACGCTGGACACTGTGACGGTGTCCGGCAACACGGCGACGGTCGGCCCGGGCGGCGTCCATTTGAGCGGCCTGTACAGCGCGACGATTCGCGACTCGCAGATCACGGGGAATCAGGCGGCTGACGCCGGAGGCGCACTCGTCTACCTCGCCTATCAGGTCGACATCGTCAACACCACCGTTGCGCAGAACATCGCCACCAACTACGCCGGCGGACTGCTGCTCGACGCGGCGATCGTCAACATCGACCTCGCCACCATCGCCGGGAACTCGGCAACCGTGCAGGGCGGCAACGTCTGGGTTGGTGACGCCGTCGTCGACATCGAGAACTCGATCATCGCTGACGGCACCTCGCCGCTCGGTCCCGACATTTACATGGCGCTTCCCGGCGGCACCGTCGACGCCGACTGGTCGATCATCGAGACCGCGGTCACCGGAGCCGGCACGTTCAACGACGGCGGGAACAATTCCGCCGGTCCCGCGCTCCTCGGCCCGCTGCAGAACAACGGCGGTCCCACGCTGACGATGAAGCCGCAGAACACGAGCCCCGCGGTCAACGGCGGCGATCCCGCGTTCACGCCTCCGCCGAACACCGATCAGCGCAAGTTCACGCGTCCCATCGGCCGCGTCGACATGGGCGCCGTCGAGGTGAATCACGGCACCGTCGCGATCGTGCCGCCCGCGCCGATCGCCGAAAACGCGGGGCCGCTCTCGGTCACGCTGACTCGCACCGGCGGCACCGAGGGGGAGATCACGATCAACTTCTCGACGACCGGCGGAACGGCGACGTCGAATGTCGACTTCGCCGCGACCGCCGGATCGGTCACCTTCCTCGACGGCGAGACCGAGAAGACGTTCGACGTCGGGATCATCGACGACCTCGATCCCGAGGCGAGCGAGCAGTTCACCGTGCAGATCACGTCGGCGTCCGCGGTCTTCGCCGGCACGCCGGCGTCCGCGCTCGTCACGATTCTCGACAACGACACGACCGCCGATCTCGTCATGGCGAAGAGCGTGAACGGGAGCGGCCCGTTTTTCATCGGAGGGCAGGCGACCTTCACGATCGGCATCACGAACAACGGACCGTCGAATGCGCCGAATGTCGTCGTGACCGACACGGTCCCGGCGGGAACGTCGTTCGTCTCCGCGACGCCGGCGCAGGGCTCCTGCAGCGGAACGACGACGATCACCTGCAACCTCGGCACGCTCAACAGCGGCGCGAGCGCCTCGATCTCGCTCGTCGTGCAGATCACCACCGGCAGCGGAATGATCACCAACACCGCCGTGGGAGAGTCGGATCTCATTGATCCGACGCCGGCGTCCGCGAGCGCCACGTTCAACGTTGGTCCGGCCGATGCACCGACGCTTTCCGAGTGGATGCTGATGGCGCTCGCGGCGGCACTGGTATCGCTTGCCGTCGTGAAGCTGCGGCCATAATGGATCACCCTTTGCACGCTCGAGGACGCTGATGAAACGCACCGCGGTCGCCGCCGCATGGATTCTGGGAAGCACGCTGCCGCTGCTCGCGGCAACGGTGTTTCTCTTCGGCTGCTGCGTGCTGCCGTTCCACCAGGTCATGCACAGGCTGATGCCGATCTGCGAGCTCGCGATGAACGTGATGCGCGGCGACGACGGCGCGGATCGCGACGCGACGCCCGCGCGGCAGAAGGAAGAGCCGGTGAAGCGGATCGCAACGTCGATGCCGCAGACGTTCCGGCTCACGATGTCGCCCGCGACGGCTGCAGTCCTCGCAACTGCATCAGAAACCGCGCTGCGCAGCTTCGTCTCCCTCGGCGCCGTCCGCTGCGATCAGGACGTCGGCCTGCACGTGCTCGTCGAGACCTTCCGCATCTGATCCCGTCATCACGCGGCTCCGCCACCCGTTCCGAACTGGAGCTCACGATGAGACTGTGCATATTCGCGCTCGCGGCCCTCCTCGCCGCGTGCGGCAACGACGACACGATGGCCTCGAAGAGCGCTCGCGCCTATCGCGACGCGGTCGCGAAAGGAGCGCCCGCCGGCGGCGGCCACGAACACGGCGGGCACGTCGCGGCCACGGCAACGGCAGCGCCGCCTGCGGCGGCCGCGCATGAAGGCCACGGCGCCAGCGCAGCGGCGGCGACGCAACACCACGCGACTCATTCGACTCGCGCGACCGATCCGCACGCCGCGCATCGCGCGGCCTCGCAGGCGACAGCCGATCCACACGCGCAACATCGCGCGGCTGCCGCGACGCCCGCGCAGACCGATCCACACGCCCAACACCGCGCGGCTTCCACCACGCCCGCGCAAACGGATCCGCATGCGCAACACCGCGCTGGAGGGCGGACGTCCCGTCCGCCCGGCGGACGGGACGTCCGCCCTCCTGATCCTCCGTTCGCGTTGCAACAGGATCCCTTCGACGCCCCCAATCCCCTCTCCGCCGCCGAAGCGGCAAAGGACTCGCCGCCGGACGGAGCCATGTACTCCTGCCCCATGCATCCCGAAGTGACGAGCGACGAACCCGGCACCTGCCCGAAGTGCGGCATGGCGCTCGTGAAGAGGAACTGATGATGAGAAACCTTTTCGTCAGCGCCGCGGTGATTCTCCTCGGCGCCTGCGTCAGCGTTCCGCGCGACGCGGGCATCGGCGTGCCGAACGTCGAGTTGCGCACGCAACCGGCCACGGCGGACGACGAGCGCGTCGCCGCGATGCTCCAGGACGAGCTCACGGCCGACAAAGCGGTCGCGATCGCGATGCTGAACAACCCGCGGCTGCAGGTGACGCTCGCCGAGGTGGGAATTGCGCGCGCGGACCTGATCGAGGCGAGCACGATTGCGAATCCGATCTTCGAGTTCGAGATCCGTTATCCCGGAGAGCCGTACCATCCGTACGAGCTGCGGCTTGCGCAGTCGCTGATCGAGTTGATCCAGCTGCCGCGGCGCCGGGCCGTCGGACGCGCCGCATTCGACGCGGCGCAGATGCGCATCAACGCCGAAGTCCTGCGCTTCGGCACCGACGTCCGCGCGTCGTACGTCGAGCTCCTCGCCGCGACGCAGCACGTCGCGCTGAGCCGCGGCGTCGCCGAATCCGCGCGCGCGGCGGCGGAGGTCGCGATCAAACAGCATCACGCGGAGAACATCACCGATCTCGATCTCGAGAACGAGCAGGCGCTGTACGAACAGGCGAAGCTCGATCTCGCGCGCGCGGAACGCGACCTGCTCGTCGCGCGCGAGGCGTTCGTGCGCATGCTCGGCCTCCGCGAAGCGAACGCGAGCTGGCATCTGCCGGAAACGTTCCCCGCGCTTCCGCCGAAGGAGCTCGAGGATGCCGCGACGGCGCAGCGTCTCGACATCGCGATCGCGCGTCGCGAGGTGGAGATCGCCCAGCGCCGCGTCCCGCTCTCGCGCCTGGCTGCGCTTCAGGACACGATTCTCGACGTGCACTTCGAGCGCGAGCCGGATGGTGAGCACACCGTCGGCCCGGGTATCGAGATCCCCATCCCGATCTTCGACACCGGCCGCGCGGCGCGCACGCGGGCGGAGGCGGAGTTTCTGCGTGCGCGGCACAGGCTGAACGCGCTCGAAGCGGAATCGGTCTCGCAACTGCGCGCGACACGCGCGAGGCTCGCCGAAGCGCGCGCGCGCGCCGAGTACTACCGCGACGTCATCCTGCCGCGGCGCGCGCGCATCGTCGAGCTGACGAAGCTCGAGCACAACGCGATGCTTGCCGGCGTCTTTCAGCTGCTGCAGGCGAAACAGAACCAGTTGCAGGCACACCGCGACTTCATCGAGGCGCAGCGCGAGTACTGGACCGCGCGCGTCGATCTCGACCGCGCGCTGCTGGGCGTCACAGGAGGCGACTGATCATGCCGTTCACACGCCGCAATCTTCTCTTCTCCAGCCTCGCCGGCACGCTCGCCGGATTCCTCGGCGGCCGCCGCGCGCAAGCCGCGGTCAATCGCACCCCCGGCGAGAGCGGTCCGCCGCCCAAGCCTCTTCGCGCGCGCAGAAGCAGCGGGCGCGCGCCGGTGATCACGCCCAATGGCGCGTCGCTTCCGTGGCGAATGGTCGATGGCGTCAAGGAGTTCCACCTCACCGCCGAGCCCGTGCGACGCGAGTTCGTGAAAGGACTCGAGGTGAACTGCTGGGGCTACAACGGCGTCACGCCGGGACCGACCATCGAGGCATTCGAAGGCGATCGCGTGCGCATTCTCGTGACGAACAAATTGCCCGAGGGGACTTCAGTGCACTGGCATGGGTTCATTCTGCCGAACGGCATGGACGGCGTGAGCGGACTCAATCAGCCGAAGATCGAGCCGGGCGAGACCTTCGCGTACGAGTTCACGCTCAAACAGACCGGCACGCTCATGTATCACCCGCATTTCGACGAGATGACGCAGATCGCCCTCGGCATGCACGGCTTCTTCATCGTCCATCCGCGGGACGCGAGCGCGCGCCGCGTCGATCGCGACTTCGCGATCTTCCTCAACGAATGGTTCATCAAGCCGGGAACCGCGACGCCCGATCCGCTGGTCATGCTCGACTTCAACACCTTCACGATGAACAGCCGCGTCTTCCCCGGCACCGAGCCGATGCTCGTGCGCACCGGAGACCGCGTCCGCATCCGCCTCGCGAATCTCACCATGGACTCGCATCCGATCCACATCCACGGCCACGCGTTCTACGTCACCGGCACCGACGCGGGACCGATTCCGGAGTCCGCGTGGTGGCCGGAGAACACGGTCAACGTGCCGGTGGGCACGACGCGCGATATCGAGCTCACCGCGGACAATCCGGGCGACTGGGCGTTCCACTGCCACAAGACGCATCACGTCATGAATCAGATGGGACACGACCTGCCGAATCTCCTCGGCATTGATCCGTCGAGCACGCAGCAGCGGCTCGACGAGCTCGTGCCGGGCACGATGGTGATGGGCACGACCGGCATGGGCGAGCACGCCGAACACATGGGCATGATGGCGAAACCGCGCAACAGCATTCCGATGATGGGCGGCCAGGGACCATTCGGCCTGATCGATATGGGCGGCATGTTCACGATCGTGAAAGTGCGCGACGACATGGATTACAGCCGCGATCCCGGCTGGTATCAGCAGCCCCGCGGGACCAGCGCGTGGCGTGTCGACTCGATGCCGGCAACGCCGGCCAAAACACATGAAGGACACGGCAAATGAAACGCGCGGTGCTGATCGTCATGATCGCGATCGCCGTCGTCGCGCTCATCGGCGCGATCGCCATCGGATCGATGGTGCGCTCGGGCTTGAGCGCGCACGACGATCCGACGCGCATGGAGACGACGATGGCGCGGATGATGCGGCATTGGGCGGTGCCATCCGATCTGCGCGACGCGAAGAATCCCGTACCGCTCACGCCGGAAGTGCTCGCCGAGGCGCGGGCGCACTTCGCGGATCACTGCGCGGGCTGCCACGGGAACGACGGAAAGGGCCAGGCAATGGGCAGGCAGATGTATCCGAAGTCGCCCGACATGACGCTCGCCGCAACGCAGTCCCTCTCCGACGGGGAGATGTTCGCGATCATCGAGAACGGCATCCGCCTCACCGGGATGCCGGGCTTCGGCAGCGGCACGGCCGAGTCGGCTTACGGCAGCTGGACGCTCGTGCACTTCATCCGGCACATTTCGAAGCTGAAGCCGGAAGAAATGGCGGAGATGGAGAGGCTGAATCCGAAATCTCCCGCGGAGTGGAAACAGATGGAGGAGGAAGAAGCGTTTCTGGCGGGTGATGAACAACACCAGCACTAGACTCGTTCTCTGCGCGCTCGTCCTTCTCGCTGCCTTCAACGCCTTCGGTCATGCCGGAGAAGTGCACAAGTACATGGGCACGGTCACGGCGCTCCACGACGACGGCTCCTTCATGCTCGAGAAGACCGACGGGAAGACGATCCACGTCGCGGTCTCGCAGACGACCGTCTATCAGCACGCCAATGGCGAGGCCGCGAGCGCAACCGACCTCGCCGCCGGCAAGCGCGTGGTCGTGACCATCTCGAAAGACGGCAAGACGGCGACGTCGATCAGGTTCGAAGCGCCGAGAAAATAGCCCGCGAAACTTGACTCGCCGGACCACGTCTGGTAGTGACTTGTCGTCATGAAAATATCGCTGCTCAAGGCCCCGATCGGGGGAATCATCGGGCTCGAGATGATCACGTTCGTCGAGCCGCTGGGACTGGAGTGCGTCGCCGGCGGGCTCGAGGCGGAAGGGCATACCTGCCAGATCGTCGACATGCGGATCGACGGGGTGGACCCGGGGTTCGCGAAGGTGCGCGCGTTCGAGCCGGACATCGTCGGGCTGCAGTGCAACTTCACGACGGAGCGCTTTCGCAGCATGCGCCTCGCGCGCCGCGTCAAACAGGAGTTTCCCGAGGCGCTCGTGGTCATCGGCGGACACGACGCGTCGCGCGATCCGCGCTGGTTCCTCAAGCCCGGCATCGATGTCATCGTCGTCGGCGACGGCGAGGACGTCATGCCGCAGCTCGTGGCAGCGTGGGAAAAGACCCGCGATCTGCGCAGCGTGCCCGGCCTCTTCATCAACTCGTCGCCGCCCGTCGATACCGGGCATGCGCCCGCGCGCGGCAATGTCGACGAGCTTCCATTCCCCGCGCGCCACCTGATTCGCGAATACGCGGGCGAGTACTACATCAACTTCCGCCGCCCGCTGGCGCTGCTCGAGACCGCGCGCGGCTGCCCGTTCCGCTGCAACTTCTGTTCGGTCTGGAAGTTTCACGAAAGCACGTTCCGCGAGAAGTCGCCGGACCGCGTGGTCGAGGAGCTGCGCCAGATCGAAGCGCCGAACGTCTTCATCACCGACGACATTTTCTGGATGAATGTGAAGCGCGGCCGGGAAATGGCGAAGGCGCTGATCGCGTCGGGCATCAAAAAGCACTACACGCTGCAGACGCGCAGCGACATCATCTGCAAGTTCCCCGATCTCGTCGAGATGTGGAAGGACTGCGGCCGCATGACCGTCTTCCTCGGCCTCGAGAAGATCGACGACGCGGGCCTGAAGTCGGTCAACAAGAAGAACACCGCGGAAAACAACAACCGCGCCATTCGCATCCTGCAGGATCTCGGTGTCGGCTACACGCCGAACTTCATCGTCGATCCGAGCTGGGAGCATGAGGATTTCGAGAAGCTCAAGCGCTGGATCGACGAGACCGGCGCGTACAACTCCGGCTTCTCCGTCCTCACTCCCCTCCCCGGAACCGATCTGTGGGACGAGACGGAAGCGTCGATCAACACGTCCGACTGGGAGCTCTTCGACATCGCCCATTCCGTGCTCCCCACCAAACTCCCGCTCCACGAGTTCTATCGCGAGTACGCCGGCCTCTGGAAACACGCCGTCGACGTTCGCTACCGGACGGAAGGAAAGGTGAAGACGCACCTCGGCATCCTCGCCGCCATCGCCACCCGCCGCGTGACCTTCACCGCGATGCGCAAAGGGATGCGGATGGGCAACGTGCTCAGCAACCCGAAGTCGTTCCTCCGCGCGCACGATGAGAGCGCGGAGCGGCTCGCGGAGGCGGAGGCGTTGATGGCGGAGCTGCCGGTGTAGAGCGCGGCGTCAGGCACCCTGCAAGCGTTGCAGCAGACACAGAGCAACCCATCATTTCGATCCATCCTCACGCGCTTCCTGCGGTTCGGTCTCGAAGCGGACGATCGAATCGACTGAGGCGAGTGCCTTCGTCAGACTGCGACCGGCGAAGTCGTCCATGAGGCGCTCGAGCATCGGCGAGCGCTTCATTCGATCCGCGTAGCGATGCGAGACCCACGAATGTCCGTGCGGATCTCGGCGTTGTCGGCGGGCGTGGGGATGAAGGGCCCAGACATGGGAGCCCTTCGGATATGAAGGCAGAAGGCAGAAGGCAGAAGGCAGAAGTGAGAAGTGAGAAAGCGGCGATCTGCGCGGCGCACAGCTTTCTTACTTCTGCCTTCTGCCTTCTGCCTTCTGCCTTCATCAGCTTCTCTCTGGATCCGCCTCATCCCCATTCGGAACCTAGAGGAGGGCGGACGTCCCGTCCGCCCCATTCGTTGCGTAAGCGTCACGATCCGCCCGAAGCGTTCTGCGGCTCCGCGAGGTACCCTCTACCCACTCACCATGCCCACCCGATCGCTCGCCGTCGCCCTCGGCTTGCTGTTCGCCGTTTCCGCATTCGCGCAGGATGTCTTCATCCCGCCCGTGCCGATCGGGATCAAGGGTGAGGGGAAGACGCGCACGCCGCGGGGGCCGATCCGATTTCCGGCGGAAGATCTCACCTGGATCCGCGTTCGCTCGCCGCACTTCGACATCATCAGCAGCGCCGAGGAGGCCAGGACGCGCGCGATTGCGAACGACCTCGAAGTGTTCGCGTCCACGCTCGCGCGTGCGAGCTCGCGCTTCGAGCCGCTCGCGCGCGTGCCTGCCACGGTGTTCGTCTTCGCGCGCCGGCGCGAGAGCCAGCCGTACTTCGATCTCCTCGTCGGCCGCCAGGGCACGCGCGTGCAGGGACTCTACGTCCGCCACGAAGAGGGCGGCACGATGTTCATCGATGCCACGCGCGTCCGCTTCGAGCGCACGGTCATGCACGAGCTCATTCACGACCTCCTGCGCCAGAGCGACATCGTCCCGCCGCTCTGGGTCGAGGAAGGGCTGGCCGAATACTTCAGCATCGCCTCCGTGCGCGGCAGCCTGCTCGTCGCCGGCGGCTTCGGCATCGCCGAGCACATCGCGATCATGCGCCGGATGCGAAATCTCACCGCCGCGGAGATGTTCGCCGTGCGCGCGGAGTCCGAGCTCGCCACCGATCCGTTGTTCTACGCGCAGAGCTGGGCCGCTGTGCATTGGCTGATGCAGCTCGACTCCACGCGCTTTTTCGTCTTTCTGCGCGACGTCGAGAACGGAGTGCCGGAAGCCGATGCGCTGCAGGCGCACTACGGCAAGACGATCGCGGAGCTCGAGGACGTCATCCGCAGGACCGGCCGCGGCGGCCGCGCCGTGCGCATCCGTCCGGAGATCCTCTTCCCGACCGCGAACCAGCAGATCACCACGGCGGTGACGAAACTCGATCGCGCGACGCTGCTGTTCGAGCTCGGACGGTTCCTGTCGTTCATCTCCGGCACCGAGGAGGAAACGCAGCGCCACTATCGCGCGGCGCTCGACGTGAATCCGAATCACACGCGCACGCTCGCGGCCGTCGGCCAGTTCGAAGCGGCGATCGGCGCCGATCCGTCGAACGCGGAGGTGCATCTCACCTACGCGGAGACGCTTCTCGGCGATGCGATCGGCCCGTTCGCGGGCGTCTTCGAAGCCGAGCCCACCGAGACGCCGAAGTTCCGCAAGGCGCGCGAGCTCGCCTTGCGCGCGCTCGCCCTGGGCGCCGAGGAAGGCCGCACGCGGGGCACGATCGGAGTGACGTATCTCGTCGAGGGCGACTTCACTCCGGCCATCTTGCATCTCGAGCGCGCACGTGAGCTCTCACCCGCACGGATGGACTTCGCGCTGCATCTCTATGCGCTTCATCTGCGAAGCGGTGCGCGCGAAAAAGCGGACGCGCTCTTCGCCGCCGCGTTCGAACGCTCGCGCGACAAGCAGATCGTCTTCGCCGCGCGTAATCTCCTTCTCCGCTTCGAGACCGACCACGCCAGCGCGCTCTCGAAGAGCGGGAAGCTCGACGAGGCCGCGGCGATCGTCCGCAGACTCGCCACCCAGACCGCCGATGCCCGCGCGCGGCGCGAGCTCGAACAGCAGGCGGATCAGCTCGCCGCGACCGCCGCGGTCAACCGCCACATTGAGCTGTACAACCGCGCCGTCGCCGCATCGAATGCAGGACAAAAGCGGGAAGCCGTTAGAATCGTGAACGAACTACTGCGCATCGCGACGGATCCCGACGTGGTACGAGATGCGCAGCGCCTCCGCTCCGAGCTGAGGAAACCGTGAAAGCCATCGCCGCCGCCGCCGCGCTGTTGCTCGCCGCGCTTCCCGCGGTCGCGCAGCGAGGGGCTGGCCCCGGCGGCACGTCGCGCGTCCCGGGATACGCAGGCTGGCCGCGCGTTCCGCGAGGTCCCCTTCCGATCGGAGAGATCGCGCCCGAGCGCCGCTTCACCGGCGCTCCGTTCCGCGGCACGATCCCGCTCCCGCCGCCGGAGCGTCAGTGGATCCGCCTCGACACGCCGCACTTCCGCATCATCAGCAGCGCCGGCGAGCGCCGCACGCGTGCAATCGCCGAGGACTTCGAGAAACTGACGGCGCTGCTCACCCGCACGAGTCCCTTCTTCCGCATCGCGCCGGTTCCGACGCAGGTGTTCATCTTCGGAGAGCATCGCGACGCGCAACCGTATTTCGACGCGGTCCGCGGCGTGCGCGTCGAAGCGAGCGGGATCACGTTCCGGCACTCCGTGGGATCGACGATGCTGCTCGACGCCGGCATCCGCGGCGGCGACGCGATCACGCCCCGGCACGAGCTCGTGCACGACCTGCTGCGCAGCGGCGAACGTCCGCTTCCGCTCTGGATCGAAGAGGGACTCGCGGAGTACTACAGCAACGCCGGCATGCCGATCCGCGAGCATGCGTCGCGCATGTACGGCGGCTTGCGGATGCCGTTCGCCGAGCTCTTCGCGCTGTCATTCGACTCGCCGCGCTCGATGTCGTTCGATTTCTACGCGCAGAGCTGGGCCACGGTGACGACGCTCATGCGCCGCGACCCGCGCGCGTTCTTCGCCTTCCTTCGCGACATCGAGGCCGGCACGAGCGTGATCGCGGCACTGCGCGATCACTATCGGATGTCGCCCCGCGAGCTCGAGGTCGCGATCCGCACGGCCGGCGCGCCTGCTCCGTCGCTGCTCTTTCACGGCATGCCGATGTTCGTTGCGCCCGCGCGCATGCGCCGCGCCGAGGTCCTCACGGAGCTCGGCAGCTTCCTCGGACGCGTGAAAGGCCGCGAGTACGACGCGGAGCGTCACTTCCGCGCCGCGCTCGCCGAGGAGCCGCACAACAGTGCTGTCTACGCCGCGTACGCGGACGCGCTGGTGATCCGCCCGGAGTGCGTGCGCGAGGCGCGGGTGATGGCGGACCGCGCGCTCGACTTCCAGGCCGGCGAGGCGCGCGCGCACGCGGCGATGGCGCTGAGCTATCTCGCCGAGCGCGATCACGAGTCTGCGCGCCCGTATCTCGAGCGCGCGTACGCGGGACATCCTGAGCGCATCGACGTCGCCTTCCCCCTCTTCGCCCTCTGCATGGAGTCGGGCGAGCGCGAGAAGGCGGAGTCGATCTTCCTCGCGCTCGCGGATACGCCGAAGGTGACCGAGGCGCGAAAGCTGCTGCTGCGCGCGGACATCCCGCGCGCCGACGCGCTCGCGCGCGAGGGAAAGCTCATCGAGGCCGCCCGCGTGCTCCGCGAGCTCGCGCCGAAGATGCCCGGTAAGACGCGCGCGAATCTCGAGACCCAGGCCGCCAGCCTCGAAGCGGCGGCACGGCGGGAGTAAACGTAGGGGCGGGCTTCAGCCCGCCCTTCACGCATGTGCGTCCCCTCTCCCCACCGCAGTGGGGAGAGGGTCAGGGTGAGGGGCGGTTCTCTTCATGGCCGGAGGGCGAGAAGACCCCTCACCCTAATCCCTCTCCCCACTGCGATGGGGAGAGGGGACTGACGGACTGACGCGTGCTCGTATTTGGCGAGTCACGTACTCAATTCGCCGGCTGGAAGCCGGCGCAACGGCGGCCTGGAAGGCCGCGCTACCACGGCGCGTTACCGCCTTCTGCGCATGCGCACCTGCTCTCTCCATCAACTCCATCTCGTCACCTACGAGAACGGGATGAAGCTGCAGCAGAAGCTCGTGGAGCTTCGCCAGCGCGACGAGATCGACGATCAGCTTCTGCTGCTCGAGCATCCCGCCGTGATCACCCTCGGCCGCGGCGGCAGCGCGAGCAATCTCCTCGCCTCCCCCGAGCTCCTCGCGTCGCAGCGCATCCGCTTTTTCGAGACCACGCGCGGCGGCGACATCACCTATCACGGCCCCGGCCAGATCGTCGGCTATCCCATCCTCCACCTCGGCGAAGGCCACCGCGACGTGCGCAAGTACGTCACGCGGCTCGAGGAAGTACTGATCCGCACGGTGGCCGAATACGGCATCACCGCCGAGCGCGTCGACGGAAAGCGCGGCATCTGGGCCGGCCCGAACAAGATCGCCGCGATCGGCGTGCGCATCGCGCGATGGGTCACCTCGCACGGCTGGGCGCTCAACGTCAGCACGAATCTCGAGCACTTCCGCTTCATCACGCCGTGCGGACTGCATGGCACGGGCGTCACGTCGATCGAGCGCGAGACCGGCCGCCGCATTTCGATGGAAGAAGTGCGTGAGGTGATCTGCGCGAAGTTCGCGGAAGTCTTCGAGCGCGAGCTCGTGCCGCGCCGCGAAACGATCCGCCTGGTGAAGGTTCTCGTGCGAGATGGCGATCGAGTCCTGCTGCTGCACCGGCGTCCCGAGCGCGGGAACTTCTGGCAGTCGATCACTGGCGCCATCGAGGACGGCGAGTCGCCGCTCGAGACCGCGCGTCGCGAGCTGCGCGAGGAGACGGGACAGAACGCGGAGCCGGAGGCGCTCGATCTGACGCAGTCGTTCATGATCGAGTCGCACTTCCTCGAGGCGCGCCATCCGTCGCCGATCATCGCCAGCGAAATCGCGTTCGCGGCGATGCTGGACTCGCGCG
Source organism: Thermoanaerobaculia bacterium (assembly GCA_035525285.1). GTDB lineage: Bacteria > Acidobacteriota > Thermoanaerobaculia > Gp7-AA8 > Gp7-AA8 > QHVT01. Next base: position 19,905 of record DATLFB010000112.1, read on the forward strand.
TGCCGGTCGCGCTCGACGCGGTCGAGCACGACGCGTACGGCTGGTTTACGTTCGCCGAGGCGTATGAAAGGATTCGGTGGACCGACGACCGCGAGGCGCTGGAGCGGTTGGAGTGTGGAGGACAGGCAATCCTGCCTGTCGAGGACAGACAGGATTGTCTGTCCTCCACAAAGACACCATGATCAACAAACGCGCAGGTATCCGTCCCGAGTGGCTCAAGATCCGCGTGCCCGGCGACCTCGCCTCGCTGCCCGTCTCGCGGCTGATCAACGATCTTGCGCTGAACACGGTCTGCCAGGAAGCGCGCTGCCCGAACATTTTCGAATGCTGGGGCGCGGGCACCGCGACGTTCATGGTCCTCGGCGAGATCTGCACCCGGCGCTGCACGTTCTGCGCGGTCGGACGCGGAACACCGCTCGACGCGGAGCGCGATGAGCCGCGCCGGGTCGCGGAGGCGGTCATGCGCATGGGCGTGCGTCACGCGGTGATCACGATGGTGAATCGCGACGACATGCCCGACGGCGGCGCGGAGCACATCGCGGAAACGGTGCACGCGGTCCGCGGGCGCAGCGGCGCCGCGGTCGAGGTGTTGATCTCCGATCTCGAAGGAAACCGCGATGCGCTGCGCGCCGTGCTCGCGTCGCGCCCGGAAGTGCTCGCGCACAACGTCGAGACCGTGCCGCGGCTCTACCCTGCCGTTCGTCCCGTCGCGAAATATCCACGCTCGCTCGACGTCCTCCGCTGGGCGCACGAAGAGCGCAACGAAGGAATGCTGACGAAGTCGAGCGTGATGCTCGGCCTCGGCGAGTCGGAAAACGAAGTGCTCGATGTCGCGCGCGATCTGCGCGAGGCCGGCGTGGACATCTTCACGATGGGCCAGTATCTCGCGCCGACGGAGAAGCATCATCCCGTCCGGCGCTACTACTCACCCGAGGAGTTCGCGGAGCTCGGCGCGCGCGCGAAGTCCCTCGGATTCCATCACGTCGAGTCGGCGCCGCTCGTACGCAGCTCGTACATGGCGCATAGAGCCGTCCGAGGGACGGAATGAAAAATTGAAAATTGAAAATTGAAAAACGGGGCGACGCACGTGAGGCCTCGTTTCATCGTTTTTCAATTTTCAATTTTCCATTTTCAATTCCGATAAAATCGGCCCGCCCGATGCCGCGCGTGATCTTCGTAGACCAGGGAAAATCGGCTGAGTGTCCCGCCGGCAAGACGCTCCTCTCGTGCGCGCTCGAGATGGGCGTGGACATCAGTCACGTCTGCGGCGGCGACGGTGCGTGCGGGACTTGCAGGGTCGAAGTGATCGAAGGATGGGACCAGCTCACCGCGCCGACGCCGGACGAGACGTACAAGGAAATCGAACCGCCCCACCGCCTGTCGTGCCAGGCGAAGCTGGTGGGGGATGTGATTGTGAAGGTCGCGAAGATCGAATGAGGTTCCCGGTTTCCCGGTCGCCCGGTCCCCCGGGCGACGCCGGGCAACCGGGCAGCCGGGCAACCAAGGAGTACCCATGACGTCAATTGAAACGCAAAAGTCCCAACTCACCGACCAACAACTCGCCCTCCTCTTCCAATACACCGTCGAGGCCTACAAGATCTTCGAGAAGCTCGCGGAGAACCTGCCGAATCCGATGACGGCGAAGATGTTTCAGCAGTTCGCAGCGGACGAGCGCAGGAATCGCGATCTGCTGGAGATGAAGATCACCGCGCAGGTCGACGGCCGCGTCCGCGCGACCCTCGGCGCGGATCTCATCTTCCAGGACATGCTCGAAGGCGAGCTGTCGTTTCGAGAGGCGGCGGAGACGCTCGCACAGCGCGAGCGCACGATGCAGCGAAAGCTGCGCGAGCTCCTCGGCAACGCGTCGCCCATCGATCGCAATCTGCTGATCTACCTCGAGACCGTGAAGCGCGCGCACATCGTCGAGCTCGAGCGCGAGCTGGAGCTGATCCGCACGGATCGCGACTGGTGGAAGCGCGAAGACGCCGAGTGGCGCATCATCCACGGCTCGCCGGAAGCATGAACGTCTCCCTCTCACCCGAAGCGGCGGAACATCTCGGACGCGACCTCGACGGCCGCGTCCTCCGCATCGCGTTCACGACAGGCTGCGGCGGCTCCGGCTATCGGCTGAGCTACGCCGATCCGGTCGAAGGCGATGAGATCGTGAACGTCGACGGCATCCGCGTCGCACTCGACGCGATGGCAGCCTCGCGCCTCGAGGGCGCCGTCATTCGATACGACGCGGACGAAGACGGCTACCTTCTCGATCACCCCGACGCCGTGACCGCGGTCTGGTGCGGATAGCCGGCACGGCCGGCCTGGCGAATCCCTGGAGGGAGGACGTCTCGTCCGCCTCCCCGTCCGCTGGGCGGACGAGACGTCCGCCCTCCACGATCGCTTCCTGCCGCGCAGACTCCTGGACGTACCCTCAGGTCTGCAGTGCGAACTCCAGCGCGTGATACGTGATGATCAGGTCCGCGCCGGCGCGCTTGATCGAGGTGAGGATCTCGTTCATCACCCGCGGCCCGTCGATCCAGCCGCGCTCCGCGGCGGCCTTCACCATCGAGTACTCGCCGCTGACGTTGTACGCGGCGATGGGCAGCGGGAAATGGTCGCGCGTCTGGCGGATCACGTCGAGGTACGAGAGCGCGGGCTTGACCATCACGATGTCCGCTCCCTCTTCGATGTCGAGCTCCACCTCGCGCAGCGCCTCGCGCGCGTTCGCGGGATCCATCTGATACGTGCGGCGATCGCCGAACTGCGGCGCCGACTCCGCCGCCTCGCGGAACGGGCCGTAGAAGCCGGACGCGAATTTCGCGGAGTAGGCCATGATGCCGACTTCGGTCATGCCGCGGGCGTCGAGCGCGCGGCGGATCGCGCCGATGCGGCCGTCCATCATGTCCGAGGGGGCGACGAAGTCGGCGCCGGCGGCGGCGAACGAGATCGCCTGCTTCATCAGCAGCGGAAGGGTCTGATCGTTGTCGACGTCGCGCGTTCCCTCGCGGTCGACGATCACGCCGCAGTGCCCGTGATCGGTGTATTCGCAGAGGCAGACGTCGGCCATCACCGTCATCTGCGGCACGTGGCGCTTGATGCCTTCGATCGCCGACTGCACCGGCCCGGACGGATCCCACGAGGACGATCCGATGCCGTCCTTCGAGTCGGGAAGTCCGAAGAGGAGCACGGCGCGCACGCCGGCATCCCACGCGCGTTGCGCTTCTTCGACCGCGTCGCGCACGCGGAGCTGGAAGACGCCGGGCATGGAGCCGATCTCGACGCGCGGACGCGACGGGGGAACGACGAAGAGCGGATAGATGAGATCTTCGGGACGGACGACGGTCTCGCGCACGAGGGCGCGGATGGCGTCGGTGCGGCGCAGGCGCCGCGGACGGCGCGTCAGGTGCGCGGTCGTGCCGGTTGCGGTTTCACTCATCATGCTTGACAAGGGTTTCGTCGTCGTCGTCATCGCTGTCTCCGCTGAAGTAGTAGGCGCGCGCGCATTCGTTCGAGCAGAACCTGCGTCCGTATCCGGCGCGGACGCCGCATTCGTGGCAGAAATACTTTCCGCATCCGGAGCAGACCTCGAGCCGGACGTCCTCTTCGGAACGCTCGCACCCGACACAGATCCGCTCGTAGGCCTGGCTCATCGTCATCCGTCGCGCCGAGAAATATCCTGCCTGACGCGATGTTCAAGTGTAGTCCCACCCGCACCTTCCACGGTGCGGCCGATCCTTGACGGTCCTCAGCCGGGCCCCTACAATCCCGGTCCCACCCCTCGGCGGTGTAGCTCAGATGGTTAGAGCGGGCGTCTCATAAGCGCTAGGTCACAGGTTCGACTCCTGTCACCGCCACCACCCGGCCCGGCCGGGTGCGCGCGAAACGCGCGGCGTAACTCGAGCCATCCTGCCAAATTGAGGGTAAGGACAATGGCAATGGCGACCGTGACGAGCAAGGGCCAGATCACGCTTCCAACGGAAGTCCGCGAGCGACTTCACATCGGCACGGGTGATCAGGTCGACTTCATCATCAACGAGCACGGGGACGTTGTTCTCCGCCACCTGGGTTCGGACTCGAGAGACCTTCGTGGTTTACTCCAACGCAGTCGCAAACGATCCATCCGCGTGGAGGCGATGAACGAGGCCATCCTTCGCGAACACTCCAGGAAGGGGTGATCGGACGCCTCCAGCGCTAGTGGACATTCAACATTGAAGGCGTAGGTACCAGGGCTTTGTCATCCCGAGCGTTGAGCGAGGGACCCGGGGGGCTGGGCGGTGCGAAACGCGTGCATCGCGCCCCCCAACCCGCCCGGGTCCCTCGCTCACGCTCGGGATGACAAGGCTGGCCACGCATGCTTTCAAGGTTGAAAGTCCACCAGTCACTCGAAGAACGGCATCCGCGCGTTCTCCGGCGAAGCCAGATCCGCGATCAGCACGGCGATGCCCAACTCTCCCCGCCACAGGGTGTTCTGACGCTGTTTCGGAGGGCCGGCGGCGGCCGCGTCGTTCGCGAGATGGCGTGCGCGGCTCAGCCACTCGGTCGCGCCGGTGTGTTTGTAGAGATTGAGGAGTGCGTAGGCACCGCCGGCGCTTCCGCAGCAGAGGCTCGAGATCGTGCGCGGCGCGTCCCACGTCGTCCACGCGCACTCCTCCGCGAGGCGCAGCCATCGCTCGTCGCCGAGGAGACGGTGTGCGAGCACGAAGAGGAACACCTGCCCCGCGCTGCCGTTGCACCAGGCGGGAATGATCGCGACCGCCGGCCGGCCGATGATCGTCCGCCAATACGCGCCGCGCCCCTTCGCGACCCTCAAGGCGAGAAACTCCTCGAGCCGTTCGGCGAGGCGCCGCGGAAGCGGATCGCCCGACGCGGCACACCATCGCATCGCAGCGTAGAGGAATCCGGTCCAGCCGTGGGCCATGCCGGCATACGTACCGGGCTCGGAATCGGGAACCGGCGGACCCGCGTCGAGCTGCTCCCAGATCTCGCTCATCGTGCACGAGCCGAATGCGCGCAGCGCCGCCGCCGATTCGGCGATCTCCTCGCCAAGCTCGAGCAGCAGCGCCGCGCCGAGGAGACTGCCGGAGCGGCCGAGAGTGACGTCGAGATTCGCGCATGGCTTGTCCGACGCTCGCAGAAACGCGGCGATCGCACGGCGGCGCGAAGGCGTGTCGCCCGCTGCCGCGGCGACCATCGCCGCCGCCGCCTGAATGCCTGATCCCGTGTGATACGGCGTCACCTCGCCGATGTTCTCGCGCCGCAGGCCGCGACCGTAGTACGCGCCGTCGCTGCCGATCAGCGCGGCAGCGCGCGAGAGCCAGACGTGCGCCAGCGCCAGCAACGCCGGATCGCCGCGCGTCTCCGCGATCCGCAACAGCCCGACGGCCGCACCTGCGCAGCCGAAGGTGATCGACGCCGTGGGAACCGGATACGAGGACGCGAACATCGCGCCGTCGCGCGCGAACAGCCGCAGCGTGTTCTCGAGCAGCGCGTGCGCTTCGGCGCTCAGCGGTGCATCGCGCGAGTCGCGCACCGCGCCGTCGCGCACCGCGGCGAGCTGCGCGGTCACGTCCGCGATCGAGCCGTGGCGCCGCGCGGGGTCCTTCTCCAGAGCGCGGAAGAGAATCCTCTCGACCTCCGGCCAGGGAGGGACACGGCGCTCCGCGAACGGCAGCGGCGGATCGAGCTCCACCTGCCGCGCCATCTCCTCGCGCTCGAAACGGAAGTCGACGTAGGAGCGGCCGGTGATCAGCAGATAGAGCAGCGCCGCGAGCGAGTATTGCTCGCCCGCCGGCGAAGGAGGAATGCGCCGGTCCTCACGCCACGCCGCGAGGAGCTCGGGCTCGTAGAAGTAATACATCCCCGCGCGCGGCACGCGCGACCTGCGGCCGATGAACGCCGAGTACCCGAAGTCGAGCAGCGTCACCTTCTCGCCCACGAGCACATTGCGCGCGTGCACGTCGACGTGCAGCACGCCGCGTGCGTGCAGCGCCTCGTAGGCCGCCGCGATCGACGCGCACAACTCGATCATCGACGTGCGATCGTGACGCAGCCGCGCCGCGGCGACGGTCGCCTCGAGGCCCACCACCCACTCCATGACGATGTACGGCCGCTCCTCGTGAACGCCCGCGTCGATCAGGCGCGGCGCGATCCCCGAGCCGTCGAGGTGGCGCAGAATCGTCGCCTCGTTCTCGAACAGCGCGTCCAATCCCTTCACGCGGCTTCGTGCGATCTTCAGAGCGGCGGTGGCGTTGCCGTTCCGGATCTCATAGACCTCGGTGTCCTCGACGAGACTTGCGCAGCGGACGATCGTCCATTCGCCGAACGTCGCGCCGCTCTCGAACCGCGGCCGGATCTCCTCTTCTTCTCCCGAGCCCGCCGGCACGAGCACACCGCGATGCACGAACGAGCCGAAATGCGGCAGCAGCTCGTCGAGCCAGGCGCGCGGATCCTTGCCGAGCACGCGGCTGTTCTCGATCACCGCGCCGACGATCGTGCACGGCTCGCGGAAGAGTTGCAGCAGCGCCGCCGTCTCGCCGTCGATCACCTGCGCGTGCGTGCGTCCGCGGCGGTGCGAGAGCGTGTAGTCGCCCTCCTCGAAGGAGATCCGGCTGCGCACGTCCTCGCTCAACTCGGCGCAGGGGACGAGCAGGATGTCCTTCCGCAGCACGAACGGGCCGGTGACGTTCATGCCGCGCTCCAGAGCGTTGCGGAAGGAGTCCACGTCTCGATGTCGACGCCGTGCCGGCGTGCGCGCTCGAGAGCGAAACGCCAAGGCGCGACGGCCGCAGCGCTTCGCGCGGTCTTCGCGACGGCGAGCGCCGAGGCGAGGCGCTTAGCCACCCAGTAGCGCCAGCTGTTGCCGCCGAGCCAGCGCAGCGCGCGCTCGCTCTCGGGCGGATCGACGCCCCATGAGAGCAGGCCGGTGTCATCGAGGCCCGCGGTGAACGGCACGCCGTGCGCGTCGCATCCGGCGAGCTCGCGGCGCAGGATCTCGCCCAATTCGACGAGCGGCTCGCGCGCCGCGAAGTAGAGCATCAGCTTGTCGGGACGCAACAGACCGGCGGCGTTGCTGCCGATCTTGAACGGTGTCTCCGGAAACGCGGAGAGGACGCGCACGACGACTTCGAATGCCTCGCGGATGCGCTCGGGACGCGGGCTCACGTACAGCTTGTACGTCACGTCCTCCGGCCCGCGCCTCACCTGCATTCGCGACGACCAGCTCAGGAATCCCGGCAGCGCACGCGACGCCTTCCATTCGCGCTCGAGGAGACTTCGGAGCGCGCCGCGGTCCGCGCCGAGGTACGCGAGGATCGCCTCGGCATCGGCGAAGCGCGTTTTCCAGAACGGGGTGATCGGAATGCGGTTGTACTGGTAGAGCGCGTGCGTCAAAGTGCGCGGATCGGATGATGCGAGATCCTCCGCATGCAGCAGCGCATCGTGCGACAGGCGCGCGGCGCCGTCCGGCAGCGCGGGCTCCGGCAGGTCCGGACAGAGAACGGGCAGCGCATCCGCGCCCGAGACGAAGCCGTCGCCGCATTCGATTTCGAGAATGCCGTCGAGGACGAGATCGACGACGTCGGCTGCGTAGGTGTGATCGTCGAGAACGCGGTTCCCGAGACGCGAAGGGGTCGCGAGTGACTGGAACAGTTCCGCCGTATCGCGCGCGACGGACATGAGGTTCATCGTCAGCGGCGGCTTCGGAACGAGCAGACCGTAGAAATCGGGATCGCGCTCGAGGTCTGCGAATCGCTCGCGCTCCTCGGCCGCGAGCTCGCCAAGGGATTTCAGCTCGATGAAAGGGCTCGAGCGAAACTGTATCTCATGGAGCAAGAGCATGATCCGGTTTCGCGACGAACGCAGGCTTCCGGTCCCGCTCCGGTTCTCGCGTTAGCTGCGGATATGATTATCGAGCTGCCGCTTGATTTGGGCGACGGCTTCAGGTGTGAAACCGCCGTCGAACGGGAAACCAACGCAGGAGCACCTTCCGGTCGATGAAAGGACTGGACCGAAACTGCACCTCATGGAGCAATCGGTTCGCGACGAACGCAGGCTTCCGGTCCCGCTCTCGTCCCGAGCTAACTGCCGATTTGAAGTTCGAGTTGCTGTCTGAGCTGGGCGATGGAGTCGGGTGTGAAGGCACTGACGTCTTGTTTGTCCTGCTTGTCCTTCGCGCACGTGCCTTCCGCGCACGCGGTCTGCGCGTCGTCGTCTTTGTCCTTGTCTTCGCACGTGCCCTCGTGACACGCCGTCTGCACGTCGTCGTCCTTGTCTTTGTCCCTGCATGTGCCCTCGTGACAAGCCGTCTGCACGGCTTCGCCCGGGATGCACGTGTTGTCGCCGATGCATTCCGTGATCGTGACGTCATCGTCCGGACCGCCGCCGCCGTCACCGATCTCCGGTGGCCGCATCGTGGCGGGAATGACACTGATTCCCAGGTCTTTGAACTTGGGCATCACTCCTCCTCTCTCTGCTGTCTGAAGCGATGGACCGGAAGCCCTTACAACGGAGTGTCGTGAACCGGCAAGAAGTCTACCCCCGATGGTCCGAGAGGATCACTGTTTTTCCAGGTGCACGATCCAGATATCGCCCTGCTCCATGGTCTGGAGCACGTACAGCGTCGAGCCGTCTCTCGCCAGGCGGACACCGCGGTCCAATTCCACTCCAGGTACGCCGACGAATGCCGAGATCGATACTCGCCGGGTATCGAGGTCCACGATTCCGATGCTCTGTTTCTCGAAAAACACGATGTGCTTACCGTCCGGCAACCAATGAGGGGCAAATCCTATGTCGGAAACCTTCTCCACGCGGCGCGTCGCGATCGTGTAGAGGACAATCCCGCTTCCACCGAAAACGGTTCCGACGAGTTGTTTGCCGTCCGGCGACCACTTCGGTCCGCTGAGCTGCACGTCAATCGTTTCCACGCGCTTTGCAAGAGGACGGTCGAGATGCGCGAGCCCGGAAGGAGCCATCGCGAGGGTGCGGCCATCGGGTGACACATCCGGGTAATAGAAATTGCCGCCTTCGGTGACGCGAGTCAGGCCGCTGCCGTCGGCATTGATCCGCCAGATGGCATAGGAACCGTCACGATTCGAATAGAAGTAGAGCGTCTTCCCATTGGGCGCCCAGCTGACGCCGCGATCCCTCGCAGCGTCGTTCGTCAATTGGCGCACACGCGTACCGTCGGCGTTCGCGACGAACACGTCCTCCTGAGCGCCTCCGCCCGCGAACGCGATCGTCTGCTGGTCGGGTGAGGGATCGAGGCTTTCGATCTCCTGCGAGCCGAGGAACAGCGGGCGCGGCTCGCCAGCCTTCGCCATCGTCGCGTCGACCGGCAACGCGATCAAACGGTACGAGCGCATCACCGAGGTAAAGACCATTTCGCCGTTCTGTGCGAACGCGTAATTGCCGCTTGTCGATGCAGGCAACGACACCGGCTCAGGGGCTCCGACAGGACTTCCGGTTTCCTCGTCGATCGCGACACGCCAGAGGTTTAGCGTTCCGTCGCGATTGCTGCCGAAATAGAGATGCTGCCCGTCGGGGGACCAGACGGGATTCCAGTTCATCGAAGGTTCGGGCGTGACCCGGACCAGCGTCTTGCTCGGCTGCGCCGCATCGGGATCGATCGTGAAGATGGCACGCTCGGGCAGGCGGCCGGCGACGCCCCAGAACGCGATCCGTTTCCCGTGCGGCGACCAGTTTGGCTGCAGCGCATCCGTGCCGTCCGTAGAGCCGACGCCGTCACGCGCCCGGAACACGAGCCGCTTTGCACCCGTTCGCGCATCGAGGATCCACAGGTCGCCATTCGCCTTGTGCTCCTGCGGCCTCAATTCCGCCGCCGCCGTGGAGACGACGATGCGCGTGCCGTCCGGCGACCACGACGGGTTGTAGCCGAAGTCGGTCAACCGCCGCACCGACTCGCCGGTCACGCCCATCACGAAGATGCCGCCGCCGTCGCGCTCCGAGCGGAACGCGATCTGCGAGCCGTCGGGCGAGAACACGGGCTGCGCGTCGTCAGCCGGCGAGTCGCTGGTGATGTTGATCGCGGTGCGTCCGTCGACGCGTTGCACGTAAATGTCGCGGTTCCCCGATTCCGAGGTGACGTACGCGAACGTCTTTCCATCTGGCGCGAGCGTCGGGAAGAGCTCGAGCCCGTCCGCGAACGTGAGCTGCCTGAAGACGCGCGTCGTCTCCTGTGACTCGTTCTTCCGCATGCCGAAAATCGCCACCCCCGCCGCGCCGGCGGCGAGCATCGCCGCGAGCGCGAAGATGGCCACGCGCGGCAGCCGCCTCTTCGTTGGGGCGATCCGGCGGATGCCGGTCACGCTGGTCTGCACGTCGGGCAGCGTCTGCAGCTGGAACGCGAGATCGCGCGCCGACTGGAAACGGTCGCGCGGATTCTTCTCCATGCAATGCCGCACGATCGCCTCGAGCGCCTGCGGGATGTCGGGAATGATCGTCTCGAGCGGCGCCGGATCGACGTTCAGCACCGCGTGCATCGTCTCGATCACCGACTCCGCCTCGAACGCCGGGCGGCCGGAGATCATCTCGTAGAAGACCGTGCCGAGGGAGAAGATGTCGGTGCGGTGATCGAGCGGCTCGGCACGCACCTGCTCGGGCGACATGTAGCCGGGCGTGCCGACGACCATCCCTGCCGCGGTGAGATGCCTGCGCGAGCGCGAGGGGTGAAGCGGGTCGGGCTCGGCGGCTTCGGCGAGCTTGGCCAGTCCGAAGTCGAGGATCTTCACGCGGCGGTCGGGAGTGATGAAGAGATTCTCGGGCTTCAGATCGCGATGGATGATCCCTTTCTCGTGCGCGACGGCGAGCGCCGACGCGATCTGAGTCGCGTACTCGATCGCTTTGCGCAACGGCAGGCGGACCGGCGCGACCTCGCCGATCGTCTCGCGCAGCGTCTGCCCTTCGAGCAGCTCCATCACGATGTACGGCGAGCCGTCGGTCGTGCCGACGTCGAAGATCGTCACGAGGCCGGGATGATTCAGAGCACCCGCGGCGCGCGCTTCCTGCTCGAAGCGGCGCACGACTTCATCGCCCGGCGTGAACGAGCCGGCGAGGACTTTCACGGCGACGTCGCGTCCGATGCGGCTGTCGCGCGCCCGCCAGACCTGGCCCATTCCCCCCTCGCCGATGAGGCCGAGGATCTCGTATGGCCCGAGTGAGAAGCCCTTGCTGATCGTCATGCGTGAGACCGAACCCGGGAGATTATCGCAGGGTTCAGCCGCGCTCATGTCGCAAGCGCGTGACCGTCCTCGTTAATGCGTCTGGACGACGTCGGGGTACGCCACGAAGTTCCCGTCCGAGTAAACGATGTCGCAGTCGGGATCGTTCGTCGCGCCATTCGCATACGTCGCGTCGTACACGCCGTCGCGGCCGCCGGAGCGGATCGCGTACGAGCCCGGCTGGCCGGTCGCGTCCGCGGTCGCCGCGAACTGCAGCGGGCGCCCCCAGCCGTCGACCTGCGGAAGCGTCTTCGCGTACGCGGGCACGAGCAACCGCTGCAGCGATGCGTAAGTGACCATGTGGTCGCCCGGGAACGTGTAGCCGGCCGCCACGTACGAATGCGTCTCGGCCGCGCGCGCTTCCCACGCCAGGGCGATCGTGCGGATGTCCGAGACGGTGCGTTTCTGCTTCGCTCGCGTGAGGGCGCTGAAGTAGTTCGCGATGGCCATTCCGGCCAGGACCGCGATGATCCCCATGACGATGAGCAGTTCCAGGATCGTCAGACCCTTCTCTCGCGAGTGTCGCATTGGAGACTCCCCTGTCGTTGACGGTACGCTTGCACGCGCAAATGCCCTGCGACGCACTTCGTCAGTTTTTCGTGAATCGTGGAATCGGACCCGCACCGATTGTAGCGGCGGTCTCGGGCGGCGTCGATTCGACCGCGCTGCTCCTCGCCCTTGCGGACCTGCGCGGCGAGGGATTCGTGATTCACGCCGCGCACATCAATCATCATCTGCGCGGTGCCGAGTCGGACGCGGACGAGCGCTTCGTGCGCGACCTTTGCGCGCGCCTCGGCATTTCGCTGCACGTCGCAGAAGGCACGCTCGATGAATCGCGCGTGCGCAGCGTCGGCGTCGAGGCCGCCGCGCGCGAGGTGCGCTACGCGCGCCTGCGCGAGATCCGCGAGCAGGCCGCCGCGCGCTACGTCGCCACCGCGCATCAGAAAAACGATCAGGCGGAGACGGTGCTCATGCGCATCCTCACCGGCACGGGCATCGCCGGACTGCGCGGCATTCATCCCGTGCGTGAAGACGGATTCGTGCGTCCGCTGCTCGAGGTCACGCGCGAGGAGATCGAGACGTTCCTGCGGGAGCGCGGCATCACCGCGCGGCACGACCGCTCGAACGACGACCCGCGTTTCCTCCGCAATCGCGTCCGCGCACTCCTCGGCGAACTGCACGCCACCGGCAACCTCGCCGCGATCGCCGCGCAGGCGCAGGCCATGTGGCCCATCCTCGAGCGCGCGATCGACGAAGCCGAGGCTGCGTGCGCGGTGGTGCGTGAGAACGAAACGTGCTTCACGAACTGGCCCGAGGACGCGTGGCTCCGCCAGTCGCTGCTGCACCGCCACATCCGCCGCCTCGATCCCACCGCGCGCGACTTCGATGTGTCGCGCATCGCGAAGGAAGTCGAACGCGTCAAGCGCATGAGCGTGACGAAATCGCTCGAGCTCAGGAGGGCGGACGTCCCGTCCGCCCCCCAGGGCGGACGGGACGTCCGCCCTCCTCTCGTTCTGCGCAGAAAACCGGCTTCCACGCCGGAGTTCGAGCTCACCCTGCAACCCGAAACCTCCGCGTACATCGCCGAACTCGATCTCACTATCCATCTCACCGCCGGGCAACCGGGCAGCCGGGCAACCGGGCAGCCATTCCAGGTCCCTGCAAACGGCACCTTCACCGTCCGCAACCGCAGACCCGGCGACCGCTTCCACCCCCTCGGCATGCCGGCCCCGAAAAAGCTGAAGGATTTTCTGATTGATCGTAAAATCGCCGCGGATCTCCGGGATCGAATCCCTCTCCTGCTCTGGAACGACGAGATCGTCTGGGTTGCCGGCGTGGAGGTCTCGGAACGATTCAAGGTGACCAGCCCGCCGCGCGAGGGAAGCGCGCTGTACGAAGTGTGGATGGAGGGCTCGGGTGGATCAGGCGAAGGAGATCACTCCGGTTTTCACCGCTGAGCAGATCGCGCAGCGCATCCGCGAGCTTGCCGCCGAGATCCGCGAGGACGCCGGCGCCACCGCCGAAGTCTTCCTCCTCGGCATCCTCAAAGGCACGTCCTGCTTTCTCGCCGACCTGATGCGCGCCATCCCGGGAGACGTGAGCTACGGATTCATCGACGTCGTGCGCGATCTCGCCGACCAGCAGCTCACCGACGCGCTGGAGATCGACTTCCTCAGCTACACCGACATCCGCGGCCGCCGCGTCTACGTGCTCAAGGACGTCGTGACGACGGGGGTGATCGAGAACTACCTCCTCGCGCAGCTACGCATGCACGCCCCCGAGACCCTGCGCCTCGTGGCGCTCCTCGACCGCCCCGGCGTACGCACCGTCGACGTGACCACGGACTTCCGCGCATTCACGGTATCCGACGGCACGTACGTAGGCTTCGGCCTGGAGCAGGAGATGCGTCACGGGAACCTTGCGTGGATCGGTAGGATCAGCTCTTAGCTCTTAGCTGTTAGCTCTTAGGACCCGCTGCGGCGTTCCTCCTAAGAGCTAAGACCTAAGAGCTAAGAGCTCCCCGAAAGAATAACGATCGCGACCACGCCGTTAACCAAACGCGATAGTGTACGTACGTGGCATGAGCGAAGCATCGCCGTGCCGTGTGGGAGGCAATTAGTTGAATTCCACCGTCAAAACCGCGCTCCTGTGGGTGGTCATCATCGTTCTGGTGTTCCTCCTCTGGAGTCTTTTCAACACGGCCAAGGGCGCGAGCGAGCTGATCCCGTTCAGCGCGTTCCTCGACCGCGTGAACAACGGCTACGTCGAGAAAGTCACGATTCGCGGCGACGAGATCCGCGGCGTGACCAAGACCACCGCCCCCGGCGGCCGGCGTGAGTTCCACGCCAACGGACCGGTCACCTGGCCCGACGATCTCTACAAGCGGCTCGAAGAGAAAGGCGTCATCGTCGAGTTCGAGCCGACGCGCGACGCGCCGTTCATCACCGCGCTCATCACCTGGGCGCCGTTCCTCTTCCTGATCGGACTCTGGATCTTCTTCATGCGCCAGATGCAGGCGGGCGGCAACAAGGCCCTCTCGTTCGGCAAGTCGAAGGCGAAGCTCCTCTCCGGCAGCGCGAAGAAGGTGACGTTCAAGGACGTCGCCGGCGTCGACGAGGCGAAAGTCGAGCTGCACGAGATCATCGAGTTCCTCAAGGAGCCGCAGAAGTTCACGAAGCTCGGCGGCAAGATTCCGAAGGGCGTGCTGCTGATGGGACCACCGGGCACGGGCAAGACCCTGCTCGCGCGCGCGATCGCCGGCGAGGCGAACGTGCCGTTTTTCTCCATCTCCGGCTCCGACTTCGTGGAGATGTTCGTCGGCGTGGGCGCGTCGCGCGTCCGCGATCTGTTCGAGCAGGGCAAGAAGAACGCGCCGTGCATCATCTTCATCGATGAGATCGACGCCGTCGGCCGCCATCGCGGCGCGGGCCTCGGCGGCGGACACGACGAGCGCGAGCAGACGCTCAATCAGCTGCTCGTCGAGATGGACGGCTTCGAATCGAACGACGGCGTGATCCTCATCGCCGGCACGAACCGCCCCGACGTTCTCGATCCCGCGCTGCTCCGCCCCGGCCGCTTCGATCGCCGCGTCGTCGTCGATCTACCCGATCTCAAGGGCCGCGAGGGCATCCTCCGCGTGCACACGCGCAACATTCCGCTCGCGGAAGACGTCGATCTCGCCGTGCTCGCGCGCGGGACGCCCGGCTTCTCCGGCGCCGATCTGGCGAACCTCGTCAATGAGTCCGCGCTGAATGCCGCGCGCTACGACAAGAAGAAAGTGCAGATGGTCGACTTCGAGTACGCCAAGGACAAGGTGATCATGGGCGTCGAGCGGAAGTCGATGATGATGTCCGACCGCGAAAAGCGGAACACCGCGTATCACGAGTCGGGACACACGATCGTCGCGGCGATGCTCCCCGCGGCCGATCCGCTGCACAAGGTCACGATCATCCCCCGCGGCCGCGCCCTCGGACTCACGCAGCAGCTTCCGGTCGAGGATAAGTACTCGTATTCGAAGCGCTACCTCGAGGCGCTGCTGGCGGTGATGATGGGCGGCCGCATCGCCGAGGAGATCTTCCTCAACGAGATCACGACGGGCGCGGGCAACGACATCGAGCGCGCCACCGGCATGGCCCGCAAGATGGTGTGCGAGTGGGGCATGTCGGATCTCGGTCCGGTGACCTTCGGCAAGAAGGAAGAGGCGATCTTCCTCGGCCGCGAGTTCGCGCAGCATCAGGACTTCAGCGAGGCCACGGCGGTCGAGATCGACAAGGAAGTGCGCCGCATTCTCGACAAGGCCTACAAGGCCGCGCACGAGCTGATCAACGCGAACAAGGGCTCCCTCGACCGCATCGCCCGCAAGCTCCTCGAGCGCGAGACCCTCGACGGGGCCGAAGTCAACGTGATCCTCCTCGATGAGACCGGCGTCGACTACGCCAAGCTCAAGGAGTACTACCCCGACAACAGCCCCGGCGAGCAGATGACGATCGCGCCGGGAAGCGGTCCGCAGACGGACGTCAGCACGCCCGTCGCGCAGCCGCACGCACCGCAGAACACCCAGGACCGCAACGCGAAGTAGCGCGGGCCTCCGGCCCGCCGTAACGCCGGCATCCTGCCGGCGACCTCGCTGGCTGGAAGCCAGCGACACGGCGGCCTGGAAGGCCGCGCTGCAAAAAGCGGAACGCCGACTTCGGATGGTCGGACGTGGGCTCGTTCGAGACGCTGTGGAACTGGGTGTGTTTGGAGTGCCGTGGGGAACCGCCGACTGGAAGTCGGCGGACCGGCCGATTGGAAATCGGCGTTCCGGCTTC
>DATLFB010000113.1:0-4870 GCA_035525285.1 Thermoanaerobaculia bacterium
ATGCGGCCAACTTACCGAATGCACACATATGTGTGCACTTTTTACTCAGGGCATCGAGCCGGCTGGTGTCAGCCACCAACGAATCACATTTTCCACAGGTTCAGCGGGCAACGTTGCGACAGCGTGAGAAATGCGGGCTAAGGGCCTTTAGGTCGCGAGCCAGGGATCGCTAGCTCGCTAGCCAGGAAGATTCATGACGCTTTCTCCGCCACAATCACGATCTGATACGCAAACAACCCCCGCCACAACCGCGTCACGAATGACAGCAGGTGCTCCGCCGGCCGCAGGATCCACTCCGGCGTGAACCGGCCGACGATCAGGCGGATGGGAACGGACGAGCCGCGCACGGCGAGGATGCGGAAGCCTGCACTTTCGATTTCACGGCGAATCGTGCGCAGCGTGTAGAAGCGCAGATGCGTGTGATCGAGAATGCCGCGGTCGCGATATTCGAAGATACCGAAGAGTAGGCCGAGGCGCACGGTGATGTTTGCGATGTTCGGGACGGAGATGAATGCGTGGCCGTCGTCGCGGAGCGACTCGCGCACGAGGCGCAATGCGGCGGCGGGGCTGCGGAGGTGTTCCAGGACGTCGGCCAGCACGATGGCGTGAGCGTTCGCCGGGAGGCGCTTCACGCGCTCGAGGTCGGAGATCACGATCGCGTCGAAGCGGCCTTTGAGCTCGCCGACGCAGTCGACGTTGTATTCGAAGCCGATGGTACGGTCGAAATGGTCGCGCAGGGCGGAGCCGAGCTCGCCGCCGGCGGCGCCGAGGTCGAGGAGCGTGCCTCCTCGCTTCGCGTGGCGGCGGATCAGGTCGAGCAGGATGCGGTGGCTGCTCCCCTCGAAGTCCTTGTACGTGTAGACGTTCGGCATCTCAGTAGTCGGACCACGCGCGGCCGTTCGGGTCGGCGCCCGGCGCGCTGCTGTGCACGTCGATGATGACCGATCGTGACGTAGCGACCGGCTTCAGCCGGTCGTCCTCGGCGGGCTGAAGCCCGCCGCTACGTTCGGGGATGAAGTCCTCGCTCGGCGTCACCGTTTCTTCGGTCGTGTAGCGCCAGTTTTGCGCGTTCGTGATCGGATCGACGGGAACGCGTCGCAGGTAGTTGGGGACGAGCTGCTGAAGCGTGGAGGGATAGCGGCCCGTGTCGCTGTGATACTTCGTGATCGCGGCGCGCATTTCCGTGAGCGAGGTCGCGAGCGCCTCTGCGCGTTGGCGTTCCTGTTCGCGGCGCATGTTCTCGCGATAGACGAAAGCGCCGCCGATCGCGAGCGCAACGAGCACGACCGAGGCCGCGAGCCACTTCATCAGTTCGAGCCGAACGTCCCGACGTTCTTCAGCGTGATCGCGATGCCATAGTCGTCGAGCTCCTCATCGCCCGACGCGCTCGCGAACACGAGATAGCGGCGGTATTGCAGCGCGATGCCGTAGCACGAGCCCGTCCAGCCGGCGATGTAGCGCTGATCGAGGAAGCGGCCATCGCTCGCGTTGTAGTTCAGCTGCACGTCGCCGCGGATGCGGTCCTTCACGATCCACGAGCCGGTGTTGAGGCGGATCTGGCTCGAGCCGCCGAACGTCGAGCCGGGCGCCTGGAAGAGCGCGAACCAGGTCAGGCCGAGGTACTTGTCCGCGCGCGCGCCGGTGCCGACGAGATTCGCCGACACGCTGACCTGATCGAGCTGATGGCTGATGTTCCCGTAGCTCGCCGACGCATCGAACGTCACCGACTGATACGGATTGAAGCGCAGGCTGCCGAGGAGCGGCGTGTACTTGTGATCGCCGGCTGTCGGGAAGCTCGTCCCGGCGTTGGGGAACGGATCGGAGAGCGCGACGCTCTGGCGCACGCCGAAGGAGAGCACCTCGCGCGCGTTGCCGCCTTCGCCCGCTTCCTTGCCGATGAGGCGCTGCGTGAGCGAGTACTCCACCGAGTGCTGGACGATCGGGAGGAACGGCGAGTCGACGATGTCGAAGCGCGCGATCTCCTGTTGGTTCTCCACGTTCGTCGTGTAGACGTAGCGCACGCGCGGCTCGATCACGTGCTTGAACCTGCTGAAGCCGCCCATGCTCCTGTTGAACACGCGCGAGAACGACGGGCCGACGGTCTCCACCTGTCCCTGCGCGTAGAAACGCGTCAGCGGCTCGTCGTCCTGGAGGTTGCCGAATTCGTCGCGGCTCGCGGAGTAATACGTCTCGCGCACGGAGATCTGCGGCTTGATCGAGAGCCACGGCGGCGTGCGCAACTGCATCGACAGCGTCGGGAAGACGTCGGCGCGGTAGTAGTCGGCGTTGATGGTCGCCTCGCCCCTCTCCAGCGTGCTCGTGCGAAGGCGCGAGGCGGATGACTCCATCGAGAAGTAAAAAGGCGTCGGTCCGATGCGCTGCGGATACATGCGCAGCTGCAGCGATGGCAGTTGCTCGTACCGCTGCCGGCGCTCGAAGAGCCTGGTGAAGTCCGGCGGCTCGGGAAGAAGCAGCGCGATGTCACGCCGATCGCCGATGAGGTTGAGCGAGTAGGTCGGGCGGTTCTTCGTCAGGTACGCCGACGAGTAGATGTTCGACGCGGTGTGCAGGTTCGGATCGTGGTCGTACTGGCGGAAGAAGTTGAGGTTCGAGAAGTCCTGGATGTCGACCACGCCGCGGAATCCGCCGGGGAGATTCTCCTGCGCGTGCTTGTACGAGTACTTCCACTCGATCTGCTTGTCCTCGACGTTGTTGACGAGATGTCCTCGGAAGTCGCCGATCTTCACGTTCTGCGACGGCAGGTACCGCACCTCGACGCCCGCGCCGAAGTAGCGGCTCGACGCGACGTCCGCGTACACCGTCGCGTCGGCGGAGTCGCCGATCGGAATGAAGTAGCCGTTCTCGAGCCGCGTGCCGAATTTCGAGGTGAGGCGGATGCGCGGAATGAGCAGCCCGCGGGAGCGCTCCTTCTTCGTCGGCCACACCAGCCGCGGCGCCCAGAAGACCGGCATGTTCCGCGCGCGGAAGGAGATGTTGCGCATGTGCGCGTAGTCGTCGACGGTCACGTCCGCGCTGCCGACGTGGAATGACCACGCGGGGCGGTCGAGATCGCAGGAGGTGAAGATGCCGTTCGAGAGGCGGTACGTGTCCTCGTCGACTTTCTCGATGCGGTCGCCGGCGAAGTACATCGACGGGTCCATCGTCGCGGTCGAGTTGAAGAACGTGCCGGTCTTCGTGTCGAGGTTGTAGATCGCCTGCGTGGCGGTGAGGCGCGTCGGCCCTTGATCGATGATGACGTTACCCTCGGCCACCACGTCCTTGGTCTTGTGGTTGATGGTCACCTTGTCCGCGCGCAGCTTGATGTCCTGGTACTCGATGCGGACGTTGTTGGTGAAGATCGCGTACTCGTCCTTCTGTCCTTCGAACTCGCCGCCCGGATCGACGGTGATCTTGATCTCGCCGCCGCCCGGCTTCGGACCGGCGATGAATTGAAACTTCGGTCGCTGTGCGTGAAGGGTGGCGGCGGCTGCGAGGAGAAGGCAGAGTGCGATGCGACGCATTCGTGAGCGCATTGTAAACGTAGCGCCCGGCTTTAGCCGGGCGGGGTCAGGACGGCGGGCTGAAGCCCGCCGCTACGTCGGCGCTCGCCCGCATGGCGCGGTCGATGCTCGTCATGTCCTGCAGCTGCATCCGCAGCTTGATCACTTCGAGCTGATACAGCCGCGCGATCTCCTCGGAGCGCCGGCGCTGCTGGCGTTTGCGCAGGGCGATCTTCGTCGCCAGCCGCACGAACTCGCGATGCGCGCCCGGATCGTGCCAGCCGGCGCGGCCGAGGCGGAGGATCGGATGCGCGGTGGCGCGGACGTCTTCGTCGTCGATCACACCGAGGGAGGCTTCGTGGCGCAGCTCGCCACGGATCGCGGGCCATTGCTTGAACACGGTGGCCACGATGATCAGCGGAATCAGCGCGAACGCCGCGAAGGCAACGTGGCGTTCGCGCAGCGGGAGCATCGCCGCGAGCCAGGCGACGCCGATCGCGGCGACTGCAGTCACGGCGTCGATCGCGGCCTGGCGCAGCTTCTCGCGCACGTGCGTCAGCGCGAACGTGATTCCGTAGCCCGCAACCGCGCCGGCGAGCACGCATTGCGCGAAACGGAGGAGCACGTGATCGCCGCCGTACGCGATCGGGATCGCCGCCGCCGCGCCCGTCATCGCGCCGAGGGTCATCCCCTCGGCCGGCTCGCTTTCGCGTCCGGTGAGTCGGACGAAGAGCGCGGCGAGCGCCATGCTCACGCCGATCACGACGGGATGATCGAAGAAGCGGAACAGGAAGCCCGCGGCGATGCCGGCGATCATCGGGATGCGCGCGTCGCGCGAGAGTCCGCTGTCGAGCGTCTTGAAATACGACGCGGCCGCGAGTGCGGCGATGAAGGAAGCGATGAGGACGAACGCGAGGACCGGATCCGACATGCGGAGCGCGTCATCTTAACGTAGCGGCGGGCTTCGGCCCGCGCTACACGTCGTGAGTAGCGCGGCCTTCCAGGCCGCCGTTCCGCGGACATCCTGTCCGCGCTTCGTCATCGCCGACTGAAAGTCGGCGGACCGGCCGATTGAAAATCGGCGTTCCGGCCGGACAAGCGGCACGACGTCATCGCGATGCAGGACCTACCCGAGCGCGAGGTGACGGCGTCACGCGCACCGCCGATCGTGCGCAACGCGCCCCTCGCGGCAGTGGCCGGCGCAACGGAACGCCGACTTCCAGTCGGCCGGTCCGCCGATCTCCGATCGGCGGTTCCCTTCCGCCGGCTGGAAGCCGGCGACACGGCGGGCCGGAGGCCCGCGCTACACGTCGTGAGTAGCGCGGCCTTCCAGGCCGCCGTTCCGCGGACATCCTGTCCGCGCTTCGTCA
>DATLFB010000045.1:0-74149 GCA_035525285.1 Thermoanaerobaculia bacterium
CAGGGCAGGTTATCCACGCGTTACTCACCCGTTCGCCGCTCGACTCGGGTATTGCTACCCGGCCTCGCTCGACTTGCATGTGTAAGGCACGCCGCCAGCGTTCATTCTGAGCCAGGATCAAACTCTCCAGTTGAACTGAAAGTTTGAAGCTCTGGCATCAGTCAAACGACTGATGCATATTCGGTTACTTCTTGTGTGTTGCTTGACGAGTCCCTTGCGGGACTCAAAGGAATCACGTTTGCCTTCGTTGCTTTCCTATTCAGTTGTCAAAGAACCGGCCTCGTCGAAAGGGCGGTCAGATTGCCAGACCCTCCCGGCCGTGTCAAGCGGAATGCTCCCGTCTCTTACGACGAGCTCATTCCGTCTGACCCGGACACGACGACCAGCGGATGCTGCTGGGATGAAAAGAGCCGGGTGGTTTACCGCAGGGACCGGAGATTCTAGGATGCCCCGCGCGATGTTGTCAACGCCGCATCGGGAACGGTGATCGCGATTTGTGCCGCTGCGCTACTTCAACCTATTGACCAGGCGGAACTTACGGCTGAGCTCAAAGATCGTTTCCCGCGTCGGGACCACAGATAACCTTCACCCTCCCATCGCTATTCCGCGTCGCGCGATCCACGCGAGCCCCGCGGCGGCGAGCGCGGCCATCAGCAGCGAGCCGTACCACGTCCACGGCACGTATTCGAGCGTGACCCGCGACTCCCCCGCCGGCACGAAGAAGCCAATGAACGCCCCTCGGACGCGCACGATCGCGGCCGCACGCCCGCCGATCCGCACGCGCCAACCCGGCACCGCCGGCTGACTCGAGGAAATGAACGTCCGCGCCGGCGCACTGATCCGCAGCTTGTACTTCGTCGGCCGGTCCATCCACGCGTCAATGGCCGCCCCGGCAGCCAAGAATCGCGGCATGACGCGGCGGTTCTCGTAGAGATTGCCGTCGCGACCGCTGTAGACGCGCTGCCACTTGTCGCCGGCCGGAACGTGTCCCGGCTCCGTCAGCAGAAACCGCACATTGAGGAAGTCGATGAACTCGCGGTCGACGTCCACAATGCGCTTGAAGTCGATCGACTGGTCCTTGACTTCATACTGGCTGAAGAAGCGAACATACTCCGCCCACTCCATCGGGTCCGTTCCGCGAATGTCCTCCAGTCCATATTGCGCCGCCGCGTTCGGCAGAAACATCCAGTCCAGCCCCGCGATCCGGAACGGCTCCTTCGGCGCCCGTGCCTTCAACGCATCGATGATCGGCAATCGCGGCGCGTAGTAGTCGCGGCTCGTCATTGCGTTGTAAGGAAAGGTGAAGATGAACAGCTCGACGAGCGTCAGCCCGCCCGCGAGCACGCCCACCGCGGCCGGACGGAACTTCAGCGCATACGCGCCGATCCAGAACAACGCGAGCGCCGCGACACCCGCAGTCGACCACACATCCGTCGTTCGCCCCCACGTCTTCATCAGCACGTACAGCCCGAATCCGAACGCCACGCATGACGCCGCGATCGCGATCGCCAGCTCGTCGCGCCGCAGCCGCGCGACCGCACGCGCGGCGACGATGCCGGCGACGAATGCGCAGACGAAGAGAAGCCGCTCGTGCGCGATCAGGGTGAACGGCCAGACGTGGGCGAAGAACCAGCCCAGGGGCGTCCAGCCGAACGCGATCAGGAGCATCGCCACGAGCACGACGACGAGCAGGCGGTCGCGCCGCGATGCCTGGCGAGAGAGCAGCGCACCCGGAACGAGCACCATCACGATCATGCCGAAATAGATCGATGCGACCTGCGGGTATTGCAGAAACCAGTTCCACGTTCCGCGCGCGGGATTCCCGAAGCCATCCGGATTCGCCAGCGCCCACAACGTCGTCGTCACCATCGGCGGCAACGGCCCCGTGCGCGCGAGCAGCACGACGCGCAGGCTGATCAGCGCCTGCTCGAGCACCGGCACCCACGCGGGCGCGGCGATGAGCACGCCCGCAACAGAGCCGATCACGACGCGCGCGAGATCGCGCCGCGTGAAGCGCCGCGCGACGGGCGCGAGCCATTCGACGATCACGAGCGCGATCACGGCCAGCACGATGTGCGCCGCGCTTTCCGGATGTCCGCCCGCGAGAATCGCGACCACCGACAGCGCCAGCAACACCATCGGCGCGGCACGCGGCACATCGAGCGTGCGCAGCGCGGCGTACGCAACGACCGGCAGCATCAGAGTCACGCTCGTCAGCGGATAGTAGAGAAAGCAGCAGTTGAGAATCGCGAATGCGAAGACGCCGCTGCCGAAGACCGCCGCGCCGCTCCCGACGCCTTCGCGCTTCAACAGAAGAAAGCCGAAGAGGAGCGCGACGAAGAGCTTGAGGCCGGCCATCGCGACGAGCTGCTTCGGCAGCGGCACGAAGAGCGTCGCCAGAAAGACCGGCGAGAACGGCGCGGACTGTCCGTTGCCGAGGAGCGGATAGCCGCAGAAGAGATGGCGGTTCCAGAGCGGCGCACGGCCGCGCGCGACCTCTTCGCGCGCGACGTGCATCCACGGCAGGATCTGCTTGGTGATGTCGTTGGCGAGCGCGTTCTTCGCCTTCACCTCGCCGAAGATGCCGCGGTACGGATAGCCGCGCACGACCTCGTCGAGCGGCACCGGCATGTCGCGCGTGAAGACGCCGCGGGCGATGAACACCAGCACGATCGCGAGGAAGAGCGCGGCCATGCGCCACGACACCGGCTCGAGCCAGCGGCGCACGGCGAGGATGACGAGCGCCGACGGCACGACGATGCCGGCGAGCGTCAGCGCGCACTCGATCAACGCCGCTCCAGTTGCGCCGCGAGCTCGGCGCGGCGCAGCTTGCCCAGAGGCGTGCGCGGAATCGCGTCGACGCGGTGCACGCCGCGCGCGTGCTCGAACGGGAAGACACGAGAGTTGAAGTCGGCCGCGATACGCGATCCATCGTCGCTCGCGACCGCGAGATGAATCGCATGGCCGAGGCGATCGTCAGGCATTGCCACGACGGCCGCGTCGGAGGAGATGTCCGCGAGAATGCGATCGAGCCGCGCGAGGTCGACCGACTCGCCGCCGATCTTCACGAACTCGCTCGCGCGCCCGTGCACGCGCAGAACGCGTCCTTCGATCGCGCCGCGATCATCCGTGACGAACCAGCCGTCGACCCTCGGATCGACGAAGCCCTCATCGCCCGCGTATCCGGTGAGCAGCGACTCTCCACGAAACGCAAGACGGCCGTCGGATTCGACGCGAGCCTCGAAGTGATCGAGCAGCACGAGGTCCGATGATTCGAGCGTGGCCGTCGCGATCTGCGAACAGCACTCGGTCATCCCGTAACTCGGCAGCAACGGCCATCCCAACGCGCGCGCTTCGAGATAGATCTCATCGGACAGGGCGCCGCCCCCAACAACGATCGCACGCGGGTTTGCCGGCGCGCGCAGCGAAGCGCTCACGAGATCGACCACCTGCGCCGGCACGAGCGACGCGAGGGTGATGTCGAGCATCGATGCGAAAGCGCTTGCGTCCCACGAGGTCTCGACGACGCGCGCGCCGCTGAGAAACGCGCGCGCGAGGATGCCGAGGCCGCCGACGTGAAACGTTGGCAGCACGCAACACCAGACATCGCGCTCCGTCGACTCCAGCCGCCGATTCACGGCGGCCGCGGAGGCAAGCAGCGCGCTCTTCGAGAGTGCGACCAGCTTCAGAGCGCCGGTCGTTCCGGACGTCGAAAGCCAGACGTGCGCTGGAAGCGGTGAGACGAAACTCTCCAGCCGCCGCCGCTCGTTCTGCGGCATGCGCGGATTGAGCAGCACGTGCGACTCGTCGCTGCGCCAGTCGATCATGCGAGCTTCTTCCACGGCAGCTTCTCGAGCAGGTCATCGAACCCGATGCCCGTTCCCTCGGGCGGCAGCAGCCGCGCCCCCTCGGCGCGCACGCGCTCGATGAATGGATTCGATTCGTACAGTACATGCGTGAACAACCCGCATCGCGCGCTCACCGGATGCGTCGACGCGACGTACGCGGCGTGAAACTGTCCGACCGGATGATCCATGTACGACGTCACGACGACTTCGCGATTGGATTCCGGAAACTCAGCGTGGAGCGCCGGTTTGTGGATGAGAACGTCGAACCCCTCACCCTGGCCCTCTCCCCGCAAGCGGGGAGAGGGGACATTGATGTCGAAGGCCAATCGCAGGCCAGTCTGCGCGCGGAGTGCGCTCCACACATCGGCGTCGTACGGACAGGGATCTTCGACGAAATCGATCCGTTCTTTCGGCAGCGCGTCCGCGAGATGCACGAGCTCTTCCGCGCGCAGGGTCGCGTTGAAGTCGATGCGCAGCCGCACATCCGGCGGCAGCGATGCGGCGCCCTTCACCTTCGCGGTATCGAACACTTCCGGTGGATCGTCTCCGGGCCAGTGGCTCAGCGGAATCCTCAGTCCATCGAAGAGCGACACGCCGCGCTCGCGGGCGTCGGCATCCGTGCGTGCGTGATGCAACGACGCGCGCGTCAGCGGCGTCGTCTCGCCGCGCGCGAGGAGCGCGAGCTGCTCATCGAGCGGCGCGTCGCCGAGCTCGGGCCACGGATGCACGTCCGCGAATCCATTGCCGGCCCGAATCAGCGCGCCTTCGCGCGCGCCCGGCCGCGCGATCGCGCTCAGCGTGCGACGCGGAGTCAGCGTGTAACGACAAGCCCAAAGCTGCATCCGATGACGAACAGAATACCGAACGCCCACTGCAGCGCGCCCGCCATTCCGAGACAGCGGTTCAGCGCGATGCCGTGGCTGCGCATCGCGCAGGCGACGACGAGCAGTGCGATCGGCAGCGACACGAGCGGCAGCCAGGTGACGAAGAAGACCGCCGCGAACGGCGCAAGCGCGAAAAACGCGACCTCGATGCGCGCGAAAGCCTCACCGAAACGCACTGCGAGCGTTTCCTTCCGGCTGCGGCGATCGTTCTCGACGTCGCGCAGGTTGTTGATGACCAGAAGGACCGTCGCAAGCGAGCCCGCGGCGAATCCTGCGAGCAGCGCGTCGCGCGTCAGACGCAGCGTCTGCACGTAAAACGTGCCGCCAACGGCAATGACGCCGAAAAAGAGGATCACGAACAACTCGCCGAGCCCTTTGTAAGCGAGCGGATACGGTCCGCCGGTGTACGCGTACGCGAGCAGCATGGATGCGACACCGATGGCAAGCAGCGGCCAGCCCGCGCGCAGAATCAGCGGAATCCCGCACAGCGCCGCGCCGAACAAACACACCCACGCGCCGCGCAGCACCGCATCCGCACTCAGCAAACCGGCCTGCGTCACGCGGATCGGCCCGAGACGCTCGCTCGTGTCCGCGCCCTTTTTGAAATCAATCGCGTCGTTGATGAAGTTCGTCGCGACCTGAATCAGCACCGCACCGAGGAGCGTGCATGCGAAGAGCGGCCACGAAATGTGCGGCGCGGCGAGCGCGGTGCCCATGAGCACGGGCACGATCGCGGCGGAAAGAGTTTTCGGACGCGCCGCGAGAATCCACGGACTCATCGGTTACGCGGTCGCGCGGTTTCGCGGTTGGCGGCGCGGTAAGGTCACCGAGCAACCGCGTAACCGCGTAACCGCGCAACCCCTCACGGAAACCTCTTGAACTTCCTGAAATCCGGCTTCCGCTTCTCCACGAACGCGTCCCGCCCCTCCTGCGCCTCTTCCGTCAGGTAATAGAGGAGCGTCGCGCTGCCGCCGAAATCGAGAAGTCCGATCTGGCCGTCGCAGTCCGCGTTCATCGCCGCTTTCAGAAAGCGCAACGCCATCGGCGAGAGCGCGAGCATCTCGCGGCACCATTGCAGCGTCTCTTCTTCGAGCCGCTCGAGCGGGACGACCGTGTTCACGAGTCCCATCTCCAGCGCCTGCTGCGCGTCGTACTGCCGGCAGAGGAACCAGATCTCGCGCGCCTTTTTCTGGCCGACGATGCGCGCGAGATACGACGAGCCGAGGCCGGCGTCGAACGAGCCGACCTTCGGTCCGGTCTGTCCGAAGCGCGCGTTTTCCGCGGCGATCGTGAGATCGCAGACGACGTGCAGCACGTGTCCGCCGCCGATCGCGTAGCCGGCGACCATCGCCACGACCGGCTTCGGCAGACTGCGAATCTGTTTCTGCACGTCGAGGATGTTGAGGCGCGGGATTTTCTCCTTCGGATCGACATAACCACCCTTGCCGCGCACTCTCTGATCGCCGCCCGCGCAAAATGCATCGGGACCTTCGCCGGTGAGGATGACGACGCCGATGTCGGAGTCGTCGCGCGCCATGTCGAACGCTTCCTTGAGCTCCCTCACCGTCAGCGGACGGAACGAGTTCCGCACCTCGGGACGATTGATCGTGATCTTCGCGATCCCGTCGTCCGTCCGCTCGTAGCGGATGTCCTGAAAGTCATGCAGCTTGTGCCAGGTCTCTGCCATCGCGCCGGAACATAGTTCATTCGAGAAAGGCGCGCAAACGCTCCACGAAACGCAAAGGTTGCTCCCACGGCACACGATGTCCGGCCTCGGGACAGATCCACAACTCGGCGCGCGGCAGACGCGCAACCGCGACTTTGGCGATGTCGACGTACTTCGCGTCGCGCTCGCCCGCGATCCAGAGAATCGGCGTGTCGATCGCTTCGAGCCGCGGCGGCGGCAGCACCGCGGGCGAGTTCTCGCGTAGCTGCCGCGCGAGCTTCGCGCGGTCGTAGTCTTCTTCGCGGCGGATGATTGGATGTCCGCCGAAGACCGGCTGCGCGTTCCAGTCGCGCATGAGCGTCGTCCAGTCCTCGGATTCGAAACGCCGCGCCCATTCTTCGTCGCGTTGGCGGCGCTGCTCGTCGGGCGCGTTCAAGGCGGCGGAGATGATGATGGCCTTTGCGAAGCGTTCGCGTTCGAGGAGCTGCAGCGCGAGACGGCCGCCCATGGAGTAGCCGAGGAGAACGTCGCGGGTGTGGAGGACAGGCAATCCTGCCTGTCCCCCCCTGGACAGGCAGGATTGCCTGTCCTCCACTTCTTTGTGTGGCCATGGCAGAAAATTCCAATCGGTCGCGAGTCCGAGAAAACCGGAGAGGGTCCGGATCATCATGCCCACAGCTCGTCGTAGCGCTGCCAGCCGCGCTTCGACGCCTCGGCATCGGGCCGCAGCTCCGTCACGTCGATGTTCCACATCGCGGCCCAGTGATCGAAGCGGATCCCGTGTGCGTTCTCGATGATCCGCTCGCGCAGCGACTCGTCGAGCGACCGCAGCGAAGGCACGCGCGAGAAAATCCGTCCGCCGCCGTTGTTGATGATCACGATGCGGTAGCGGATGCCGCGATCGAGCTGCGGCACGATCCATGGCGCGCCGAGGTCGTAGATGGCGGTGAGATCGCCGACGATGCAGACGTTGTCGCGCGACGCGTCGCACCACCCGAAAAATGTGGAGAGCTGGCCGTCGATGCCGTTTGCGCCGCGGTTCGCCTCATGCTCGAACGGCTTGCGCGCCGCGACGAGATCCCACTCGCGAACCGGCAGGCTGTTGCCGAGGTAGACGCGAGCGTCCTCCGGAAGTTCGCGCGAGAGTGAGCGCAACATCGCGAGCTCCGACTGCGGCTCGTCATCGAGGATCGCCTCGAAGCGCGCGCGCATCTCGCGATCGCGCGCGATGAATTCGTCGTCGCGCGAAATGACTTCGGGAAGCTCGGCAATCGACTGCAGATCACCGCGCGTCAGTCCCGTGAACGGCAGATCGCTGTAATGCACGACCGGCAGATCGAGCGTCTCGAGATCGCGCCAGAAGCGGAGCGTCGGCACATTGCCGATGCGGATCACGCCGTCGAAGCTGCCGCTCGCGATCATCCGCTCGCCCGCCGTAATCGAAGAATGCTCGCGCAAGCCCGAAAGCGGCTCCGCGTACACAATCGCATTGCGCACGAGCTCGCGCACGCGATCGCGATGCCGCGCCGCGAGACCTCCGATGATGACGAGCGGGTGACGGATGTCATCCCGAGCGTGAGCGAGGGACCTGGGGGAAGGGGGGCGCGATTCATGCGCCACCACCCGCCCAGGTCCCTCGCTACGCTCGGGATGACATGCGTCATCGAGCAGCGGCTCATCGAACTCGATGTTGAGATGGAGCGGGCGCGCGCGGCTCCACGACTCGAGCGCGGTCTCGGCGTACGGCCCGAACAGTCCGAGCTGCTCGATCGACTGCGGCGCGCCCGTGCCGCGGAAACGCGCGGGACGATCCGCGGAAACGAGAATCAGCGGGAGGCCGGAGTAGTACGCCTCGATCGCGGCCGGAAGGAGCTCCGCGACCGCGGTCCCCGAGGTCGTGACGACGGCGACCGGATTGCCGTGCAGCTTCATGCGTCCGACGGCGAAGAACGCCGCGGAACGCTCATCGATGAACGAGAAGAGACGAGGAGGGCGGACCTCTGGTCCGCCACCGGGGGGCGGACCAGAGGTCCGCCCTCCAAGAACCGCCAGCAACGGACTGTTGCGCGAGCCGGCGCAGACGCAGAACTCGTGGGCGCCCGCGGCGCGCACGGCGTCGATCAGGCGCTGCGCGAGCTTGAGGTTGCCCATGGCGACACGATCATCATCCGTTAGACCGCACTCCTGAAGGAGGCTGGGCCAACCAGCGCGGCCGGCCGTGCCGGCTCGATTCCAAAGAGCGCCTTCACCTGATCGCGCTTCTGGCGCATCTCGTTCCACTCGCGATCGAGCTGACTCTCCGCGAGCAGCCCCGCGCCCGAGCCGATGCGCACGCGCTCGCCCTGCCACTGCACGTTGCGGATCGCAACGAGCGCCAGCGCCGAGCGGTCCTCGCGCTCGATTCCGAACGGCGCGCCGAACGTGCGCCGCTTCACGCCGCGGTCTGCCTCGCGCAGCCAACGCTCGCCCGCCGGCGCGCGCGGCGACACGCCGAGGGCGGCGGTGGGATGAAGACGCCGCACCATCTCCGCGAACGACATCTTCTCGCTCCCTCCCGCCTCCGCGAAAAAGATCGGCGTCACCAGATGCGCGATCGACGGAAGACGCAACAGACCGAGCGGCCCCACCTCGATGTTCCCGAACGGCGCGAGCCGGCGAATGATGTCGTCGACGACGAGCCGATGCTCCCGCCGCTCCTTCGCATCCGTCAGCAGCTCCTCGGCACGCGCCACCGCACGCGTTCCCGCGAGCGCCATCGTGCGATACCCGCTCCGCTCCGCCTGAAACAACAGCTCCGGCGTCGCCCCGATCATCCCGTGATTCTTGTAGACGTACCCGTACGCCCACAGGCCGGGCGGCAGCATCGCGAGCTGTTCGACGAGATGCGCGAGCAATCCGTCGCCGCGCAGCGCGCCGTGCTCGAAGATGACCGGCACGATCTTCGTGAACTCGCCGCGCGCCATCGAATCCTGCGCGGATTGAAACAGCGTCGTAAATTCACCCTGCGCGAGCGCGGCCCACTCGATCTCCGGCTGCCGGGCAACCGGGAAGCCGGGCAACCGGGAAGCCAGATCCGAAACCCCCACCTCCTCCCACTCCGCCGGATGCCGCCACGGATGCGGATCGTCGAGAAAGAAGTCGCTCACGTAGAATGCCGGCCGCTCCGGGCGGCGGAAGGGAAGCTGCTCGAACGGCCCCCAGCCGACGAACACGCGTCCCGGAGCGGTTTGCACGAAAACGAAGTCGCGCGCCACGCGCGAGATTGTATGACCAACCACACCGGGCCCGACCCTCACAAGATCCGATCGATGTTCGCCGCGATCGCCTCGCGCTACGACCGTACGAACACCGTCCTGTCGGCGGGCATCCATCATCGCTGGCGCCGCAAGGCCGTGCGCTGGTCGCATGCGAAGAGCGGCGACCGCGTCCTCGACTGCGCGACCGGCACCGGCGATCTCGCGATCGCCTTTCGCGCTGCCGTCGGCGCGAGCGGGCGCGTCGTCGCCACCGACTTCGTTCCCGAGATGATCGAGCTCGCACGCGCCAAAAGCAGCGAGGTGGAGTTCGAGGTCGCCGACGTGACGAAGCTGCCGTACGACGACGCATCCTTCGACGTTGCCAGCATCTCCTTCGGCATCCGCAACGTCGCCGAGCCGCAGCGGGGAATCGCCGAGATGGCGCGCGTCATTCGCCCCGGCGGACGCGTGATCGTGCTCGAGTTCGGCCAGCCGCGCGGCCCGCTCTTTCGCTCGTTCTATCGCTGGTATGCGCGACACGTCCTGCCGCGCATCGGAGGTGCGCTCACCGGCGACCGCGATGCGTACGAATATCTCGAGAAATCGGCCGGCCGCTTCCCGTGCGGCGAGGACTTCGTTGCGCTCATGCGCGAGTCGGCCGACTTCACCTCCATTGAATATGTCCCCCTCACGTTCGGCATCGCCTACCTGTATAAAGGCGTGAAGATGTGAGGCTACCGGGTTTCCCGGTTTCCCGGTTTCCCAGCTTCAGGTGCCGGGCAGCCGGGTAGCTGGGAAGCCGGGCAGCCCAAAGCCATGTCCATCGAGGTCTACAAATTCGGAGGCGTCGCCATCGGCAGCGCGGAAGCCATTCGCGCCGCCGTGGCCCACGTGCGGCGCGCGGCCCCGCGCGTGGCGGTGGTCGTGTCTGCGGCGAACGGCGTGACCGACCTCCTCCTCGAAGCAGGACAGGCCGCGCTGCGCGGCGACCGCGTCGCGTACGTGACCGCGGCAAAGCGCTTCGAGATCCGCCACTTCGAGCTCATCGACGCGGTGATCTCCACCCGTTCGCGCGCGCAACAGCTCCGCAATCTGATCAGCGACTCCGCGCATGAGCTGCGCTCGATGGCCGACAGCATCGCCGTGCTGCGCGAGCTCACCCCGCGCGCAAACGATGCGCTGGTCGCCCGCGGAGAGCGGATGCTCGCGCACATCTTCGCCGCGGTTCTGGCTGAAGAGGGCATTGCCAGCGAGTACGTCGACGCGCCGGAGATCATCGTCACCGAGCGTCGCCTCGGCAGTCTCTGGCCGAACTTCCAGCGCTGCGAGCGCAACGCGAAGAAACACCTCGTGCCGCTCATCGAGAGCGGCCGCGTCGTGGTGGTGCCGGGCTACCTCGCCAGTGGTCCCGACGGCGAAGTGGTCACCCTCGGACGCGGCGGCACTGATTTCTCCGCGGCGATCCTCGCGCGCAGCATCGGCGCGAGCGCGGTCACGCTGTTCAAGGAAGTCGACGGACTGATGACCGCGGATCCGAAGAGCGTTCCCTCCGCGCGACTCCTTCCCGAGCTGCACTACCGCGAAGCCGCGGAGCTCGCGTTCTACGGCGCGAAAGTCCTGCATCCGCGCACGATGATCCCGCTCGTCGACCGCAAGATCCCGCTCTTCGTGCGCAACACGTTTCGCGAAGGCGCGACCGGCACACGCATCTCGGACGACGCGAAGCCGGGCGCGTATCCAGTCAAGGCCCTGACTGCGATTCACGCTCAGGCGCTCATCTCGATCGAAGGCTCGGGCATGATCGGCGTGCCGGGCGTCGCCGGCCGCGCGTTCACCGCGCTCTCGCAGGCCGGACACTCGGTGTCGATGATCAGCCAGGCCTCGAGCGAGTCGAGCATCTGCTTCGTCGTGCCGCAGACCGAGGCGGCGCATGCGATCGCGGCACTCGAGGAAGCGTTCGCGCTGGAGCGGAAATCGAAGCTCATCGATCGCGTGCGCGCCGAACAGGAGATCGCGCTCATCGCCGTCGTCGGCCTCGGCATGCGCGGCCGTCCCGGCATCGCCGCGCGCACATTCTCCGCGCTGAGCGGCGCGGGCGTGAACGTCGTCGCGATCGCGCAGGGCTCGTCGGAGCTCAACATCACCATCGCCGTGTCGGAACGCGAGGCCACTCCCGCGCTGCAGGCGCTGCACAGCGAGTTTCAACTCGACAAAGTGCGTCCGCTCGCCGACACCTCCGGACGAGAGTCGAAGCTCACGCTCCTCGGCTTCGGCCAGATCGGCCGCGAGCTCGCCGCGCAGCTCATCGCGCAGGAAGAACATCTCCGCGACGAGCTCGGGATCGACATCAAAGTGATCGCGCTCGCCGATCGCTCCGGCATCAGGATCCAGGAAAAAGGCTTCAGCGCGAGCGCGCTGCAGAAGCTCGCGAAACAGAAAGCGGCCGGCACGCGTCTGTTCGATCGCGACTCGCCGCTCACGCTCAAGCAGCTGCAGACGATGATGCGCGAGGAGCTGTGGCTCCTGCCGTCGCATCGTCCGATCCTCGTCGATCTGACGTCGGATGAAACCGCGCCGCTGATCCAGGAAGCGCTCGAGCAGGGCTTTCACATCGTGATGGCGAACAAGAAGCCGCTCGCGGTGCCGCAGATCGAGTTCGATCGTCTGCTGCAAACGGCGAAGGATCGCGGACTCTCGCTCCGCTACGAAGCCACCGCCGGCGCGGGACTGCCCGTGCTGGACACGCTTCAAAAGCTGCAGGAGGCGGGTGACCGCGTCGAGACGATCCTCGGCTGTTTCTCCGGCACGCTCGGCTTCATCATGACCGCGCTCGAAGACGGAAAACGTTTCAGCGACGCGGTGCGCGAGGCGTGGAAGCTCGGCTACACGGAGCCCGATCCGCGCGACGATCTCTCCGGCCGCGACGTCGCGCGCAAGGCGCTGATCCTCGCGCGCACGCTCGGCCGCCGCTTCGAGTTCGACGACA
The DNA here is from genome assembly GCA_035525285.1 of Thermoanaerobaculia bacterium. Classification (GTDB taxonomy): domain Bacteria; phylum Acidobacteriota; class Thermoanaerobaculia; order Gp7-AA8; family Gp7-AA8; genus QHVT01. Next base: position 12,621 of record DATLFB010000045.1, read on the forward strand.
TCGCGCTCGATCCGCTCTACACCGATGAAGTGGACGATGCGGAGCCGGCACGCTTCGTCGAGAAGATCGCCGCGCTCGACGACGGCTTCGCGCAACGCGTTGCGCGCGCACGCGCCGAAGGAAAAGTGCTGCGCTATGTCGCGAAGATCACGAAGCGCTCGATCCGCGTCGGCATCGAAGCCGTCGATCAGGCCTCCCCCCTCGGCCGCCTCCGCGGCACGGACAACACGGTCGTCATCCACTCCAAACGCTACGCGACCAACCCGCTCATCGTGACCGGCCCCGGCGCGGGTGCTGCCGTCACGGCGGCGGGCGTGCTGAACGACATCGTGGCGATCACGATGCAGGAGCGGCGGCGCTTGCTGCCGCGCGAAGAGCGCGGCAGGTCGAGTACGTCGAGATGAGCGCTGCCACCGCCTTCGCCCCCGGCTCCATCGGCAACGTCGGCCCCGGCTTCGACGTCCTCGGACTCGCCGTCGACGGCATCGGCGATCGCGTGAGCGTCGAGCTGACGCGCGGCGAGTCGCGTGTCGATGACGTGACCGGGCGTGACGCGGAGCTCGTGCCGCGCGAGGCGGATCGCAACTGCGCGGCGATCGCGGCGAACGCGTATCTGCGTCCGTTCGGCTATCGCGCGATCGTGCGCATCGAGAAGGGACTCGCGCTCGCGGGCGGCATGGGCGGAAGCGCGGCCTCGAGCGCGGCGGGGGCGTACGCGGCGGCGCTCGCGCTCGGGCAGTCGCCCGATCTGCGCGAGATCATCGCTGCCGCGCTCGAAGGCGAGGCCGCGGTCGCGGGCCGGCATCTCGACAACATCGCGCCGAGCGTCGTCGGCGGACTCGCGCTCGTGCGTGGCCTCGATCCGATCGATGTGATCAAGCTGCCGGTCGCGGCGGAGTGGTGGATCGCGCTGGTGACGCCGCGCGTGCGCATCCAGACGATGGACGCGCGCGCGCTGCTGCCCGATGCAACCGATCGCGCGACGTGGATCCAGCAGATGGCCAACACCACCGCGCTCGCGCACGCGTTCGCGATCGCCGACGGCGAGCTGTTGCGCCGCGCGCTCGACGACCGCTACGCCGAGCCGCGCCGCGCGCCGCTCATCCCGCGCTTCTACGACGTGAAACGGGCCGCACTCGACGCCGGCGCGTTCGGCTGCTCCATCAGCGGCTCGGGACCCACGCTCTTCGCCATCGCGGCCGATGAGCCGCTGGCGCACGCGTGCGCGAGAGCGATGCAGACCGCGTTCGGCGAGATCGCGGCGGTGCACGCCGGCGCGATCGCGAAAGAAGGAGTACGCCGCGCATGAGCATCTTGTCATCCCGAGCGTGAGTCGAGGGACCCGGGGGCCGGGGGGTGGCGCGATGAATGCGCCCCCCGGGCCCCCGGGTCCCTCGACTCGCGCTCGGGATGACATACTCTGCCGCCGATGAGCGAGTGGCTGCAGTGCATCGCCTGCGCGCGGCAGTACGACGCGCTCGAGATCCGCTACACGTGCGACTGCGGAAACCTGTTGTCCGTCGAGCGCGACAACATCATCGACCGTGACGCATTCGACGACCGCCGCAGCTCGCGCGCGGCGATCGATCAGAGCGGCGTGTGGCGGTTTCGCGAGGGCGTGATGAACGTCGATCGCGTGATCACGCATCCCGAGGGTGGCACGCGGCTGTACGAACGCGACGGAATGCTCTTCAAGCACGAAGGCGAGAATCCGACTGGCTCGTTCAAGGACCGCGGCATGACCGTCGCCGTCACGCAGGCCGTGCGCGTCGGCGCGACCGCCGTCGCGTGCGCGTCGACGGGCAACACCAGCTCCTCGCTCGCGGCCTACGCGGCACAGGCGGGGCTGCGCGCGATCGTCTTCGTGCCCGCCGGCAAAGTCGCGAGCGGCAAGCTCGCGCAGACGCTCGCGTACGGCGCGACGTGTCTCTCCATCCGCGGCGACTTCGACGCCGCGATGCGTCTCGTGCGCGAGGCGTGCGACCGTCTCGGCATCTACCTCGTCAACTCGATCAACCCGTTTCGCATCGAAGGACAGAAGACGATCATCTGGGAGCTGCTGCAGGATCTGCGCTGGGAAGCGCCCGACTGGATCGTCGTCCCCGCCGGAAACCTCGGCAACACGAGCGCGTTCGGCAAGGCCCTGCGCGAGGCGCACGCGCGCGGCTGGATCGAGCGCATGCCGCGCCTCGCCGCGATTCAGGCGCAAGGCGCGAATCCTTTCGTCCGCAGCTTCCGCGAGCAGTTCGCGACGCGGCACCGCGTGACGCCCGAGACGATCGCCACCGCGATCCGCATCGGCGATCCGGTGAGTTACGAGAAAGCGGTCGAGTCGATCCGCGCCACGAACGGCATCGTGGACGAAGTGACGGACGACGAGATCATGGCCGCGAAGCGCGAGATCGACGGCCTGGGCATCGGTTGCGAGCCCGCGTCCGCGACGACGCTCGCGGGCGTGCACAAGCTCCGCGCCGCGGGCGTGATGCGCGAGAACGAGCGCATCGTCTGCGTGCTCACGGGACACATCCTCAAGGATCCCGAAGCGAACTATCGCGCGGAGAATGTGGTCGAGATCGACGCGTCGATCGATGCGGTCGAGCGCGCTCTCGCGCGCTCTGAATAGCGCATCGAGATTCGATAGAAGCACGTCGGGCGGCACGAGGCCGCCCGACGGACTTCGTGTGCGCGCTCACGCGCGGTCAGGCTTTCAGGTGCTTGTTGACCAGCGCGGTCATCTCGAACATCGAGACCTGGTCCTTCCCGCCGAAGATGACGCGGAGCTTGTCGTCGGCGTTGATCATCCGCTTGTTCGTCTGATCCTGACGTCCGTTGGCCTTGATGTAGTCCCACACCCGCTTGGTCACTTCACTGCGCGGAATCGGCTCTTTGCCGACAATCGGGGCGAGATCGGCACTCGGCGTGACCAACGCCGACAGACCTTTGCCGCCGCCTTTGGAACCGGATTTCGTAGCCATCGTCACCTCTTCGCTAAAGATTTCGGTTATTTCCCGGGATTCTGTGCTGATTTGCGCGTCGCGTCAAACAGGCCCCCCGGCTCGCTGGCTCTCGTCGTGCACAAGGCGAGCCGCAGCCCGGATAGAGTATCGACCACAGGAGGTACTTTTTCACATGAAGCCGCTTCGCTCGTTCTTCCTCATCGCGCTCCTGCTGCTGATCGCCCCCGCCCTGTTCGCCGCCGATTTCGGCATCCGCGTCGGACGGCTCAACGAAGCCGACGAAGAGTTCGTCGGGGCCGAAATGCTCTTCAGCGTCGGCAGGCTCAACGTGAACCCGAACATCGAGTACTGGCTGGTGGATGAAGACGCCGACATCAACGCCGGCACCGCCAATCTCGACATCACGTTCGACCTCGGCGGCACGCGCTTCAAACCGTACGTCGGCGGCGGCATCGGCCTCTTCTACGTCGATTCCGATTTCGCGGGCGACAACACGGAGGTCCTCGGCAACCTGATCGGCGGCATCGGCTTCGATCTCGATTTCCTCAAGCCGTACGCGCAGGTCAAGTACTCGGTCAGCCTCGAAGACTCCGGCGCCGGCGACAGCGACGAGCTGGCATTCGCCGTCGGCCTGCGGTTCTAGGGAACCTTCAATCTGAAGGCATGCGTTGCCAGCCTTGTCATCCCGAGCGTAGCGAGGGACCTGGGTGGGTGGGTGGCGCGATCATCGAGCCTCCCGCCCCCCCGGGTCCCTCGCTCTCGCTCGGGATGACAAGCCTTGGTACCTACGCTTTCAATGTTGAATATCCACTAGCACTCCCGTCCCCTCTCCCCGCCTAAGCGGGGAGAGGGTGGCGCGCAGCGCCGGGTGAGGGGCCAAGGCGTACTCTTATGTCCGCCCCATGCCCATCCTCGACCCCACCACGCCCCTCGGCGGCCTCGAGCCGGAGCGCGAGCTTCCTCCCGACTTTCTCGCGGACTGGACCCGCTACACGATCATTCGCCGCCTCGGCTCCGGCGGGATGGGCGAAGTCTTCAAGGCGTGGGACCCGCAGCTCGGCCGCCACGTCGCGCTGAAGTTCCTCTACGGCACCGACCCGCAGACGCTCGAGCGCTTCACGCGCGAAGCGCACTCGCAGGCGCGCGTCGATCATCCCGGCATCTGCAAGGTCTACGAAGTGGGCAGCGTCAACCGCCGGCCGTACATCGCGATGCAGGAGATCGCCGGCGCCACGCTCGAGTCGATCGCACGCACGCTGACGCTCGAGCAGAAAGTGCGGCTCGTGCACGACGTCGCCGACGCGATCCCCGCCGCGCATCGCCTCGGACTCATTCACCGCGATCTCAAGCCGAGCAACATCCTCGTCGAGCAGGCCGACGACGGCTCGCTGCGTCCGTACGTCGTCGACTTCGGTCTCGCGCGCGATCAGGAAACGCCGAGCAATCTGACGCTTTCCGGCGCCGTGTTCGGAACGATCGGCTACATGTCGCCCGAGCAGGCGCGCGGGCGCGTCGATCAGATCGATCGGCGCACCGATGTTTACAACCTCGGCGTGATCCTCTACGAGCTGCTCACCGGACGGACGCCGCTCGACTCGACCGACATCGTCGACGCGGTCCTGCGGGTGCAGTATCAGGACGCACCTTCGCCGCGCAAACACCTGCCATCGATTCCACGCGATCTCGAGACGATCATCCTCAAGTGCCTCGAGCGCGAGCCGGCGCGGCGATACGATTCCGCGCGCGCCGTCGCCGACGATCTCTCGCGCTTTCTCGACGGCGAGCCGATCCTCGCCCGCCGGGCGAGCGTCCTTTATCGCCTGCGCAAGCGCGTGGCGAAGAATCGCGTGCTTGCATCCGTGATCGCGATCGCGGTCGTTCTTCTCGCTGCCACCGGCGGCGCGGTGCTGTGGTCGCGATGGGAAGCGGATCGCCGCGAAGAGCTCGCTCATCGCTTCGGCGTCGAAGTGACGGAGATGGAGCTCGTCACGCGCATCGCAAACATGCTGCCGCGCGATCGCGCCACGCCGCCCCGGCGCCTGCTCGCGCCGCGCATGCAGCGCATCCGCAGCGAGATGGCGAGCCTCGGCACTCTCGCGCGCGGTCCCGGCTACTACGCGCTCGCCCGCGGCAATCTCGCCCTCGGCGAGATCGAGCAGGCGCGCGCGATGATCGATCTGGCCGCGTCGAGCGGCTACGACACGTCCGACTTCCGCTATACGCGCGGCGAGATTCTCGGACACGAGTACCAGAGCGCGCTGCAGAAGGCATCGCAGATCGCCGATCGCGATCTGCGCGAGAGCACGATTCGCGCAGCGCAGAAGAAATATCGCGACGCGGCACTCGCGGATCTTCGCCGCGCCGCGGGCGCGACGCTCGAGAATCCCGCGCTGCTGGAAGCGCAGATCGCGCTGTTCGAGGAGCGCTGGGACGACGCGCTCGCAGCTGCGCGCCGCGCATCGGCGGAAACGCCGTGGCTGTACGAAGCGAAAACGCTCGAGGCCACGATTCTGCGCACGCGCGCGACCGGCGAGGGAAGCCGCGGGAACGTGGACGCGGCGAAACGCCTGCTCGACGATGCGGCCTCGGCGATGGCGGTCGTGCTGGAGATCGCGCGCAGCGATGCGGTTGCGCATGCGGAAGAGTGCGTGCGCCGGGCGGCGCGATTGCGGCTCGACGAGTTCGAGCGCTCGCTGTCTGCCGCGGATGTGGAAACGGCCACCGAACCCTGCCGGCAGGCCGTGGCGCTCGATCCCGCGTCGGCATGGGCGTGGCGTTCCATCGCGCGCATTCACAACACCGCCGCGGAGTCCGAGCTGCGGCACAACGGCGATCCGATCGCGAACGCGACCGCCGCCATCGCCGCGGCGGATCGCGCGCTGAAGCTTCGCGAGGACGCCGAGGCGCACTATCAGCGCGGCATCGCGAACGCGGTGCGGGGACGCTGGGCGTTCAATCACGGCGAAGATCCGCGCGCGTTTCTCGATTCCGCGGCGTCGTCGCTGCGCCGGGCGATCGCGCTCGAGCCGCGCACGGGAAACTTTCACAATTCGCTCGCCAACGCGATGGTGGTGCGCGCGTACTACGACGATCGCATCGGCGCCGACTCGACGCCGTCGCTGCGCGTCGCCATCGAGCACTACGATCGCGCGCTGGAAGTCGTGCCCGAGTACGCCATCGCACACGTGAACCTCGGCGCGGCGCAGGTGCAGCTCGCCGATCGCCTGTTCCGGAGCGGCGGCGATCCACGCAGCGACCTGCAGCGCGCGATCGCGAGTCTGACGCGCGCCATCCAGCAGATGCCGTCGAACGTCGCCGCGTACAACAACCTCGGCAACGCGTATCTCTCGCTCGCCGAGGTCACGCTCGCGTACGACGGCGATCCATCGCCTCACGCGCAGGCGGCGATCGGTTCTTTGCGGAAGGGGATCGAGTTTCGTCCCGATTACGGCCTGGCGCACTACAACATCGCCTTTGTCCATCAACTCATGGCCAAACACCGCCTGCGCCGCGGACTCGATCCCGCGCCGCAGACCCGCGCCGCCGAAGCCGCGTTGACGCGTTACGACGAGCTCTCGCCCGGCGATCCCGACGCGCTCGTCATCCGCTCGCGCCTCGCGCTCCTCGCGGCGCGTCACGCGCTCGGCTCGGGGGCAGATCCGCGCGCATTTCTCGCCGATGCCGAGCGTCACGCGCGCGCCGGTCTCGCCGCGTCGCCCTCGTGGGATCCGCTGCGCATCGCGCTCGCGGAGCGATATCGCTGGGAGGCGGAATGGCTGCGCAGACGCGGACAGAATGCATCCGCGCCGATCGCGCACGGACTCGAGATCGTGCGCCTTGCGGCACGCACACCCGAGGCGGAGGCGCTCGAAGGCGCGCTTCTCGTCGCGGGCGGCGACCCGAAGGGAAGAACGCTCATCGCCAGAGCGACCAAAGCGAACGCGAGTCTTCGCGGCGACTACCGGTGATCAGGACGCCGCACCCGGGGGTCGCTTGACGGAATGAAAGCAGAGAGCCTACAGTTGGTCCACTCAGCTTAGTTCACTCATCATGAACACCGTCAATATCCACGAGGCCAAAACCCAACTCTCACGGCTCGTCGATCGCGCCGCGAAGGGAGAGTCGTTCGTGATCGCCAGGGCGGGGAAACCGCTCGTGAAGGTCTCGGCGCTCGACGCGCCGGCGGAACCGAAGCGTCTCGGGTTCCTCAAAGGCGAGATCGCGGTTCCGGACGACTTCGACCGGATGGGCGAGCACGAGATTGCCGCGCGGTTCGGAATCGGCGCGTAACGATCAACGACGCGTCACGAGTCCGAGCGGCTGCGCTTTTGCCGCTCGATGTCGTCGACGATGGCCTCGAGCTTTCGCAGCAGCTCGGGAGAGGGCTCGGACTCGTACAGCGTCGCGCCCGCGGGGGTAGTCTGTTTAACTCAACTAGTCAATAACTGGCTTCTCGGCTCGAGAGCCCAGCTTCTCGGTTCGAGAGCCCCGCTTCTCGGTTCGAGAGCCCCGCTTCTCGGTTCGGGAGCCCAGCTTCTCGGCTCGAAACCCAGCGTCTGCGGTGGCATCGACGCTGGAGCACCCTTGGGACCATCCCTCCCGGAAAGTGAGAGCACGCACGAAAGGGGCTCACCGCCCAGGCGCGACACACCCTCCTCGAGGTGATCACATTTCGAGGAGGGTGGAAAGTTCAGACTGTGAGACCAAATTTGGTGCGGCCCTGGTGACAAGGCGTTTCTGCTGTTGCAGGCGAGTTCCAGTTGTCCCGCATCCGGTCAACGCTGTCCCTTGCAGAGAGACCTCTTTCGCAAAGTAAAGCCCAAGCTTGATCATCTGTTCGGTCTTTTCCAACTGCAATGCCGGTGGGCCATTCAAGGATGCAAGTTTCGCGGGGTGGAACGTTCCGTGGAAATGCGTGGATGTTGCCCACGCGTGAAACATGTCGTAGTTCACGTTGTTTCGCTCGTTGATTTGCCAAGCGAAGTCATTGTTGACGGGATCCAATGCTGACGCTAGGTCGGCCGGCGCCCAAGCTGAGATCGAAGCAGTCGCGTCGTAGAAGACATCCCAGAACACGCGGTGGGACCCCGTTGCACCGCTCGGCGATCGAAACTTGCGATAGATTCTCAGTTCCTGGGAACCGGCGACGCCACTCTCAACATCAACCACTCGGATCCCCGTCTTGGAGTGCCCGATCCAGCCTCCGAACATGCCGAGGACAGCATTCGCCGCGTAGAAAGAACTGTAGTAGAGAGTGACCTGCGCCCACGGGGCCGAAATCGGCACCAGCATGTCAAGGGCCCGTCGGTACTGCGCGAGCGAAAACACGAGCCAGCGTTCGACGGAATTCAAGACATTCGCCTGATGGACCTCAAATCGTATTGTTCCCTCAGCGAGACGGATTACATTGCTCGGTAGCGAGGAGTGAAAGTGAGGCAGGGATTGCCTACTGCCAGCGCCGGCTGGCGGAGGCGTGCAAAAGTATCGGGCCTGTGGCAGATCAAAGAGTCTCATGCTTCTATGCCACCAAGGACCTGCTTGCGCATCAACGTATACAGGTCCTGCACGCCCGCAGACCCCTGCATACGCCGCACTTCGTCTTTAGACAGCGACGCTTGATCAATCTTGGAGAGCTGCTTGCGCATCTTCTCCGTGGTTAACTTCGCGATTGGCGTTTTTTCCACGAGATCCACGAGAACACGTATGAGGGCGCGCAGAACGCGCGCTTTGTAAAACGGTGACTGGGGATTGCCCCATCCTTCCGGGTCCAACGACCGAATCGCAACGAAAAAGCGAATCAGGAGGGCAAGATAGTCCTCGAACTCACCTCCAGCCTTCTTCAGATGACGGCTCACCAGCGTCTTGATCTCCGGTGCGAGTGATCCCTGCTTGATTGTGACATCCTTCCTTTCGCCGGTCAGATCAATCCCCACCGAGTAAAAAGGGCTCTCTTTGCGTGTCGCCAATTCAAACACAAGCTCCGAGGTGAAGACGGTGCTCTGATCTTCAGTGCGCACGAGTCGCACAAGATCCCAACGCAGCGATGACGGGACGCGTTTCTGGTTGTCGTTGATTTCCAGAAACAGGGCGGCCATGTCTTCTTCACTCCGGTCCATGTGCACCACGCATGGGTAGGTGCCTTCAACGCTTGAGTACTTCTGCGCCCAGAGGCGATGCTGTCCGTCCACCACCAAGAACTTGGCTTTCGCAGGAAGCTCGAGCGACCCATCCGCACCGCGAAAACTCTTCGCCGTGGTGGCGAGCGTGATGGCATTCGGAAAGGTGCGGTGGGTATCGAGCACGGTACGCGCGATCTCCTTCGCGCGCTGCTCCTTTACGATTCGTTGAAAGCCCTTCTGCGGATCATCGATGCGCCACGACGGAGTCGAATGGTCGAGAAGCCACGGTCCGGGTAAGGCCGTCAGGTACACGTCGGGTTTCTCGTGCAGGATGATTCCTGGCACTTCAAGGGCCGTCTGCGTCCGGGACGAGGACTTGGAGCGTGTGGCCATGCAGTTCCTCCACGATTGGTCAAGGCTTGATGCGAGCCAGCACGCGGTCGACGAGGTCCTTCGCTCCGCGCACGTCTCCAGCACATTCATAAATGAGGGAAAGCACTTCCTCGTACGTCCGGCGTTTCTGGGGCGTCAATCGATTGAGCGGGGCGGCGGATCGATCACGCTCCTCGGCACGCGTAAGCCGTTTCCCGAGCGAGGTCGCGCGTGCGGCGTGCACCGACCGATCGGCCGCCGTGAGCATGCTCGCCGTCGCGATCTTCTCAAGACCTTCAAGGGACAGATCCAGTTTCGCGATCAGCGCCCTCTTCGCTTCGGGAGAAAGGGCGCCTTGTTTGAGCACCGAAAGCCCATGCTCGATTTCGGCGGCAAGCAACTCGCCCTTCCGCATGAGCTGCCGATACTGCGATCTCGTCCGGCAACGAAGCCCGATATCGCGCGCAATCGGTGCGATGTAATTGAGCACATTTGCGAGATGGACGCTCTGTTCATACTGATCGCGGCGTCCGTTCGGAACAATGCGGCTGTCCACGATGTGGAACTCGCCCACCGACCAAGAGTTGAAGCGGGGCTCCTGGAAGATGTGCTCGAGCGTCGCGTCATCGCCCACCTGGATGTTGCCTGTTCGAAGCCGCAACCCGCGCACATTCGTGTCGCGCGGAAGCGCACCGAGGTAGCCATGGTGGGCTACCCAGCCCTTTGCCGCGACACCGCCGTCGACCCCCGGGATCGTGAACAGCTGGAGGCTATCGACCGTGCTTGCCACGCCCGGTTTCACCGCGACTGCGTCCGCATGCGGCCGATAGACGGGCCCTATGTCGTCAACGTAAATCTCTAAGGTGCCCGGCGTAGGGAGATCGCTCAGAAACTCGTCAATCTCTGCTCGGTACCTGAAGGTGGGCGCGAAGGGAACAGGTGCGACCTGGCTCAAGTAGGTCTGCACCGCGACAGCACTGAGCAGATCATCCTTCCCGTGACGAACAATCCCTCGAAGCTCTACTTCGAAAAATCGATCTGGGTACTGCGGAAGACGGGTTGTTCGATGCGATGTCGCTTCGTGAACCGCCTCAGCGAGGGTGCCACTGAACTCTGAAGAGCGAAGCGACGACCGCAAGTAGCGGCAGTCCCACCGCAACTCGCGGATCGGCTGACCCACGCCCGTGCGCGAACGAAAGAGAAGCTCCTGGCAGTACCCAACTGCCGCGAGCCGACCCACACCGCGAAACCCGCGCCGCTGCTTCCCTCGCTTCTCGCTTGCGCCAAAGGCCGTGAGTCTTCGTACGAATTCGTCGCCACCAAGCCCAGTCCCGTTATCGCGAATTCGCACGGTGCGGGCGGCCGCGTCAATGAAGATATCCACTCGGCCCGATTCCCCCTCCGGGAGTATGCCGAGCGTACGCGCGTCGTCGATGGCATCGGCCGCATTCTGGACGTACTCGCGGTACGCGGAGAGCGGATCAACATACAGGGACGAGCTCACCAGCTCAATGACATCGACGCCGAGCACCACGTCATCCGGCCCAGCTTCCCACGCATCCCGCTCTCGTGAGGCTACTTTCATCGGCACGGTCGTCATACGGCGACTTGCCTCCGTGTCACGCGGGGGGCGACGACGGGTGCTATCGGGTCCATCGCGATGTCCTCATCTAACCCTGCGTCCTCGACACGCTCCTCATCAGAGACGGCCGGGGTACCTCTCGCGCGTTGGAGGCGCCAGATTTCCGCCTCCTCGTGCTTGGCGATAGGGATGTAAAACGGCAGTAGTCGCTTCACCAGTGCGTTCGTCGTCTTCTGTCGAAGGCAATGGAATCCTTTCGGATCACAGGACGACAGGAGCGCCTTGAGTTCGGCGCGATCGGATACCGAGAGCTTTGCGAAAAGACGACGAAAATCGGTGTACTCGCCCTCGCCCCTTCCATGCTCATACCAATCGCGATTGAAAATCTGGTGATGTGGGCGCAACAGGAGCGTTTCGAATTCGTTCGCTGTATCGCCGAATGCGCGCTTGAAGAACTCCGGCTCGCCGCTCACAATGCCGTGCGTCGCCTGCAGGATAAGCTGGAGCGATCGAAGCTGATATCGAGACCAATGCTCACCAATGTGGGAACGGTTCGGAAGGTCCGTTGGCTGATATCGCATTGGAAATGACCAAATCCGAATACCAAGCTCCTCGTTGAGCGCGACATTGAGACGCATACGCTCAAAGAGATCGGCCGGCGTATCGTGAAAGTTGTAGAGCATGTAGTTCGAAAGTTCGGAGAGTCCGAATTCGTGGGCGTAGCGAATTGCCTGTTCGTATGGACCTTTTAATCCAAGATGGTCGAACGCGATACGGAGGGGACGTATGCAGATGGATGACAACTCCCGCAGGTACATTGGCGACTTGCACAGAATGCGCGCATCGACTCCTTGATTGAAGTCCACGCGACGCTGCACCGGCACGCGGCCGATCTTCAGCTTCGCTCCGGGCGTGAAACCGAGATCACGAATTTCGGCCATCAGCTCGCGAAACTGCGTTGATGCGACCACGTTGTTGTCCATCAGAACGAGGTCTTTCTTGACGCCGTACAGCTCATCGATCCCCCGGACAATCGCGGTGAGGGATTCGGTGTCACGCTGTGCACCCTCGAGTTTCGGGACACCGCAGAACGAACATTTTCGAATGCAGCCGCGCGAAGCATAGGCGAAGTACGCATCGCGGACGGGGTATTTGTAGTCGATCTGATCGAGGATGCTGTAGTCCGGGATCAGATCCTCGATTGCCTGACTGAAACGATCGTCGGAGTACAGTTCCTCCGAGTAGTCATCGAGCTTCAGCGACACCGCCGGCGCGTCCGCGAGGAGTCCCGCGATGAATCGAATGCCCCTCCAGCGCGGCTCGGCGACAAACCGTTCGTGCATCAGGGACGCCGCGATGCCTCCGACGAATACACGATCAGCGTGGCCGTTCGCGACCGTCAGCGCAAAATCGATGCTGCGCGCGATCCGCTCGAACTCGAACGAGAACAGCGTTGTGACATAGATCCGATCCCAGGCCGTCGCGAGCACCGACCGGTCTTCGCCCTTAACGAACCGGACATTGTCGCGCTTTCCGCGCGCGCCATGGTACTGCGCGATCTTCATCAGGCCGAGGGGTGGATACTTGTTACGGTAGCTCGGTTCGATCAGAAGGATGTTCTTGTTAGCCACGGTGCACCACCCTGAGTCGTTTTGATTTTCGGGCAGCCCGGACAAGATCTACCGCCTGTGCAACGCCCGCCTCACCACCCAGGCCCTTCAGTGCGCCACTATTCGTCCAGTCAATCTGCGGAAGAAAGTCGGCGAGGCGCGCCACAAACAGCTGCTTATCACACCGAGCGGCGTCACCTTCTTCGGTCACCAGGTCAGCGGCAATGGTCATGAGGGCATACACACCGACGCCCTTGCTCAGCAGATGCTTGCGTGGGGTCGTCCACTCATCCGGGAGCACCTCCGTGACCGCCGACCAGAACGCAACGACGACCTTCGCCGACGCTTCGGCGGTCATGCCCGTTACGGAGCGCGTCTGCGCGAGAAAGCGCTTCACGGCCTTTTGCATCGTGCGTAGGGAGGCGAGCCGGTGGAGACCCGAGGTTCCGCCGCGGTCAAGCTTCCGGTACCACGGCGACTGGTCGTCGTTGTGAAGATGGAGCGCCACGAAGAGCTCGGGCCGTTGCGTGGCGAGGTCGGATGCGAGGAGCGTCGCCGAATGAAAATCCAGGAGGCTCGGGCTCAATCCCTTGGCCTTGCTGTTGATGACGCTAAAGATCTCCATCTCCTCACGTTCGCTCACGCCGAGGAAGCACATGAATGGCAGCGTGACGTCCATGTCGTGCAGGCGACTGATACGGTGCTGGCAATCGACCTGCGCGAGCACGTGACCAGCATCTGCGCTGATCTCAAGCCTTGCGGCGTGCCCGTTCCGCGCGACCTTCCAGCCGGCTTCCGACCCCGCGCGCGCGTTGAAGGTGAGCGGGATGGTCGTGCTGCCCGTTTTTTGGATGTAGCGGCGAAAGTCGAGGCTATGTTGCGGATTCGGACGACGCTGGTATCCTCGGCCAGTCTCCTCGTCCAGGACATCCGCGAAACTGACCGCGTGGAGGATCTTCGCGGGTGCGAATCCGAGAAACACTTCGCGGTCGGCGGACCGGCCGAGAACGCCGTGAAAGACGTAGCTGCGCTTCATGTCGCTCTCCAAGGCTCGCCGCAAACTGCAGCCTATGGATGCGATTCTTGCAGCATTTGGCTGCAATTTCAACCGCTGTGGCGCGGCCTCACGTTGGCCTATCCCGCACTCACCGGCACCTGGTGGGCTCGCTTGAGCGCGCGGCTCGTCCTCGTTCCGCTCACGGTCCTCCAGATGGGCCGTGGGCGTGCTCGTCCTTGCCGACTGGATTCTCTGAGCGCAGCCGACGTGATGCCGTTGACCATCGCGACGGGATCACTGAATCACGACGTGCTACGCGGCCGTCCTCACCTTCACCGCAACGCCGGCCTTGGCACAAAGTCCGACGAGGTAGTCGAGCGAGAGCTTATCCACCTTGTTTCGCGCAATTTCAGAGATGCGTGGTTGCGCTACGCCCAGACGCTCGGCAGCCTGCGCTTGTGTGATCCCTTCCCGATCGATCCATTTGCGCAGAGCCTCTGCCAGTTCGCATCGCAGAAGCATGACCGCCGCTTCATGAGGCGGAAAGCCGAGATCGATGAAGATGTTGCTGCTGGCTTCGGTGTGAGACTTACGCGTCGTCTTCATCGTGCGTGATTATACGAGTATTCGTATGTGGCACCGACGACTGAGGATTGTCCCGCGCCCAAAATAACGCAAGTCCTTTCGAGGCGACTACCGCTGATCACAACCGCCGCGCGGCCTTCTTCAGCTTGCTGTGTGCGTAATCGGTGAAGAGGTCCGTGAGCAGGCCCATGAGCACGCCCACCATGATTTCCGAGGCGTGGTTCCTGATCACCTGCATCATTCTCCGGTGCCGCATGCTGCGTTTCAGTTTCTTGAACATACCGTGATCCATGCAAAGGATCATCCCATCGCGGGAATGACGCGCTCGGCTCGCATGCGTGCGATCGCGCGGGACACCAGATACAGCGCCAGGGCGATCAGCACCGCGGACGTGATGCCGTTCACCATCGCCACCGGATCGTTCGCGCCACCTGCGAAGTTTGCGATGGTCAGCCTCACCAGTGCGTAGAGCGTCGTCACCAGCACGAAGGCCATCGGCACGAGCGTGAAGGCGACGTGCTGCCTCCGCTGGTGCAGCCAAACCGAGATCGAGAGCAGCGTCAGCGCGGCGAGAAGCTGATTCGACGCGCCGAAGAGCGTCCAGAAGCGAACCCAGCTTCCCGCCGGCGCGAAGGCGACGAAGTAGACCGGCAGCGCGATCGTCAGCAGCGTTCCGACCCACGCGCCGAAGCGCGTCTGGAAGCGGAAGAGCTCCTGCACGATGTAGCGGCCGAGGCGCGTGGAGACGTCGACGGTATCGAAGACGAATGTCGAGAACGCCATCGCGCCGAACGTCACCGCGTAGTTTCGGTACTTCTCGCCGATGATGATCGTGAGGAAGTCGCCGATGCCGTTGCCGTAGATCGTGCCCGGCTTGAGTCCGGTCAGATCCTTCTGCGCGACGATCATCACCGTCACCATCGCGATCAGCGCGACGAACGACTCCGCGAGCATGCCGCCGTAGCCGATCGGACGAATGTGCGACTCGCGGTCGATCTGCTTCGACGTCGTGCCGGAGCACACCAGTCCATGGAATCCCGAGCACGCGCCGCACGCGATCGTGACGAAGAGGAACGGGTAGAGCATTCCCGTCATGCCGCCGGCATCGAAGGTCTTGAACGCCGGCTGCCTGATCGCGTAGCCGCCGAAGAGGACGCCGATCACGCCGAGGGCGAGCGCGGAGTAGAGAACGAATCCGCCGAGGTAGCCGCGCGGCTGCAGCAGCGACCACACCGGGACCATCGACGCGACGCAGCAGTACGCGAGAATCAGCAGCGCCCACCATTTCGCATCCATCACGAAGTACGTCGATACCTGCGTGCCGAGCCACACCGCGCCGAACGTGGCGGGAACGAAGATGAGCGTCAGCAATCCGAGCGGCGGATTCAGAAATCGCTGGATGACTCCCATGATCACGGCGAGTACGAGATAGAAGATGCTCGCCGCGGCGACCGCGCCGCCGGGATGAAACGCGACCGCGGCGCCAGCCAGCTCTTCGCTGCCGGTGACGAAGCTCGATGCGGTGATGTCGGCAAACGCGACGATCACGTACACGAGCGCGAGCCAGATGAACGCCATCATCGCCATGCCCGCGCGCGGGCCGAGGTGCTCGCGGGTGATGTCGGCGATCGAGCGCGCGCCATGGCGCACCGACGCGGCGAGGGCCATGAAGTCGTGCACCGCGCCGATGAGCACGACGCCGAGTCCGATCCAGAGGAGGCACGGCAGCCAGCCGAAGGCCTGGCAGGCGATGATCGGTCCGGCGATCGGCCCCGCCGCGGCGATGGCCGCGAAATGCTGGCCGAAGAGGTAGAAGGGCTTCGTCGGCACGAAGTCCACGCCGTCTTCCATCGTTCGCGCGGGCGTGGGCGTCGCGTCATCGAGCCTCATCAGCCGCGCGATCCACGATCCGTACACCTTGTACGCGAGCGCAATGAGGACGAGAAAGACGACCGCGATCAGCGTCAGTTGCATGCGCGCGAATTCTACGACTTCACGTTTCCTTCGCCGCTGCGCTGATCTGCCGCGATTTGAACTTCGAAAGCTTCCTGGCGAAGGACTGCAGCGACTGCACGACCATGCTGAGCAGCAGGATGACCACCACGACACCGATGACGTTGTCGAGGACGCCGAGATCGATCACGGGAAACCTCCCTTGTGCAGACGGATGTACGCGGCCATGTGGCCGTCGATGGTGAGGTCGAACCGCGGGTGGTCTTCGTGGAGGGCGGACGTCCCGTCCGCCCGGCGGACGAGACGTCCGCCCTCCTCATTGAGGATGTCCATGGCGCGCGATTGTAAGCGCGCCTTCGAGCATCTGCCGCGGCTCGGACGCCGCGACGTCGAGACCGAGGTGCCGCAGCGCGAGCGCGAGCGTCTCGCGTACGCGGGCGTCGTCGAGCGCCGGCAACGGCAGCGCGCCATCGCGCTTGCTCACCTTCGCGCCGTCGGGCGTCGTGATGAGCGGAAAGTGCCCGTACACCGGCGTCGGATAGCCGAGGGCGCGCTGCAGCGCGATCTGCCGCGGCGTGGACGAGAGCAGATCGGCGCCTCGCACGACCTGCGTCACGCCCTGCTCCGCGTCGTCGACGACCACCGCGAGCTGATACGCGAAGACGCCGTCCGCGCGCCGCACGACGAAGTCGCCGCTGCGCTCCGCGACGTTCTCCTCGCCGTGCCCGGCGATCAGATCATCGAAGCCGATCACTTCATGCGGCGAGCGAAAGCGGATCGCGCGCGCCCCCTCCTCGGTCAGCAGGCCCTCGCGGCAGATGCCGGGATACACCGGCTCGCG
Organism: Thermoanaerobaculia bacterium; assembly: GCA_035525285.1. Taxonomy (GTDB): domain Bacteria; phylum Acidobacteriota; class Thermoanaerobaculia; order Gp7-AA8; family Gp7-AA8; genus QHVT01. The sequence continues at coordinate 29,637 of DATLFB010000045.1, forward strand.
TCCCGCTGGCGCGGAGGCGATGCGCTGCAGCTCCGCGCGCGAGCACCTGCAGTGGAAGACGAGCCGTTTCGCGCGCAGCTCGTTCAGCGCGCGCTCGTACAACGCGATGCGCTGCGACTGCCACACGATCTCGCCGTCCCAATCGAGTCCGTACCGCCGCAGCGCCGCGAGAATCTCCTCCGCCGATCCCGGCACCACGCGCGGCGTGTCGATGTCCTCGATCCGCACGAGCCACCGGCCACCCGCCGCCCGCGCGTACAGCCACGAGCCCACCGCGGCGGCGAGGCTGCCGAGGTGCAGAGGGCCTGTCGGCGACGGCGCGAAGCGGCCGGTCACGGTCATAGCGTCATTCTTGCATTACGCTTTCGCGGACCCTTGAATTCAGACGGAGGCTTTGTATGTATCGCGTCGCTCTCGCCACGTTCGTCTCTATCCTCGCCCTCACCGCGGTCGCCCAGGAAACGCAACCGCCGGCCATGCCGGTCGACGCGAACACCGAGATGATCGCGGCCGATCTCCACGCCCTCGGCCGCATCGCCGAAGTCGCGGAAGATCTCCCGCGCTCGCGCCAGGTGCTGCTCGCGATCGCCGACAACGACATCCGCACGCTGCGCGATCCGCGCGAAGACGGCACGTACCGCTGGGCCTCGCTGCAGCGCGAGGAAGGCGGACGCGTGACGGACGAGAAGACCATCGAGCGCGTCTACACCGAGAACGAGCTGCGCTACGTGCCGATCACCGGCGCGAACGGATATCGCGTCGAGGTGTCCGTGCCGAAGAAGCGCGGGACGTTCTCGGGGAACAATCAGGTCTGGGTGCGCAACGTCCTCGTCGACTCGACGGCGTTCGACGGCACGACCACGCATCACGAGATTCCGGTGAATGCGTGGGTGAATCCCGGCGACGCGACCGGCGTCGCGCTGCCCGACATCGGCAAGTCCGTGAAGGCGACGGTGGAGCTGGGCGTGGAGAGCGGAAGCAAGTCCGCCGTCGCGCAGGTCGCGCTCGTGCAGGCGAAACTCGTCGACGATCCGCTCAGTCCCTACTTTCCGGCGGTGAAGCGGCTCGTGCAGATTCGCGATCTGATCGCGACGAAGGACATGAACCGCGGCAACATCAAAAACGCAATCGACGAGGCGATGCTCGCCCTGCCGGGAGAGCTCGAGAAGCGCGCCGCGGAGCAGGCGCGCATGGTCGAGGAGCGGATGAACCCTCGCGGGTCGATCAACGCGGGCGACGCGACGCCGGACGTCGTGAACGAGCTCGGCGAGATCGCGCGGATGCTCAACAGAACGCTGCAGGAGCAGGCGGATGCGAGGGGCCGCCTCGCGACGTTGCTGGGAGTGCTACGGCCGTAGTGGACATTCAACATTGAAAGCGTAAGTACCAAGCCTTGTCATCCCGAGCGTGAGCGAGGGACCCGGGGGGTAGGGTGGGGCCAGTCGCATGCCTCATGCCCCGCCCGCCCCCCGGGTCCCTCGCTCACGCTCGGGATGACAAGGCTGGCCACGCATGCCAGTAGGTAGCGCGGGCATCCTGCCCGCCGTATCGCCGGCATCCTGCCGGCGCGTCCTCGGCGGCTGGAAGCCGCCGAGACGGCGGGCCGGAGGCCCGCGCTACACGCCCCAGATCTCCGCCGCGTATTCGCGAATCGTGCGATCCGCCGAGAACTTCCCGCTCCGAGCCGTGTTCAGGATCGAGATGCGCGTCCAGTCCTCGCGCCGCGTCCATGTCTCCGCGGCGCGTTGCTGGGTGGCCACGTACGACGCGAAATCCGCGCAGTGGAAGTAGCGGTCGTTGCCGTAGAGGATGTCCGCGAGCGGCTTGAACAGGCCATTGCTCATCGTCGCAATCGTTTCGACCACGCGCCGCAGCGAAGGATCCTCGCGAATGAGCGCGCCCGAGTCGTACTGGCCGCGCAGCGCCGCGATCTCCTCCGTCGTCTTGCCGAACGCGAACAGGTTCTCCTGTCCCACTTCCTCGCGGATCTCGATGTTCGCGCCGTCGAGCGTGCCGACGATCACGCCGCCGTTGAGCACCGCTTTCATGCACCCCGTTCCCGAGGCCTCGGTACCCGCGGTCGAGATCTGCTCGGACAGCTCCGTCGCCGGGAACAGCATCTCCGCTGCCGAGACGTCGTAGTTCGGAACGAAGACGATGTTGAGTCGCTGCGCGATCGCCGGATTTGCGCGCACCATCACGCCGATGTCGTGAATCAACTTGATGATCAGCTTCGCGATGTAATAGCTCGGCGCGGCCTTCCCGCCGAAGATCACCGTGCGCGGCACGATCGACGTGTCGCCGTCGGCGAGGCGGTGATACAGCGCGAGCACGTGCATCGCGTTCAGGAGCTGCCGCTTGTACTCGTGCATCCGCTTGATCTGCACGTCGAACAGCGACTCGGGATCGACCTCGACGCGGTGCATCCGCCGCAGCCACTTCGCCAGCGCTTCCTTGCGCGAAAGCTTCACCGCATGCCAGCGCTCGCGGAAGGACGCGTCGCCGGTGAACTTCTCGAGCCCGCGCAGGAGGTCGAGATCGGCGGGCCACTTCTCGCCGATCGCGTCGTTGATCAGCGCGGAGAGCTCGGGATTCGCCTGCAGCAGCCAGCGCCGCGGCGTGATGCCGTTCGTCTTGTTGTTGAACTTCTTGGGAAAGAACCGATGGAAGTGAGGGAAGACGACGGACTTCAGCAGTTCCGTGTGCAGCCGCGCGACTCCGTTCACCGAATGCGACCCGACGATGGCGAGGTTCGCCATCCGTACGTTGTGATCGTCGACGATCGCCATCGCACGCACCTGCGCGTCATCGCCCGGATGCGCCTGCACGACGATCGTGCGGAAGCGGCGGTCGATCTCTTCGATGATCTGCAGGTGCCGCGGCAGCAGCCGGCCCATCAGCTCCTTCGACCACGACTCCAGCGCCTCGGGTAACACGGTGTGGTTCGTGTACGCGAACACGCGCTCGCAGATCCACCACGCCGCGTCCCACTCCAGCGCTTCCTGATCGACGAGCACGCGCATCATTTCCGGGATCGAGATCGCGGGATGCGTGTCGTTGAGCTGGATCGCGACTTTGTCCGGCAGCTCTTCCCAGTGCCGTCCCGGATACTTTTTGAAGCGGCGCAGCACGTCCTGGATCGTGGCCGAGGTGAAGAAGTACTGCTGCTTGAGGCGCAGCTCGCGGCCGGCGTAGAGATCGTCCGGCGGATAGAGCACCTTCGAGATGTTCTCGCTGCTGTTCTTGTCCTCGACCGCGCCGACGTACGCGCCGGCGTTGAATTTCTCGAGATCGAATTCGCGGCTCGCCTTCGCGGCCCACAGGCGCAGCGAGTTCACGGTGCGATTGCCGTAGCCCGGCACGGCGATGTCGTACGCCATCGCGTAGACGTCCTGCGTGTCGACCCAGCGCATGCGCCCGCGCCCCTGCTCGTCGGTGTAGTGCTCGACGCGTCCGAAGTACTTGACCGGGAAGAGCACGTCCGGCCGCGCCACTTCCCACGGATTGCCGTAGCGCAGCCAGTTGTCGGGCGCCTCGAACTGATTTCCGTCGCGCATGCGCTGGCGGAAGATGCCGTACTCGTAGCGGATGCCGTAGCCGTAGAACGGCAGCGCGAGCGTGGCCGCGGAGTCGAGGAAGCAGGCGGCGAGGCGTCCCAGTCCGCCGTTGCCGAGGCCGGCGTCGTTCTCGCGTTCGACGAGCTGATCGAGATCGAATCCGATGCGCCGCATGGCCTCGGCGAACTTCGGCTCCGCGCGGAGGTTCACGATGCCGCTCATGAGCAGACGGCCGAGGAGAAACTCGAGCGAGAGGTAGTAGACGCGCTTCACGTCCTGCCGGTAGTACGCGTCCTGCGTGGTGAACCAGTTGTCCATCAAGCGGTCGCGCGTGGCGTACGCGAGCGCCTGAAACGCGTTCTCGTCGGTGGCGTTGAACTCGTCGCGCGCGACGGAGTACATCATCCGATGCGCGAACGCATCGACGATCGCGTCAGGCTCGAGCGAGCCGGGCTTCGGCTTGGGAATGGTGCGGTTCATCGTGCTCCGGAACGCCGACTTTTAGTCGGCCGGTCCGCCGATTTCCAATCGGCGCCGACTACAAGTCGGCGGACCGGCCGACTGAAAGCCGGCGTTCCAATCATCATCGCGAGATCCCGTACATCAACAATCGGTATCCTCCCACACTCACCTCCCCTTCGAGCGTCTCGCCGATGCGCTCGGCGACTTTGATCGAAGCCACGTTCTCAGGATCGATGAGACTGATCACGTGGTCGCGGTTCATCTCGTCGAACGCGTAGTCGAGACAGCGCTGCGCCGCTTCCGTCGCATAACCCTTCCCCCACGCCGCGCGGCCGAGCGTCCATCCGAGCTCGAACGCGGGCCAGCCCTCGGGCTCGTGAAATCCGACTCGCCCCACGAGCCGTCCGGTCGACACCTCCTCGACGCCCCACATCCCGAAGCCGCGCAGATGCCAGTGTCCGACGATCGTCGCGAGATGCTTCCACGCATCCATGCGCGACAACTGCATGCGCGTCGTGAAGCGTGTGACCTCGAAGTCCATGTGCATCGCCGCGTACTCCTCGAAGTCCTCCGCCTGCAGCATGCGCAGGCGGAGGCGGTCAGTCATCAGAACAGGCGCGTGCATCGTGTCGAAGATATAGCGCCCGGCTTCAGCCGGGCAATTCACGGGGACGGGCTGAAGCCCGCCCCCACATTTCAGAATGAGAGCCTCACCCCGAATCGCGTCGAGCGCGCGCGAGATCGCGCGCGCAGGCGAAAAGGAAGAGCGCGAGGACGATCACGCGGCGCACGGCCGCATGATGCTGAGTTTATCCCGCGCTGAAGCGCGGGATAAACTTCGACTCGCGTGCAGGTGCGCATCATCCTCGTCGAGCCGCAGGACGCCGGCAACGTCGGCGCCGCCGCGCGCGCGATGAAGAACTTCGGCTTCACCGATCTCTGGATCGTTGGATCCGCCGAAGAACGCGTCGACAACGTCTCGAGCTGGTGGGCGGTCGGCGCGATCGACGTCGTCAACGCCGCCAAGCGCGTCGCGACGCTCGAGGAAGCGCTCGTCGATTGCCACCTCACAATCGCCACGACCGCCGTGCGCGGCCGGAAGGTGTACGACGAGCTCGCGCCCGCGGACCTCGCGCGTCTCGCCGAAGAGACGCTCGCGGATGAACAACGCATCGCGCTCGTCTTCGGCCGCGAAAAGTGGGGACTCACGGGAAAGGAAGTGATGCTCTGCCAGCGCACGGCGTCGATCCCGACCTGGCCCGGCTTCCCGACGATGAATCTCGCGCAGTCCGTCGCGATCTTCTGCTACGAGCTCGGCAAGGGACTGCGTCCGCGCGCGAAGGCACCCGACGCCGCGCCGCACCAGCTCGTCCATCGCCTGAATACGCACGCCCGAACGTTGCTCGACGACATCGGCTACTTCGGCGAAAAGAGTCCGGAGCGCATCTGCGCCGAACTGCAGGCCGTCGCCGGCCGCGCCGTGCTCACGAAGCGCGAGGCGTCTCTTCTGCTGTCGCTCGTCCGCCAGCTCGAACAGAAAACCAGAACCAGAGAATGAGCGCGACGAACACGAGCGCGCCGAACGACGGCGCCCACGCGCCCGCCCACTCGTAGCCGAGTCCTTCCGGCACGCGTGTGAGAATCGCGGCGATGATGGCGATGACGAATCCGACGAGCCCCTCGCCGCCGACGAATCCCGATCCGAGCAGCACGCCGTGATCGCCGCGCGCGGACGCCTCCTCCTTCGACGCCGCGCTCCGCTCGCTCCACCAGCGCAGCAGACCGCCGAGGAAGATCGGCACCATCGTCGCGACAGGAAGATAGACGCCGACCGCAAACGCGAGCGTCGGAAGACGGAACAGCGCGGCGACGACCGTAATGGCGACGCCGATTCCGACGAGCACCCACGGGAGAGACTGCTCGAGCACGCCTTCGATGACGAGTTTCATCAGCGTCGCCTGCGGCGCGGGAATCTCCTTCGTGCCGAATCCCCACACCTTCCCGATCAGCAGCACCGCGAGACAGACGAACGTCGCCGATCCGAGGACGCCGATCAGCTCACCGAGCTGCTGCCGGCGCGGAGTCGCGCCGAGGATGTAGCCCGTCTTCAGATCCTGCGACATGTCGCCGGCGATCGAGGCGGCGATCGCCACGACCGTTCCGACCGTGAGCGCGCCCATCTTCCCCGCGTTGCCGGTCCATCCCATCGCGAGGAACACAGCCGATGTGCCGAGGAGCGCGGCGATGGTCATCCCGCTGGTCGGATTCGAGGTCACGCCGACGAGACCGACGATGCGCGACGAGACGGTGACGAAGAAGAACGCGAAGATCGATACCAGAATCGCGGCGACCAGACGGTGCCAGAAAACATCGAGCGCGCCGAACGCCTGCGGCACCGTGGCGAGCAGTCCGATCACGCAGAACGCGCCGGCGAGCGTCGTCGCGAACGGCAGATCGCGCGACGTGCGCGGCAGGAGCGTCGACTCCGCCCCGCGGTTGCGCAGCTGCCGCGTGCCGACCTTGAAACTCTCCACCATCGTCGGGATGCTCTTGATCAGCGTCAGGATGCCCGCCGCCGCCACCGCGCCGGCGCCGATGTAGCGCACGTATCGCGACCAGATCTGCGAGGCGCTCATCTGATCGATCGTCAGTTTCACTTCGGGATAGAACGGCGTCGCCCGTCCTTCTCCCCAGTACGCGATCGCGGGAATGATCACCAGCGACGAGAGCAATCCGCCGCCCACCATGACCGCGCCGACGCGAGGGCCGAGGATGTAGCCGACGCCGAAGAGCGCCGCGGAGACTTCCGTTCCGACTTCGCCTTTCTTCAGGAACGGAACGCGCACGTCCAATTCGTCGGGCACGGCGCGGAATCCGCCGACGAGCGCCTTGAACAGCGCGCCGATCGCGAGTCCGCTGAACACCGCGCGCGCACGGCCGCCGCCGGTCTGGCTGGCGATGAGCACTTCCGCGCACGCCGTTCCCTCGGGATACGGAAGCGTGGCGTGCTCGCGCTCGATCAGGAACCGGCGCAGCGGAATCATGAACAGCACGCCGAGCGTGCCGCCCGCGAGCGCCAGCAGCGTCATCTGCAGCAGCGTCGGCGAGAGGTTCCAGAGGAAGAGCGCGGGGATGGTGAAGATCACGCCGCTGGCGAGAGAGCTCGACGCCGAGCCGATCGTCTGCGACATGTTCGCTTCGAGGATGTTGCCGCGCACGAGCTTGAACGCGGCGACGGTGAGCACGGCGATCGGGATCGACGTGGAGATCGTCAGGCCGACGCGCAGGCCGAGGTAGGCGTTCGCGGCACCGAAAGCGATGCCGAGGAGAACGCCGGGCACGATACCGCGCCAGGTGAACTCGGGGATGTTCGAGTCCGCGGGGACGTGAGGTTTGAACATGCGCGAGACAGATTAATGCCCCAGCGCCTTCGCGACCAGCTTCGGGCTCTTCGCCGCGACGCGCAGGAGCGCGAGCGCCGGTCCGTCCGGATGATGCCGCCCTTCCTCCCACCCCTGCAGCGTGGCCAGGCTCACGCCGATCATCATGGCGAACTCCGACTGCGACTGCTTGAGCTTGTAGCGGATCGCGCGCACCTCTTCGCCGCGCACGAGCATCGCGGCCGGGTCTCGGGGCACCTCCGTTCGCTGCTTCACGGGGACCTCCTGGGGGGGTAGTGTACCGCCGCCCGCCGCCCGCCGCCCGCCGGTTTCCCGGTTTCCCGGTTTCCCGGTCGAAGGCTGCGCATGCTTCGCTGCAACGAGACGAATGAGCAGCCTGCCCACCGGGTAACCGGGCAACCGGGTAACCGGGTAACCGGGCAACCGGGTAACCGGGCAACCGGGCAACCGCCCTACAGCTTCAACACCAGCTTCGTCATGTCGTGCTGATTGCCGTCCGGATCCGTTCCGTAGCCTTCCTGCACGTACGACTTGAAGCCGAGTTCTTCGAGCGTCTTCACCGCATCCGCCTCGAGATCCGAGATCAGCAGGCAGCTCACGTGACGCAGCCCGCGCTCGCGCGCGATCCTGATCAGATGATTCACGAGCGAGGTGCCGAGGCCCGCGCCACGGAACTCCGGATCGAGCATCCACTTGATCCGTCCGACCAGGCGCAGCGGTCCGCCGTCGCGCAAGTGCAGCGTGGCGTCCGCCACGATGCGTCCGCCGTCGACGGCGAGCAGCGGAAAGACTTTGCCGTAGTCGATGCTGCGGCCCCAGCTTTCGATCAACGAACGGTTGTCGACGTTGTCCCATGCGAACCGCCGATAGCCGACCGGCATGCGGTGGAAGAAGTCGTACAGCGCGTTGACGTCTTTTTCGGTGAAGGGACGCAGCAGCACGCGGCGCCCGTCGCGCAGCGCGCATTCGTGCGGATAGCGATGAGGCAAAGCGAAAACCTCCGGCTGGCTCAGTCCCCTCTCCCCGCCTGCGGGGAGAGGGTCAGGGTGAGGGGCTACTTCTTCGCGCCGAGGATCGCGTCCTTGGCGGCTTTCGCGATGCGGAACTTCAGCACCTTCTTGGCCGGGATCTTGATCGCCTCGCCGGTCATCGGATTGCGGCCGGTGCGCGCCTTCCGGTTGACGAGGACGAGCTTGCCGAGTCCCGGGATGGTAAAGCCTTTTTTCGCTTCCTTGTAGGCGATCTCGCCCAGCGCCTCGAGCATGCGCTGCGCGGTCTTGCGCGGAACTTCGGCGGATTCGGCGATGTGGTTGATCAGCTGCGACTTGGTCATCGGGCCTGCTGCCATTGGTTGATTGATTCTCCTTTCGCGATTTGTCCGGTCGTTACCGGACGACGCAATGTATGCGCGATTTGCTTTCGACGCAACCGCTTTTTTCGTGTTTTTCGGCCGGAATTCGCAACTTTTCGCGCGCCGATGCTCGAGGTCCACGGTTTCACCGGCGGCGCCGTAGCCTGCGCGGCGATGGGCAGGGCCAGACAAAGGACGACCAGAAGCTTCTTCGACATTGGGCGCACCCCTCCTGCAGTTTGCGGGCCCGGACGCAGGGGGCGGGCTTCAGTTAAGCATCGCTACGGCACGACCTACGGCGCCTGATTGCGATCTTGTCCCCTCTCCCCGCCGCGCGGGGAGAGGGTGAGGGTGAGGGGTTCTCCGGGTGGCGGACGGAACACCCCCTCACCCTAACCCTCTCCCCCGTGTCCGGGGGAGAGGGGACTCACATCACTCTCAGGTAACTCCGTACCCCAGTAACCCAGCAACCCAAATCACGGCTCGATGTCCCACGGAACCTGCCACGGTTCTAGCTCGCCGCGTGCGCTGCGAATCGCGTAGTCGATCTTCTGCAGCGCGAGAAGCTGCCGGACTTTCTCGGGGAGCGAGAGGTCTCGCTGTTCCGCGTGAAGCTCGCGCTTGCCGGCGCGGAGCCGTTCGAGGAGCTCGGGGGTCGGGCGAGGTCTGCCGGTTGCCATTCGTTCAGGAGGTCAGTTTGAAGGCGAGGTATTCAGGGCGAACGACCTTGACGGAAATGGACCGGTATTGCTTGATGACCGCGGTCCTGATCGCTTCATCAGCCAGCTCGTTGTGCGCAGGAAGAAACTGCACCGGGATCCCTTCGATCGTAACGTGCTCTTTTTCCGTGGGATGACCATGTCTCGCCGCCCATTCGTAAATCGCGCCGAGTGACACGATCGCGCCGCTCGTTTGCGGAAGGAAGACGAGAACGTCGAGATCGTAAGTTGGGATCGGCTCGGCCCAGAAGAGGACCGCCATCGCACCTGCGACTGCATAATCTTCGATCACGCCCTCGTCGCGCATGGCGTTGATCGCGCTCAGTGTCTTTTCGAACGACGACATCGACATCCATCCTCACCGCGGCGCGCGCTGCATCCACTCCGTCGTCAGCGTCACCGTGTTCTCGTAGGGATCGCTCTTCCGCACCACGAGGAGCTGGCGGTCCGCGCGGGTGACGCTGCCGTTGATGATGCCGGCCTGCATCGGGAGGACAATGCGCGGCGTTCCGACGACGACCCGTGCTCCTTCGGCGGTGACCGGGAAGAGACGGATCGCGTCTTCGGAGACGATGAGAATGCCCTCGTCCGACCACGTCAGACCGAATGCGCTGACCGACGACACCAGCACTTTCGCGGTGGCCTCCGGGAAGTTCGTCACGTAAACCTGCTCCTCTCCGCTCTCGTTCGAGAGGTAGGCGACCCATCGGCCATCCGGCGAGAACGACGCCTCTCCTTCGTTGTACGCGTGATCGAGGAACGGGCGAGGGGCGCCGCCGTCCATCGGCATCAGCAACACGTCGACACGCAGCGGCCCGCTGCTGCCGTCCAGGGCATTGAACAAAATGAACTTTCCGTCGCCCGACCAGCTCGTCGGGCGGGATTCGATCTTCTTCAACTCGTGCAGCACTCGTTCGCGCATGCCGCCGTCCGCGGCGACGATGCAGATCTCCGAGTCCCCGGCAAACCCAGCGTGGCGGCTGAACACGATGCGCGTTCCGTCCGGCGACCAGATCGGCGACAACTCGTTGAGATCGGCGGTATTCGTCAGGCGCGTGGCGTCACCCGACGCGGTATCGAAGATCCATAGATCATTGAGGCCGCTCACGCGATCCGCGATCGTCACCGCCACTCTGCGAAGATCGGGGGAGAGGCGGAGCGTGTCGAAATCGTGCGGCGCACCGAACGGCTCTCCGAGCCTCCCGTTTTCCGCCCACGCGAGCCTGCCCGTCGTTGCCGACGCGCTCATGCGATAGGCGATCAGACCGGACGGCGTCGCGGCGAATGCGGCGCGGAAGAACCCGGCGTCGTATTCGACCTGATCGGCGACGCGGAACGGATCGCCCTTCAACGTGCCGCTCTTCACATCGAACGGATGCGCGACGAGCAGGTTGTCCTTCACGTAGAGCAGATGCCCTTTCGTGTAGATCACGTGCGAGCGTGCGCGCAGGACGAGCTTCCGCTCGCGCGGCGCGTCGAGCGAGGTGAGATACACGCCGTTCAGATCGCTGGCCGCGGTTTCCGAGTGCGTCCCGGCGAGATAGAGGAAGCGCTTGCCGTCGGGCAGGAACTGCGGCCAGCGGTGGGTCGTCTCCTTCTGCGCCGCGTCGAGCGTCGTGACGGGCTGCGCGATGCCGCCGCTCGCGGCAACGCGGTGGATGCTGGTGATGGTCGTCGGAGAGAAGAGAATCACGTCGTCGTCGTTCCACGATCCGCTGCGGCCGCGCGGCGCATCGCAGAGCGTGAGCGGCGGAGCGCCGCCGAGGCCGGCCTTCTTCAACTTGCCGTCGGCGAAGAACGCGATCCAGCGGCTGTCGGGCGACCAGAAGGGGAACATGCTGTCCTTCGTCCCCTCGATCGGCTTCGCCTCCATCGAGTCGATCGCGCGCAGCCAGAGGCGGTCGTCGCCGGCGACGCCGAGGATCACGTAGCGTCCGTCGGGCGAAATGGCGAGCGTGTCCATCAGACGGTCGAACGTGTGCCCCTTCGGCGGGAGGATGTGCGTGGTGAACGGGATGGACTCGGCGCGCTGCGCGCGCGTCGCCATCACGCCAGCGATCGCCGCTGCCGCGAGCGCGAGCGCTGCGATCACCCATGGGACGAACGCGAATCGCTTGCGCGCCGCGGTTTCCGGCGCATCGAGCTGTTTCGCGATCCACTCCAGCTCGAGACGGATGTCGTGCGCGCTCTGCCAGCGCGCGTCGGGATCCTTCTCCAGGCAGCGCTGCACGACGTGATCGAGCGCGCGCGGCGTGATCGGGCGCAGCGCGGAGATCGGCTGCGGCGTGCTGCCGACGATCGACGCGATGAGACTCGTCTTCGTCTTTCCGCCGAACGCGCGCTTCCCCGTGACCATCTCGTACAGCAACGTGCCGAACGCGAAGATGTCGGTGCGCGCGTCGGCGGTGAGTCCCTCGAGCTGTTCCGGCGCCATGTACTGGAACGTGCCGACGATCGTGCCTTCCGCGGTCAGCGGTTCGTTCGCATGCTGCACGGTCGGCGCGTCCGGCGCGACAGCAATGGGATCGGCCGCGCGCGCCAGTCCGAAGTCGAGCAGCTTCGCTCCCGATTTCGTGAGGATCACGTTTCCCGGTTTGAGATCGCGGTGCACGATGCCTTCGCGGTGCGCGACCTCGAGCGCCTCGGCGATCTCGATCGCGACCCGCAGCGCTTCTTCGACCGCCAGCGGCCCGCGCGCGATGCGAGCGGCGAGCGTCTCCCCTTCGAGATACTCCATCACCAGGTAGTCGACGCCATCCGACTCGCCCACGTCGTAGAGCGCGCAGATGTTCGGGTGGGTCAGCGCGGAGATCGACTTCGCCTCGCGCTGGAGCCGGAGGCGCAACTGCGCGTTCTTCGCGAGCTGCGCGGGAAGCGTCTTGACGGCGACGATGCGTCCGAGGCGCGTGTCGCGGGCGCGGAAGACCTCGCCCATTCCCCCGGCGCCGACGCGCGAGACGATCTCATACGGTCCGAGCCGCGAGCCGGGTTGCAGAGACATGAAGGAGATGATGATACGGGAGGCCGCGCGGAGGGCGCGTGCGAATCTCTTTCGTCCATTGCCCGCGATTCGGATGATCACGTCTGACGTCGCCACCGCCTGGGCGGAACGCTACTTCTCGGCGTGGAAGACGAACGACGCCGCGGAGGTCGAGTCGCTCTTCTCTGAGAACGCCGTCTACTTCTACGGCCCCTTTCGCCCGCCGGCGCGCGGCCGGGAGGAGATCGTCCGCCGCTGGACGCAAGCGGCGAAGCAGACCAATGTGCAGAGCGAGTACGAGCTCGTCGCGGTCGATGGCGACACGGCGGTGATCCGTTGGAACGTGTCGTTCGACCAATCCGGCAGCCACATCATCCTCGATGGGGTGCTGATCGTCAGGTTCGACGAACGGGGCCTCTGCCGCGAGCACCGCGAGTGGTATGGGGAGAGGGTCATTCCGGTGGAGTAGGCGGCGGCCCGACTTGCCGATGCCGTTGATCGAGAATCATCTGCTGACGCGAGATGGGATTCATGCGATCGGTTGTCGCCGGGGAGATGGCGCATCCGTGTTCGGGCTCTACCTGAGAGCGGTGAGGACTCCCCGCAGGTGCTCTGCCGAGGATCCTGAATATCGTCAATCGGCGATACGTTGCACCTGTGGCGAGGCGTCAGACCAGCAGCGATGTTGGGGTCTGAGGGTTTACCGATGATGGCATGGGTGCCGACCGTCTTCTTTCTCGCAGCGCTCATCGACTACTCGACGAGTTCCTTGCAGGAGGTGCATATGGCTCATCAGACGAACACACGCGGGTTTCTCTTCTCGATCGTTCGTTCAATCGGGTCGGTACTCACGAGCGTCACCGGGAGTGCCCTGCTGATCTGACGTCTCGCCACTCGGACAGCTCGCGCTCGTCGTTCCTGCCGCCAGGTGTCGCGTCTCCCGCCGACGCGGAGGGCAGGAGGTGTTGGCTCTCAGTGATCCACCTGCGACAATGCCGCCTCGAGTCCATGCCTGACCACAACTACTTTTCCAATCTGATCTGGCAGATCGCCGATCTCCTCCGAGGGCCGTACCGCCCGCCCCAGTACGAGCGGGTGATGCTGCCGATGACCGTTCTCCGCCGCTTCGACTGCGTTCTCGCACCGACGAAACCGGCCGTTCTCCGAAAGTACGATCAAGTCCGCGACAAGCTGAAGGGGGAGGCGCTCGACGCGGCGCTGAACAAGGCGGCCGGGCAGCGCTTTCACAACCACTCCGGACTTGATTTTCAGAAGCTGAAGGGCGATCCCGACCAGATCCATCAGCATCTGGCCGGTTACATCAAGAGCTTTTCGGCCAACGTGCGCCGTATCTTCGATTTCTTCGAGTTCGATGCCGAGATCGCGAAGATGCGTGACGCCGGCATCCTCTACCTGGTCGTCTCGAAGTTCGCCGAGATCGATCTCCATCCCGACAACGTACCGAACCAGCAGATGGGGCTCATCTTTGAGAACCTCATCCGCCGGTTCAACGAGCTCGCGAACGAGACGGCCGGCGATCACTTCACACCGCGCGAGGTAATCCGCCTGATGGTGAACATCCTGTTCATCAAGGATGATCATCTTCTTTCAACGCCCGGAACCGTGCGGCAGTTGCTGGACCCCGCTTGCGGCACCGGCGGGATGCTCGCGGAAGCGCAGAACTACTTGCGGGACCATCACCCGGCGGCGCGGCTGTACGTCTACGGCCAGGACTACAACCCTCGCGCCTACGCCACCGCCGCGTCGGACATGCTCATCAAGCAGGTCGATCACAACGGCGGAGGCGACAATGTCCGCTTCGGCGACTCGTTCACAGACGATCAGTTCGCGGGGATGACGTTCGACTACTTCCTGACGAATCCGCCGTTCGGCGTCGATTGGAAGAAGCAGCAGAAGGAGATCGAGAAGGAACGCAACACGCGCGGCTTCGATGGCCGTTTCGGGGCAGGCCTTCCGCGCGTGAACGACGGCGCGCTCTTGTTTCTGCAGCACATGATCCATAAGTTCGAGCCGGTGCGTCCGGCGGAACAGAAGCACGGCTCGCGCCTCGCCGTCGTGTTCTCCGGCTCTCCGCTCTTTACAGGCGGGGCCGGCTCGGGTGAGAGCGAGATCCGGCGCTGGATCATCGAGAATGATTGGCTCGAGGCGATCATCGCTCTTCCGGAGCAGATGTTCTACAACACCGGCATCGGCACCTACGTCTGGATCGTGACGAACCGGAAGGAGAAGAGGCGGAAGGGGAAAATCCAGCTCATCGACGCCCGCGAGATGTGGACGGCCGGCGGCAGCGAGGAGAACAGGCGCAGCCTCGGAGACAAGCGGCGCCACATGACCGCGGCGCAGATCCGCGACGTGGTGAAGATCTACGGCCGCTTCGAGGAGGGCGAGGTGTCGAAGATCTTCCCGGATACGGCGTTCGGCTACACGCGTGTCACCGTCGAGCGCCCTCTGCGGCTGAACTTTCAGGCTGGTGCCGAGCGGATCGCTCGGCTTCACGAGGAGAGCGCGTTTAAGAAGCTCCCGGAATCGAAGAAGAAGGGCGCAGCGGCGGCGAAAGAGATGGCCGCAGGACAAGCGCTGCAGGAGTCGATTCTGAAGATGCTCGGCTCGATTAATCCGCAGGAGATCTACCGGAGTCGCCCGGAGTTCACCGACGTGCTGGACGAAGCGATCGAGGACTCACGACGTATTTTCAACGGACCGGTGAGGATTGATGCAACGTTGAGGAAAGCGATCCTCTCTGCTCTCTCCGAACGCGACGAGTCCGCAGAGGTCTGCGTGGACGGAAAAGGAAGGGTCGAGTCTGACCCCGAACTGCGCGACTTCGAGAATGTCCCGCTGGAAGAGGACATCAATGCCTATTTCGACCGAGAAGTACGGCCGCACGTGCCTGATGCTTGGATGGACAGGACGAAAGACAAGGTCGGGTATGAAATCAACTTCAACCGGCATTTCTACAGGTACATGCCGCCGCGGCCGCTCGAGGAAATCGACGCCGCTCTGAGAAAAGCGGAAGAGGAGATCGTGCGGCTACTGCGAGAGATGACGACATGACGAACGCTCCAGCAGCAACGTATCGCCGTTTGAAGTATCTCGCGACGATTAACGACGAAATACTAGGAGAAGATACTGCAAGCGATTTCGAGCTGCGGTACATCGACATAGGAGATCTGGATTCCTACGCCGGTGTCACCTCAATGAGCACGTGCCGTTTCGGGGACGCACCGAGCCGCGCACGACGCCGCGTGCGACATGGTGATGTAATCATCTCCACCGTACGCACGTACTTGCAGGCAATTGCTGCCGTCGAAGACCCACCCGACAACCTGATTGTCTCAACGGGGTTTGCCGTTATTAGGGGCCGGACGAAGGACCTCGACCGCGGGTTCTGCAAGTACGCATTGAGAGAACCTCGTTTCTTAAGCGAGGTCGAGATACGCTCGTACGGGGTAAGTTACCCCGCGATCCCAGCCTCCGAGATCGCGGGGATTCTAGTCAGCGCGCCACCCGTGTGCGAGCAGCGTGCGATCGCCGCGTACCTCGATCGCGAAACCGCCGGGATTGACGCCATGATCGCTGCGAAGCAGCGGCTCCTCGATCTTCTCGCCGAGAAGCGGCGTGCTGTGGTCACTCGGGCGGTGACCCGTGGTGCTGATAAAAGTTTGCGCCTCCGTGCATCGGGTATCGCATGGGCGGGTGAGATACCAGTCCATTGGGAGCGTTGGAAAGTAAGCCACTTCGCACGTGTAGGCAACGGCTCCACACCCAAACGCGACAACCGTGCCTACTGGGTGCACGGAACGATTCCATGGCTAAACAGCTCGGTTGTGAATCAAGACGAGACCAGTTCAGCGGAGCAGTTCGTCACTGAGACTGCCTTCCTCGAATGCAGTCTTCCTCTGGTGAAGTCCGGGAGCATTCTCGTGGCCCTAACCGGGCAAGGGAAAACACGAGGCCGTGCGACACTGCTTCACTTCGAGGCAACGATCAATCAGCACATCGCTTACGTGACTCCTAAGCCCGAGCTTGTCCATTCACCTTACCTGCGGTGGGCCTTCTTTGCAGCGTACGGTTTTCTTCGGAGTCTTAGCGATGATGCCGGTGGGACCAAAGGCGCGCTAACGTGTGAGGAGATCTCGGCGCTTCACTTTCCTCTACCGCCGCTCCACGAACAGCGGACGATCGTTAATCACATCGCCTCCGAGACGGCCAAGCTCGACGCGCTCGGCGCAGCGACACAGGACACTATCGCCCTCCTGAAGGAACGGCGCGCCTCTCTAATCGCTGCTGCGGTCGCCGGCGAGATCGACGTCGGCGCACGTGACGCGGCCGGAGTTTCAGGTCATCATTGAATTTGTCAGAGACAACGCCATGCGCGTCGAGATCAAGCCGGAGTTGTTGCGTTGGGCGGCCGAGCGGTCGCGGATCGAGCCTGATGCGCTCGCCGGACGCTTTCCAAAGCTGGACGCGTGGCAGGCCGGAGAAGTCCAGCCCACGCTCAAACAGCTCGAGGACTTTGCGCGGGCGACGCACACCCCGATCGGCTATTTCTTCCTCCCGGAGCCGCCGGTCGAACGCGTCCCGATCCCCGACTTTCGTACGGTGGGCGGTGCGCGTCTCCAGCGGCCGAGCCCTGACCTGCTCGATACGATCCATCTCTGCCAACAGCGGCAGGAGTGGTATCGCGAGTTCGCGCGCACGATCGGTGAACGGCCGCTCGCGTTTGCCGGCGCTGCTGCCGTCACGTCGGATGTCATCGATGCGGCGGAGCGCATCCGCCATTCGCTGGGCTTCGACCTCGAAGAGCGCCGGCGGATGCCGACGTGGACGGACGCGCTGAGGCGCTTCATCGAGCTGGCCGACAACGCGGGGGTGATGGTGATGGTCAGCGGTGTCGTGGGAAGCAACAACCGGCGCAAGCTCGACTCGGACGAGTTCCGCGGGTTCGCTCTCGCCGATCCTCTCGCGCCACTCGTCTTCATCAACGGCTCCGACACCAAGGCCGCGCAAATGTTCACCCTCGCTCACGAACTTGCGCACATCTGGCTCGGACAGTCCGCCGTCTCCGATGCGCGACCAGTGGAGATTGACGGCAACGCCGTCGAGCGCTGGTGCAATCAGGTCGCGGCGGAGCTGCTCGTGCCGCTGGCCGTGCTTCGCGACGAGTACGATCCGGGCGCAGATCTTCGTACGGAGACCGATCGGCTCGCGAGACGCTTCAAGGTCAGCACGCTGGTGATTCTCCGGCGGATGCACGATGCCGGCGGCCTGACGCGTCCGCAGTTTCGCGCGTCCTACGACGCAGAGGTCACCCGTCTTCTGGCTTTGCCCACCGGCAGCGGGGGCAACTTCTATCTGACTCTGGGCGCCCGCGCGAGCAAGCGTTTTTCCCGCGCACTCGTGGTCAGCACGCTCGAAGGGCGCTCCTCCTTTACCGAGGCGCTGCGCCTTCTCGGCTTCAGGAAGATGTCGACGTTCCGCGAGCTGGGGCAGAACCTGGGGCTCGCTGTCTGATGGCCTATCTCCTCGACGCCAATGTCTTCATCGCGGCGAAGAACCTCCATTACGGCCTCGATTTCTGTCCTGCTTTCTGGGACTGGCTGGTCGGCAGCCATGGTGCGGGGACCGTCTTCAGCGTCGACAAAGTCTCCGATGAGATTCAGGCCGGCGCGGACGAGCTTTCGGCATGGGCTGCCGCTCTGCGTCCGGACTTTTTTCTTTCCCCGGACCCGTCCGTGATTCCATCGTTGGCGGCGGTCAGCACGTGGGCGACGAGCAACCAGTACGAGCCAGCGGCGATCAGTACGTTCCTCCAAGTCGCCGACTACTACGTCGTGGCCTAGGCTCTTGCCGGCGGGCATACCGTGGTCACGCACGAGCGGCCGTCTGCTTCGACGCGCAGGATCAAGATCCCCGACGCCTGTCTGGGCCTCGGCATCAGGTTCATGACGCCGTTCGAAATGCTGCGCCGCGAACGAGCACGCTTTATCCTTGGTCCATAAATCATGAATCGGACCAGCGAGGCATCGTTCGAATCCGTCATCGAAAATCACCTCCTCGGCAACGGCTATGTCAGCGTCGCACTTGAAGGCTACGACCGGGAACGCGCGGTCTTTCCGGCCGCGGTTCTTTCGTTTATTCGCGAGACGCAGCCAAAGGAGTGGGCGAAGCTCGAGGCGCTGCACGGCGAGAAGACCGGCGACCAGATCCTCTCCGATCTCTGCAAATGGATGGACGCGAATGGCTCGCTGGCCACGTTGCGGCACGGTTTCAAATGCTACGGGCGAACGCTGTACGTCGCGTTCTTCAAGGCCGCGCATGAGCTGAATGCGGAACTGGAGGCGCGCTACGCCGCGAATCGGCTCGGCATTACCCGGCAGCTCCGGTACCGGCGAAAGGAAGATACGAAGGAGTCGGGGGAAGATGCGCGGCGCCGCGGGGTCATCGACGTGACTCTGAGTCTGAACGGCATTCCCTTCGCGACGCTGGAACTGAAGAATGCGTTCACAGGGCAGGAGACGGACGACGCGTGCTGGCAATACCGGCACCACCGCGATCCTCGCGAGCCGATCTTCGAGTTCAAACGCCGAACGCTCGTCCACTTCTCCGTCGATACCGAAGCCGTCCAGATGACGACGCGACTGGCCGGCACTGCGACTCACTTCCTGCCTTTCAACAAAGGATTCGAGGGCGGCGCGGGGAACCCACCAGATCCGGCTGGCCGCACCTACCGCACGGCGTATCTCTGGGAAGAGGTCCTGCAGCGCGACAGCGTGTTGGATCTCCTGGCGCGCTTCCTTCACCTTCAAGTCGAGGAGAAGCGCGACGACGAGGGCCGGAAGGTCAAGGTAGAGTCGATGATCTTCCCGCGCTACCACCAGCGTCAGGCGGTGCGGATGCTCGTCGATGCCTCGCGGCGAGAGGGACCGGGCAACAACTATCTGGTCGAGCACTCGGCAGGAAGCGGCAAGAGCAACACGATCGCGTGGCTGACGCACCGTCTGGCGTCGCTTCATGACGCCGGGAACCGGAAGGTATTCGACAGTGTCATCGTGGTCACCGACCGCATCGTGCTCGATCAGCAACTCCAGGACACGATCTATCAGTTCGAGCACAAGCGCGGTGTCGTTCAGAAGATCGACGAGAGCTCGCGCCAGCTCGCGGAGGCGCTGGAAAATGCGGTCCCGGTCATCATCACGACGCTGCAGAAGTTTCCATTCGTCACGCAGCACCTGGCGAAGATGGCGGAGGAGCGGGGGACAAAGGCCGGAGGCATTCTTCCAACACGCCGGTGCGCGGTCATCATCGATGAAGCGCACAGCTCGCAGGGTGGCGACGCCGCGACAGAGCTCAAGAGCGTTCTTGGTGGCGAAGCACTTCAGGACGAAGCGAAACGGCGTGCCGCCGAGGAGGAGCGTGACGACTTCGAGGAGCTCTTCCGCAGCATGGCCAAGCGCGGCAGGCAGGCGAACCTCAGTCTCTTCGCCTTCACGGCCACCCCGAAACACAAGACTTTCGCGGTGTTTGGCCGCAACGGCGAGGCTGCGCACAAGTACACGATGCAGCAGGCGATCGATGAGGGGTTCATCCTCGACGTTCTGAAGAACTACACAACGTACGCGATGTACTACCGGCTGCTGAAAGCGACGGCCGACGATCCGCACGTCGAACGGAAGAAGGCGGCGAAGGCGCTGGCGCGGTTCGTCAGGACGCACGACTGGAACATCTCGCAGAAAACGGAGGTGATGGTCGAGCACTTCAACGGCGTCACGCGGCACAAGATCGGCGGGCGGGCGAAGGCGATGGTCGTCACCGGCTCGCGTCTCGAGGCAGTCCGGTACAAGCAGAAGTTCGACGAGATCATCAAGCGGAAGGGCTATCCGATCCGCACACTAGTCGCGTTTTCCGGCACCGTCGAAGATGACGAAGTCGAGGGCGTCACGTACACCGAAGAGGGGATGAACCGGGGCATCCGGCAGAAGGAGCTACCGGAGAAGTTCGCCACGCAGGAGTACCAGATCCTTCTGGTTGCGGAAAAGTACCAGACCGGTTTCGATCAGCCGCTGCTGCACACGATGTACGTCGACAAGCGCCTGGCCGGGATTCAGGCGGTGCAGACGTTGTCGCGTCTGAACCGCACGCATCCGCTGAAGGAGGATACGTTCGTTCTCGACTTCGTGAACGACCGCGAGGAGATTCGCGACGCGTTCAAGACGTATTACGCAGGCGCTCAGATGGGAGACGAAGTCGACCCCTCGCGCATGTACCAGATCAAAGTCGAACTGGATGCGTCAGGCATCTACCTCGACGAGGAGATCGAGCGGTTCTCGGCGGTGTACTTCAAACCGAAGCAGCGCCAGAGCGCGGCCGATCACCAGGCGATGAACGCAGCCCTCGATCCCGCCGTCTCACGCTTCACGGTGCGCCGCAGGGACGACGAGGAAGAGGCTGATGTGTGGCGCGGGAAAGCGCTGGCCTTTCTCAGCCTCTATGGATTCCTGAGTCAGGTCATTCCGTATCAGGACTCCGATCTCGAGCGCCTCTACGTCTTTCTGAGGCACCTGACTTCGAAGCTTCCGCGGCGGAGTAGCGGGCGGGCGTACCAGTTCGATGACGAGGTTCGTCTCGAGTATTACCGGTTGCAGAAGATCAGCGAAGGGTCTATCAGTCTCACGGAAGGCGACGCGAGGGCGCTGGACGGGCCGACGGAGATTGGGAGCGCGCTCGCCCGTCCACAGGACGTGCCGCTGTCGCAGTTGATCGATGTGTTGAATCAGCGATTCGGCACGGAATTCAATCAAGCCGATCAGCTTTTCTTCGATCAAATCGTCGAGGCGGCCGTGGCCGACGAATCGCTGCAGCAGGCCGCCGCTGTGAATCCCGGAAGCAAGTTTGAGCTCGTCTTCAGAAATCTTCTGGAGAACCTGTTCGTCGAACGGATGGATCAGAACGAGGAGATCTTCGTCAAGTTCATGAATGATCCGGTTTTTCAGAAAGACGTCACCACGTGGATGTCCTCTGAAGCGTATCGGCGGTTGCGTGTCGATGGCGGAGGACATGCGATGCCGTATCGTTTGAAGTTCGTCGAGGGGCGGCCTGAAGATCGTTTCGTGAAGTGCGTACCGTTCGTGCCGTTGAAGGCGGCTGCATCGGGTTTCAGTGATTCGCAGCACATTCAGGATGGCGAGTGGCAGTGGGTGGAGATCGACACGCAACGCCGTCTCCGGCCCGGGATGTTTGTGGCGCAGGTGGAGGGCTCGTCCATGGAGCCGCAGATTCCGAACGGTTCGTATTGCCTTTTCTCCAGCCCTGTGACCGGTACGCGGCAGGGGAAGACGATTCTCGCGAAGCTGCACAAGGACCGCGATCCGGAGTCGGGCGCAAATTACACCGTCAAGAAGTATGAGAGCGAGAGTACGGGCATCGATGGCTCAGTTCAGCGCAAGCGCGTCATTCTGAAGCCAGCGAACCGCGCCTTTGAGCCGATCGTCTTCACGGACGCGCCTGATGGCGAGTTTGCAATCATCGCGGAGTTGGTCGAAGTCCTGGGACGTGAAGGCGAATCCGAAGGATGACGGATTGCGCCGCCGGTTCGACGCAAGGCATGCTGTGACGCGTCGCGCCGCAGTGCCAGCACATGCGTGGAGGTGAGATGCGGCTTCTGGACCTGTGGCAGTCCGATCCGGCCATCGAGAACAAGCGCCTCGAACAGATCATCGCGTTTTCAGGCGATGGCCGGTTCGCTGAGGACAACGAGACTTCACGCGAGTTCCGTGAATACCTGAGCCGCGTGAGTCCCGAAAAGCTGAAAGCGTATTGCGCTGAATGTCTCGCAGGCGAAAAGTTCGCTGCCGCCGCGTTTGCGTTGCAGGACATCATCAACGAGATAGGAAGGCGACTCGGGTTTTCGGTGCGGCCGGGCCGCTATCGGGGTGTGTCGGGCCAGATCGGCTATGACGGCCTTTGGACGCTGCAGAGTGGGCATGTCCTCGTCGTCGAGGTCAAGACGTCGGACGCTTACCGTGTTTCGCTCAAAACGGTCGCCGGCTATCGGAGCAGTCTCATCGACGCCGCAACGATTCCGAAAGATGAATCTTCGTGTCTGATCATCGTGGGGCGTCAGGATACCGGCGGACTGGAGGCAGAGATCCGCGGGTCGCGTCACGCGTGGGAGATGAGGCTGATCAGCATTGATGCACTGCTGAAGCTCCTCGATCTCCGGCAGCGGCTGGACCACCCGAGCGTTGTCAGAAAAGTAGGCGAGATCCTCGTCCCGCACGAGTTCACGCGGGTCGATGACATCGTCGACCTCGTCTTCGAGACGGCGGAGGACACGCTGCCGGAGCCTGCGGTGGTCGCCGTGGGCGCGGAAGACGTCGCCGAGGACGATGACGAAGGCGAAGAAGAGGAAGCTGCGAGCCCGAGGCTGGACATCGTCGCCGTCGGCCGCGAATCCGCCGCACGCGTCGCGGCGAAGCTCGGCGTGCCGATGATTCAGCGCTCGCGTGCAACTTTCTCATCAGCCGACGATGCTGTGCGACTCGTTTGCGCGTATTCGAGAACCTACGGGGCCGCGCCGGAAGGTGGATTCTGGTTCGCGTTTCACCCGTATCAGAAGGAGTTTCTTGAAGAGACGAAGCAAGGCTTTGTTTCGTTTGCGTGCGGCGATGCGGCAACCGTGCTTCTGATCCCGGTCGCGGAGTTCTCGCGCTGGCTGCCGGGGATGCACGAGACGGTCTCTCCGGACCGGCGGTATTGGCACGTGCGCATCAAGAGGAAAAACGGGCGATTCACCATGAACCGTCGTAAGGGTCACGAACGGATCGACCTTACGAAGTATCTGGTCTGATCGACGGTCTGCCGAACGCTTGACCCACCAGGTGGGTGGACCATCGTTCTGGTAACTCAGGCGGCTTCGTACCGGGGGGCTTCTTCCTGCCGGCTCCCACCAGCTTCGCAACGGCGCGCTCGACCGTCCTGCTGGACTTCCCGATCGCCGTGGCCACGTCACTGAGACTCAGAGTGGGCTTTCGATTTCTTCCGACGTGCGCCCTTGTCCGGTCCGATGCGTTTCAGCCTTGCATCGACAGCAGTGACGGAATTTTCTCCGGCGTTTTCTCCGACGTTTTCTCCGACGTTTTCTCCGACGTTTCTCCGAACCCTTCCCGTCCGCCTCGGTGACCGGTTTGCTGCCGCCCTTCGGGCTCACCGCCTGCCGGACGAGAACCGGAACTCCACCCAGAGGTCGTGTCCGGAAAGCCGAATCCGAGGTCTCGGCGTCCCTGCATCGCGGCAGGCCTGGAAGATGCGCTGGATGCCTCGACCCTAGGCCTCCTCGATCTCACCGGCCGGATCTTGTTCGGAAGCTCTTCCATGAGTCTCGCGGCGCTGGGAACGCCGACCACCCGCCCCTTGTCGTTGCGCCCGATGACCAGCACGCCGCCCCGGGCATTGGCGAAGCCGCACACCCAGCGCAGATGATCATCGCGCCACGACTCCTTCCATTCGGCGTGCTGGCTTTCCTTCATATCAGTGGCTGGCGTCCATGCCGCCGCGCAACTCGTCGCACGAGGCCCAGATGGAGGAGTAGAGGTCGGACTTCCTGATGGCCATGTTTGTCTCTGGAGAATAGCCGGGACTCAGGACATTCGGAAAATCGGCGTCTCGCTGCGGCGGGCCAGGCACGACTCATCCAGGCTGACGCACCGCGCCGGCCGGATGCCGCGTGCTATTCTTTTCTGTCAGTTGCCGGAAAATCAGGAGACCACATCATGAGTGTTCAGGCGGCGCCTTCTTCGCTCGAGCGGGAGCTGGAGCTTCGAAAGAAGCTCACCGGGATCGCGAACCAGATCAACTCCGCGGAGTCCATTCCGCAGATCCTGATGACGCTCAAGGACAAGATCCTCGAGCTGCTCGATGCCGAGCGTCTCACCATCTACGCCATCGATACCAAGAACCAGGAGCTCTACTCGCTCCAGAAAGTCGGCGACGTTCCGAAAGAGATCCGCATCCCGAAGTCGTTCGCGTCGATCGCCGGCTTCGCCGCGCTGGCGCGCAAGACCATCAACATCAAGGACGCGTACGAGGCCGCCGAGCTCGCGAAGTTCCACGCGAACCTCCGCTTCGACCAGCGCTGGGACAAGCAGACCGGCTTCCGTACGAAGAGCGTCCTGGCCGTGCCGATCCTCTTCGAGAAATATCTCCTCGGCGTGGTCCAGCTGATCAACAAGCGCCACGGCACCTCGTTCAACGAGACGGACGAGGACGGCTGCGAGGAGATCGCGCGCATCCTCGGCATCGCCTTCTACAACCAGCACAAAGTCGCGCGCACCTCGAAGCCTTCGAAGTTCGGAGCGCTCATCGACAAGGGCATCCTCTCCGAGAAGGACATCGAGACGGCCGCCGCGAGCGCGCGCATGAACAACGTCACGATCGAGAAGATCTTCATCGACGACCACAAGATCCCGAAAGAGGAGATCGGCAAGTCGCTCTCCGCCTTCTATTCGACGCCCTTCTTCGACTACGACGGCTCGCAGATGATTCCGCAGGACCTGCGCGAGCGCGTCTCCGCCGACATCTGGCGCAAGCACGGCGCGGCGCCGATCGAGCGCAAGGGCGGCGTGGTCGTGGTGGCGATGGAAGACCCGCACGATCTCACGCGCATGGACGGCATCCGCGCGATGAACCTCGCGCCGAAGTACGAGTTCCTGGTCGCGATGAAGCACGATCTGCTCGAGTACCTCTCGAATTCGTACGGAGAGATGAAGCAGCAGGAGGAGGCAGCCGTCCCGATCTCGAACGATCCGGCCGACTGGAACAAGATTCTCGACTCCCTCGGCGAAGGCGAGAGGGTCGAGCTCGAAGACGCGCCGCTCACCGATCTCCCCGAGATCGACGAGACCGACTCCGGCATCGTGAAGCTCGCGAACCAGCTCATCATCGAGGGGTTCGCGCGGGGCGCGTCGGACATCCACATCGAGCCGGACGGCCCGCGCAATCCGTGCGTCATCCGCCTGCGCGTGGACGGCGAATGCCAGAAGTTCATGGAGATCCCGGGTCAGCACCGCAACGCGCTGGTGCAGCGCATCAAGATCATGGCCCGCCTCGACATCTCGGAGAAGCGGAAGCCGCAGGACGGCAAGATCCGATTCAAGTATTCGCGCGGCACGATCGAGCTCCGCGTCGCGACGATTCCGACCGCGAATCAGAACGAAGACGTGGTCATGCGCATCCTCGCGGCGTCGAAGCCGCTGCCGATCGACAAGATGGGCTTCAGCGAGCACAACCTCGCGCGTTTCAAGACGCTGCTGCAGAAACCGTACGGCATCTGCCTCGTGGTCGGCCCGACCGGCTCGGGCAAGACGACGACGCTGCACTCCGCGCTCGGCTTCATCAACACGGTCGACATGAAGATCTGGACCGCCGAGGATCCGGTCGAGATCACGCAGAGGGGATTGCGGCAGGTGCAGGTGCAGCCGAAGATCGACTTCACGTTCGCGGCCGCGATGCGCGCGTTCCTGCGCGCCGATCCCGACGTGATCATGGTCGGTGAGATGCGCGATCACGAGACGGCAGCCATCGGCATCGAGGCGTCGCTCACCGGCCACCTCGTGTTCTCCACGCTGCACACGAACTCCGCGCCGGAGACGATCACGCGCCTGCTCGACATGGACATCGATCCTTTCAACTTCGCCGACGCGCTTCTCGGCGTCATGGCCCAGCGCCTGATCCGCGTGCTCTGTCCGAAGTGCAAGGAGGGCTACAACCCGACGCCGGAGGAGTTCGAAGAGATCATCGAGATCTACGGCTACGACTACTGGTCGAACACGGGGATCACGTACTCACCCGAGCTCCAGCTTTTCCGTCCGAAAGGCTGCTCGAACTGCATGAACAGCGGCTACAAAGGCCGCATGGGCGTGCACGAGCTCCTCATCGGCACGGATGAACTGAAGCGAGCGATCCAGCACCGCGCGCCGATCGACGAGCTGCGCCGGACCGCGATGCAACAGGGCATGCGCACGCTGCTGCAGGACGCGATCGAGAAGGCGTTCAAGGGGTTCGTGGACGTCAAGCAGGCCAGAGCGATTGCGATGAAGTGAGTAGTTTGTCATCCCGAGCGTGAGCGAGGGACCTGGGTGTGATGGGCGGCGCGACAAACGTGCCTATCTACTCCACGTAGCCAATCAAACGACCGCAAGTTCCGCCGAGGTACCCTCGGCGTGATGAAGCTGTACTACGTCTACATCCTCGCCAGTCTCCGGCGCGTCCTCTACATCGGCATCACCAGCGACTTCGAAAAGCGCCTCGCGGAGCACAAGGCGCACAAGTACCCGCGCTCCTTCACCTCGCAGTACAACGTTACGCGGCTCGTGCTCTTCGAGGAATTCACGCAGGTTGAACTTGCGATTGCTCGCGAGAAGCAGTTGAAGGGATGGCGGCGGTCCAAGAAAGTCGCGCTGATCGAGCGGGGGAATCCGGATTGGATCGATCTCGCCGGCCTGTCATCCCGAGCGTAGTCGAGGGACCTGGGGGTGCGGGCGGCGCGTTTCGTGCGCCCCCCACCCACACAGGTCCCTCGACTACGCTCGGGATGACATCCCACTCCGGTTCCTTGCGATACTTCGCCACATCCTCCGCAAGGCTTCCGGCGTACAATCGCCCAGTCAGGATCCCGACAAAATGTTCGAAGCTTCCGCCGCTCCGACGGCTGCGGAAGCCGCATGGGCGCGCGCGCGCCGCGTGTACGGCTTCAACGCAGTCATGACGCCGATGGTGCGCACGGCCGGGTTCGTGGCCACCCTCGCTGCGCTCGCGCTGCACAATCACTTCATCCTCGGCGCGCTCGACACGCGGCAGTTCCTGAACGTCGCCATCGCCGTCGCGCTTTTCTGCGGCCTCTCCACCGCCGTGCTTCATGCCGCTTATCGAAAGCCGCGCACGGCGGGTCAGTTCGACGTCGCGGGGCTCATTCAGTTCCTCGACGTCGTCGTGTGCGTGGTGCTCATCTATTTCTCGGGCGGCGAGAAGAGCTGGCTGTTCCTCTTCATCATCGTGCCGGTGATGAATCAGACACACATCTCCGCGCGGCGCGCCTTCGTCTACGGTCATCTCGCGGCGATCGGCTACGCGGCCGCGCTGGTGGCGATGCCGGGTCCGCTGGACGCCGGATCGGCGCTGACGAAGGTTCTTCTGCTCTACATCGCGATCGCAATGATCACCGCGATCGCGATGCTGGCGGCGGGCGAGCGCAGGCGCGTCGCGACCGCGTTGCGCAGCGCGAAGCAGGAGGCCGAGGCGCGTACCGAGGATCTGGCAGCGCTGAATCGCATCACCCACACGGTGGCCTCGACGCTCGACATGACGGAGATGCTGCAGGCGGTGACGCGCGAGCTGGCGTCGCTCTTCGGCGCATCCGGCTCCGTCGTCGCGCTGCTCGATCGCACGACGCGCGCGCCCCGCGTGGCCGCGTCACATGGCATTGCCGCGGAGGTGGATGCCGCGTCGATCGCCGACGTGATCGACAGCGGACAACCGGTGCTGTTCCGCGACGCGCGGCTGCATCCGATGATGTTCGTACCGCTCGTCGCGCACGGCGAGGTGATCGGCGCCCTCGGCGCCGGCTCGGATGATCCGCGACGCGCGTTCACGCACGCCGAAGTCGCGCTCGCGCAGACCGTCGCGGCGCAGCTCGCGGGGCCGATCGGGAATGCGGGGCTGTACGCGGCGGAGAAACGCTCACGCGAACTCGCCGAGCGGCTGCAGGCCGCGGGACGCGAAGTGAGCGAGTCGCTCGATCTCGCGCTGGTGCTTCCGCGCGTGCTCGATCAGCTGCGGCACGTGATCCGGTACGACAGCGCGAGCATCCAGCGGATCGAGGGTGAAACGATGCGCGTGATGGCCGTCCGCGGTCTTCCCGAGGCCGAGGTCGGCCGCGTGCGGCTCCTCGGCGACGTCGGCTACAACCGCGAGCTCGCGCGCAGGCGCGAGCCGCTGATTCTCGACCTGCCCGCGCCTCCCGAAATCTGGGAGCAGCTCGAGGGGATGGAGCATCTGCGCACGATCATGGGTGTGCCGCTCATCGTGCGAGACACGGTGATCGGCGCCATGAGCATCGACACGGCCGAGCCGCGTGCGTACGGCCCCGAGGACGCGGAGGCGGCGATGGCGTTCGCGCGCCAGGTGGCGATGGCGATCGAGAACGCGCGGCTCTATTCGGAAGTGCTCGATCTCTCCTGGCGGGACGGATTGACGGGCGTGCCGAACCGCCGGCGATTCGAGGAAGTGCTCGAGACCGAATGGCGCCGCGCTCTGCGCGCGCACGCTGCGTTCGCGGTGATGATGATCGACATCGATCATTTCAAGCTCTTCAACGATCGCTACGGACATCAGGCCGGCGACGACGTGTTGCGCGAAGTCGCGGCCGTTCTGCAGCGCGGCCTGGGACGCGCCGGCGATTTCCTCGCGCGCTACGGAGGAGAGGAATTCGTCGCGCTCGTCGCCGACTGCGAGCTCCCGCAGGCACTCGCGCATGCGGAAACGCTCTGCGCCCGCGTGCGGGTACTCGCGATTCCGAACGAAGACGCGCCCGAGGGCATCGTCACCATGAGCATCGGCATCGCGGCCACGCACCCGCGTGCGGACTGCACGCGGATGATCTCGTGGCGACCGCGGATGCCGCGCTCTGCGACGCAAAGCGCGCGGGGAGGAACCGCTGTAGCGCGGGCATCCTGCCCGCCGTCTCGCCGGCTTCCAGCCGGCGTTCGGTGTAGCGCCGGCTGGAAGCCGGCGCTACGGCGGCCTGGAAGGCCGCGCTACAAAGTCACGCGTCTCGTCCACTGCGAGGAGCTCACGCGTGTCGAAGACGCGATCGCTCGCGAGAAGCAGCTCAAAGGCTGGCGTCGTTCGAAGAAGGTCGCGCTGATCGAGCGCGGGAATCCGGATTGGCTGGATCTCGCCGACCTGTCATCCCGAGCGTAGTCGAGGGACCCGGGTGGGCGGGTGGCGCGAAGCATGTGCCTCGCGCCCCCCACCCACACAGGTCCCTCGCTCACGCTCGGGATGACATCAGGGTAGAGGCTCCCACTCCGGAAAAAGGATCACGTTCCCCTTCCGCACCTCTTCCCGGAACTTCGCCACGTCTTCGGCGAACAATTTGTTGAAGTCCGCGATCACGGCGCGAAGTTCCGCCTCAGCGTGCTCGAGATACGCGAGCTGCGACGCGGTCGGCGCGTCCCACGAGGACTGCAGCGAGAAGAGCGGATACGAGATCTTCGACCACGCGTCCGTATCCGCGATGATGCCCTTCGTTTTCGGCGGGACCCACAACCGCTTCTCCATCGCGTCGAGGCGCTTCTTCAGCTCGGCGCCGGCTTTCGCCAGAGGATCAGGAGCGGAACCGGCCGGCTCGTCGTCCTTCTTCACCTTCGCCGTCACCGCGTCGATGTCGGCGCGCGTTTTCTGAATCCGCGTGATCGCCTCGGTCGCGGTTTCCTGCAAACGGCCGGCGCGGAGGATCGCGTCGTACTTCGTGTGGCGGATCTCCGGCGCGATCGTCTCGCGCGGATCGGGGAGGACGCGCACGGTCTGCTTCGCCTCGTTGCCGCGGAACTTCATCGTGATCGTGTATGTGCCGATCATAACTTCGGGTCCCGTCCGCGGACGGAACTCGCTCTCTTCCTCGCCCGGAACTTTCGGCCGCTTGAACGCATCGCGCGTCAGATCCCACGACGCGCGATTCACGCCGAGCTTCGCCGGTCCCTTGAACTTGCGAATCGTCTTGCCGCTCTCGTCGGCGACTTCGATCTCCACTTCCGGCGCCTTGTCGCCGTCTTCCTTCGGCTTCTGATCCTGCGGCTTCTGCGACGCCTCCGGCTCCTTCGGAATGTCCTTCGGCTCTTCCGCCGGAACTCCCGTTTCGGGAATCGATTCCCTCTGCTTCGCCTCGCGCTCCTTCTGCTTTCGCGCGCGCTCCTTCTCGTCGGTCGGATGCGGCAGACCGGCGACGTTGAGCGAGTAGGTGAGGAGCGCGCCGTACGGCTCGTTCTCGCCGCGGAACTCGCCGTCGCCGACGAAGCGCGAGCCTTCCTTCTGCCGCGTGCGGAACTGCTGCGCGTCGGGCACTTCGAACAGATGCAGCGGCCTGTCCATCGTCTCCTTCGACACCGTGCGCAGCGGCGCGACGTTGTCGAGGATGTATGCCGCGCGGCCGTGCGTGCCGACGATGAGATCGTGATCGCGCGGATGCACGTGCACGCCCATCACCGAAACGGTGGGGAAGCCGTGCTTCCACTTGAACCACGACTTACCGGCGTCGGTGCTCACGAACAATCCGAACTCGGTGCCGAGGAAGAGGAGATCGCGATCGACGACGTCCTGCTCGATCGAGAGCGCATAGCCCTGCACGTCCTTCGTCGCCAGCGACGTCCACGACTTGCCGTAATCGGTCGTGCGATAGGCGTACGGCGTCCAGTTCGAGCGGCGGTGATCGTCGAGCACGATGAACGCCGTGCCCGCATCGAAGCGCGAGGCCTTGATCTCCGGCACCCACGTGTTCGCGGGAACGCCTTTGATGTTGCCTTCGACGCTCGCCCAGTTCGCGCCGCCGTCGCGCGTCACGTGCACGCGTCCGTCGTCGGTTCCCACCCAGACCGTGCCGCGCTCGATGGGACTCGGTGCGATGGTGATGATCGTGGTGAAGTTTTCCGCGCCCGTGACGTCCGGCGTGAGTCCGCCGCTCTTCGCCTGCTGCTGCCACTCTTTCCTGTTCGTCGTCAGATCGGGACTGATCGTCGTCCACGAGTCGCCGCGGTTCGACGACTTGTGCACGAACTGCGAGCCGAAATAGACGCCGTTCGGATCGAACGGATCGAGCGCGATGGCCGCGTTCCAGTTGAAGCGCAGCTCGGTTTTGTCGTCAGGAGCCGCGGGACGAATCTGTTTCCGCTCGCCGGTGCGCAGATTCCAGCGGATGACGTAGCCTTCCTGGCTCATCGCGTAGCCGCTGTTCGAGTCGTCGGGAAGCGGCAGGGTGCGGAAGCCGTCGCCGAATCCCACTTCCTGCCAGTCCCAGTTGCGGATGCCGCCCGTCTCCCACGTCGTATTCGGCCCTTTCCACGAGCCGTTGTCCTGCATGCCGCCGTAGATGTTGTACGGCGTCTCCATGTCGTAATCGATGTGGTAGTACTGGGCAAGGGGAAGGGTGGCGACATAGCGCCAGCTCGCGCCGCGGTCTTCGCTCTCCGCGACGCCGCCGTCGTTGCCGGCGTAGATGTGGCCCGCGTCGTTCGGATCGATCCAGAACGCGTGATAGTCGGGATGCACTTTCGCGAACGGCACGAGGACCTTGAAGTTTTTCCCGCCGTCGGTCGAGAGCGAGATCAGCGTGGCGATGTTGTAGACGCGATTCGGATCTTCGGGATCGACGCGGATGTCGGCGTAGTAGAACGGACGGCTGACGGTGTTGACCTCCGTGTTCACCGCGGTCCATTTCTCGCCGCCGTTGTCCGAGCGCAGCAGCGCGCTCTTGTCCGCCTCGACGATCGCGTAGACGATGCTCGGATTGGAGCGCGCGATCGCGATGCCGATGCGTCCGAGGTTGCCTTTCGGCAGTCCGTCCTCCTCGGTGTACCGCTTCCAGCTCGCGCCGCCGTCGTACGTGACGTACAACCCCGAGCCGGCGCCGCCGGAGTGGAAGAACCACGGCCAGCGCCGGTACTCCCACATCGACGCGAAGAGTTTGTTCGGATTCACGGGATCGATCACGAGATCGGCGGCGCCCGTGCGCTCGTTGACGTAAAGTACTTTCGTCCACGTCCTCCCGCCGTCTACGGTCTTGAAGATGCCGCGCTCGGGATTCTGTCCCCACGCCTGTCCCATCGCCGCGACCCAGGCGACGTTGGAATCGCGCGGATGGAGCACGATGCGGTGGATGCGCTCCGTTTTCTCGAGGCCGAGGTGTTGCCAGGTCTTCCCGCCGTCGATCGACTTGTAGATCCCGTTGCCGACGGACATCGAGTTGCGCACGTTCCCTTCGCCCGTGCCGACCCAGACGATCTCGGGACTCGCCTGGAAGATCGCCACCGCGCCGATCGCGGCCACCGGCTGATCGTCGAAGATCGGCGTGAAGCTCAATCCGCCGTTCACCGACTTCCACACGCCGCCGGTCGCCGCGCCGACGTAGACGATGTTGGGATTCGACTCGACCGCGTCGATCGCCGCGACGCGTCCGCTCATCGTCGCGGGCCCGATCGCGCGCGCTTTCATGCCGGCGAGAAGCTCCGGATCGATTTGCGCGGTGAGGGTGGAGGGGAGGAGGAGGGAGAGGAGGACGATCGTCAGTCTCTTCGCGCTCATGGCGGCGCATTCTATCGGTTGCGCCGTTACGTTTTTGTAGCGCGGCCTTCCAGGCCGCCGTGTCGCTGGCTTCCAGCCAGCGAGGTCGCCGGCAGGATGCCGGCGTTACGGCGGGCAGGATGCCCGCGCTACAACGGAGTCCGCGCGGCAACGGTCTGGAACGCCGATTTCCAATCGGCCGGTCCGCCGACTTCCAGTCGGCGCGGGTTCTGACGCCGATCGGAGATCGGCGGACCGGCCGGCTGAAAGCCGGCGTTCCGGGTTCAGGCGAACCGCGAAACCGCGAAACCGCGTAACCGCGAGACCGCGCAACCCCACTCGCGCTACCATCTCTCCATCCCAAAATCCGGAGGTGACGAGTGGCGGACGAACCCCAGCAAGCGCACGACTGCGACGATCGCTGCGACGAGCTCGATTTCTCGCCGGCCGATCCGTTCCACAACGTGCTCGACGCCGAATACGACGAGATTCGGCGCCGCCGCGCGAACGATGCGGACGGTATCTATCCCGCGGACGACCAGCCCCGCCCGCGCGCTCTCTCCGGCCTCGCCCTCTCCGGCGGCGGCATTCGCAGCGCGACCTTCAACCTCGGACTGCTGCAGGCGCTGAAGCGCCACGGCCTGCTCCAACGTTTCGACTATCTCTCGACCGTCTCCGGCGGCGGCTACTGTGGCGGATGGTGGAGCGCGTGGCTCTCACGCGGCTCGCGCGAGAAGGGAGACTTTTTCCCGCCCGATGAGCGCATCGAGCCGGAGCGCCACGAAGTGCGCCACGCCGACGAAGTGCACGCGCACGCGAAGAGCATCGCCCGCGACTACAAACAGATGTCGGACAGCGCCCTCAACGCCGGCAGCGATCCGATCCACCACCTCCGCCTCTTCTCCAATTTCCTCACGCCGCGCAAAGGGCTGCTCAGCGCCGACACCTGGCGCGCGATCGCGGTCATCAGCCGCAACCTCGTGCTGACGTGGCTCGTGCTCCTGCCGCTGATGCTCGCCGCGATCATGAGCGGGCAGGCGTACTTCGCCCTCGCGACGGAGAACGCGTTCGAGTACCGCATCGATCTCGACGACGACATCGACACCTTCGCGACGTCGGCCGACTATCGCGATGCCGACGAGCGCGCCGAAGCCGCGCGCGCGAATGCGGGGACGCACGAGAAGCCGGCGACGAGAGAGCGCGTGCTCGAGCGTCTCAGAGTCGCGCTGGTGCCTCCGCTCGTTCTCCTGATCGGCGTCGTCTTCTGCGTGATTCTCTGGATGCTCGGCACGCGGCAGTGCTGGAAGCTGCGCGACGTCATCGCCGTGGTCCTCACCGGCGTGGCCTTCGTGCTCCTCACCGTGATCGCGCTCATGATCACGCAGACGTTTCCGCGGCCGAAGATCTGGATCGCGTTCGGCGGCGTGTCGGCGTTCTTCGCCATCGTCCTTCTCATCGCCGGCGCGCGCAAAAAGCGCAAGTACGGCGCGCGCGTGAGCGACGGCGACTTCTGGCGCAATCAGCTCGTCCGCTTCCAGACCACCCTGCTGCAGTGGTCGGTGATCTCCGCGGTGGTTCTGCTCTTCTCGGGCTTCGGTCACGACGCGATCGACTTCCTTCTCTACAGCCACACCGCGCATCATTGGGTCGGGGGGCAGGTGGCGCGCGCGGGCGGCTGGGGCGGCATCATCCTGACGCTCCTCGGCGCGGCCTACACCGCGCTGCGCGGCTCGCCGAGCGGTGGCGACGACACGAAACAGGCGAAGCCGAAGACCTTCGATCGGATCGTGTTCGCGATCGTGCCGCCGCTGCTGCTGTTCCTGCTCGCGGTGTGGCTGGCGTGGGTCGGACACCGCTTCTATGCCGGCGTCTACGAGGATGGGAACGGCGAGATCTGGTACATCACGATCGCCACGATGATCTCCGCGTTTCTCTTTCTCTCGATGGCGATGTACGAGTTCCGCCCGCGCTCGCCGGGGAAGATGCTCGCCCTGGTTCTGGTCTGGCTCGCGCTCGCCCTCGGCGCGTACTTCGTACCGCGCGAAGAGATCGAGCTGCATCTCGTGTCCCTCGCCGCCGGCTCCGCGGTCTTCATCATCGGCGCGTTGCTCGTGCGCGGGCCCGTCGGGCGCCGGCACTGGGCGGCGATCGCCTCGTGTGCCGCGCTCGGTGTGGCCGTCGGATTCGCGCTTTCGTGGACCGAGTCCTTACACGAATACACGCCGCTGCCGATCGCGCGGCTGCCGTACGTCGTGCTGATCGGCATCGCGTTGTCGATCGCGCTGCTGCTGTTCGAACTGGTATGGGGCGAGGGGAGCAATGCGCGCTCGTTCGCGCTGATGCTGATCGGCTTTCTGATGTTCGCGCTGATCGCGGTGGGTGCATGCATCCCCGATGCGCTGGCCTGGCGCGCCGTGGCGATGTTCGGCTGCATCTCGTCGGTCCTCGGCTGGGTGCTCGCCCTCGGATGGCTCGCCGATCCGAACGTGCTCACCGTTCACGGCTTCTACAAGTCGCGGCTCGTGCGCGCGTACATGGGGGCGTCGAACGATGAACGCGCGAAGGCCCGCGAGACCGACGTCACGGACGCGGTGCCGGACGACGATGTCGCGCTGAAGAATCTGCGCAATACCGATCACGGCGCGCCGTACCACCTCATCAACACGACGCTGAATCTCGTCGGCGGCCGCGACCTCGCCACGGTGCAGCGCTTCTCCGACTCGTTCGTGATGTCGAAGGCATTCTGCGGCTCGCTGCGCACCGGGTATCGCCGGACGGATGAATACGCGTGCGGCACGCTCTCGCTCGGCGCCGCGGTGTCGGTCTCGGGCGCGGCGGCGAGTCCGAACATGGGCGGCCAGACTCCGTCCGCGGCGCTGGCAATGCTGCTGACGCTGTTCAACGTCCGCCTCGGATTCTGGGCTCCGACGCCGAACCGCAGCTACTGGCGCGCCGGCTCCGCGCGGCTCTGGCCGTTCTACACGCTTCAGGAGCTGCTCTCGCAGACGACCGATCTGATGCCGTTCTGCTATCTCACCGACGGCGGACACTTCGACAACACGGGCGTCTATTCGCTGATCCAGCGCGGCTGCCGCTCGATCGTTTTCGCCGACTGCGGCGCCGATCCGCGTCCCTGTTTCTCCGACCTCGGCGATCTCGTGCGCAAGGTGCGCATCGATTTCGGCACGGAGATCGACATCGACATCGAGCCGCTGCTGGCGACCCCGCCGCAAAGCCATTTCATCGTCGGAACGATCCGCTACGGCGACGCGCACGCCGACATGCTCGGCCTGCCGAAGGAAGAGCGCACGGGCACGATCATCGTGGTGAAACCGAATCGCACGATGGGCGCGTCCGTCGACGTCCGCCAGTACGGCTTCAAGAACGACGCCTTCCCGCAGCAGACCACCGCCGACCAGTGGTTCGACGAGCAGCAGTTCGAAAGCTACCGCCGCCTCGGCGCGATCTCGGGAAGCGCGATGTTCGAATGGGACACGGTCGTTCGCGACGCCGGCGAATTCTTTGCCGACCCGACGCTGCGCAAGCGCGGCTCGTAGTGCGGTCCGCCGACTTTCAGTCGGCGCTCCGTTTTTCTGTAGCGCGGCCTTCCAGGCCGCCGTCTCGCTGGCTTCCAGCCAGCGATGTCGCCGGCAGGATGCCGGCGCTACGGCGGGCAGGATGCCCGCGCTACACGGTTTCCCGCGTGGGCCATCGGTCACCGCCGACTTTCAGTCGGCGCCGATCGGAGATCGGCGGACCCGCCGATTGGAAATCGGCGTTCCACGGTCGTCCCACGATATCGTCGTCACGCCAATGAACGACGTCCTCTCCCTCCTCGCACCGCAGCGCGGTCACTTTCTCGTCGAGTCGGGGCATCACGGTTCGTTGTGGCTCGATCTCGAGGCGTTGTTCCTCGAGCCGGCGCGCATCGAGCCGCTGGCGGACGAGCTGGCGGCGCGGCTGGCGACACATGGCGCCGAGGTCGTATGCGGGCCGCTGGTGGAGGGAGCGTTTCTTGCGCTGATGGTGGCGCGGCGGCTCGGGGTGCCGTTCACGTATTCGGAGCGATTCGACATGCGCGGTGGCGGCGGCGAGCTCTATCCATATGAATATCGCGTTCCGCGGACGCTGCATCGCCATGTGCGCGGGAAGCGCGTCGTCATCATCAACGATGTCATCAACACCGGCTCCGCGGTGCGCGGCACGTGGATCGAGCTCGATTCGCTTGGCGCGACGCCGGTCGGCATCGGCGCAATGCTCGTTCTCGGCGAGTGGACGGCGCGTTTCGCAGAGAAGAACGATCTCGTCCTCGAGTCGCTCGCCTCGCTTCCGAACGAGTTGTGGGCGCCCGCGGAATGCCCGCTTTGTGCGCGCGGGGAGCCGTTGGAGCGTAAGATTCAATCGACATAGGACAAGGAGGAAGTCATGACCGTCACCGGGTTACTCGACCTCTGGCTCCCCATCCTGCTCTCCGCCGTCTTCGTCTTCATCCTCAGCTCCATCATTCACATGGCGCCGCTCTGGCACCGCGGCGACTATCCGGGCGTTCCGAATCAGGACGCGGTGATGGATGCGGTGCGTCCCTTCGGCATCGCGCCCGGCGACTACATGATTCCGCGCGCGGCGAACATGAAGGAGTACAAGACACCCGAGTTCGAACAGAAGCTGAACAAGGGTCCGCTGCTCATCGTCACCGTGCTGCGGCGCGATGCGTTCAACATGGGCCGCAGCCTCACGCTGTGGTTCATCTACCTGGTCGTCGTCAGCATCTTCGCCGCGTACATCGCCGGCCGCGCGCTCCCCCCCGGCGCGAACTACCTCGACGTCTTCCGCTTTGCCGGCGCGACCGCGTTCATCGCGTACTCCGTCGCGCTCTGGCAGATGTCGATCTGGTATCACCGCGGGTGGGGCATGACGATCAAGTCGACCATCGACGGCCTGCTCTACGGACTCGTGACGGCGGGCGTGTTCGGCTGGCTCTGGCCGCACTGATGGGTCTTTTCTCGAAGCTGTTCGCGAAGCCGGCGCAGTCTCCGGTCGATCCGGTGCTCGAGGGGAAGCGCGTGCTCGTCGTCGATCCGAGCATCACGATCACGAAAGTCATCGAGCTCACCCTCGGCGAAGGCGTCGTCTCGACGGCCGCGACGATGCAGGAGGCGACGGCGGTCGCGGCGAACGAGCATCCCGATCTCGTCATCGCATCCGTCGTGCTGCCCGACGGCGACGGCTACCAACTCTGCGCGATGCTGCGTCCGTGTCCCGTCATTCTGCTGCGCGGCGCGTTCGAGACGTTCGACGAGGGAAAGGCGAAGCTCGCCGGTGCGCGGGCAGTGATGTCGAAGCCGTTTCAGCCCGCGGAGCTTCTCGACGCCGTGCGCGAGGCGCTCTCGCGCTGAGGAGGGCGGACGTCTCGTCCGCCCCCGTGGCGGACGGGACGTCCGCCCTCCAGCCGATCCAGTGCGAGAATTCACGCGTCCATGGCCTCTCACCTCAGCATCGCGATCATCGCGCTCGTGTTTCTCGCCATCACCGCGCTCGAATGGCGGCGCCCTCTGCGGCCGGCCGTCGAGCCGAAGCTCCGACGCATCGTGCGCAATCTCACCGTCGGCGGCGTCGCGTTTGCGCTGCTGACCTTCCTGCAGGCGCCCGTCCTCACGCCCGTGACGCTTTGGGCGGAGACGAACGGCATCGGCTTGTTGCATCTGATCGCGCTGCCGCGCGCCGTGAAGATCGTGCTCGCGGTCATCCTGCTCGACTACACCCTCTGGATCTGGCACTGGCTGAACCACGTCGTGCCGGTGCTCTGGCGCTTCCACCTCGTGCATCATGTCGATCGCGATCTCGACGCCTCGACCGCGCTGCGCTTCCACTTCGGCGAGTTGATCCTCTCGGTCGGCTATCGCGCGCTGCAGATCGTCGTCATCGGCGCGGACGTGTACGCGCTCTGGATCTGGCAGACGATCCTCTTCGTCTGCATCCTCTTCCATCACTCGAACCTGCGCCTGCCCGCGCGTCTCGACTCGCTGCTCGTGCGGTTCGTCGTCACGCCGCGCATGCACGGCATCCATCACTCCAACGTGCGCGAGCACACGGACAGCAACTGGTCGAGCATCCTCACGGTGTGGGACGTGCTGCACCGCACGCTCCGCCTCGACGTGCCGCAGGAGCAGATCGTGATCGGCGTTCCCGCGTACGACGAGCCGCGCGATGTGACGATCGCGCAAGTTTTGCTGATTCCATTCCGGAAGCAGCGGGCGGACTGGGTCCGCCGTCGTACACTCCCGGCGTCATGAAGAAGCTCATCATCGCCTTCGCCGCACTGCTGTTCACAGCCCAGACGATCCACGCCGCCGAGCTCTCCGCCGCCGATCTCGATCGCCGCCGCAAGGCGCTCGCCGATCTGATCGACGAGCAGTGGGAGTACACGATGAAGAACTCTCCGGAGTTCGCATCGATCCTCGGCGACAAGCGCTACAACGATCAGGTCAGCGACGTCTCCGCCGCCGCGGTGCGCAAAGAGCTCACCGGCACGAAGAAGTTCCTCGCGCGCTTCGAGGCCATCGGGACGACCGCATTCTCCGAGCAGGAGCGCCTCAATCGCGATCTGATGGTGAAGGGGCTGCGCGAAGACATCGAAGGCTCGAAGTTCAAGGGCTGGCAGATGCCGGTCAATCAGATGAACGGCATTCACCTCGGCGCGGCGCAGCTTCCCTCGTCGCTGCCGTTTCAAACCGTGAAGGACTACGACGACTACGTCGTGCGCCTCGGCAAGTTCCCGAAGATCCTCGACGACACGATCGCGAACATGCGCATGGGACTGGCCGCGAAATTGATGCCGCCGAAGTTCCTGCTCGAGAAAGTCGCCGATCAGGCGGCGGGAATCGCGAATACGCCCGCGGACAAGTCGCCGTTCGCGCGGCCGCTCGAGAAGTTTCCGGCGGGCTTCTCGGACGCCGACAAGGAGCGCATCCGCGCCGCGGTGCTCGCGGGCATCGAGCGCTCGGTCATTCCCGCGTATCAGAAGTTCACCGCCTTCGTGCGCGACGAGTACGCGCCGAAGGGACGCACCGAAGTCGGAGTGTGGTCGCTGCCGGACGGCAAGGCGCGCTACGCGTATCGCGTGCGGCAGATGACGACGACGGATCTGTCACCCGAGGAGATTCATGAGATCGGATTGCGCGAGGTGGCGCGCATCGAAGGGGACATGCTGCAGATCGCGAAGAAGCTCGGATATCAGGACATGAAGAGCTTCAATCAGGCCGTCGAGGCCAATCCCGAGCTGAAATTCAAATCGGGACAGCAGATCGTCGACGACTACACGCGCTTCATCAACGCGATGTACGAACGGCTGCCGCAGCTCTTCGGCCGGCTGCCGAAGGCGAAGGTCGAAGTCCTTCCCGTGCCCGCGTTCCGCGAGAAAGCGGCGGCCGGCGCGTCGTACGAGACGGGCTCGCCGGACGGCACGCGGCCGGGGCGCGTGTACGTGAATACGTACGAGGCGACGTCGCGCAAGACGCTGTCGACGGAGTCGACCGCGTATCACGAAGGCGTTCCCGGACATCACATGCAGCTCTCGATTCAGCAGGAGCTGCCCGAGCTGCCGAGGTTTCGCCAGCAGGGCGGCTACACGGCGTTCGTCGAGGGTTGGGCGCTCTACTCCGAGCGCCTCGGCAAGGAAGTCGGCTTCTACCAGGATCCGTACAGCGACTACGGCCGTCTCAACGACGAGATGCTCCGCGCGATCCGTCTCGTCGTCGACACGGGATTGCACGACAAGAAGTGGACGCGCGAGCAGGTCGTGCAGTTCTTCCGCGATCACTCGGCGATCGACGAGGTCGAGATCCAGACCGAGACCGACCGCTACATCGTCTGGCCCGGCCAGGCCCTCGCCTACAAGATCGGCCAGCTCAGGATCCTCGAGCTCCGCGACCGCGCGCAGAAAGAGCTCGGCGCGAAGTTCGACATCCGCGCCTTCCACGACGAAGTCCTCGGCGCCGGCGCTCTGCCGATGAAGACGCTGGAGGAGAGGGTTGGGCGGTGGATCGCGAGGATGCGCTAGGGTTGCCCGGTTTCCCAGTTGCCCGGTTACCCGGCGATGCCTGAGCTACCCGAAGTCGAAACGTACAAAAGGTACTTCGCGAAGCACGCGTTGCATCAACGCATCGCGAGAGTCGATGTGCGCGACGAGCGCATTCTCGCGGACATTCGCAAAGAGACATTTGCCGGCCGACTCAAAGGCCGCGAATTTACCGAGACGCTCCGCCACGGCAAACACCTCTTCTGCCGGGTAACCGGGCAACCGGGAAACCGGGCAACCGCCCCCGCCCCCACCTGGCTCCACCTCCACTTCGGCATGACCGGCGACCTCGCGTACTACCGCGCGCCCGAACCCCCGCCGCGCTTCGCGAAGATCGTGTTCGAATTCGACGGTGGCGGACGCCTCGCGTTCGAGGACATGCGTCTCTTCGGGCTCGCGAACCTCGTCGACGATCCCGACGCGTTCATTCGCGAGCGCGGTCTCGGTCCCGATCCGCTCGACCTCGATTCCCGCGCATTCGCCAGGCTCCTCGACAAACGGCGCGGCGCGATCAAGTCGCTCCTGATGTCGCAGGAGATCATCGCCGGCCTCGGCAATCTCTACGTCGACGAGATTCTCTTTCAGACGAACATCCATCCACGCCGTCCCGCCGGCCGCTTGCGCGACGCGGAAACGCGCGCGCTGTTCACCACGATGCGCCGCATTCTGCGCACCGCCATCGAGCGAGATCTCCCGCCGCGCTCGCTCTTTCATCACCGCGAAGAAGGGGAGCGCTGCCCGCGATGCGGAGGCACGCTTCGGCGTACTGTCGTCTTCGGCAGAACGACGTACTTCTGCCCAAAGCATCAGCGGTGAGCTACAATCCGCTCCTCTCGTAGGCAGGGTTCCCACGTGACGTTGAATGAGCGGCTTGCCGACCTCGAACGGCAGATCGATGACCTCATGCGCGGCAACGTGCCGGTGGCTGCGCGTGCCGACGGCGCTCGTGTCGTGACCGACGAGACGAACCCCGCCGGACGCGCCATCCGCCTCGTGCTCAGCGAGTTGCGCAAGGAAGTGCCGTACGACAGCTGCTCGGTGCAGGAGCTGCGCGGCGACCGGCTGGTGATCATCGGCGGCGTCGGTTTCGCCGATCTCGATGTGGTGATCGGCGAGAGCTTCGAGATCGACAACCTCGAGATTCCGAACGGCGAAGTGATCTACCGGAGGCGCCCGTTCATCGTGGGCGACACCGATCAGTACCGCGCATTTCGGCGCGGACTGCATGTCGGCGCGGGCATCCTCTCCTGGCTCGGCGCGCCGCTTCTTCATGGCGACCGCCTTCTCGGCATGATCGCGCTCGACAAGAAAGAAGCGGACTTCTACACCGCGCAGCATCAGCAGAGCGCGCTCGCGTACGCGTCGCTCGTCGCCGCGGCCATGGCGCGCGCGGAAGACGCGCAGCAGCGATCGTCGGCGTAATGCGCATCATCGTCGGCACCAGCGGCTACAGCTACAAAGAGTGGAAGGGAACGTTCTATCCCGACGATCTCCCCGCGTCGAAGATGCTGCCGTTTTACGCGACGCATTTCGGCTCCGTCGAGATCAACAACACCTTCTACCGGATGCCCGATGAGAAGCTGATGACGAAGTGGGCGTCCGAAGTGCCGGACGGATTCACGTTCGTGCTCAAGGCGCCGCAGCGGATCACGCATCAGAAAAAGCTCGCCGGCGCCGAAGACGACGTCCGCCACTTCTTCGAAGTCGCCGCCCTCCTCGGCCCGAAGCTCGGCCCCGCGCTCTTCCAGCTTCCGCCGTACGCGCGCAAGGACGTCCCGCGGTTGCGCGATTTCCTCGCGGTCGTTCCGCGCGAGCGGCGCGTCTGTCTCGAGTTCCGCCACGAGTCGTGGATGGACGAGGAAGTCTTCGCCGCGCTGCGCGAGCACGACGCCGCCCTCTGCGCCGCCGACACGGATGAAGTCCCCGACCCCGACAAGATCCTCATCCCCACCGCGAGCTGGGGCTACCTCCGTCTCCGCCGCACGGATTACTCCGACGAGCAACTCGCCGCGTGGGCAAAGCGAGTGCAGTCGCAGCAGTGGTCCGACGCGTACGTGTTCTTCAAACACGAGGACGAAGGGAAGGGACCGGCGTTCGCGAAGATGTTCATCCGGCTGCTCAGCTCCGCGTAATGCCTGCAATCACATCGCGGTAGAGATCGTCCACATCAACGACGGCGTTGATCGACTCGAGGGTCACGGACTGTCCCTTCCCTGCCTCGACAGACATCCACCGGTGTTCAGTGTGCCGATGAACCGAGACCCGCGGCTGGCGATGGGAGATGATCATGACCTCCATCACCGACGGAATCGTTTGGTAGTGGCGCAGCTTGTCACCGCGATCGTATTCGTCGCTCGAGTTACTCGTGACTTCGATCAGGACGATCGGGTTCGTGATCGCGAGAAGATCATCCGTCGCGTGCGCTGCTTCTCCGCATATGACGCCGCCATCCGGATACGTCGACAGTCCCGTCGATACGATGCGAACGCGAACGTCCGACGTGAACGTCCGACAACCATCAGGCAACTGCGGTCGAATGATTGCCTGCGCGGCAGAGGCGAGCACGCCATGTTCGAGCGTTCCCCCAGCCAGCGCATAGATCTCGCCGTCGAGGTATTCGTGACGGACGTCGCTGAACTCTTCGAGCGCGATGTATTCCGCATACGTGTAGTGCATCCGCCGCGACGTCACAGGCATGGCCGCACAAGGATACCGCGTTGACGCCGACCGCGCGCCCCGCGTACCCTTCCGCGCCGTGAGCATCGTCCGGAGCGCGATCGTTTTCTCGCTTCTCGTCACTCTCAAGGTCCTGAGCAAGGTCTGCTATCGCCTCGACCTAGGCTGGGTGGGCGAAGACCCGCCGAAGGATCCGTGGGCGAACATCCGCCTGGTCGCGTTCCTCAATCACACCAGCCTGTTCGAGCCGCTCTTTCTCGGCATGGTGCCGAACAGCTTCATCTGGCGTCTCGCGGCGCATGGCGTCGTACCGGCCGCCGACAAGACCACCGACCGCCCGCTGGTCGGCCTGATCTTCCGCTTCGTCGCGCATCACGTCATCGCCATCACGCGGCAACGCGACGACACGTGGTTCCAGGTGCTGAGCAGGATCGATCCCGACTCGATGGTCGTTCTTGCGCCCGAGGGGCGGATGAAGCGGGAGACGGGATTCGACCTGCATGGGAATCCGATGACCGTTCGCGGCGGCATCGCCGACATCCTGCATGCGATCAAAGAAGGGCGCATGCTGATCGCTTACAGCGGCGGACTGCATCACGTGCAGATACCCGGACGCGTGCCGCGGATCTTCAAGACCGTGCGCCTGCGTGTCGAGAACGTCGACATCGCGCAGTACATGGCGGAGATGATGCGCCGCGGCGGCGAAGAGCAGTTCAAGCGGAACGTGATCCAGGATCTCCAGCAGCGCCGCGATCGCCACTGCCCCGAGGAGC
The DNA here is from genome assembly GCA_035525285.1 of Thermoanaerobaculia bacterium. Lineage (GTDB taxonomy): Bacteria > Acidobacteriota > Thermoanaerobaculia > Gp7-AA8 > Gp7-AA8 > QHVT01. The sequence goes on from DATLFB010000045.1 coordinate 73,985, forward strand.
GGCCGGCGAAAGTCGCGTGACTCGGTGTCATTCCGAGCGTGAGCACAGCGCAGGGCGCAGCTGATGGTGAAAGAAACCTGTAGGCTGAGCGAGCGGATTCGATGCCGAGGCCGTCAACGCTATGGTGCCTTTGAGCCCGATTCCGAGCATGGTCCCGGGAGATCG